>JAHLVW010000102.1 GCA_019058275.1 Candidatus Heimdallarchaeota archaeon
ACTTGAAAAGTATAGAGGAAAAGGACTTGGTAAGAAACTAATCAATCATGCTTTTAATATCGCAACCCAAGAAGATATCCAATTTGTAGAGCTTGAAGTTACTGCAAAAAATCAAAATGCTATTTCATTATATGAAAAGATTGGATTTAAAATTATAAAAGCAACAAAAATAACATTAGGAAGAATTTTTGTTGGTGTATCAAAGTATTATCGCATGAGAAAAAAATTAAATAAAACTAATGATAAGGATTAGCTGGTTTTTCAACCTTTCAAAAAGTATTTACACAAACGTTCATATAATAATTTATGGCAGCGAAAGAAATCACAGTTAATGGAGAAACAAGTTTTGCTACATTCGTTAGTAGACCAAATCGATTCTTAGTAAATTTGATTCCAGATGGGAAGAAAGAACTCGAGAAAGCATTTCTTCATGATCCTGGAAGGATGAAAGAATTATTGACTCCAGAAGCAAGACTTGTTATTAGGAAACCTCTATCTTTGACTGATCGGAAAACTCAATGGGATATTTTAGCGGTTCATTATAATGATATTTTAGTAACAATTAATTCTAGTTTGCCTAATTTGGTAACAAAAATTGCATTATCAAATGGTTGGATAGAAGAACTTCAGAATTATGAAAATATCAAACCTGAAGTACGACATGGAAATAGCCGATTAGATTTCATGTTATCAAAGAACAAAGAGAGATGTTTTGTTGAAGTAAAAGGTGTTACATTAGTAAATGGACAAAAGGCATTATTTCCTGATGCACCAACAACAAGAGGTGTAAAGCATCTAAAAGAGTTAATAAAAATAAAATCACAAGGTGATAGAGCAGTCGTTTTATTTATGTGTATGAGAGATGATCCAATTGACTTTTCACCAAATGAAGAGACAGATCCAAATTTCAGCAAGCAATTGCAAGAAGCTGAAAGAAATGGTGTTGAGATTTTGGTTTACAAACTAAATCCAATTATTCGAGAAAGTAAATTAATTTTACAATTTAATAACAAAATTAAAGTTAGCCTATAATATTAATCAAAAGTATTGATAGTTCCAAGGATGATTATCATGAATGTTCAAGAATTAGTAGGAAAAATTGCTGCAGATAAGAATAGTCGAAAATTAGGTAAAATCATCAAAGTTGAAAAAATACAGGATCAGAAAACGAAAATTTGGAAAGAACATATACTAATTCTTGTTAAAAATTTCTTAAAAAAGGATGTAGTCATTCTTGTTGAAGCCGAAAAATTCATTGAAGTCAAAGAAATCTATGTTTGGTTTGACATCCTAAAAGAAGATTTCGACCAAGAAGTTAGAGAAACAAGAGCTTTGATGAAGCTCTCACAAAATTGAGTAAAGCTCGTTATTTTGATTCAAAAATCTTGCATATATAAATTAAATTTAAATACTAGAGATTTTAGAAAATTAGCTGGCATTCATAGAGGACTGATAAAAATGAGCTTTATAGCTGACTTTACACCTATACTACTAATTTTAGTAGCTATAGCATTCATCTTTGAGTTTATGGATGCCTCACTAGGTATGGGATTTGGAACAACATTAACTCCTGTGTTACTAATTTTTGGCTATGATGTAGCCCATATTGTCCCTGCAGTTTTAATGTCAGAACTATTTGCTGGTCTGGTTTCAGTCCTTTTTCATGGTGCTTTTCGGAATTTCAAACTTGGACGAAAAAAAACTTTTCAAAAAAAACGAAGAAAAAGGAAAGTAAAAGTTTATTCTCTTCCAGCTAGTGCATCATCAACAGGAACATCAATTGGTATCCCCAATGATGACTATTCCGATATGAATGATGATTTTGTAGGAGAAATCGTTATTGAAGATGACATTAAAGTTGGAGAGGATGAGGAATTAGTCGAAATAAAAATCAAAGATGGTAATCTTCTTGAAAGAATTAAAAATCTCACAACAGACACAAAAGTAGTGTTTATCCTTGCAAGTTTTGGTATTGTCAGCTCAATTTTCGCAGCTGTAATAAATGTTGTATTTAGTTATAGTGATGCCTTCAATTTGGGTGTAAAAATCTATATTGGCGTAATGGTTTTAGCTATGGGTATTGTAATATTAACCTTGAGAAACAAGAAATTGAAATTTGCTTACAAAAGAATAATTTCTCTAGGAGCGTTAGCTGGTTTTAACAAAGGATTATCAGGTGGGGGATATGGACCAATTACTGTTTCAGGACAGATATTATCCGGTCGTGAGGGAAGGAATGCTATCGCATCTACTTCACTTTCCGAAACCTTAGTATGTTTCGTTGGGGTACTTACATATATTCTAACTAATCTTGGAAAAAGCTATCGTAGTGGAATTCCAGTATCTTGGGATTATCTAAGTATAACACCATATCTAATAGTAGGCGCAGTACTTTCTGCACCTTTGGCAGCATTAGTTACTAAAAAAGCTGAAGGACAATGGCTGAAAATAGCTGTTGGATGGGCAACTATATTTCTAGGTTTATTTAGTCTTGTTAGGCTAACTCTTTGGGAAACAGGTATTTGGGAAAAAATTCCTAAATTCATTGATATAATAAATCTTCTTCCTAGTTGAAAACAATATTCTTAATTATATAATACTTTCAATTATCTCCATATTTAACCATTTTTAATCTCAATATTATTCATTGCTTGTAGGAAGTTGCATCGAGTGTTCAAACTCTATTACAAACACCTTTACCCATCAATCATCGAATGGCAAGATGAACCATTTGCACCTTGGAGTTTCAAAGAACAAGTTTTATCGAGTGTTCTTCCTTTTTTTGAATCTACATTACTGAAAGAAGAATTCTCTTTGAAGAAAGAAATTGGTTGTGAAATCTTTATGGATTCAGGAGCATTCACAGCTGCTTCGATGGGATATGAATTGGATCCTTACGAAGTTGCTGAAATGCAGGCTCTTCTCAAAGCAGATTTAGTTGTACCAGTAGACAAAGTTGTTTTTAGAGAAGATTCTTCTAGAATCGTCAATCAAAAAATCGAAGATACAATTAGTAACACCAAAATATTGCTAGATTTGAAGCATAAAACAAGTCAAGTTATTGGTCCTCTACAAGGATTTACAAAGGAGATTTTAGAGCACTCCTTTAATGAATTTAAGAAACTAGGAATACAAAGATTTGCTATTAGTGGTTTGGTATTTGAATCAGAAATTAAGAGAAATATGGAGAGAATTGCACTTGCCAGAGAAATAACAAAAGGTTATCCACTACATATATTTAGCAAATTTCTACATCCTGAATTATTGAAACTAATAATTGATGCTAATACTGATTCAGTTGATGGTTATGGTTATATTATAGCATCTCTAAAAGGCAATTACATTTTTAATGGGACATATGAGCCAATCTCAGATTTAACAGATGATGAGATAGACCTTTGCTCTTGTAGTATTTGTCAAGAAAATTCCTATGAAAATTTAAGCAGAGTTGATAAGGAATCTCAACATTTGCTGATAATGCACAATATTATAGCTCTAAATAATCTAAAAGAAGAATTATTAAAACAGAAAAGTAATCAACACTGATGTGAACTGTCATGTTTCGATTAAACAAGATTATTGATGTAACATATAAGCGAACATGCTTTTGTGGCAGACCTTTAATCAGAAATTTCTGCGAAAAACATGGAACTGATGTGAAGATATCTACGAGTTTAATACATGCACAATTTGATTTTATAGAAGAAAGTAAAACAAAAGACGATAATCAAATAATTAATGTAAATTTAACTAAAAATCAATTTCTTAATTTATTTAAGAAAAAGAAATATGGAAATATTGAGAAAATAAGTGAGAATTATTCAATTAAAATCTCTTCATTTGGTGCTGATGAACCAATTCAAGGAATTCTTACAGATTTTTTTGATATGCTTGAATGTGATTCTTTTTTTGGTATGAATAGAATCAAAGAGGTTCAAATGAAAAACTCGGGTGTTTTCTTTAATTTCTTGTTTTCATATGAACAAATAGAAGATAATTTGATTCACATCAATTTCGAGCTTGTAGTGTTGAGAAAACTAATTGACTACATACAATGGCGTTTAACTCATTTTCATGCAAAAAAAGAAAATATTGTTAAATCTTTGAAAAATACAAGATCTAAGATTTACAATGAAGATGGTTGTTCATATAAAATTAAAGAAGTTATTTGGAGTACCAATAATCAGTTACCAGATAAAACAGTAGTTGAAGAGCTGGAAAACCAGAATAACGAAATAGCATTCAAGGTAGGGGTTTTATATCAAAACCATGAAGACTTCTTTCTTTCAACAAAAGCAGAAAATCAATTGGTTTCTGCACTAACTAATTATTCTCAAAACTTCCTAAAATCATTGAAACAATATTTAACTCAAAAATCATTTTTAGCAGAAATTAATGTATTAAAATTCGAAGATAGATTAAAGCTATTTGAAGAATTCATAGGAAAAGAAGTGGTAAATTCATCTGCATTTGTTGAGAAAATCAATAATCAGATTTTTGAATCATACTCAACTAATAGTGAGCGAATTAGCTCATTTCTCAAACAAGGTTCAGAAAAATAAGATTTAGTTTTTTGCTTCTAAGAAAGAATTTAGATTATCAATTACTTGTTTTGTGAAAGGTTGATCAAAAATAGCTATTTCTTTGAAAATAGATTTTACTAATTGTTCCGAGTATTGCAAAATGAATTTAGCTATTTCCTTTCTTTGAAAGTTTTCATCTAAGCTAAAAACTACATCAACTAGTGGAAGTATTCTTTCTTTGGATGGATTAATTTGCTTAATAACTAATTTATCTTGATTAATATGTGTGAAAAATTCTTTTTTTAAAAGTTCAGATAATTCAGCTTTAGTTTCTTTGTTTAGCTTCTGTATTAGATTATCTAGTGCTTTTTTCCCAATAAAATTAATTTCATAACTAATTCCAGCTTCTAGCATAATTTGCATTCTAAAGGGATCAGGCACAATATTCGCACGATGCATTGCTTTAATTGCTCGTTTTGTTTCCAGCTGCCTTTTCTTATAAAGAGCTATACGTTCTTCAAGGATATTAGCGATGTGAAGTAATTGTTCAAGATTATTATTATCTTTCAATACCATGATTTCTGTACATCCTAATGAATATTATAAAATTAATCCTATTAAAAATTGGTATCAATTACAAAAATTCTAATTTAGAATCTTTGAGTATGCTTCAAATCATTTATTTAGTATGAAATCTTATACATTTGATTAGATAATTGCATAATAGGTGAGTAATCTTGGCTGGTGATGAAAACCAATTCACAATTGCAGAAATGATTGGAAAGAACGCAACATCTACAGATAATATAATTGTTGGAAAAATTACAAAGATAATTGATCAGTCTG
The DNA here is from genome assembly GCA_019058275.1 of Candidatus Heimdallarchaeota archaeon. Taxonomy (GTDB): domain Archaea; phylum Asgardarchaeota; class Heimdallarchaeia; order JABLTI01; family JABLTI01; genus JABLTI01. The sequence continues at coordinate 5,370 of JAHLVW010000102.1, forward strand.
ACAGCGATGAAGACGACACTACACGAATCTGTGATATTCAAACTGACTTTTTTCAAGTTGTTGTTCAATTAGATCCTGCCGTATTTCCAGCTTTAAGTGAAGCTACAGATATTTTATTCTCTAGTCAAACTTTAGAAAAAGTTTTGGAAACAGGAATCCAACTTAAGCTTACAAAAGATAAAATCAATGAATCTATAGAAGCATCGATACGATGATTTTTTTACTATAACTCTGCAGAATATTAGATTTTTAAATTGCTAATGGTCTATCTATTTTTGTAATTACACCACTTTCTGTTATATGAAAAACAACTTCTGCAGTGCCTGTATAATCAATGAATCCTATTTTTGTTCGCATTTCTGCTTCGCGTATTGGTGCAAACCATCTAATAAGCCAACTATCATCAGTTTCCTTTTGTACTTCTGCACAAACAATCTGGTTCTTTTGCCAAAGACGATAATAATGACTATTCTCCCTTGTAACATTAACTAATTGGAGGATTTGAGAGATAGAAGCATTGTCAATAATTTTTATCTCAGGAATGAAGAATTCTTCCACAATTTTCTTCTGCATGCCATCAATTATTGCAATAACATATGTTTTATTATTGTTATCAGTAGAATCGTATACTTTGTAGTTTACATTATAAGTAAAAATGAGTTCACTACTGGAATAATCACTACTCCCATATTTATCCTCAAAAACCTTAGATGAATTAATATTCACAGCAACTCTTACAGCACTGTAAAAAGTAATACTTATGATGAATAATGTTAAAGCAATATTTCTTCTTCGTTTGTTCCAATTCAAAGGAAAAATTGAAAGAACAAAAACTGCTGCAAGAATAGAATGGATGTTATTTGTGGACAGAATTTTCAATCCATACCATTTGAAGCTGAAAGGAAAGAAAAGCATCAATCCTGTAGGAACAAAAAAATCTGTAAGTAAATGAGTTAATGTCCCTAAGTAAAGAAACATAATTCCTCCCCAAGACCAAAAATCAAGGTCAGGATATTTTTTTTCTTTCCAAATACTTCTTTTTATTTTTGAGAAATTAAGTGTTACAGCTGTTAGAATAACATAAGGAATTACACCTACAATACTATGACCCATACCCCTGTGTTCCAACCAATAAAGTTTAGGTGCAAGATAGACCACCCAATTGAAGAAAATATCTAAATCTGGTATAACTGCACCAATTAAATATGGTATCATGAATTTCGCGGATATTTTTTTGAATTTCTGTATCCAAAATATCAAACAATAAGCTATAGCTATATGAGTTAAAGGATCCAAATGAAATTCACCAAATTCTAATCTTAAACCATTTTTCGGGGATCAAGTATATCGTCTATGTTTCCATTAATCTTAATTTTCATTTCCTGAATTACTTCTTTGATTGTTTTTCCTGTTTCATGTGCAATTTGGGTAATTTCTCCAGCCTTTTCATATCCAATATAGGGTGTTAATCGAGTAACAATCATTAGTGCATTTTTTAGGTTTTTGTCTATTTTTTGGTTGGCTACTTCCAATCCTAACAGACAATTATTAACAAAAGATTCAATGCCAGTAGACAAAATCTCTATTGATTCTAATAGATTTACAATCATGAGTGGTTTTGCTACATTTAAATCAAGCAAGCTACTAGATCCTTCAGCAAAAGTGATCGTAGTATCATTTCCTATTACTTGTAAACATACCTGAATTAAAGCTTCAGATTGAGTAGGATTAATTTTACCGTGCTTGATCGATGATCCTGGTTCGTTTTGCGGTAGTAATAATTCACCCAAACCTGCTCTTGGACCACTCCCCATCCAACATATATCATTAGCCATTTTCATTAAAGAAAGAGCTAGAAGCTTTAGTACGCTGCTAACACTAACTAATGTATTGTGTGAAGAGATTCCTTCAGCTTTTACAGGATTGATTTTTAATGAGTATTTTGTGCTTTTTGAAAGTGTTTCAATTACAAGTTGATCAAAATTCTCAGGTGCATTCAAATCTGTACCTAAAGCAGTACCACCAATTGGAAGAAGATAAAGTTCTTTTAACACTTCTGTTAAGCGCTTAATAGCAGATTTAATTTGCTGGTGATAAACAGCAAATTCAGTAGCAAGAGGTATTGGAACTACATCTTGTAAATGAGTTCTCCCAACCTTGATTACATCTTTAAACTCGTTCATTTTCTTGTCCAAAGATTTTTTCAGTATTTCTAATGATAGTAATAATTTTTTATGGATTAATTCAATCGATGCAAGATGCATTGCTGTTGGGATGACATCATTACTTGATTGGCTTTTGTTTACATGATCATTTGGATGGATTGGTTTCTTCTTCCCTTTAGGGTGACCTAGGATTTCATTTGCTCTATTGGCCAATACTTCATTCATGTTCATATTAATTTGTGTGCCTGACCCAGTTTGGAAGATATCAATAGGAAATTGATTAAGGAATTTTTCATCAACCAATATTTCATCAATTGCTTGACGAATAGCTTTCGCTTCAATATTGTCTATGACTTCCAGTTTTTGATTAGCACCTAAGCAAGCCCTTTTCACTTTAGCTAAGGAAAGAAGAAAAATCTTGGGGAATCTCTTTTGACTAATTTTAAAATTTCTGAGAGCTCTTTGTGTATTTATTCCCCAGTAAACATCTTCGGGGACTTCTAATTCGCCTAGAATATCTTTCTCAATTCGTACTTTCTTATTCATGCTATTTCTTCTCTAATTTTCTTATTTTATCAATTGCTGTTCCAGGCATGACTCCTTTAGGACAAACTGCATTACAAGCAAAGATTTTTTCACATGCTGATACGCTGTTTTCTTGCATTGCTTTGTCGTAAATGACTTTTCTGTGTTCATTAGAAACTCGAGTATCATCAATAAAACGAAATGCTTTTGCTAATGCTGGAGGTCCTAAATAATTCTTGTTTTTTCCTGAAACTGGACAAGTCCAACATAAACCACATAAAATGCAATAAACTAGTTGTTCTATTCTTCTCGCATCTTCAAAAGTTTGACTAGACTCTGGAGCAACGTCAGTGATTTCTCTGTCAAAGTAAGGCTTCACTTCTCTGTAAAATATCCAGAATGGTTTCATATCAACAATTAAATCCTTAATGATTGTCATGTTTGGTAAAGGTTCAATTAATATTTCATTTTCTTTGTCCCAATCAGATAGCTCTCCGAAGATTAACTCTGGAACTCTGGCATGTTTCTTTAGTTCAATTGGATCAACTTGTGTTTTGCATGCAAGTTGTGGGAACTTGTTAATCGTCAATCCGCATGATCCACAAATAGCACCTCGACATGAATACCTAAATGCCAAAGTGTGATCATAATAGTCTTGAATATAAAATAAAGCATCTAATACTGTCATACCCGGAGTTAAAGGTACTTTATAGCGCTCATATTTTGGTTTGGATTTTGGATCAGATTGTCTATAAATTATGATTGTTTTTTCCTTTATTGTCAACTAATATGCACGCTCCTTAACTTCAAAAATACCCAGAGTTACTGGTTTCGTTCCCATAATTAATCCTTCTTTTTTCTGTAAAACAAGTGAGTGAACTAAAAATTGTTCGTCATCCCTCTTAGGATAGTCTGTTCGGAAATGAGCACCTCTGCTTTCTTTTCTCCACAAAGCAGCGAATGCTGTTACTTCAGCTATATCTACCATATTACGAAGTTCTAATGCTCTAATTAAACCATAATTGAATTTTCTGTCATCTGTCTCAATACTCATAGATTTGAAGTCCTTCTGTACTTTTTGTAGGTCATTAACTGCTTTCAGCAAGTTTTCTTCAACTCGGTAAACACCAACATTCACATCCATGGTATTTTTCATAGCTGTCCTGATTTCTACAGGTTTTTTACCAGTATTAGAATTCCAAGTTTTGAAAAGATCCTCAATTATGCCAAGAGCATTTTCCACAACTTTTTTAACATCTCCTTGAGCAAGTGTTTTTTGCTTTCCTTTCTTCAGAATAGCTCTTCCAACATATCTACCAAAAACAACTGTTTCAAGAAGCGAGTTTCCACCTAATCTATTTGCACCATGAACGGAGACACAAGATGTCTCTCCAATTGAATAAAGACCATTTAATGGTGTTTCACCAAAATCTCCTTTATATTTTGAAGCGATACCTCCCATTGAATAATGCTGTCCTGGTTGAACAGGTATCGGTTTTTCTATTGGATCAACTCCGGCAAAATACATGGAAATTTCTCTTATTCCGGGTAATCTTTCCATTATTTTTTCTCGACCGAGATGTGTTAAATCTAAATGAACATAACTATTTTCAAATCCTCGTCCTTCCATGATTTCAGTTTCTATAGCTCGTGCAACAATATCTCGAGGAGCTAATTCCATAGCTTTTGAAGCGACTTTTTTCATAAAGCGTTCTCCCTCTGTATTATACAGCAATCCACCTTCTCCACGGGCACCTTCAGTCATCAAAATATTAGTACCATAGAGAGTTGTAGGATGAAACTGTACAAATTCACAATCCTGCATTGGAATGCCTGCTCGAAATGCAGCACCCAATCCATCACCAGTATTTATAATAGCATTTGTTGAACGTTGGTAGATTCGACCAAAACCACCTGTCGCTAATACAACCATTTCTGATCGAAAGACAACAAGTTCTCCTGTAGCTATATCCATAGCTATTAAACCAGAAACATTGTTCCCTACTTTTATCAAATCTATCAAGAAATACTCATCATAGAATTTTACTCCTTTACGAACACATTGTTCATAAACTGTATGCAGTAATGCGTGCCCTGTTCTATCACCTGCATAACAGGTTCTTGGAAATCCTGCCCCACCAAAAGGTCTTTGGGCAATTAAACCTGAATCGAGTCTAGAAAAGGGAGCACCCATGCTTTCTAATTCTATGACAATTTTTGGAGCTTCTTCAGCTAGAAGCATTACAGCGTCCTGATCAGCTAAATAATCTGAACCATAGACAGTATCGTAAGCGTGATTTTTAGCTGAATCTTCTTTACCTGCTTCAGTATTACCCAAAGAAGCATTAATTCCTCCTTGAGCTGCTCCGGAATGACTTCTTAAAGGATAAACCTTGCTTATCACTGCAGTACTCATTTTATCTACTAGTTCAATAGCAACTCTTAACCCACTTAATCCGCCACCCACTATTAAAGCATTAAATTCTTCCACTTTCAAAGATTCAAATCAACCAATTATTCACTAAAACCTAGTCAAAGATAAGAGTTATCTAATAAATGTTTATCCGCTTAATTTTTTAAGATAACATTTTATATTGAAAACATTTAGGTAGGTAGCTTTATTTACAATTTTATTTCAGATTAGTTCAAGAAAAAAATGGATGATTTTGATGTTAAAAGAAATAATTTTTGTTTCAGCACCTTTATGTCCAAAATGTGTTAGAATTAAACGTTGGTTAAGGGAGTTAGAAAAAACTAATCCGGAAATTAATATCAGTAGGTTAAATATTGCATTAAAAACTAAGGAAATTAAGCCACTTAAAATAAAGACAATTCCAACGTTAATTGTTGGAGAAATGCGATTAGATGGTTGGATAAAAGAAGAAGAATTCCAAGAAGCATTGAGAAAATTGTAGAAAAAAATAATAGGTAACTGGTGAAAGGTCATTAGTACCTATCAGCAGAACCTAATACATTCTTATTTTTATGAATTAGTAACTTCTTTAATTCCTCTCGAGCAGGACCAAAGTATTTTCTAGGATCAAATACACCTTTTTGCTCCGCTAAAACCTTTCTAATCATGGCTGTTACGACAAGACGTCCATCTGAATCGATATTTATTTTACAAACATTCATTGCAGCAGCTTTTCTTAATTGGTCTTCAGGAACACCCACAGCTCCACTAAGGTCACCACCGAATTTGTTAACCATTTCAACGTATTCTTGTGGAACAGATGAACTACCATGCAAAACAATTGGAAAACCTGGCAATTTCTTCTGAATCTCTTCTAATATGTCAAATCTTAAAGGTGGTATTGGTTTTCCTGGTTTAAACTTGTAAGCACCATGTGATGTACCAATTGAAATCGCTAAACTATCACAACCAGTTCTGTTTACAAAATCCTCTACTTCTTCTGGTTTAGTATAGTGAGATTTTTCAGAAGAAACATGTTCTTCAATGCCAGCTAAGACACCGAGTTCAGCTTCAACTGTAACATCGATTTGGTGAGCATATTCGACTACTTGTTTAGTTATTTTGATGTTTTCTTCATAAGGATGATGTGAACCATCATACATAACTGATGAAAAACCCATATCAACACATGATTTGCACAATTCAAAGGAGTCTCCATGATCAAGATGAAGAGCCATTGGTATGTTTCCACCAAGTTCTTTCATATATTCAACTGCACCTTCAGCCATATATCGCAGCAAAGTTTGGTTTGCGTATTTTCGAGCCCCCTTAGATACTTGAAGAATTACTGGAGAACGTGACTCCACACAAGCCATTACTATAGCTTGTAATTGCTCCATATTGTTAAAATTATAAGCTGGTATTCCATAGCCATTTTCCATAGCATGTTTGAACATTTCACGAGTGTTTACAAATCCTATATCTTTGTAATGAACCATTATTTATTCCCTTCGAGTATTACTTTGTTTGTTTATTAGAATGATACCTATTGAGCTTATTTTATCACTATAAAATAATAAATTTTTTTATTTTTGTTTCTGACCCATTTTCTTAATTATAGCCAGATACTTGTTTAAACGTTTCTCAGATTTTCTTCTTAAGCGTGCAAAGAAAGTCATACGAATAGGTCGCATACCAAATAATCTTAGATTGTACCATAATGCAGTTGTTCCTGGTGAAAATAACAAAGATAAACTAATCTATAATTACCCATAGTAACTACAAAACGAGAGCTCCTTCCTTTTAGAAGGCTATCCCAAAGAAATTTTCCTGTAAGTTTGAATGCAAATCCAGGGATAAACACTCGGTCAATAAACTCTTTCATGATTGCAGGATATATTCCCCACCAAATTGGAAAGAATCAAACAATGTGATCAGCCCATTTAATCTGTGTTTGAGCTTTAATCAAATCAAGCTCAAGTTTTTGATCAATTTTATAACCCAATCTTAAGTTTATATCAAAAGATAAATCGCTAATGTTGATTTTGACTACTGCTCCAGATTCTTTAGCTCCAAGAATATAAGCATCTACCAAAGCATTACAGAAGCTTTTCTTGTCTGGATGTCAGAGCAAAACTAAAATTCGTTTAGACGTTGTTTATCCCATTAACCATAATTTTCCTATGTTAATTCAAAACATTTCTTGAACTTAAATTTAACTTCTAACAAAATTTCTCTTCTTTTGATGATTATTTTTAATTTGTATACTCCAAACTTATAAGCTGTAGAATTTTCTTCAGATTCTATATTTGAAAAAAAACTTTCCAAATATAATTTTTGCTCTAATTTTGTCAACTTTGAATCTGTTTATAAGAAGTTAATGATAGTGGATTAATTCCCTATTCTTCGGGAACACCAAATCCACCATAGAGTGTAAGTTGAAAGATTACTGCTAAGGATATCAAGATGATTGAATTTACTAAGAGAATCGTTAATAATCCACCTCTCATAACGAATGATTTCATATGGTAGAATTCATCTTCATCTTCCTCTTCGAGTTCATATATGTATTCTTCTTCTTCTTCAAAATCCTCATCGTCCTCATATTGTTCCTCATCTATTTCCTCAATATCTGGATCTTTATCGTATTGATATTCATCTTCTTCATCATCAAGGAACTCATGTTTTGCTTTAGCTGCTTTTTCAGCTTTTTGTTCTTTGATGTATTGTTTATAGATTCGAGATTTTTTGGATTCTCTTCTCAGCATCCTATAAACAAATACATTACGATATAACATATCTCCAACAACAACTAGACCAAAAACGCACATTCCAATAATAGCTATTATTGCTGTAGGGTTTATATTTTCAGAAAATCCTACATAATGATCAACTAGAATAATAATACCAGCAATTATCAAAGCTGGAGCGATCATTAATATTATTCGCAACCACTTTGGTAATTTTACAAGTGGTTGAAATCTATCATCATCTTTGAACTTAATCTTTAATTCTTCTTCAGTTAATTCCTCATTGTTTTCATTGAGAGTTTCTTCATTAACTGTTTCGTTTTCATTAGTTGTCACTGAAAATCACCATAGTTGTAAAAGAAAGTATACATAGTATATCTAAAAGCATTATCAAATATATGCTAATATAAAAAAAGTAAGACTGATAAAAATTATTAGAAATTGGCACAAAAATAATCTTTATCAACTATAAACAACATTCTTACTTGTTCTAAATTAAGAGCTAGTGGGATATTATACTAATTTCAAAAAGGAGAATATCATACTTGCCAACAATTGGATTCGTAGGCATCGATAATGCTGGAAAAACAACCATTATTGATGTTTTTACGAAGCATAAATTAACGAAAACCATACCAACTGTAGGTGTTAATCTTGAGCAAGTGAGCTTCTCAGAAATTGGATTTGATGTTTCAATTTTGGATATGGGAGGGCAAAAAAACTTTCGACTTCTATGGGTAGACTATTTGAATACTGTAGATCTCATTCTCTATGTAGTTGATTCTAGTGATCATGAGCGATTAGATGAATCTATGAAAGAATTTCAAAATATGTTAGTATTAACAGAAGCAAATGCAGCTCCAATTCTAGTTTTAATAAACAAAATTGATTTACCAAACACTATGGGTGCAATAGAAATAGGACACAAGCTTTCTTCTATTTCTGAGCTCATGAAAAGAGATTGGAATATAATTGAAACCAGCGCTGTTACTACAAAAGGTTTGGTAGAGATGTTTAAATGGACATATTCCAAACTAACGAAGAAAACGTTAGTTTTTGAAGTTGACTATAAGGAAATCGCTGATAAGAAATATTACAATACATGTCCTTTATTACTTAATCTTGCTGATGGTAGTTATTGCATTAATCATGATAATTTTACTCCTATTAAGGTTGTACCTTTGGAAAATCTATTTGCTGAAAACATTGAGAATCCTGAACAAGTCATAAAGGAAACAATTGAGGAATTTGAAACCGTTGGAAGAATGGTTTGTTTTAACAGTATTTTCGTATCTGATGAAAGTGAAAATATTAGATGTGCTACTGATACAACAGAATTAATGGTTGAGGGAACTACTGCAAGTAATGATGAATATATTGATTCTTACAATATGATGCATCTAACTGGTGGAATCATGTGTTCAGAATGTCTTTACAAGATACTTTTCTCAGTCTTAAAACGAAAGATAAAAGCTGGTTTTGAACCTAATGTAGCTGACATTGAGAGTATCAAAGCTGATGAAGCTAGAAGGAAAACAGATTTGAGCAAATGCTAAGATAAGAATTTTAGAATCATTTTATTTTCGAAGGCATTTTAGAGATTGCTTGATTATATGCTTGTTTGTACTCTTTGATAATATTTCGCCAACTATACAATTCCGATATTTCTCTTGCTGTTCTTCTTGCATTTTTGACTTGTTTTGGTGAAAGCTTTGAGTGCTTAATTATTACTTCAGCTAAATCTTCTGCTGCTTGCTCATTTGTCCTTCCTTTTCTTTTTAAAACATAAATCCCTAAAGCATCATCCTTGAGTTGTTCATTAACCAGCAAACCAAAGCCAGAAAGATCGGTTGTTATTGCTGGAACACCTAAAGCAAGAGCTTCTAATGGTGTTAATCCATATGGTTCATATACAGAGGGATATACTCCTAAATCACAACCAGCAACTGCATCATAATAATTTAGATTCAATAATTGATCATCTTCAGAGAGATAAACAGGATAGAATACCACTTTAATATGGTCATCTGGTTTATTGACCAGATTTAGCTCTAGAAGTGTTTGATAGATTGTATCTCGTTCATTATGATTAAATGGACAAATTGGTGGATACTCATCCTTAGTTTTTTTAGGCATCTTTTTAGCAATTTTGTTGATCTCATTTATTTCAGATTCGTTAAAGAAATCAGATAATGTTTTTGAACCTAAATGCTTATCAAAATCTGATTTTAAGTGAGATATCCATTCTTCCATTCTAAACAAAGGTGATTGGATTATTTCTCGTTGTTGTTTTACTAGTTGAAAAGTCTCGAGAATATCGGGTTTTATACCAGATACAGGTGCTGGAACCCAAATGAATGTCAATATATCCTTTTGCGTTCCACTTTTCTTTAAATGATTGTTTACAAGTTGTAAAGAGCTAAGAAATACATCTATACCTTTGTTATGAAATTCATATCTACCTGAAATATGAATGATAAGCAGATTTTCTAAGTTTAAAGTATAATAAGGGTTGAAATAGGCTTCAGCAAATCGAGCAATTCTCAATCTAGCACTTTGATGTTTTGAAACTAATTCCTCTAATTTAGATAAACTTTCTAAATTAATTCCATTAGGAATAATGAAATCAGCTCTTATTCCAAGGATACCCTCAGTCTCTCGAGCAACAGCTTCAGATACAGTTATTAATGCATCAGCTTCTTTGGCACAAATTACTTCAATTTGATGTGTTCCTTCTACATGGTATTGATATGCTTTTTGTGGAGGGATTGTTTCTCCCTTTGTTAGAAGCTCATCAAGGATTTTATTGATGTCTTCCTCACCCATAGCTATATTACGTCCCAACTGTGTTGCATGCGTCATGAACACCGTAGCAATGTCAACCAAAGTTCGTTTGAGGTATAACAATCCTGGACCAGATGTCCACTCATGAAAATGAGCAACTATTTTCTTGTCTTTGAATCTTGATGTCTCAACAAGATTAGAGATTAAGACACCAGCAGCCCACCCAAAAGCTACCATTGGGTCGAAAACTTCAGGCATCCATAATGAATCTATGTTAAACCAATCCCATAAAACACCTTTGATTTCATCTATTTTTCTATCAGATTTACCTGTTACTAATGGAACATCTAGCAAGTAAGAAGGATCAACTAATATTGTCTCAACTGCTCCCCCACCTTTCCACCTACCATATTTAACTTCAATGCTTTCAGCGCGAACTGCATTAAATGCTTCTTCAAATTCCTTAGGGGATTCCAATTCTTCAAAATCATTCTTTGCTTTGAAAGCATTGTATAATCCTATAGCGATGTAATTACCTGGTCCCATTAATCGTTGCATTTCAGGAGCTTTGGATGCTATTACAGTGTAAATGCCACCAATTTTATTTGCAATTTCATTTGAAACTTCAAAAACAATCTGACATTCATCTAATCCTTCTTGCTTAGTAGGCATTGTCCTTCACATACAATTAGCTTTTACAGGGAACTAGCTATGTTCTGCATTAATCGATAAAACATAATGAGTATAAAAAGAATTGCAAGTGACAACTATTAGAAATTTTATGGATGTTGGGGATAAAATTTTAAGGTAAGTAATACAGATTTTTTTCAATCAAAATAAAAATATCAAAAAAAATTGTCTCGAGGGACGTTCATTTGAATGGTAAAGAAATAGTTCAACAAATCCGACAGAAAATGAGAGATCATCATGGGCTTTTTGCTCGTTCCATTCCTCTAATTGCTTCAGAAAATATTACTAGCAATGAAGTTCGAGAAGCAACGTTGTGTGATTTCTCACACCGTTATGCGGAAGGATGGCCTGGAGAAAGAGTATATGCAGGATGTCAATACATAGATGACGTTGAGTTTATTTGTATGGATCTTGCAAAAGAAGTGTTTAAAGCAGATTTTGCAGATGTGAGACCCATTTCTGGAGTCGTAGCAAATCTTGTACTTTACTCAGCGTTTACCAATCCTGGAGATATTAGTATGTCAATTAGCATACCAAATGGAGGACACATATCAACAGGACCATTACACACAAAAAAAGGAGCCTTCATGGGAGGAACTGCAGGAGCAGTAAGAGGATTAAATGTTCAATATATACCATTTGATAGAAGAGCTTTGGTAGTTGATATAGAAAAAGCTGAGGAAGCAATAAAAGAATTAAAACCAAAATTATTGCACTTTGGTGCGTCAGTATTTCTATTCCCACACCCAGTTGAGAATCTTGCACCAGTTGCTAAAGACCTAGGAGCAACAGTAACATATGACGCAGCACATGTTTCTGGACTAATTGCATGTGGTTACTTCCAAAATCCACTTAAAGAAGGAGTGGAAGCAATGTCATTTTCAACTCATAAAACAATGTTCGGACCTCAACATGGATGTGTTGTAGCAACTTCTGACAAAGAAGAATTTTACGATAAAATAAAACGAGCAACCTTCCCAGGAATGACAAGTAACCATCATTTGCATAATGTAGCTGCATTGGCAATTACACTTGCTGAAATCAAAGAATTTGGAAAAGATTATGGTGGGCAAGTTGTTAAGAACTCACAAGCATTGGCTAAAGCACTAGAAAGTGAAGGATTCAGAGTCTGCGGTAAAGAAAGAGGATTCACAAAATCACATACTTTGTTAGTAGATATAAGTTCTCTACAAGAAAATGCTGGTTTAGGAAAAGACATAGAAGAAGATCTTGAAGAAGCAGACATTATTCTCAATCGCAACTTACTCCCGTGGGATATGTTTGAAGGAAGGAACTACCTTAATCCCGGTGGCATTCGTATGGGTACTTCTGAAATAACTCGCTTAGGTATGAAAGAAGGTGAAATGAAGGAAATCGCCAAATTCATTAGAAGAGTTGTTATTGACCGCGAAGATACCAAGAAAATTGCTAAAGAAGTTAACGCTTTCAGAAAGAACTATCAACAGCTTCATTATTGCTTTAGTTCTAATGAAGATGCTTATAGATATATTGAGATTTATTAATTCTTTAACTAAGGGGGGGTTTTCTTCCCCTTCTTATTCTTTATTTTTTGCTCGTTTAATTTCAAGCTGTAGAAATATTCCGACATAAAACCTATTTTGTAATAAAAACCTTTAAAATGGACTTTAGAGTAAAAAGGATTTGTTAGAATCAATGTTTTCATTTAATATTGTTAAGGTGACAATCTAATGGCAAGACATAGAAGAACAAACCTTCCTTTAGCTCCTATAGAGCGAATAATCAAAGAATCTACTAATATGCTTGTAAGCGAAAGCGCAGCTGAAGAGCTTCGTAAAGTCTTAAGTGATGTTGCTGAGGAGCTATCAATAGATGCTGGAGAGCTAGCTGTTTTTGCGAAAAGAAAGACCATTAAAGATCGAGATATTGCTTTAGCATTTAGAAATATGAAGAAAGTTCGGTAAAAACATCGATTTTTTCTTATCTTCTCATACTTTGTTATAATGCTAATTTTTTTAAAATACTATTTCATCTAGCAATATGGAACTTGTCGAACTTAAATGACATTAAGAATGATAAATAGCTGGTGCTCACAATTGTCTCAGAAAATCACTTTGGAAGATCTTATTCGTATCTTTGGTGAAGATATTATTCCATCCGAAATTGATCGTAAAATCTTAATGAAACACTTTGATGTTGGAGTTAATCGAATTATTGGCGATAAATCTATTGACAAAGTAAAAGCCGTTTTACTTTCAGCAATTGAAGCTGCGAAAACAGTGCAATTTAAGGATAGAGGAGGAGTAATTAGTTCTCCCGCAGCTAGACTAGCACCTAAGATAACCGCTAAAGTAGAAGGCGTTCAGGCTGAGAAAGAAGCAGATACTCAGCAAAGTGATAGGTACGGATTAAATTCAATTAGAAAGGGGTTTGTTTCAAGAAGATTAGAAGAGAAGGTTTCGCCATTTGAAGAGGATGATTCTATTGGTATTGAAAGAAGTGAACCAATGGACAAAGGAACAGTTAGTAACAAGGTTGGATCAGAAATTGAAAAGGATTCTATGATACCTTCTGTAGAGGACTTGACAGTTCTATCTGGAGGACAAAGAAAACGAATAGATTTAGATAGTGATAATGCAAATCTAGCAGGTCATGTTCAACGTGAAATCTCCATTAGAGATTATAAGGTACAAGATGAAGGAAGAAGTGTTAGATGGGGTAAAGATAAGATAACAGATAGAAAAGGTGAATTACAAGAAATTAATCACCCATCATATATTTTTCATTCTGATTTGTGGCAAATAGAAGTAGCCAGGTCTATCAATGCAGAACACCGTTGTGATATTTTACAACATGTTGTTTTAGATATGGTAGCTAACAACATAAACGTTGTAATGTTAGAGCATGAAGCAGAACCCTTCTTTGTAGTAGAAGGACATGGATTACTTTATTCCAAAGAGACTTTGAAAGATAAAGTTCGAATTCGTGAATTAATTCAGCTAATGATAATATCTTCTGATGCTTGGCAAATTGCATTAAGACGTCCCGAATCAATGATCAAAGGAAAAGATGCTCAAGGTAAAGAGAAAACACATGCAATAGATATGACAAGTGTAATACCTCTAGCAGATATACGAAATAAAATAATTGGATTAGATAACCAATTCAAAGCTAGCTATCATCAACCTGATCAGATTATCAAAAAAACGTTGCAGGAATTACAAAAACATCGCAAAAACGTCATCTGGACTTGTGGTTCAAAACTAATCGACAATCTTAGAAGTGCTATTAATGAGCATCGGCAACTAATTGAAAATCCTAACCAAACTTTAAATGTAGTAATAGTTGGAACTGAACAAGCATTTCATCCTATGAAAATAAAATATAAACTATCAGGTGAGATTTCTTTTCAAGAGCTTTTCCCTGGTTACTGCAAAAAACATCAGATTTTAAGCGACATTTCACTGAAAAACATATTTGGTAGCATTCCAGCTATCTATGACACTCATGGTATTGAGTCTTGGGAAAGTGAAATTCCAAAAATCGCTCATGCAGTTTATCAAAGATTGGGATTTAGTGCTATTGAAAATCATTTTGATCTTGGATACATTAAAGGCAATCCAAGTGATATGTTACCAATTGGTAAAATGGATATAATTCTCCCCTTAATTGAAGACGAGCTACAAGAAAAACTTGAGAAAAAAGGTTTCTATTTTGACTAAAATTATATACTCGAAATTCTTGGATGCTATTAGAGGAAAAACTGAATGAAAAAAGTTCTTCATATTGGCATTGATGATACAGATTCATTAAAAGGATCATGTACTACCCATTTAGCAACTGTAATTATCAATGAAATTGCCAATCAAGTAGATTTCTTAGATTTTCCAAATTTAATTAGGTTAAATCCAAATATTCCTTACAAAACAAGAGGAAATGGTGCTGTAGCAATTAGAGTGGATGGAGAAGAGAAGGATTTGGAAAATGCTCGAGAGCTTGTAATAAGAAAAGTAAAAGAAATGGCTAAACTAGATGATGAGAATACAAATCCAGGAATTGCTTTTCTATCAGATGAAATCACCAGTGCAGTAAAAGAATTCTCAAAAAGAGCATTGTGGGATATCATTTCTATACCTGAAGCAGAAAAATTCAATTCATTCGCTAATATCGATTTAGTAAAATTTGGTAATGGAAGAGGAATTATCGGAGCATTAGGATCTATTGGCAATCCACTTAATGACGATTTTACATATGAGCATTTGACATATCGAAGTCCAGAAAAATATGGTACTAAAAGATTAATCGATCGAGATAGTATTATTGCAGCAGACAAAGCAACTCCCTTAACATTCAGTAATGTAGATTATGATTACAATTCAATCATGATTACCCCAAGGGGAGCAGATCCTGTATTCACAGGGATTAGAGGGGAAACAGCAGAGGAAGTAATGAAAGCTTGGTGTATTATTAAACCTCTAGAAGAAATTACTATGAGGATGATTTTCAGAACGAATCAACACACAAATCAGCATTTTGTTAAGGAATTTAAAATCAATGAATTAAAACCGCACCTCTCCATTATTACTCAAGGAAAAGTATCTAAGAACCCATACTATATTGAAGGCAGTCATCTTATTTTCCCAATTAAGGATAATACTGGGGAAATTGATTGTGCAGCTTATGAACCTACAAAGAAATTCAGAGGAGAACTAAATAATCTCATCATTGGTGATGAAGTTACTGTTTTTGGTGGCGTCCGTCCTCCTGCTGAAAAACACCCACTTACAATTAATATTGAAAGATTAAGAGTTGATATACTGGAAAAAACCTTCTCATATGAAAATCCATTTTGTGATGAATGTAGCGCTCGTTTAAAATCTGCAGGTAAAAATAAAGGTTATAAATGTCACAAGTGTTCAGCTGTCTATAGAAACAAAAAACCTATTGAGAAGCTAGTACCTAGAAAGTTAGCTTTACAAGAATATTTACCACCAATTATTGCTCACCGTCATCTTACAAGACCTAGAAGTAGAGAAAAAAGAGATAACTCGAACAAACAAAAATCCAAAGAGGATGTTAATAAGATTCTCAATTTATTGTTTAGCTCATCAAAATAGTTAACACTATTGTATTTTGTTTGTTTAAAGTGATAAAGATAAGCATGAAAAAACTCTGACAAAGCATAAAGTTTTAATAAAATCTTAAGGAAAACAACTGTAGATATGAGTTTTATTGGAGGAAATTTCCTTTTGATTAAAATTGGTGAATATGAATTTGATGAAAACTTGCATTATTTCACAGGTGGAGATGGTCACATCTGGTTGAAAAAACTTGATAATGGGAAAGTCCAAGTAGGATTCGACGACTTTGGTCAAAAATTAGCAGGAAAAATACTTTTTGTTAGAACTGTTCCTGTTGGAAAAGAAAGACCAAAAGGTAAAAGCTTGGGAACTATTGAAACTGGTAAATATGTAGGTGCACTTCGTTGTCCCGTAACAGGAACAATAGTTGAAATCAATCCTGATATCAAAGAAAGTCCAGGTCTAATTAATGATGATCCTTATGGCAAGGGTTGGATTGCTATAATTGATCCAAATAACCTTGAGGAAGATCTAAAAACAGAATTTGTTTTTGGTGAAGCTGATTTAAAGGTATGGATAGAAAAAGAAGTTGCAGAACACGTTAAATAGATCAATTTAATGATCTATTTATTTTCTCTATTTTTTAGTATCCACCAGCTACTATCTGGGTAATTATTACTTTATCATTATTTTCTACTTCATGATCATATGAAGCAGCTTGTTCATTAACAATGATTGCTATTAGGTTTATAGGTATATCAGTAAAATCTAGAAGCTCATTTAATCTCTTTTTACCTTCAAAGTTGATTTCTTTTTCTTCGAAACCAAACATCTTTTTAGCAAAACCAATTGTTCTAATTTTCATAATTACTCACTGATTTAAAATAACTTCTTGTGAAATTAAGCATTGCTATTTATGAAATAATTATTTTCTCTTGTCAAATATGATTTTCTTTAGGTTAGTTTATTCACGAAAAGAATATTAACAATTAATGCGAATTGAAACTTTAGACATAGGAGTTAGTGTTACAATTGATAGATTATGATAATAATTTCCTAAAGAAATATCAAAAAGCCAAGGATGAAAAGGACTCCATACTCTGTGCAGGATTTGATCCGGCAATACCCAATCAACGTGATAAAAATACTCTCTCAGAGAAATATTTTGAAAACGTATCAATTGAGGAAGGTATTTTAGTCTTTTTTGAAGAGTTTCTAGAGAGTGTTCAAGATTATTGCTGCGCTGTTAAACCTAATAATCAATACATCTTTCATTTTGGATTAAAAACATATCAAAAAATGAATAAGATGATCCATAAGCAAGGATTAGTTTCAATATTAGATCAGAAAATAGGAGACATTGGTTCATCTAATGAAGCTGGTTTTTACTGGATGAATGAAATGGGATTTGATGCAGTTACCTATTCACCTTTCGCAGGTAATATTATAGAAAGCATAAATTCTGCACATAAGGTAGGTATGGGACATATTACTCTTACATTAATGTCTAATCCAGATGCAATCTACTTTATGAAAGATTCAGTTATTGAAGGACAAAAGGGATATGAATTCATTGCTAAAATGATAAATGAGCATAAAGGTGATGGCATTGTTGTTGGGGCTACAGGTCATGTAACGCAAGATGATTTACAGAGAATAAGAAACCTTGCAGGAAATGACACAGTAATGCTTGTTCCGGGCATTGGTAAACAACAAGGTGATTTGAAGAAAGTAATTCATTTTGGTGGAGAAAATATCCTGCTTAATGTAGGTAGAGCAATTCTCTACTCTGACAATTTGAAAGAAAGTGCTGAGAATTATAATTCTAAATTTAATGATGTTAGAAAAGGAAAATAATCCAATAAATGGTTATTTTCCAATTATCTTATCGTTGTATTCTACGATACAGTGCTACATGAGTGAAAGGCAACGAAATAACTTGACTTTTTCTTACAAAACCAACTTCACTTAATTTTGCAGAATGTTCTTTACCTTCAACTGTAATTTTAGGTGCAGTTGGCTGTCGATTAAGATTACCTTTTAAAATCATTGAAACTGATAACTTATCTGCAACATCCCATGACATTTTCTTGGAATCACCAGGGGCAAGTTCTGATGGTAGATACTCAGTTGCATCTAAACCACTTTCAATTTCATTAACAAGTGTACAAGATACTGGAGTTGAAACTGCTAATGTGCAGATATAAGTGTTTTCTTTCACAGTTGGTTCGATTATTTTTGTCACATAAACATCATCTAAAATATCTTCACCCATTGGTACTTTGAAATCGATTTTCCATACAAGAGCTGACAAATCAATTTTATATTTCTGTAAGAATTTTGTTCCTGTTTCAACATTCGTTTGTACCTGTTGAGCATTTATGCCGTATTTTTGACCAAAATCAACAAAGCTCATTTCCTCTGTAACTGATTTATCGCTTATGCACGTTTCAGTTGGTATTAAATCCCTAACGATTAATTCATCTAATGTAACTGGAAGTAAATTAATTGCTTCAGATACAAAATAAATAGCAATTTTGCCATCTTCATCTTCTTCTCTTAACAAGGAATTATAATCCTGAACAATTCTAATTTCTTCGCTTTTTCGAACCATAATCGTTCTAGGGATTCTCTTTTCAAGTGTATAAAACGCTTTGATGTCTTCTCCTGAAGGTACTTTTGTAATTTTCCAAGTTACTTTTAATCCATCTTCAAGAAGTTCTTTCTTATATTTCCCGCCCTTTTTACATTGGACATCAATAATTTTGTAATTATAAGGAATGATATCTGATATGATAATATTCTTTAGTTCCTTCTCGGTTTCATTTTTGAATGAAGCAACTAATTTGTGTTCTAGTATTTTCTCTGATGGAGTAATTTCTAGTTTGATCTTATCCTTATGATCTACTCCACCACTGTTTTTGTATGAAATCTTTCTATTTACAGTATTGGAAACAGGTGTTTGATGTTTTTCCAGAAGATCATATAGTTCATCTTCTGATAATAAACGATCAGATGTTATAGCAATTAATTTTGCTAAAACGTCTGTTTCTATTGAAACTAAATCAGAAGGCTCTACATGTTCAATTGCAACTCTAGAAATTCTTTCTAATGCTTGAGAAACTTTCTTTATTATTTGGTATGCTTCTTCTTCATCTAATGTAATGTTTATTTTTCCTAAATAATCTGCAAACCAAACAGACATTCTACGATCGTTAATTGGAAGATTAGTTCTGTTTTGAATAAACAATTTCAAATTCTTTGCTATTGTAAAGAGTGATCTTGCTTTCTGTCTCATAATTTGTTCGTCATTTTCATCATAAACCTTAACAACAGCTTCCAGCATGTCAAAATTTTCAAACTCACCAATTGGAGTAATTGATAAAGAGATACTTGCAATTCCTGGAAACTTTACTATTACCGCTTCTTTGTCTTCTGGTTTGCTCATTTTAAACACCATTATATTCTTGTTTCTTAACACTAAATTCTGCCTTTATATTAAATTTAGTTTTGAAGCACAAATATTCATAAGAATTTTTAAGAATAAATCTTTTGAGGTTGGAACATTTTCTAGATATCTTCTTTCAAAACATTAATTTACTATGACTGAGGTTTAAAAAACTCGTGAACAATTAGTTGTTTAGGTGCCTTCCTAATAAATTGGAGTGAAACTTGTTGTTATATGCTATCAAACATGCATTACGAGGGATTAGTCGACGTAAAATGAAAAACGTCATAAATATGTTGGGTATTTTGATAGGAGTTTCTCTTTTGGCTGGTGTGCAAATAGCCACAGATTCTCTAGTAAATGCTATGCAAGAAACTGTTTCATTAAGATATGGAAATGCTGATATTGTAATTCAAAAAGGAGAGTTCACACCTGAATTTTTCAATTACTCCATTTATGAGCAATTAAGAGATGATCCAGTTTTAGCCCCACATATTGATGCTATTTCATCTAGGATTACTTCCCAAATAAGTGCAACTTCTATCTTTACTACAAAACAAACAGAACCATTTGTTACTGTTATTGGAATAAATGAAACAATAGATAATTCGTTTGGTGAACTAATCCCTGATGATACTTATGGTAATAATGAATTCAATTTCTCCAATTTAACTGAATATCAATGTATTATTGGCAGTAGACTTGCTGAATCTCTAATTGATTTTGATGTTAGACAAGAAGGTAGAGAAGAAAAATTGTTTCTGCCCAATGCTAATCCAATTGAAATGTCATATATTGATGCTCAAGGAAATGTAAGATTACTTGAATCAGTTTATGTTAAAGGCATAGCTAAAACAGAAGGGAAGGGAGTTCTAAATACTGGTCTAACAATTTTCCTTAAGCTTGAGTATTTACAAAGGTACTTTAATACTACAGGTACAGGCATCAATAATATTGTAGTGAGTACAACTCTTGGTAATGACAATGCAGTAAATGTAAAGAAATTATGTGAAGAAAGGCTACAGCTTTATTTGGGTGAAGAGGATGGAGGACGATTCCAAGTATATGCTCAAAAATACGAAGCTTTTGAGGATGTTGCAGATTCAATAGGTGATTTTAGAGTTGTATTGTATGTTTTTGGATCATTAATTATAATTTCAGGTGTTATGTTGATTCTAAATATTACCTTAATGAATATTGATGAAAGGCAACGATCAATTGGAATCATGCGAGCAATTGGAATGACAAAGACTCAACTCTTGGTTTCATTATTAACAGAAAGTTTTGTTTTAGGTGGTTTAGGATCCTTACTTGGATTATTAGGTGGAGTGGTAAATGGGTTAGGTATAATTGCTTTGTTAGAAAATTTTCTTGATATTGGAAATATTCTTACAAATATACCCTTAATTGTCAAACCAGTTGGACTTGTTGTTTCGTTTGTCATTGGTCTATTAATTTCATTACTTGCAGCAATATATCCGGCAATAAGAGCAGCTAGACTTGACATAGTACAAACAATAAACGAAATAGAGACTCCGCAGCTCAGAAGAAGAAGCGGAAATTGGTCAATTCTTGTAGGGGCAAATATGATAGTTGGAGCAATAGCAGCTTTTGCTATTTCATTAGTAATTACTCCTGGTTGGCGCTGGATGATGTTTGTAATAAGTATCCTTGTGTTCCTTTTTGGGTTAGGATTTACCTTTGCTAGAATTATAGGAACTAGGATTTCGTTTAACGCGTTCGCTATATCATGGATGATAACAGGATTACTTTGTGTTTTGTTACTTAATCCCTACTTAAACACCATTGAAGTTGATCAAGAATGGGGTTTGTATACTTTCCTTGCTTCAATGTTAGCAC
>JAHLVW010000103.1 GCA_019058275.1 Candidatus Heimdallarchaeota archaeon
CCTCTGTAATGCTCAAACTCAGTTTGAGTGGCGGTCTTTTAACGGAGGGTTTTTCCCTTCCGTCTCATTGACCCTTTTTGTAGGTGGTTTGTATAACCTCGTGTAATTTTCCAGTTGGGCTAGAAAGAAGCGTGAGTTTGGAACTGTTTTTTCTGGTTATTATTAGTTAACAGTTTTTCTTATTCCTTGAAATGATTCGATGAATAACAAGAACAAACTTATTGACAATAGCAAGAGAATAAATCCTATAGCTATTGGAATGTAGCTAGCATAAGGTAACCATCATATTAACCACCAATAACTTAGTTTAATTGAAATACTAGTAATAAGTAATGCTAGGGATAAAAGACTAAAACAGAATGGTTGAAAAAGCGATTATATTTATCTTTATTTTAGGTTTATCTTTCATTTTTCTTCTCGCTATTTATCAATAGGTTCAATACTTTTTTGATAGTTTTTAGATCTCCTTTTTCTTATGGTCTTTATATTCTTCTCCTTTCTTATCTTTTAATAAGTCAATTAAGTCTCGTAATGAAGCTTTTCTGGTCAAACGTAGAATTAAATCACTGAAACTCTCAGAATCTTTTTTTAGTTCTAGTAGTTTTTCATAAGCGTTTTTTGAGAGTGAACTTGATTTTTAATCCTTTTTTATCACCAAAGTCAGTTTTCTTATATTAATATATGAACTTATTGAATTTAATACATTGTATATAATTAAAACATAAAAAGAAATTTCAAGAAGATATAAAACCTACTTATAATGTTATTTTGATCATTACAAATTTTATTTTTTACCTTTCTTAAATTTAGTTGCAGTGAATATACTATAAATTACAAGCATTGAAAATGTTATTATCCAAGAAAATCCTGAATTGATTTCTGTTGTACTTGTAGGATAACCTGCTTTTGTGATAAACTCTTTTGCTTTAGTAAGATTATAATTATATCTTATGATATTAGGATACAACCACATCCCCATATTAGGAAATATTGGGTAATCATTAATGAAAAAACTTCCATTATAAACGATATTATTGATTTCTTCTCGATCTATAGCATAGGATACTGCTTTCCTAATAGCTAATCCAATTGAAATTGAAGGATCATTTATACATGGTAATCTGTTGCCAAAAAATGGTTTTGTTTCTTGTAGATTGTAAGCCAAGAGATTAAGACTAGTCTGAATCTTTCTTTGGATATCATAATTTGGATTTATTTGATATTGGTCAATATCATGATAACTAGCAATTAAATTTAATATATCAATAGAGCCATTATTAAATTGCTCAGTAGCAGTCTCTATATTTTCAATTATTTTTATCTTTAGTTGACTTAAATTCCAATTAGTCCCGAATCTATTTACAAAATCCATTCCAGATTTATCTATTGTATCATTCAATAACCAGCTGCTATTATAATTAATAAGTTGAATTTCACTATTAGGGATAATATTATTGACTATTAAAATACTTGTACCAAAACAGTTATCTGAGAATTTTTGCCAAGATATATGATTAATGTCTGGAGTAACACCATCAACTATTTGTGTTTGATTTAAATAATGTTCAGGAAGAATATTTTGAGTTAGTGTTGACAGGAATCTCGGATATAGATCATTTTCAATTGTTGTTAGATCACCATCAATGAAAAAATCAATGTTATAGTCATCAATAATTGACATTTCTTCAATCCACGTATAACCTTCAGGATTTGTTGCTAGATTTTTCCAGCAATAATAAGTGAAGAAAACATCATCAGCAGTTAAATATTCATTAGTATAAATCCCATCTGGATCTTGTTGCCATTTAATTCCTTCTCTTAGATGAAATCTTATATGTGTGTCATTTATGTATTCCCAATTTGATGCTAGATGAGGCCAAACATTTTGATAGTCGTCATACAATATAAGAGGGTCCATTGTTAATTCATTTACAAAAGCAGAAGTAAAGTCATTCGAGAATAAAGGATTAAAATCTGTCCAATTAGATTTACTTATAATTAATTCATTAGTTGAATTTTGATTTGAATGTAAAGATGTCCATTTCATTTTACCCCAAGACTGTTTAATCCCTTCTGTGATATTGTAACCTGAAAGGGTTGACCAAATTGCTTCATGGTACCATATACCAAATGTATACAATGCAGGATTTATCTTATCCATCAAATATTGTTGCCAATTCCAATAGTGTTGAATTCGTTCATTTGAGTTAGGAGGCATTAAATTTCTTCCATAATCTAAATACCATTGATTCAAACCAGTATCATATGTTGAATCATAATCTAATGAAGAATCATAGGAAAAGATGTTGAGTGTACCATTTTCTCCATAAACATTTAAAAAATCAGGATCATTTCCCGATCCAACAAGACCAAAATAGCTTATGTCAAAATTTTTAAAAAATAATATTTCATTTATGAAATCTGACCCACTTAAGAATTCAGCTTCAATATTTATACCAATTTCCTGAAGCTGGTTCTTAATCAAATTTGCTATTTCCCTATGATAATCAAAATCCCTCATCTTCAATACAAGTGTAAAATATGTGTCAGAAGTAACTGCATCATAAGTTATACTTTGATAAGGTGATAAAAAGAGCATCATGTATAAGGTAATAATAATATAATTCTTACATTTAAACAATCTTCTCATTTTCCCACCTATGTGATATATTCCACTTTTAGTTATTTAAATTTAAAGTATTTTTTATAAATCTTTTTCAGATAATACTAGTAAAATAATACCGTTTGAATAATATCTGATAAAGTTAAACATAATTCATTAAATAACAATAAAATTTGTATATTCTAGCAATAAACTAACAAGTATTAGAATTCATATGTAATTACTCATCTTATGGAAAAGTAAATGGGTGGGATTGTTGAAAAAAAAGCAACTTATGAAGAGAACACTCTTATTTTTATTTCTAATCGGGTTATTTGTTGGTTGTATCTCAATTATGCATGTCAAAGCGAGTGGATCACGATATTATTGTGGATATGTGTTAGATCGTGTTACACATAGGTCAATAAAAGACGTTTATGTGACATTATGGGTGTCAGTTTTTCCAGACCCAACACATGGAGAAATAAGGGATTCTGATTATACAAACAGTTTAGGATATTACTACGTTTCATGGTCACCATGGTTACCAGGAAATAATATCTATAGTGTTTTTATTCATTATGAAAAAGATGGATATATGTCTAGATGGATCGAACTTGAATATCCTGAGCACCCCGGTGGATTATTACCTTTAATGTATTTAAGACACTATTATTGATTCTTAAATACCCTTTTCTTTTTTTTCTATCATATATTAGTTCTTATTTAAATAAATTAATAATAAAATATTAATTAAATAAAAAAAAATACTGAACTTTTGTTTTTAATTATTAAATATTAATATAAAAATATTATAAAGTAACTAGTTATAATAAACACTCGTGATAGTGATGGGGTTTGGGTATTACTGTAAAATTGCTTTATTAAACATTTGGAATGGGAGAAGAAACGCTATAATATATTTCGTTGGAATAACAATTGCTATAACTACTATTACATCAATAAATATGTGGGTAACAGCATCTGAATCGTTTGTTATTCATGATTTTGTTGAAGAGCTGGATTATGAATTAAAGGTAAGAACATTTGACACTGAAAAAATATCTCAAGTACAAAATTGGTTAAACAATGAGTCATTAATAAGCACAACTGATAAACTCTACTACAATTTAGCATTCTTTAATGCTGAAGATAAAAGTCCTTTCTATAATTTTTTTCCATTTGATAATCAAGATGATATGAATGATCGTGTGTCAATGTCCACCTTATTATTGTTCCCAAGAAATGCTATTTCTAGGATTGCTAATCAATTCACTGTAATGGGAGAATTTGTTTTAGAAGTTAATGAAGTATTAATTAGTGAACATCATGCTAATATACTTGAAATTGTATATGGTCAACCAATTTATCCCGGAATGGCTTTAAATTTAAGTGTTTGTAAACAAAGTACTTGGGGAGGAATTTATCTCTTCCAATACTCACCAAGACATTTCTATAACATTACTGTTAAGGGAATCTATAAGATAAAACCAACTACATCAATGTTACAAGAATCATTCTCAATGGACTTTCTTGAGGATTCTATTATTTTCTTAAAAGAAAATCTAATCAAAGTAGATATTGAACAAATGGAAGATAATGGTCTTATCCCATTTGTTGTAGCTAAAAGCAATTCGGATCTTTTGATGGAAGATGGTGTTCAAGGAATCATACCAAAATTGGATGACATTCAGTTAAGGTTAGTTACTTCATTTACAAATGTATTTTCCACAATTTTAGATACACCATTTAGTATTCTTTCACAAGAATATATCAGATCAAAAATGGTTTATATCATAATGCTGCCTGTTATTGTTTTAGGATTAATGCAAGCAGTACTTACTTCATTCAATGTACTGGAAAGTCGAAAGAAACAAATGGCAATTTTCATTGATCGAGGTGGACAAAAAGGGCAAATACTCACATTCTTTTTATTAGAATTCATAATTATAACTATCATTGCAATTGCTTTCTCAATTTTGAGTTCATATTTGTTAGCTCCAATAATTCCTTCATTTACTCAATCAAGTTTTTCTAGTAGTAAATATTTGTTTTATTTGACACGATTACAATTTCCAGTAATTCCATTAATTTTATCCTCAGTAGCTATAATTGTTCTTTCATCAGTCTTCGTTCTAATTAAAGTAAATAGACTATATTCCGAAAACAAACTTTCAGAAAGATCAATTGAATTCAGAAAAAAATTAGAGAAAAATGTATCCTTAATACTCTTAGGAATTATTGCTGTGACATTAATAACTATTCTTATTATGTTAATTATACCATTTAAACAAGAAATTTCTGATATTTACTACTTTTCAACACAACAAACGAAAGTAGCAGCATATATCTTGGCATTACTATTAACACTACAAATGATAATTGTCATTTTTGCTTCAGTTGGATCATTCAAAATATTCGGATCACTGGGAAAGTTATATGCTAGAATTTTCAAACACAATTCACTTTTTTTAACACATAATTTCAGACGAACAAAACATAAGTTAAATACATTATTTATTATTATAATAATGTTGAGTAGCTCAATATTTTTCTCACTAATAATATTAGCAACCTTACAAAATAACGAAAAAGTATCTGACTATTACAATAATGGTTCAGATATACGCGTAGAGACCATTAAGACAAGCGATGATTTCTATGAAAATATCACCAATATCAATGGCATAGAAGAAGCCATGCCTATTTATCAAATAACAGGGCAACATGGTTATGATGTTTTAACTATATATGGCATTAATCCAGAAAAGTATGCAAGAATTGGTCGATGGGATGAGAGTAGCTTTAGAAATGATTTAGCACCTATAGAAAAAAGTGGTTACACATTTACTCAATGGCTTTCGGAATTAGAAAATCAACACTATGGAGTATTTATTAGCGATAGATTGGCAAAGAAGCATGAGTTGTCAATTGGTGAAATTATAACCATACATCAAATACAAACAGAAACAACAATTGGAGATGATACATTTATTATTGTTGGAATAATTCATTCTGCTCCTGGATTAGGATTAGCATCAGGAAAAAACATGATAATGAATCAATTAAGTGAAGAATATATTCTTATTAGTGATTGGAAAATGCAACAGGATTATGAAGTTAAGATTGCAAGATTATTTTTTGCTAAAACAATGGGAAATTTCCCCTTAAATCAAATTGAAGAAGAAATTGCTTTACTAGATCCGGTTGTTGAAATAAACCATCCTTCATCTGAAGGATCAGTAACAGAATTCATAGATGAATTTATTCCAAAATTATCAAACTTCATCTTTGCACAATTGACTTTTCTTTTTATCATTGGAACATTAACCATTGTTACAAATACTATTTTTATACTAAATCAAAGAAAGCAAAACATTGCGATTATGCTTGCTTTAGGAAAAACTTATTGTAGTGTATTAAAACTTATCATTTTGGAATTAATAATTCTTATCATAAGTGGAATTATTGTTGGCTTATTAATAAGTTTGCCAGTGGTTTATTTAACAATTCATTTAGCACAACCTTTCTTAGCAAATTACATTATTATCCCCTTCAATGTGGCTTTCAACCATTTATGGATGATAATATCAACTACAGTAATAATAGGTTTAGTTTTTGTACCAATAATCCCTTTCTTATCGAGATTCAGAAAACAAAAGTTAGTAGAAAGTATATATCATAAATGGTTGTAATAATTTATGTTTTTGTTCTCACAACCTAGCTTCTTTTTATACAGATACTGAAAGATATTGAGAAGCAATTTATTGTCAAAAACGAATTCTTGAATTAAATCCTGAAAACTTTAATTCTCTAGCTAGTGTTGGTTTCCATTCATTACAGTTAAATGAATCGAAAAGATCAAAACTTCACTATCTGAAAGCTTTGAAGTTAGATCCAACCAACTATTTTATTTTGCAATTTCTAGTAAAGTTGTACTTGGTAGATTAGGACTTTCATAGAGCACTTACTTTTCTGTATCATTCATTAGTTCATTTTCCTGACGAACCTAAAATTCTGTTTGATCTGGTTTATGTAATAGCAAACTTGAAATAAGATGATAAAGTAATAGATTTTCTATAACAATGCTTGAGCATTGCTCCTGAATACTTTCTAAGAATAGATCGAGAATCCATTTTCCGACTTTTACTAAAGCATCTGAAATGTCATTACAAAAATTGGGTTATATTGAATCTATTTCCTATTTAGATTTCAGTCTTTTAGAAAAGGTAAAGGATAATATAGAAAAAGAAAAACAAAATCAATTTGGTAAACTAATCACATTTGAAGATTTTTTGAAAAACCATTGGGAGCATTTAATAGTTATAATTCTTAGTGTTTTAGTTGGTAGTATTTTAGGTGCAATAATCACTATTCTTACAAATTATTTCGGACTTGTGAAATAAAATATTAAAATCTATATTTTGATTGTCCGTACAAGAAAATAATTTGTTTTTAATTGTACTTATCAAACAGCAACACTTCTAATTAGAGTATCGAAGAGTTAGGAAAACAAATTAACCATTAAGGCTATTGAAATTATTAAATTGAAAAACTTGCTTTTTCCCACAATCATTCCTCACTTTTACAATGATCGCTTTTTATTTTTAAGCTTATAATTTTTCACACTCAATCTTTTTTGTTAAAAGAAGTATTTTTATAAGGAAAACTAACCTAGTAAAAGATTTAGCTGGATCACCTCCTCTGTAATGCTCAAACTCAGTTTGAGTGGCGGTCTTAAAACAGAGGGTTTTTCCCTTCCGTCTCATTGACCTTTATGTAGGTGGTTTGTATAACCTCGTGTAATTTTTCAGTTGGGCTAGAAGTAGTGCGAGTTTGAAACTGTTTTTTTATTCATTTTGTGATTCAAAAAATCAATATTGGAATGTGAAAAAATAGCTGTTTGTTATTTATTATACACTCATTTTATATTGAATAGAATTCATTATTTATGATATTGAGAAATATCTTATCATTAGATTCGATGCACAAGGGATTTTTATGTCAGATGAGAATTTCTATTTGGATTATAAACCCAAATACAAAATATTTCATGAATTAATGGCTAAAAGAATAAAAAACATACTGTTAGTTTCAAGTATTTATGACAGCTTCATGCTTGAAGAAGATGGTCGTCTTTCTGATCAAGTATATGAAGAATTTCAAAATCTCAATCTACGAACCCTCCCACGCATTACCCATGTGTCATCAGCTCAAGAAGCATTAGTATTGCTTAAAGAAAATCAATTCGACCTTGTTATAACAATGTTAAGACTAGGAGATATCGATGCTTTTACATTTGGTCAAAATGTAAAGAAAATCCAAGACATTCCTGTTGTTCTTTTATTGAGTAGCGTTGTTGAAACAAATTATCTCCCTGAAATGAACAATCGTAAAGGAATCGATCGAATTTTTGCCTGGAATGGTGATTCAAAGATCTTTGTTGCTATTATTAAAAACCTTGAGGATCAATACAATGTTGATTATGATACTACAAAAGGATCAGTAAGGCTATTCATCTTAGTTGAAGATTCAATACGTTTCTATTCTTTGATGTTACCTGAGCTCTATTCCGAAATTATGAAACAAACCCATCAATTACTTGTCGAAGGTACAACCGATTTTCAAGATCTCATGCAACTGAGAGCAAGACCAAAGATATTATTGGCTCAAACCTATGAAGAAGCAATAAGCTATTTTAAGAAATATAAAGAACATATTTTAGGAATTATATCTGATATTGAATATCCTCGCAAAGGTACTTTGGATAAAAATGCCGGTTTTACATTTGCTAAAGAAATCATAAAAAATACAATAAATATGCCAATTGCATTAACATCAACGAAACTTGAATATAAACAACAAGCATTCGATCACAAATGTTCCTTTATACATAAAGGTTCACAATTTCTAGTTTGGCATATTCGACAGTGGATTCTTGAGAATGTGGGATTTGGAAATTTCGTTTTTAAATTACCCAATGGGGAAGTTGTTGGTAGAGCTAGAAACATTATAGATTTTTATCATCAAATTAAAACAATCCCAATTGAATCATTAATTTATCATGGAAAAAATGATCAATTTTCAAATTGGTTAAATGCTCGAGGAGAGTTTGAGATTGCTCGTCAGCTTAAACCTCGTAAAGTGTCGGAATTTACAACCAATGAGGATCTACGAACCTTTCTAATTAATATCATTGAAAAAATTGTCTTTGAGAGAACAAGAGGTATCATAAATGACTTCAATCGTGAAAATTACCATCCTGAAATGCTTTTCATAAGATTAAGACCCGGTTCTCTAGGTGGAAAAGGTCGAGGTCTTGCGTTTCTCATGTATCTTATTAGCAAGTATTATCATGAAGAAGAATTTCCAGATGTAACTTTACAAATACCAAAAACTATAGTGATTGGGACAAGCGAGTTTGATAAATTTATAGAAGATAATAATCTCTTTGAATTTGCACTATCAGATGCTTCAGATGAGGAAATTAGGGAAAAATTTATTGCTTCAAAACTCTCAAGCGAACTTCGCAATGATATAGAGTTTCTAGTTAGAGATATTACACAACCATTAGCAATTCGCTCTTCAAGTCTTCTTGAAGATTCAGCTTATCAACCATTTGCAGGAATTTTCAATACCTATATGATTCCTAATAATGATGACAGCTTGAAGAAAAGAATAGAGCAAATCTTTACAGCAATTAAATTGGTATATGCTTCTCCCTTTTTAAGAAAAGCAAAATCCTATGCTAAATCTGTTGGACAAACTATTGAAGAAGCGAAAATGGCTGTGGTTATTCAGATTGTTGTAGGAAATGAACACAATAATAGATACTATCCTGATTTCTCAGGGACAGCATCTTCTTATAATTATTATCCTATTGGGGAATACATGAAACCTGAAGATAGAATTGCTCATCTAGCTTTGGGTTTAGGAAAAATCGTTGTAGAGGGTGGAGAAACTTTAAGATTTTGTCCGAATTGCCCAAAAATTAACTTCTTCTCAACGCCAGATCATATGTTAAAAAATAGTCAGAAATATTATTATGGTGTTAATCTTGGTCAATCTGATTTCAATATTCATTTAGATGATCCATTCTTGACGAAATTTGATTTAGGTGATGCAATTGAGGATAAGACGTTAGAATCCATAGCAGATAATTATGATTTTAATTCTCAATCATTAAAAATTGGTTATCATAGCGAAGGTTCTCCAGTTATAACCTTTAGTAAGCACCTGAAATTAGGAATTTTTCCAATAGCTGAACTAGTAGCTAGGATCATGGAACTTGGTGAAAAAGCAATAGGTAACTCTATTGAAATAGAATTTGCTGGAAATTTTAGAAAAACTTCGAAAGAGAAACATTCCTTTAATCTCTTACAAATACGTCCATTTTTACGACGAGAAGCTCTAATAGAAAAAATCGAGAAAGTAGAAAAAAACAGAAGTTTTGTATATTCAACGCAAATATCTGGAAATCTCATTAGAAAAGATATCGAGCATATTGTCTATATTAAACCAGATGCTTTTGATAATCTTCAAACATTAAAAATCGTTCAAGAAATAAATGCAATGAATGAATTACTAACAAAAGAAAAAATCCCCTATATTCTAATTGGATTTGGTAGATGGGGAACAGCAGATAGATTTCTAGGAATTCCAGTGAAATGGAATGATATTTCTGGAGTTAAAGTAATGGTTGAGGCTTCATTAAAGAATTTCCAAATTGACTTCTCACAAGGAAGCCATTTCTTTCAGAATATAATTACTTCTAATATTGGTTATTTCTATATAGATTTCAAATCTGATGAACATATCCTAGATTGGGAGTGGTTATCTAAACAGAAAACAATTACTGATAAAAAATATGTTCGACATGTTAAAACAAAAAAACCTTTAATTATTAAGGTAGATGGAAAAACAAGAGAAGGTATAATTATTAAACCTAAATAAATTGTTGTGTTTTTTGGCTATTAATAGTTGGCAGCTTTTCTTATTCCTTGAAATGATTCGATGAATAACAAGAACAAACTTATTGACAATAGCAAAAGAATAAATCCTGTAGCTATTGGAACGTAGCTAGCATAGGGTAACTTCCCTATTAACCACCAGTAATTTAGTTTAATTGAAATACCAGTAATAAGTAATGCTAAGGATAAAAGACTAAACAGAATGTTTGAAAAAGCGATTATCTTTATTTTAGATTTATCTTTCATTTTTCTTAGCAGCATTGATCCAGAAATAACGTATAATATTGAGAAAATTGGAATAAAGATAAAACCGAATAATGCTAAAGGAACTACACTCCATTTTTGAAAAGAAAAACAATTCTCACCATATTCTATTGACTGTTGATTTTTTATCTGTTTATTATGTCTTACTAGAAACCAGATAATACTTCCAACAAGAACAACTTGATAGCTAAAGAAAATAGTTACTAATGGTATTAACACAATACTTGTGTCATATATAGTTTTCAAAACAGGTCGGATACCAATTAGAAAGAAAAAGATGAAATACCATACAAAAAGGTAAAAACTAAAAAAGATCACATTAAATGAAGCAATTAATTGCTTATCACTAAATGAATGTTTAATCGTTCTGTTAAGAACAATTATTGAAATAATTAACAGCCAAGTAATACTATTTGTCCATATACGAATACTCGTACTCGAAACCATTCCCATGCTGGAACTGAATCTAAATTGATGTTGTTAAGAAAGCTATCTAAATTAATTAGATTGACAATATTCATTTATTTCCCCAAGTATTTTTCCCTTCTATACAAGTAAGTATTATTAATTTCTAAATATTTGGATTGCTATTTTTTTTCTTTAAAAACTCCAACAAGCAAATTAGGTTATTAGTTATCCCTTTTTATTTTTCAGTTGGACTAGTAGGAGAGTGAGTTTTTTATATTAAATACCTGATTAACTAAGCATATCAATGAGTTTTTCTTTAGAGATATTATTCCAAATTGCCACTTTTGATAAAATATCCTTTAATGTACCTTTTGCTATTTCCTTATGCATAACAATCGTAATATGATGTTCTCATGCATCCCCCTTTTTCAGAAGTCTAACATGACTCCCTTTTTGTCTTACAACTTGATAACCAAGTTTACTCAAAACCTTAAGCAGTTTCTTACCACTAACTACTGGAAGCTTTGGCAATTGCTTGCACCTCAAATTCTGAAAGAGTTAAGATTCTGATTGTTTCTGTTTGTAATTCTTCCTCAAAGTGTACTTCAACTGCTTCTTTGATGTTCTTTCTTAATTCATCCAAAGTTTTCCCTTGAGTAAAAATATCAGCATCTATTCCTCTTGCACACCAAAACTGATCTTCATCTTGGTAAATTTCGAATTTTATAAGGCGCATCTTCATTCACCATCTTAGCTATATACTGCTTCTTAATTATAAACTAATTTATTATTGAACTTTTTTCCTTCTTTTGTCAAAGTTATACTTGATAATCTCTTTTGTACTTCTTCAGATTCAGTTCAAGTTACTGTCTTATTTGGATGATTTTCCCTTCCGTCTCAATGACCTTTATGTAGGTGGTTTGTATAACCTCATGTAATTTTTCAGTTGGCTAGAAAGAGCGTAAGTTTGAAACTATTTTTTTTTATTCTTTTTGTGATTCAAAATTAATATTGGATTGTGATTTAGTATTTGTTGATTTCTTACTTTTTTGAATAATAAAAGTAACTAGTGGTACCATGACAATAATAGTGAATGCTATAGAAACAAAAACATAAAGTAAATCGTAACTTAAGATAGATGATCCCGCTAGCAAATAAAATGCAACAATAACCAATGAACCGATGATAAGACTTATTGAAATTGCAATATTAACTTGTTTTATTAGTTTTCCTTGTGATTCTGATTTATGTCCAATAACATTAATGCTAGCACACGTTCCTATTCCTCCCAAATCACAACAACATTCTAATAAAATTGCTCTTGCATCAGTGTCATATTCAATTTTATCAGGAATTTGTTTAGAAATTTCTCTTGAACGTTTTCTAGCTACTTTTTTTTGTAATGAACCACATGAAGTGCAATATTTATATTCATCAAAGGTTGGTTGTTTGCATGTTTTGCAATTGACAATAGAGATCAGTTCTTTGTAAAATTCATTCCAGATATCATTTAATCTTTCACTACATCTCTCACAAAAATATTTTAACTCTGAACCTGTTTTACTTAATGTGAATGAATTTTTTTTTCCACATTTTGGACAAAAAACAAAATCATCTGTTAGACTTCGCAATTGATTTTCTTTCTTATACTCAATTTCCTCATCAAGATCAATGGTATCATCAAACGAATATGACAATAATCATCCCATCCCTAATCAAATATTTATTTTCTATTATAATATGTTTTCTATTTTTCATTCGTTGTTTGTATTACCTCGTGTATTTTTTCGGTTGGATAGTAAGAGTGAGTTATTCTTCTTTTTTTGCCATAAGAGTGAATACCAATGGTAATTGTATTTCAGAATGATCATATCTCCAGTATCCATCTACAGATTTCTTTAGAAATGGAAATCTTTGAAATGGAGCTTTGGAAAATTCGTTAAAGAACTTTATTTGTAAACCAGCACTAATTATTGAATTAATTACATCAGATAAACTATGAGACCATTCATAGCCATCTAATTTTTCGGTTGTTTTATTTCCATCTGCAAAAGAACCACTCACAGTGTAACCAATTGGTTCTGGATCATGGAAATAATTATTTTTTAGAACGAAGTCATTAGGATCATCCCAATCAAACACCCAGATAAAGCGATGGAATTCAGCAATGTAAAAAATCCCCCCCAGTTTTAAGAACTGAGCAATAATCTCAGCCCAACGCTTTAAATCATTCAACCAGCAAAGAACACCATAAGAAGTGAATACAATATCATATTTTTCATCAAGATTTTTTGGCAAATCATAGATATTTGATTCCACAAAAGTTGCTTCTATTTTTGCATTTTTAGCTAACTGTCTTGCTAAATTAATAGCTTTTCCTGAAATATCTACACCAGTTACTTTTGCTCCCTGTCGAGCCCAGGATAAGGTATCAAGTCCAAAATGGCATTGAAGATGTAACAATGATTTCCCCTTTACGAATTTTCCAAGTTCATCAAGTTCAATTGAATTTAGAGAAGTTTTACCTTTGAGAAATTCTTTTGTTTGATAAACTTCTGATTGATAATTTACTTTTGCAAATTCATCCCACATTTTCTGGATGGCATCATAATATTGTCTTGATTCCTTCATACTATATTTTAAAGAGGAAGTGTCTAAATTACTTCTCATTAATCTAATTTCAGAAATTCAAAAAAAAGTGGATAAAACTAAGGTTTTATCACCGTTCTAAAATCTGCCTTGAAATCCTTCAACTGATGATGGACTTCATTTATAGCATTAGCTTCAAGTGGAACAACCTTAGTTACTAAGTGACTTAAATCTAGTTTTCCTTGTTCTGCAAAATCTAAAAGCATCGGTAATTCGGATAACAAGTGATCGGAACAACCAATTATTTCTTTTTCTTTGCAAATTGCTTCGTAAGAGTCGACCTTAAATGGTTCTCTTGTGATTCCAACCAATCCTAACCGTCCGAATCGAGATAAAGATCTAGTTCCTTGATCCAAAGTCAATGGAAGACCAACAAGTTCCAAAGCAACATCCACTCCGACTCCATTCGTTAATTCCATTATTTTTTCCACTGGATCGTTTTCCTTAGCATTTATCGGAATAGCACCCATTTTTTTCGCGGATTGTAATTTTACTGGATCAATATCCACTGCATAAATATCTCGAGCAGCAAACGCTTTCGCTAATTGAAAAGCAGAAACACCTAACCCTCCGAAACCAAAGATCGCTAATGTTTCTCCTGGTTGAAATCGAGTTTTTTTCAGTGCATGAAATGAAGTTGCTGTGGAACACATCATAACTGCAGCATGTTCAAATGAAACTGAATCAGGAAGCTTGTAGATTCCTCTAGAAGGTACCGAAATGTATTCTGCATACCCTCCATTAACATCTTTCCCTATCATTTTTCCTTTTTCACAAAACTGCTCTGATCCTTTAACACAAAAATGACATTTTCCGCAAGTAATCATATAATTAACACAAACTCGATCACCAATCTGGAATCTGGACACATTTGCTCCGATTTCTTCAATAACTCCTGCAACTTCATGTCCTAAAGAAATTGGTAGATATCCCACAGAAGAAACCCCATCTCGATAGTGAACATCTGAATGGCAGATTCCTGCTGCTTTAATTTTCACTAATACTTCATCTGCTTGATGTTCTGATTTTGGAACTTTTCGGTTTTCCAAATCCTTATCAATTTCAATTAATTGAACTGCTTTCATAACTCGTAATATCATATTTCTTATTTAAAATTGTTTTTTACACTTGAAGAAGGGTCGTTTTTTTATCAAGAAAACGAGTGTGTTCATTATTAATCTACAAAAAGAGAAACTAATGGTTTTACATAGTTTCAATTTTTGCAATATATGATTTCAATGAAATTGGATTTCCGGGTAATGTGGGCAAAGCTTATTTTTTAGAAATATTAGCTGAGAAGGCATTAGCATTTAACCATCCTTCTCGTTCTAGGATTTCGTCAGGCATCTTAAGAATTTTCAAAACTTTATGACGACAAGTGAAAGTATGAGGTACAGGACCTAAATATTCACCCATAGCATGACCTAAAACTTTCTTTGAAGAATTAGTACTAACTGTGATTCTCTTACCTCTGAGTACCTCAACCTTAGGATGATTTATATGAGTACCTTTTCCTAATTTCGAAGAAGTGATTAATGATTCTATAAAGGTGGTATCTCCCACAATCATAACATCCAATAATCCATCATCAATAACAGCATCTGGAGTAACCATCATTCCACCACCTATCCTTTGACCGTTACCAATCATTGTTGTTAATGATTTTATATCTTTAACAATTGTACCATTATCGATATCAATATGTAAATGTCGTGGACGATATCTGAATATTGATCTTACTAAAGCAAAATAGTAGATCATTCTTGTATTTTTATCAGTAACTTGCTCAGAGACATCTGCATCTAATCCAACACCAGCAACTCCCATGCAGAATCGAGCACCATCATTAATGTCAATGCAATCAATTACTCGTTCCTCTCTTTTTTGGAGCATTTCAATAAGATCATCTAAGTTATGTGTTTGACGAATATTGAATGCATTATCATTTCCCCGTCCAACTGGTAGAATTGCTAATGTACTCTTAAATCCTGCTTGTCCAATTCCGGTAATAACTTCATTAATTGTACCATCACCACCAAAAACAACAATAAGCTTATGATCATCGCTTGCTTCTCTAGCAATTCCTATGGCATCATTTATTGATTTGGTCCATTCAACTTCAAAATCAAAACCAGCATTTTTTAAAGCTTCATTATACTTAGGCCACTTCTTTTTTGCTTTTCCACCACGTGTAGTTGGGTTACAAATAATCTTCAATAGACTTTTCTCCTGTATGTTTTACGACTCAAATTAATTTGATTTTACATTATCTTATCATTTTCTTTATTAGTTCTTTCGGTTTAAAGAGCTGTTGAAATAAAGAAATGAGCAGCAAAATAATAATTTTACAAATCTATTCTTCTTTTTTTTCTCTAATTTTATGTATAAAAATCACAATCAAGATTATAATAGCACTACAAATAATCAATCCAACAATAACAAGTAACGTGATAAGATATACTCTCGAGTGAATATCAGTTAAATAAAGAATGAATACCAAGAGAAAAGTAGCTAGCGATCCTCCTATAAAGAACCAAATTCTTGTTTTTAGCGATTCTTTCCTCTTTTCCCAAGGTTTCTCTTTATCATTCACAATAATCACACATTTTAGTATAATTGTTTATTTTAATCTTGATTATAGGAAATAATATGATCAAATCTCAAAATAATAAACTTGAGATTATATCCATTGTCTTCTGATACTATTCAAGATGAGCAAAAAAGAGAGCAAATTTAGAGCATATTGTTATTCTCTTATTGATTCAATCTTTTCGAAAGAAGAAATAATCATACTTTAGATTGAGTTTTTGTGGAATATATTTTTATTAATAGAAAATTGTATAATAAATTAAGAAATTTTGGAGGAGGAAGAATAATAATACCAAAAATGACAAGAAAAATGGTTGGATTATTTCTTGTAGAATTAATACTTATAGTATCATTTGGAAGAATTAATTCAGTTCAAGGAATTGAATATAGAGAAACATTGGCTTTCGGTGAGTATTTTGCTGTAATACCAGATAGAAAAATCAGTGATAAGGGATCAATTAACTGGTCATTTTCAGGCAATAATGAATACGTTGATATTACTGTCTGGATATTAGATGGCGAAAACTATGCCATATTCCAAAATGGTAGTTACTCAGTGGTAGGATACGAAGTGTCTGACGGTACTACCTATGAAGATTCAGGTATATGGATTCCTACCTTTAAAGAAAAATGGCACATTGTTTTCTTTCATAACGATGATGATATTCACATGACAACAACCCTTACAATTAATGTGATATTTGATTATGGAGGATTAGCTGTTTGGCTTTTAACAATAATTATTGCTTTACCATCATCATTAGCTGTTATTGGGCTTGCTGTCTTAGTTGCCTTTCTTATCACTCGAAAAAAGAAACAATCAAGAATTGAATCCCAAAGAATAACAATAGAAGAAGTCAATTCGGAAGAATCATAGTTTAATCATAAGAAAAGATGTCGGAATTTCCTATATGCAATAAGCTACCCGTTAATTCTACTTGATTCTTTTCATGTTAAATCATTTGATGTTGAATTATTACCTTCCTTTCTTTCGTATAACCATAACGAAAATATGACTGGTAAAATTGAGATATACAATATACAGGATAGAATTCCTATTTTCATGTAAGCGAAATATAAAGTGTGATTTGGCATGAACCAGACAGGCCATGGACCATTATTAATAATATAATAGCTAATAAATCCAAGAATAGGTAGAGAAACATAAAATACTGATCCTATTGATGTCTGTAAGAATGTTTTTCTCCAATCTTTAAATGAAGAATATGAATTTCCTTTTCTTAGAATCAGAAAAACAACTAACCATGGTAGGAATATAGCAATTAAGCTACCTAAAATTAATGCCAACAAATTTGGTACCAAAACTTGTGTAAGATAATTGAAACGATTAGGATTATAGTTAAAATCTGCAATAGCAAAAATAATTATCGCAGTAACAATAGCACCAATTGCTCCGGTTAGTTCAGGTACAATTAAATTTTTGGAAAAAATATCTTGATGTGTTAATTCTATTATGTTCATTTTTTGAAGTAAAAATACAACTAATGTCAAAATAGCAAATATGACTGTTATCGTCAAGATTCTTATTAGTAACATAAGAGAACCAAATCTATCATATAAAGCACTTAATGTTTTTCTTGTAGATATTTCTGCTTCTTTTCCCATTTCAAAGGATTACTGATATTGTGTTGCTGCATATTCTAGTTTTGCTAGAGTGATATTATCTGTAATTTCATCAACAGCTGCTCTAAAGACCAATTTTGTTCTTTTCGAAAGCAACCTTAGCTTGTCAATTGAAACATTTAATTGCTGATTTATGATTTCTGCTATTTGGATACTATACATGGCATTAGTTTTTGTTGTAGAATTAATGCAATCATGAAGAATTACCCCATTCATTGTTTGAACAACTGGCAATCCAAGCATAGCTAACAGAGTTGGTGTAACAGAATTCATAGTAACTCTTCTTTCGAAGATTTTCCCATGTTCTTTTATCCCTTGATTAGCTATGATTAAAGAAGCATGTGTTTGGTTAAAATCATCACTGCCATGTCCACCAATGTTTTCATGACCATGATCACTAAATAAGACAATTGTAGTATTCTCAAGTTGACTTATGTTTTTGTAAGCTGCTAGAATTTCACCTACATAAGAATCAATTAATTCAATCGTCTTGAGGTACTCTGTTGATGCAGCACCATATAGATGTCCTACTTTATCAACAGAGCTAAAATCAATGAACTGGATTTGTGAAAAATTATTTTCAATAGTTGTTAATGCTGCATCCTTCACATAAACATCTTTGTTTGGAACAAGATTTTCGTCCTCATCAACTTTAACAACAGCGGTGAAATTTTGTAGAAATCTAATCCAAGATCTGCCATCGGATACTATTCCAGTTGTAAATCCACTTCTATAGGCTTCACTGTAAAGTGTAGGCAAAGTTAGATTTTCCTCATATTCATTAGAAAAGATAGTAGTAAAATTCGTACTAGATCCTGAAGCAAAAGCAGCATAATTAACTTTGCTAAAACTAGATAATACTGAATGGTAATTAGAGAACGCAGTTCCATTTGTCATTAATTGATCAATATTAGGTGTTTCTGCTTCAATCATCTTATCATATCTCATTCCATCTACAAAAATTATGAGTATTTGTTCTGTAATTCCCTCAGGATTATCAATCAAATCTATTGGTACCAAATCATCCTTTATATTCAATCGATTATTCAGTGAGTATTGGGTTT
The DNA here is from genome assembly GCA_019058275.1 of Candidatus Heimdallarchaeota archaeon. Lineage (GTDB taxonomy): Archaea > Asgardarchaeota > Heimdallarchaeia > JABLTI01 > JABLTI01 > JABLTI01. Next base: position 19,191 of record JAHLVW010000103.1, read on the forward strand.
GAAGACATCTAAAACAAAATGATAATTGGAATATTGTGATTAAAATAAAGTAAGCCAAAAATATGTTTACATTTTGCTTCTTCATACCTAATCACATTCAGGCATTTATTTATTCATATTCTTTTCTAAGTAGACCATAATAAAGCAAACCGAAACGATGATTGCCTTCCTTATTAGTTTCTCTTAAGTGCCCTTCTTTTTTAAATCCTAATCGTTCAGCTAATTTATAGCTTCTTTCATTAGTGTCTCGAGTAATTAAGATAATTTTATGTGCGTTTAGTTCATCAAAAATAAATTTCATAGCTCTCTTTACAGCTTCTGTTGCTAAACCTTTTCCTGTTTGTTCTTGATCAAGATAGTAACCTAACTCGAATGACGGTACTTCCCATCTCTTGGGTTCTATCCAGATATTTCCTATAAATTCATTTGTTTCCTTTAACCATATTCCCATAACAAATCGATTTCGAGCAACCCAAAACGCTGATAATTGTCTTACTCGTACTTCTGCATCCTCTAATGTTTTAACATTAGTAGCTTCATCTACATGTTCAACTAGAAAATTCCTATTATCGTTTCTTTCTAGTAATGCATATAATCCCTTGCCATCACCTTTCTCATATTTTCTAATTAATAACCGATTTGTTTCTATTTGTATTGAAGGTTCTAGTAGGAGTTTTCGAGATGTATTCATGTAAATCACAATAATCTATTCTTCTTTATTATAATCCCTTTTCAATATATTAAGTATAACTTGCAAGATTAAAACTCATGAACTTTATCTACAAAGGTTTGAAAAGTAGACAAAATAAGATAGCTCCAATGGTAATGTGGTTTGCAACAAGGAAATATAGGAAATGTTTATTTTATTCAGCAAATACTAAAATAACTCTCTAAACACTGTTTAATTGCAGTTTTATTGGGTGTGTTTAATTTGAGTTGTATCATTATTAGAAATGGTTTGATTGTAACAGATACCAAACAGTATAAAGCTGATATCAAAATCATTGGGGAAAAAATTGTTGAAATTAGTCCTAATCTGCCAAAATCAAAGGAAGATCTCCTAGAGATAGATGCAAAGGACATGTTAATTTTGCCAGGAGGGATAGATCCACATGTTCATCTCTCGCTACCAGATTATGTTCCAGAAATTTATCGGTGGGCAGACGATTTCGAGAGTGGTTCTAAAGCTGCCCTTGCAGGGGGAATAACAAGTTTAGGTTGCATTTCTGTTCCAGATAAGGAAGAATCTTTAGTAGGAATAATTGAACGAGAATCAAAAAATATACAGAAGCAAGCTATCGCTGATGTAATGATTCATCCCGTGCTTTTTACACCAACCGAAGAGAAACTAAAGGAAATCCCTAAACTTGCAGAACAAGGTTGTACTACTATCAAAATATTCATGGTAACAGATGATTACGATAAGCATTCATTGGAATATCAAAAAGCAATCCAAGCAGCAGGAGATGCTGGAATGCTTTCAATGATTCATTGTGAGGATAATTCAATTATTAAAGAAACTTGTGAGAAAATGATTGCTGAAGATCGAGGATCATTAGTTAACTACGCTGACAGTAGAACCGTTCATTCTGAAGTAATTGCTACTAAAGGAGCAGTAGCAATGTGTGAGACAACTGGTGCACCAATTTACATTGTTCACTTATCCTCTAAAGGAGCCTTAAAAGTCTGTGAAGAAGCACAAGCAAAATCATTGCCCGTTTATGTTGAAGGTAGACCTATTTTCTTGTATCTTACTCGAGAAAAATACCTTGAACCTGAAGGAGCATTGTATGTTGTTCAACCTCCTCTTCGTGAGGTGAGTGATGTATCTGCTCTCTGGGAAGGCATAAACAAAGGATCGGTTCATACAATTGCTACAGACCATGCTCCCCATACTCGAGAGCAAAAACTTGATCCTTCACTGAATGTTTCCAATCTAGTGCCAGGAATAAATGAACTGCAATTAATGCTACCCATGTTCCACTCAAGAGCAGTAGTCAAGAGTAAGATTTCAATAGAGCAGTTTGTAGCTTTAACATCAACGAATGTTGCTAAACTATTCGGTCTTTATCCCCGAAAAGGAACTATTCAAGTTGGTTCGGATGCTGATATAGCAATCTGGGATACTAAAAAGGAACGAATAATAAAAAATGAGGATATGTTCTCAAAAGCTGGTTTTTCAATCTATGAAGGTGAAAAAGTAACTGGTTGGCCACAGATATTAACTCGACGAGGTAAGATCGTTTATGAGAAAGGAAAATTCCTAGCTGAACCAGGTTCAGGGCAAGTTCTTCAGCGAGCTAAAACACAAAAACCAAACTAAACAGGCAGGTTCTAATTGCTTTCATCTCAAGATTCATTTGTGCAATAATAATATCTTTTACATCCCCTTCTTTCGATGTAAATAAAATCTTCATCTTCTAGAATAATTAGATGGTATGCAATAGTGCTTTGCGAGATAGGGACGAGTTTCCCTATCTCACCTTGCGTTATTCCTAGTTTTTGGCATACACTATCAAAAATTTGCTGTCGCGATTTGGACTTAAACAACCTTGATTCATCAACTGATGTGGTGTTATTGACGATTACTCCATCATTTGGGTAAAACATCAAATATTGTTTTGATTTTACCTTCTTGATCATATCAAATCGCTCGAGATATGATATATGCCAATGGGCTTGACCATTTCCTAGATTCAATTTCTCCACTATTTCACTATAATGAATTCCCGGACGAGATTTTATAAGAGCATAAATTCTTGTTCTATTATAATTATTTAAGACGTTGTTCTGTGTGATAGTTGAATTAATCGCTCCTAAAATGCTCATTAATAATAAACAGATGGCAATAATGAATGAAGTGAAATTTATCTTCCTTTCATAACTTTCTGCGAAAATATCTCGAGAGCTCTATTGTGTAAAACCAGTCCATATGGTTAAAGCTAATGTAAGCAGGAAGATGAATCCCCATAATAGCCATCTTTTATTCTTCAACATACATGTCATAACCTTTCTTCATTGGTACACTTATTTGATGATTTTTCTTTTTTATTGATAAGATGACGTAATTAGCAATTTCAAATATACGATCACCTATAGTTAGTAATGCAATCATGTGAATAAGAACGATAGTATTTGTTGTATAATACGTGAAACAGCGTAAATTTGTAATTGGACTCAAGAATATTGAAATTTGTAAGATGATGATCATTAAATCTAAAATGAATTTAGCTGTTCTTGTTTTGGGAAGGAATGCTATTATTAAGTAAATAATAGAATTGCTGCTGTAAGGTATTGGATTACATTAATGATATTAAAATCATAGTAGTAAAATGGTTCTATCAAGCAATCGAATAAATAAACAGGTTTAATAGACGCTATTATAATATTAACAATTAAAATCACTAAACTATGTAAATTACTTCTAATTTTCAATCATATATTTGTCATTGCTATCAAATTAATAGCTGTTGACTATTTAATAAAGGCTTGAGGGAATCTTTTCGATAATTCAATTACGTTAGTTAGCTTAATGAAAAGTACAAACCAATCATTATTAATTCAATATATTATTAAGCAAACATTATATGTTTCTATTATTGTTCTTAATTCATTGGTGAGATGATGAATATCCTTGTTACTGGTTCATTTGGACAAATAGGTTCCAAAGTTCTCAAGAATTTATCACAAACAAATCATAATATTTGTTGTTTTGATCTTAAGAATAAGCAAACAAAAAAAGTTGCCAGAAATTATAAGAATAGATTTAAAATTTTTTGGGGTGATATTAGAGATAAAAATAGACTAGCACAAGTTGTTATCAATCAAGATTTAATTATCCTTTTAGCTTTTCATCTTCCTCCAATAAATGATGCTAATCTGTCTTTTGCTCGAGAGGTTAACATTACTGGGATTGAAAATTTAATTGAACTAGCTAAAAAGCAATCTGTTCCCCCGAAGATCATCTTTGCATCATCAGTTTCAATTTATGGTGAGGTTCGTAGTAAACCACAGCTGATTAGTGTTGATGCAGAACCAAATCCCGTTGATTATTACGCAAAACATAAAGTAGAATGTATGAATATTCTCAAGAAATCAGCCTTAACCTATTCAATTTTTATTCTAGGTTTTATTCCACCAATTGATAGTCTGAGAATTGATCCAATGATGTTTGAGATGCCTTTAGATACTAATATTGAGCTACTTCATGAGAAAGATGTTGCATTAGCCTTTGAAAATGCCATATCCAATGATGCTATTTGGAAAAAAACCTTTCATATAGCTGGGGGAGAAAAATGTCGTTTGAAATATTCAGATTTTATTGATCAATCAATGAATACTATGGGACTTGGTATATTACCAAAAGAAGCATTTGGTGGTCAAAACTACCATAGTTGTTTTATGAGTACAGAGAGAAGTCAAACCATTCTGAATTATCAGCACAACACTACTCAAGACATTCTTAATGATATGAAAGAAGCTAACGAAGCAATTATTGTATTGGTTAAGACATTCAGACCGTTAATTAGGAGATATTTAATCAAACAATCTCCGTACATCTGATAAAAGGAAATCTGATGTAAATATCATTATGTTTATCTATGAAATCCTATCTTATGAATTTGTAAAATGAACAAGAGAAATTTTCTATTTGTTATTGTGATTCTCACAATTATTTCTATTAGTATTAAAGACAATACTTTGCTTAACACTAATTCATTCACTGAAGGTATTATTACTTATGTTTATGATCCATATAAAACAGAAGAGAATCCACTGCGTGGTTTCTTTCCATACATTGGGGAGTATGACTCATTTCCTTATTCCTTGGAGTTCTTTTATATTCCATTAAAGAATCTCATGTCTGACTTCGACACATATACTTTTGATTTGATGCTCGAGTCTAATTTAGATGAAATTGCAGAGAGGGGTCATCAAGCAGTTTTCAGAGTTTTTCTTGATTATCCTGAAGAACCTACTGGTATACCTGATTTTCTACTAAATGGATTAACCATCTATCAATATGATGAATTTGGAGGTGGAATAAGTCCAGACTACACAAATGAAACACTTATTTCAACACTAGAATCCTTTATACAGGAATTTGGCAAACAATACGATGGAGATAATAGAATCGGATTCGTTCAAATTGGTCTACTAGGTCACTGGGGAGAATGACATACCTATCCTCATGAAGATTGGTTTCTGAATGAAGCAATCCAGAATCGTATTCTTTAAACTTTTGATATGCATTCAACAGAACGAAAATTCTTGTAAGACACTCAATGACTGATAGTCCTGATTTAGATATTGGTTATCATGATGACTCTTTTGCTTATGAAACAATAGGTTCTGAACCCTGGGAGTTTTACAACCAATTAGTTACAGCAAATGTTGCTAAAAAATGGAAAACACAATCTAATGGAGGTGAAGTTAGACCAGAAATACAAACAGATCTTTGGGATGTAATACCCCCCTTAGATGCGCAGGATTTTGATATTGTGTAAATCTAACCCACGTTTCTTGGTTATTAGATTATGATCAGTTTGAAGCTTCTTTTAGTGATCGCAAAATGGAAAAAGCACGAGAAGCTGCTTTGACATTAGGTTATCAATTCTTTATACCTATGATTGAAGCAAAAGAAACAACTTCTACACTCGAGATAACTGTACTACTTCAAAATACTGGCAATGCCCCATTTTATTATCCTCTCAAGCTAAAAGCTGGTATAGATAATGACTATTCCGAAATAGTGAATTTTACCACTTCAATTACTGATATCTCACTTTTACAAAATGAAATGAAGAATTATAGTTTAAATTTACCATTAGATGCTTATGATAATGTAAGCGATATATCATTCAAATTGACAAGCTCATATGTTAATAGACTGGTTTTTTTTGCTAATGGTGAGTAAATCTAGATGGCTCTCTTGATTTAATACCTGAACCTATAACCAATGAAACTGGACTTAAATTGATGATATCTTTATGTCTAGGGATTTCTGTTTTACTAATCATTTGGAAGAGAAAAGAGTAAAGCTTGCTATGGGTTTAATCGACAATAATTAATAGGTGAAATTTTTTAAAATGGTAATCTTATCTGTTTCTTGTGGTTGAGATGGATTCGACTATAAATGAATATGAAGAAGTACGAGTAGTAAAAGTAGATGATCGAACTACGGTATATCAGAAAACTCTTCGCTATCTATACCGATTATTTCTACCTTTGATGTTCTCAACATTGATTTTGGCTTGGGCATTATATCCAGAACGCTATGATTGGAGATATGAATATGTTAGTGATCTTGGTGGGTTAACTTCGAAACAAGAAGGTCTCAACAATATTGTTGCTTCTCGAGTTATGAGTATAGGTTTTGCATTAGTTGCTGCTATAGCATTAACAATTGCGATAATTTACTTCATCAATAAAGAAGTCATTAAATGGCGAAGAATCATGTTAGGTATATTTAATCTGTTAATTACTATAGGTGCTGCAGGAGTGGGTATACCAACAAAACATCCTGTAATTGGTAGATTTCATCAAATTGGAGCGATGATCTTTCTATTCATGTTTGCTATAACAAATATGTCTTTACAAGGAACACGATCAAGGAGCAAATTTAAGCGAAGATCTGAAGAAAAGAAAACCGATTTTACAATTGATATTACAATAGCAGCTTTAGTTCTATTCGCATTCCTATTACTATGTGTTTTCTATATAGTTGATGAATGGTTAGGAATTGCTGCATTAAGTTCATCTGCTGAGGTTATGCAAAAAGTGGTTCTTATTGTAGACTCTATTGCTATCTATCGTCTAGATGTCGATGATATGTAAGTTGTCAACACTTAGATTAACGAAACAAAAAAACCAACTGAAATAGTTGGTTTATCTTTTTTTACTCATCAATCCTGGTTAATTGGAAAAGGAATAAAAGTAAGATTCACACTATCAGAGATTATGCCATTTACTCCATTTCACCTAGGATTTGGTATCTTTCTGTTTGCCCTCTGTCCTTATATCGATGCATTCGCAATTCTAATTGGGACGGTTTTCATTGATATTGAAGGCATACTCTATATGTTATTTGCGATTGGAGTACAACATGGGTATACGCATAGTCTATTGGGTGTGATGATCTATCTAATTCCTTGTTCAGTCTTCAGCTGGTTAATTTATAAAATCAATCAAAAAATAACCAACAGAGAATACAAATTTAATATTCCTCTCTCATTGCTTTCAAGTTTCATAGGGTTAGTGTCTCATATTTTCTTTGATGGTTGTTTGTATCCTGAAATGAAAATATTATACCCTTTCTCTACACAAACAGGTCATCTCTTTGGCATCATGAATAACACTACTATTGTTATTCTTCTCTCATCTTTATTTGCTGCTGGTGTTTTTATTTTAGTTGTTAAAATTCTATTAAGATATAGATTCAAAAAGAATATTTTAATTTCCTATAATTTCCCATTACAAACTAAATCTAAAGAAAAGGAGCTTGATGAAACACCTATTCTTTAGATTTTTTCTTACTTAGCAGAAAAATAGTTGTAATAATACAAAGGGTAATTGGAAGTATAACCATATAAAATGATATACGGTCTGTTGGTGTATCCATCAGAATAATAAAACTAAATGATCCTGTTCCTGTATAAGAACCAAATCCAAAAACATACAAGTGGTCTTCAACTAAATTTATTTGGTAAGTGTAGTTTTCTCCAGGAATGCCATACAGAAAGTCAACAATTAAACGGTTTTGCTGATTTATTACTGATACTTCTAAACCAACAGGCCAAGAGCTATTTATCATTAGAGTATAGTTGCCTGGTTCAAGAAAAATCGAATAGTAATTATGAACTGTTTTGGGTGGAATTAACCCTACAGCAGGTGGAAATTCTCCGGTAATCTCTTGATTAACTTCAATTGTTTTTGTTCTAGAAAGCGAGATTTCCAATATACCAGTTGCATTTCCTAAAGATGAAATGAAAATGTAACAGATTCCTGGATTGAACCAATGTATTATCTGTTCTATATTACCTTGCTCAGGATTTACAACATTCGAATACATGAAATCCGTTTCAAATGTTTCACTACTGAAGCCATTTTCAAGGTAGAAACCAATATCACCACTTGTAACCTCAATTGTGAAATTATATATCCCTTTCATATCTGCCTGAAAAACAAAAACGCTTCTTTGTTTACCATTTAATTCTAAATTGTATTTTCTATTCATTCTTAGAAAATAGATATCATGTATTTCTGATGGAATTATTGGTGCACTTTGTAAATAATTTATCAAAAAATCATCCCATTGTGTATCATTCAGAAAATCCAAATCATTTAAATCACCTGTGAGCGAGTCATTTACGTATTGTTCCCAATAACTCAATGATTGATTGTCTATTGGGAAAAAAATTTCTAAACCAGTTTTCTCTTGAGAACTTCTCGAATTAAAGTTATGCAATACTGAGTTGGAATATTCTGCATCTAATTCATTCAATATACTTAAGATTTTTTGATTCTCATAGAATTCGGTTTTCATAGTATTTATCATTGTTCCTAAATCTACAACTGAATTAGATAAACCTTCAATAGATTGACGAATGTTTGAGATATTTTTGGATTCGGAGGGGAGCAAGTTAGATAATTCAACGCTAAGATTTGTAAGCGAATCAACTAGAGTTGGAAGGGATGTACAATTTATTACACTAAAAGTCTGAAAAGTGCAATAAGTGTAAACCTCCATATATGTTCTACCAAATACTTCGCCTAATTCCCATGGTTGCATTGATGGATTGGCAATTAATTCCTCTATTACAGCTTGATAATTTAAGGATTCAATTAACATTTGATTTTGTGAGGATGCAAAATAATCTGTAAATGATCGCCACTCATAAGCAATTTCTAGAAATCCCATACTACAGGCTTCAGTTACTACTAGATCTACATGTAGTCCATTCATTGCATTCTGTAATTCATTTGGTGTTATATAATCACGATTTGATGAATAATCCCAACTTATGCCGGATAATCCTTTACCATGATTGAATATTATTAATGCTTGTTTCTCAGCTGAAAATCGTCCTTGTGTCCAATGAACAAATTGCCTTAAAGTCGAACCATCTCCCATATTAACTTCGCCTAGTTCCATGAGTATTTTAGAACCAATAGTCATTGGATCATTATCTGGGAGAAGATGATAATACCTTGCGTTTGTCCAATCTCCTGCAGATCTATCATAATCGGGGATACGATCAATCATAATAATGACATCAACTTCGCTAGTCTGAGAATAACCAGATTCAAATTCATTAAGAGCGTCTACTGCTGATAATTCGAATTCATTATCACCATCCAAGTAAACCATTAAGAGCCACTTACTGACATCAGAATTCGGTTCATGTAAATAATCTTCATTTCTATTAGTAGTTTCAATTCGAGGAGGGTTATTATTAATTACAAGGTGAAAATTACTAAAAAACACTAGAGATATTAAAATGCCTATTTTTAGTTTTAGGCTGTTTCTCACATTGCCCCCCAATAATAATTGTCTCTTTATGGAATAAAATTTTTTGCTATTAAAGGTTAAATAGAGCATAATTGGGGTATACTAGATTAGTAATGTTGATGATGAACTAATAGTATAAAATGGTGAAGAGTCAAGGGAAGATTTTGATCATTTTGGCAATAAGAATCCTATTAATCTCGAACAATGATGCTTCTGATCAAATATTCAGGTTTGAATGTCATAACTATCTGCGGATTCTCCAATGATAAATATTTTCAATAGACAAGTTTTCTTTCCAACCTAATATACTAAAAGAATATGTTTATAAAGCAATACTTAAACTGTTCTAGTGTATACATAGATGAAACATGAGATATGAAGCGAAATTTTTAGTAATTAACTTAAGTTATAAGTACGATTTCTTGAAATTAACTTTTTGCTTATTGTTTGTTTTTGTATAACAAAATATTCGGTGAAAATATAAAATGAGTAGATACGGTAACTACGACAGACCACCAAGAGAAATGCACGCAGTAACTTGTGCAGACTGTGGTAAAGAAACAGAAGTTCCTTTCAAACCAGATGGTGAACGACCTGTATACTGTCAAGAATGTTACAGAAAACGAAAGCCAAGAAGATATTAGTGATAGTATCTTTCATCTATATTATCTAGTTGAATTATAACTTTCGTTTTTTATGTTATTATTCAATCTAGTTTTTTTTTATTTTATCTATTCAAGTTGAGATTCTTTTATGCATCCATTTCGTGAAAAGTATGTGACTATAACGATCACTGTTTCTTCTTACCAATTCTTGAAACAATTCGATATACTATTAGAGTAAAAAAACTCGATATGATTACAATAGGATATATAATATTGTTATTACTCGTTAACTCAATTTCTTGATCTATAACTAAGTGAGTTCCAACACACCCTTCACCATAGTTATCTTGATAATTTTCTTCAATATAATCCCTAATCTGATTACCACAACAATGAATTGGATAGATTTTATCAACTCCTAGATCTATGAGCTTTGTAGCAGTATTGCTTATCACATCGGTACTTGCATAATCAAGGTGAAAACCACCAATCACCAAATAGGGATCAACTTCGAGGTCTTCAATAGCTTTAGCAACAATATTTTCAACACCTGGATGACTACAGCCAACAACGACGACTAGGTCAACATTGGCAACATTTACCGTTAAAGCATGTTCATATGGAGGTCCTCTGAGTTCTCCAACTAGAGCTATTCCAGGAGAAAGGATAGTTGTCAAATGATTATCAACAACATCAAATCCTAGATCTTCAATCCCCGTTTTTACAAAACTATCCATAAAGTGAGGGACATAAACAGTTATGTTGGGGTGGGTTTCGACCATATATGATAAACCTCCCACATGGTCCCAATGTTCGTGTGAAATAACAATATAGTCAACTAAACTGAGATCCTTACCTAATACATTAGCATTGTTCCTTAAAGCATCAGGATCAGGTCCAGTATCCACTAGTATAGTTTGATTATTTGTCTCTACAAGCATTGAAACACCCCAAGGAGCTTGAAGAGTACCATTTGCATAGTTATCAACTAAAACAGTTATTTCAACAGAATCAACATGACCTATGTTTGATTCCAAGCTACAAACTTGCCAATTAGTATTTGTTGTTATTTGTAGAATTCCAATGAATGATATAGAAATTACAATTAAAATCCAACTAGTAACCCGTTTTAATCCATTATAACTTAGACTCATAATACTCAACCCTTAATTCCTACTTTCTCTTTTACTTTGATTTATTAAAAAATTATGATAAGTCTAATTTACTTCATTGTTTTTTCAGAGTCTATTGAGTATCAATTAATTATGAATTTTAACTCGTAGCAAACCTGCAGTAACTCCAAACCAAGGAGTGATTCCTAGTAAGATTTATCCCATATATCATTTTAATGCAAGTGTGTCGTTTTTCAGGTGAATATTGTTTAAGTTCAGATTCTAGATACTCCGGAACAGTAATTGTTTTCGGACCAGATGAAAGATATTGATTAATTAAACTGAAAGCAGTTTCTTTATCATTTGCAATTAATGGACCTATACGTGAACCATCAGATATGGCATAGCCCTTATTCTTGATAAATGTCATATCCCACCCTTCGCGTTCTATTAGATAATCTAGTAATTTTGATCTGTTAAATCCCATTGCTTCTTTATCCATTTTATAAATTCATGATGGTATCGAATCAGAAAGTCTCTCTACATTTTCATAAGTGGCATCATCTGGTTTTGTCAACTTAAGTATAAACGCATTGAATTCCTCTTTAAACCCGCATCTTCTATAGATACTATCAGCTCCTAGATTGGAGAATAATTCAATAGTAGGATTGTGTTTTTCTGCTTCTTCTAGCAATTTCTTGAAAATACTTGTACCAATCCCTCGCTTTCTTTGAGATAGTAAAACGCCTAAATAACCAATATATCAAGAACCAATTTGCTGTGTTTCACCGCCTAATCCAATAGCTTTTCCTTTTTCTTCAGCAACAAAAAATGAAGTAATATTCTTTTCTAATTCGTTTTTAAATCTACTTGCAACATTGATTACCATTTCAGAATTGATTTTTTCCATTCCAAAGGAATTTAAAAAAACAATGGCTAATTCTTTGCAATCTGCTTTTTTTACAGGACAAATAACTATATTTGGCATTTTAGTTATCTTTTTCTTTTATTTTTATTAAGCTAAACTTAGGTCTGATTTGTTATTGTTTAAAAATCAAACTTTAATCTATTTCGGATTATTCATTATATGTAAACAAGTCATATAATTGCATTTTCAGAATAATATTAAGCATTTTAAGCTAGGAATAAATTACTATTTTGAGAGAAATGAAGTGACCAAAATGCAAATCTACTAATATTGAAAAAGTGATATCAAACAAAAAACCTATTTTGAATTATACTTGTAGTGGTATGCATTCCTGATTAAACAAAGTTGTAGTTCATCGCGAATTCAAATGCAATAATTGTCAACAAAGCTGGAAATAAGGATTTTCTCTAGATGTTAGTTTTTTTCCATTCTTTTCTTAGAATGTCCATTAATAGAACATCATGGTATTTTCCTTCTCTAAATCTTGCTTCCCTACGTAAACCAATTTCCTTAAACCCAGCCTTCAGATAAGTCTTAATCGCTCGAGTATTTCGTACATAAAACACGTAACTCTATTCGATGAAGATTAAGATAATCAAAGCCAAATTTTAAGAGAACCTTCATAGCATCAGTGCCATATCCTTTTCCCCAATTTTTCTCAGCATGAATTGCTATACCTAGCTTAGCTTTTCGATTTATGTAATTCAAGCCTGTTAAACAACATATTCCCAAAAACTTTTTCGTTTGTTTATTTTCTATGGTAAAGGTAAAAGCTGTTCCTTCTTTTCTGCTCTGCCAAGTACTTCTTATCCATTCCTTTTCCTCTTCTCGAGAGTTTGGTAATATGTAGTATAGAAAACTTCTAAGTTTAAGATCATTCCAATGTTCTATTATAGCATCCAAATCGTTAAGTTCAGCACCATGTAAAGATACAAGTTCACCATCAAACATAGCTATTCCCTACAGAGTCAGTCTATAACAAACATATATATGTTAATTGGTAACATAGGAAAATGACTCAATAAATTTCAGCAAAACTTAGCTTTTGAAGAACCATCCTAATAATTTCAGGAAGAATTGAGTTGAGCCAAATTTCCTCAATGAGTTTAGAACTGCTTCGCTGAAACGCGACGACTGATAGTTTATTTTGGGATTTTTCTTCTTGATAATTCTAAATGTTTTCTTAGCAGCCTTCAAAGGTATTGTACCTTCAGAAAAGAAACTTTCAGTAAAAATCCAAACCTTTTTCGCCAATGGTAAATATGGAGAATTATTTGGAACTGGTGTTGGATCATCCATGAGACTAGTAATTTTTTGTGGTTTAGATTGATTCAATGCAATCATATTTGAATTGAAATTTGTTTTAAACGTTCCCAACACAAGTGAGGAGATTTTGATATTGAAATGTTTACATTCCAAATAGAGTGCCTCAGACATACGCATAATCGCTGCTTTAGTTGCTGCATAAATTCCCATAAACGGTAATGCTTGGTAACCTGACATTGAGGTGATATTAATTATACGACCTGATTTATTCTCACGCATTTTGGGTAGAACTTTTTGTATCAAGTGAATTGGACCAACGATGTTTGTATCAAACATGGCCTTCACTAAATCATAATCATTTTCTTCTATTGAAGAAAAGGTACTAAATCCGACATTGTTTATCAAAATATCAACCATATTAACTTCAGATTCTATTTTTGTTACTAATTCATCAATTGATTGACTTGCTGTAATATCAAGTTTAACAAAATTAATCTCATTAAGAATTACATCAAGATTTGATAGTATCTTCTTAGGAACTTTAAAATTATTCTGCATAATGAATGTTTTTTCAAGCCCTTTCAGATCATACCTTTCAGGATTTCTGGAAGTAACATAAACAGTATAACCTAAATATTTCAAATAAATGGCTACAGATAATCCTATACCAGAAGTACCTCCAGTAACAAGTACTGTTTGATTTCTCATATCTAACCCACACGTATAAATCCCTATACGTTCTTTTAATCTAATAAAGTAATACTAAACTCCTATATAAAGGTTAAATCGACTAAAAAAAGCCATCCAAATCTAGTCTGCTAGATGCTTTTCATCTATAAGGTGACTGTTTGATAAGATACCATCTTACTATTGGTTTAAGCATTTTAATCAATGAAAATGTTAAGCTATTGTTTTTCTTCATATCTGCAATGATGTCTTCTGTACTATGTTTTTGGAAATCTAGTAATTCTTGGCTCTCTGAAGTATCCATAAATGCAAAGTGATATAAGTTACCTTTGAATAGATCTCGAGATAGTGTTCCAATGCCACTTGCAACCATCATTTTGTTAATGAATTCCATGTAGCTTAGTCTACAGCTATCTCCACCTGCTAAATGGAGTATTTTGCCCCATATCTCCTCTGTAAACAGAGCATTAAAGAAAGCAATAGCTACATCCTCTTCATGGATTAATTCTACATTGCTGTCAGCTTCTACGTCAAACATAGCTGGATTCTGTGCGAGGTAGTCTAATGGGGGAACAACTGTCAGCACAAAAATCGCATAGTCTAATTTTGATTCTTGTAATAGCTTTACACATTCTATTTTATGTGTGCCATAGTGATCTGTTCTGTTAGATGGACTCCCTGGTATAATCGGTTGTTTTTCTTTAGGAACATACCCATACATATCTATTGATGAAGGATAGATAATCTTTGTCGATTGATTATGACTCTTTATTGAATCAATGACAATTTCTAGACCACCAACATTGACTTCTCTCACCTGTGGTTCGATTTCATCAGGAATTGGTGGTAAAACAAAAGCTAGATGGAAAATTGTGTCCTTCCCTCTAACCATTTCATCTACAAGTGATTTATTTTTAATATCACCAAAAACTATCTTGACATTTTTGTTCTTTCGGTATTTTCTTGCTGCTCGTTTTGTTTTTCTGGTTGGTAAATCAAAACAATGAATAGTAGCGTTACCAAAAGTGTTTTTCAATATAGTCATTTGCTGATCATTTAAAAAATAATCAAGTATACATTTGCCAATCTGTCCAAAAGCTCCAGTGATTAAGATATTTATTTCCTTTTGCACTCATATTCACCTAGCTAATAGTCTGTGTTAGGTAGGTAAATAAAGTTTATTTACAATGGGATAAATATTTTAATCCGTAGAAGTATAGTAATTCATTACAATTTAAATACTTAGAACTGCAAATTACATCATTAATAGGAATAGGGATTAAGAAATGACAAAAGACTATTGGATATTATTAGCTTCATTAAAGGATACTGGTTTTGATATTCACATTTCCGAGCAATTACCATTTGATAATATCCTTCCGCAAATCAATTATCTTGGTATATTCGCTAGTAATTCAATTAATGATGTTACAGGACCTGTTACATTTTATAATCTGCTTGAATATCAATGTCTAATGTTCTCATTTGAAATAAAGGATATGGCAGTAACTGATCCTCGAATGGTAAAGAACAATTACCTTGTGACTGCTTTTGTTCTCATCTTGTTTAAAAATACCCAAAAACACCAGCAGTATTTTGCTAACATGCGTTTACTGTTATTAGATAAAGTTACTCTCTGGAGACAGAATTACTCTAGGATAAGGGAAATTCAAGAGTCTGATTTCGAGAAATTGACTAATATTCTTACAAATTTAGAAAGCATAGATAGCAAATTAAATACAGAGACTCCAAGTATTGAATATAACAAACTATTCTTTATTGATCAGCTTAATAACTTTAGTTCAATTATAGATAAACACTACTCGGTACTTTTTGTAATCAATTCAGAAAAATATTTTGAAGAAATAAGTAATATCTTCATTAATTTTGGTCAACATATTTTCCCAAAGATGGAAAAAAACTTTGATTCATTTAATGTTACAACAATAGATAATCTAGAAGTTAAATTGGTTGCTACAAATAGTCTGAAGAAAATGAAAAATAAATCTGTAATGCTCTTATTAGATACTGATACTGAATTTGAATCATATATTCAAAATATTGATAAGCTTGAACTAGAAGATAGGGAAAATTGTTTAGTCTATCTTTATTCAGAAAAAGGTGAAAAGAATCTTGTTAAAAAATACTTTAACACTATCTATAAAATCAAAACTTGCAATGTGGGTTTTGTAGAAGAGGTAGATGATTCTTCATGGCTACAACAACTTATTCAATTCATGTATCGAGTTGTGTTCAAATTTAGATACTATGACAAAGAACAGGCTTTAAAATTTAACATGTAAAACTACCCAATCAATACAATGATGCTCAAATTTTACTTATTTTCTTAAGATTTTTTTTGTCGAATGTTTTTTGCCTCAATAATACTTTTAAAAAACCCACGTTTCGTATATTATATTATCTTATCATTAAAAGTGATTTATCAAACAAGAGAGGATTCCGTTTGAAAACTGAAGCTATATGTATAACTACAATGGGAAAGGAACATGTTGAACTAGTCGATGTCTTTCCAAAAGAATGTTTGACAAACGAACAAAAAGAGTTCATTCAAAAAAACAGCCTTCCCATTGGTGCAAATAAAGGTGATTACTTCACCATTGAAATGGATAATCATGGCAATGTGCTCTTTAGCTATGTTTTTGTAATTCCATCATTGGAAGAAAATGAACGAAATATTATCGCTTCTCTTACATCTATTGTAAGAGAGCATGAAAAGATTCTAGTGGACAAAATTCACGAAGAAAGTGAAATTCACAAAGAATTTGTTCGAAAGAGCTTTTCGTACATAATTGATGAATTACAAAAATTAGGCATCTTATCTTTACCAACAATTATCGAAATAATCCCAGCCATTCTAGACGGATTAATGAGTGGTAATTTCAAAATTGAGGTAAATGGTAGAAGAGTAATTGAATTCAGTTTTGGCATCAGAAAATCAGCAGTTGAAGATGATGATGAAATTACCAGAAAAACCATGATGAGTGAACTATATTAAAGGAGCTTAAGAAGTGTCATTCCTGTTAAAACTATTTATGAATAGAACAAAAAATGTAGCAGTAACTTTTTGTGGGCTTGATAAGGCTGGTAAAACAACTATGGTTGATTATTTGAAAACTGGTCAATTCAATGAGAACATACATGCTACATTGGGCATGAATAAGGAAATAATTGATGTTCCAGGATTAACTTTTAACGTAATGGATCTTGGAGGTCAAGAAGATTTCAGATGTATTTGGCATGAAGCCAATGAAAAAACAGATGTTTTAATCTATATTGTTGATGCATCTGATTTTACTCGCTTTACTGAAACGAAAGAGATCTTTCATCAAATTGTAAGTACACAAATTAAAGATGATGTCGTCATAATGGTTCTCCTAAATAAAGCAGACATTACTCCAAGAATTAATGGAGGTGCAGATTTCATCACAGCATTTGGTTTGAATAAGTTATCCAATACTTGGACACTATTTACAACATCATCACGAACAGGTCAAGGTATCTATGAAACTTTTACTTGGCTTAGTAATCGATTTAAAGGATAAAACTCAGGAGAAAGAAAAATGCTTTCTGCAGTACAAATACTGTTCTTGATGATCAGTAGTATTACTTTTGTTTCTTTGTCATTCTTAGTTATTATGTTGTTTAGAAAATATCTAGAGAAGAAAACAATAGGAACTCTGCTGCTTTTATTTGCGTATTTTGACAGTTTAATGGCTGATGTTTTAATTGATATTAGTGTTTGGTTACAAATTTTTATACAGACTGAAACTGTTGAATTTGCTTCAACTATCTTAATGCATTTATCAACAATCTTTCTAATCCATGTCATTGCATTTATGTACTTCTTTGGTAATCGTGTCGCACTTCTAAAAGACAGTGATATTACTAAAGTAATCTATACAACATTATTCCTTGGTCTTTGGGGAGCTTATGCAGCACTTGGTTTACAAGAGATTATACAAAAAGTTGCTTCACCAGTCTTTTATATTAAATTTCCAGTAGAAGGAACAAGTGTTTTCTTCATATTCCCAACAATTAATAGATGGCTATCAATAATTCCCATTTTATTTATGCTTATTGGAGTATTAACTTATTTCAGAATTTTCTTTAGGTGTCTAAGTCTTGCACGAAAAGCAAGAAATAGAACTGAACAAAGGATAAACACCTACAATTATTTATCTGTTATATTTTACATGCTTACTGGTGTAACTTTAGCACTTTATTATGTTTCAACAAATATCTATATAATGACTACTGTTTTTGCTATGCGTGGTATTTCAATTGTTTTAGCATCTATCTATGGTTATCTAGGATGGATTCAACCCGAATTTATCAAAAAAGTTCTTAGAGACAAAACTCACATTGCACTTTATTTCGAAGGAAAAGTTGAGAGACCAAAAACTCCTCCAACCTTTTTCTCTACTCCTGAATCCAGAGAAAAGGAACAATCAAATCCACAGCATTTTGATAAAATTGTACCACCAACAGAAACACCTACAGCAACATCTTTTCAACCACAAGAAGTTATGCCAGAAGAATAAGTTGTACCACCAATACCAGAAAAAGATGATGACGATTGGAGTTTTGAATAATATAAAACTCCTCGCCTTTTTATTTTAGAATATTTTCATTTAATATCTTATGACAGAGATGTATTTTTTTCCCTTTCAAATTTGATAGTCTTACGTATCTTGGCACGTTGAGATCTTTGAATAACCAAGTAAACGTACAAAACTAATGGCCATAAGAAAAAAAGTCTAAATGTAAAATCTAATGAACTAAATAGTTTTTTAACATTCAATCTTCTAACCTCAATAATATCTTCGAAAAAAATTATTTAAGAATCACTATAGAGGCAAATTCATAGTAAATAATGATTTTCATAAAAAAACAAAGAAATAAACTCATTGCTACTTGTTCTTCTTCATCCTAACAAGACCACATTCAGAACATTTAAATTTTGTTTGCTTGTGAAAACCACCTTTCCTTTTAATGGGGTTCATGTGCATTCTGAAATTTTTTGTACGGCAACGAGTGCATTCCAAGACAAATCTATCCTTTCAAACTATGCTTCCTTTTATTTTCTTATCTCTTCTTAGCTTAAGTTTTCGAGCATATGTCATGAATTTAGACTTAAATTGTTGATTTGCCATTCTTCTTCTAACTGGACCAAGATTGAGTATTATTCCAATAAACCTTTGAAGCATTTTATGTGTCCATAGGTACTGATTATCAAAAAGAAGATTCTGTAACTTACCAACATCTATAGCCATGAGAACACCACGCTCGAAAGAATCCTTGGGTGTAAACATTAATTCTTCTCTACGAACCATTAGAATGGTATCTTTATTACAGTTGCGAGCACAAACCCCACAACCAAAGCATCGTTCGTAATCAACTAAATATTTCTTTCCATTCTCATCTGAGAGAATAGTAATTGCTTCTACTAGACATTTTTTAACACAAATCCCACAGCCATTGCAATTCTCTTTAACCATTATTGGTTTAAAATTACTATAAATGCCAGGATTATAACCAAGTCTTTTATAAGCAAGAATTGCTTCACAACAACAACCACAGCCATTGCAAATCCAGTTAACTCTATTTTGGACATTATCTCCTAATTGTACTAAACCCAACTCTACACATCGATCTAGAACTTTGTGTGCTTCTTCTTTGCTGATTTCTTTTGCAATCCCATGTTTCGACAGAGTTTTAGCTGCACCATTAAATGTTAAACAAACATCTTGAGGTTGATTACATGCTTTCCCCATATGCTCCATTTTATGCCTACAATAACAAGTTCCAACGGTTATCACTCAGCAGTTTCAATTATTTGAGATGCTCGTTCATAATCTAAAACTAGAGAATAGTCTTTGGGTTGAATAGTTTCCTCTTGGACAAATACTCGATCAATAGGAGTATTAGAAGCGAATATAGCAAATAGAAGATCATCTTCTTCATTCAAATATTGATAGTAAAGCTGTGAAAGTACTTTTCTGTTAAATTTTCCATCTGTTCGCATAAGTGAGAATTCAAAAAATCCTGCCATTGGTGGTGCTAAAATAAAAGTACGATTATTATCTTGACGCCCATCGAAAAGTATTCCTTTACTAGCTAGAGTATCTAGAATTTCCTCTGCTTCCATAGGAGTTTTTTTCCAGATTTTTGCTGCCTTCTCAGCAGTAACAAAATTAATAGGAAGTTTTGAAACCAATTCTGCTTCTTCTTCAGTAAAAAGCGCTTGCAAAATTTCAAATAAAGCTTTTGAAGCAGGTACGCCTTGTGGTGATTTATCTAACCTTTGCTGTAAATTGAGATAACTGTTCTTTTCTTGTCCTTTGATATGCCCCATATGATAATCTCCAATTGGTGTAATGTATTCGATTAGCAATTATTCTTTTTTCAATTTAATACACTTTTCCCTTTTAACTATTACTCGTTATATATTAATCACAACTCTAAAGTTTATCTATCAAGCTAAATGAAATTAAAAATTGAAGAACGTAATTCTTTTCAAAAAAAATCGATTACTTACCAGTGACATCTCGAACAAAAATGAAACCATTTGACATGGCAGTATGAAGTTCCCATCCATCTCTAGCGATTTCATTTAACCAATCTTGCACTTTCTTGTGAAAATTAAATCCTCCAGGAGGTTGTAAAACCATATATTGTTTCAATTAATCACCATTCTAATTTTAACTTATTATACTATGATATATGAATTAAAAAGAATATTCTGTATAATAATCTAATTTGAATAAACAACGAAATGTTGATACGTATGTGAACTGTAAGAATAGATTATTGTTGCATTCCAGTTCTTTGCAAGATCTCTTGCTTAATTTCCTCTGCTACAGCTGGTTCGCTAATTGGTGTGCACTTTTCAGTAACTTCCAATCAGTGTAATGCCCAAAATGCACTATTATAGACAACTTCTTCTTCATCGCTTTCATAATGATTGTCAATTGCCTTTTCAAGAGCCTTATGTGCTTTCTTTCCACCTATTCTCCCTAATGACCAAGCTGCCCAAGCTCGAGTCCGCCAATGAGGATTTTTAGCAAGAATCTTGGACAAGTTACCAGTTGCTTTTTCTGCTTTATAACCGAAATTACCGAGTTCCCAAACGATAGCACACTGCTTTGTAACTGTTTCTTCATCACTAAAATCCTTTAACAAATTCTTTACAATATCCATGAATTTAACCCCTAGATATGTAGGATATGATTCCTAATGGTATTTTAACCGTTCTTTTTTAATTATCTTTGCATTTAGAATCAAGCAAATTAAGAAAAGAATATCAATTTGCAAGTTGGTAAGGTATCTTATCCAAGTTTTGTGAAATTCTGCATTTGAACAACGCAAGTGAACATTGATAAATTTAAAGATGATGATCTAAAAATTCATCAAGATTTTTGTCGCTGTTTTAACATTTGTAAAGTATATTAAATCGATATTTAGAAAAATAAACCACAATCCTTTATAAAAGGACAAAACTATTTTATTTAACTTCAGACTTAATATAATGTACTATATACGGTCTGAATGGGGAAAGTTGTTGGTTTATTCATGCTTATAAGAAGAAGTTATCTATTAAAAACAAAGTTAATTTTTGCGATAATTACTTTAGGTGTCTTGGCGAATGACTCTTTTAGATTTTTTCAAAACACTTCTGCTCATTCTTCTATAGCTTATCCGACAGAAATTTTCTCTATATGGAATGGGACAAATCCTACAATAAATGGTAGTATTCATTTTACTTTTCAAGGAGTTGCTGATGAATGGGTTTATGCAGCAGTTTATGATATGTATGATAGCTCAAATGCAATGGGCGGGAAGCTGCTTTTGCAAAATGATAATGCTAGTCTTTATGTTGCAATTGATGCAACTAATTTTCAAGTTTTGACTCCTATTGCAGAATGGGGAACAACAATTTATTTTGATATAGATCACAATGGAGTTTTATCATCTACTGATAAGTCAATACGTTTTATCTCCAATAGTACTGATGACTATGTAGAGTACAGACAATATAATGAGCTTTTAAGTAGATGGAATGTTATTGAATGGAGAAATCCTGGTATGACTCTACCAGTTACTGGTATTTATTTTGATACTGCCTTTACAACTTCTGCTTTTGATAACATTACTAATCATAGACAATACGAGATAAAAATTCCTTTCACAGCTATATCTAGTGGACCAGGGAATAGTAGTGGGATTGCTTTCGAAGCTACAGATGATTATTCAGATCAATACGCAGCAATAACTTGGCCATATATTGCAGATAATTTACTTGAAATCAGAACCAATGCTAATGAATGGGGAGATGTCTCTTTTGGAGAATCCAGCAAAGATGATTTTGATTATGTTGTAGAACAAAATATGAATGTCAAATCATCTGCTTTAGGATATAACAATGGGACCTATATAACATCAGGTGATATTGATGGAAATGGTGATCAAGAAATTATTGTGAGTTCGAATAGAACTGTATTAGGTGACGATAATTTACTAGCTATCTTTGACTATAATGGGGCAGAGTTCCAGCGAATTTGGTCATCATGGACTACGAGCCATCAATCCATAATTACTTTTCCAATTAAAGGGATTAAGACTTATGATTTTGATGGGGATGGGAAGAATGAAATTTATGCTGTAGGTGAGTCTACAAGGATACTACGTTTTAGTGAATGGAATAGTACATCGAATGATTTTGACACAAGTGAAATAATCTTTACTCATAGTTATTCATTAATGGGTTATCTAACAATTGGAGATGGAAATAATGATTCTCTTGCTGATCTTGTTTTTGGAGATCAAAATGGTTATGTCAGTGTATTAGAATATAATTCACTCTCTGATAGTTTCTCTCATGATTTTCGATCGCCGTTTAGATTTAGGATAAATTTAGTATACCCATATAGAATTCATGTATTAACAGTTGGAGATATTGATAATGATATGCAAAATGAAATTCTGTTTAATTATCAAGTAACAGCTGATGATCAAATCTCATCAACACAACTCCTAATTTATGAACGATCTGTAGCTAAATACTTGGATAATCCAGCAGATGATTTGCCTGCAGGTTCATCCACTACAACAGCTGATCAATTTGGTCATATAATTTTAGTTGCCGATGTAGACAATGATTTAGACATGGAAACAATCATGGTAGGCAAAGATTATCTAAAAATCTTTGAACAATATTCATTTTCAGATCCCACCCCACCACTACAAATTTCACTAAATGATGGTTTATCTAAGCCATCAATGAGTGGTGGAGCTGCTCTTGCAGATCTTGATGATGATGGAATAAATGAACTAATTTTTGGAGCAAATAATGGTACATTATATATTGGACATGTCACTGATTTGGGTTCATCTCTTAGTTTTAGTTTAAACTGGTCTGGTGATTTTGGTAGTAGTCTAGGTTTCCATGGTGCTATTACAACAGGGGATTTTGATGGAGATGGTAGAACTGAATTCATTGTTGGAGATAATTATGGGCAAATATTGGTTTTTGGTAAAGGGGAAGCTCCTCAAATTTCAATTACAAGTCCTAGTTCAGGTTATGTCTCATCTCGAGATAATGTTTTAGTTACTTGGTCAGCATCTGATGATTTACAAACAGTACATCATTTTGATGTATATGTTGATGGTGGTTTTACTAATAGAGTTGGAGGAGGTCAAACTAGTATCGTTGCTTATCTTACTCCAGGACAGAATATAATTGAAGTAATTGCTTTTGATTTCTCAGGTTTAAGTAAAAACACTAGTGTTATTGTCAAATTTGATGTTGATGCTCCACAGGTGACAATTACTAGCCCAGAGAATTACTTCATGACCGATCTAGGTTCAGTTCAGATTACTTTTGATATTAACGATCCTGATAATGATTTTGATACTTATGAAATCTATAGAAATAGTACCTTATTGAAAAACTCTAGTATAATTGAACCTTATGATGTAGTTCTACCAAGTGATGGTATATGGAACATTACAGTAATTGCTGTTGATGTTACTTTGTTGAAAGGTAGAGAGAGTGTCTTCGTAATAAAAGATACAACTCCACCTTCAATATCAATAACCTCCCCTCTGGATGGAAGTGCTTTCAAAAATACTGAGTTAGATATCATTTGGTCTGCTTCAGATGAGTTAACAGATATTGATTACTATGAGGTGTATGTAGATGGTGGATATATTGATACTACCACTTTAAAGACATATACTGTTTTACTTGCTGTTGATAAAGACTTTACAATAGCTGTTAGAGCTTATGATTTATTAGGTAATTTCCAATCTGATACGATTACTGTAACTCGAGATAGAGTTGATCCATTAATTGAAATTGATCCTTTAGCTTTACCAACACTTGCTGATGGTACATTCTATACAGATAATCCATTTCTTTCCTTAACTTGGAATGCTACTGACAATCTTTTAGGTTCTGGTATTAGCCATACACAAATTATCATTAATGGACTTCTATATGATACTTACACTCCTTCAACTACTACTGATATTGTTGATTTAGGAGATGATAGTTTCAAAGATATCTTCGTAAGAACATATGATGAAGCAGGGAACTTTGAAGAGGATTATGTAGCAGTTATTCTCGATAGAACAAATCCTGAGCTTTCAATTAATAATCCGGTAAATAATTTCACAACAGGTCTTGATTATGTTATTATCTCTTGGTATGCACATGATGCTGGTGTTGGAATAAAAGAGCAAGTTGTTTTAGTTGATGGTGTAGTTGAAAATATCATAACAGATCCAACTATAAGATTCTATCAAATCTCAATACCTGATACAAAAACTTACTTGATAATTATAAGAATAATAGATATCTTAGATCACTTTATTGAACAATCAATTAATGTTACTCATGATCCAAATGCTCCAACAATTATGATAATAAATCCTTCTAGTGTGACAGACTATTCCAATACAATGACTGTAGATTTAACATGGAATATAATTAATATGGATGTCAGTGTTTTTGAAATATATATCAATGGTACGTATTACGATAATTATACAAGTGGAACTATTAATGCTGTTGTTAATTTACCTGTAAATCCTTATGAATATCCACTCTTTAATCTGACAATTATCGCAATTACTACAGATATGAAAGTCTATCAAGATTATAGATGGATAATTGTAGACCAAACTGATCCTGTAGTTTCTATTATCGATCCACTAGATGATGATATCATAACATTATCAAGCTTGCAAATTGAATGGTTCAGTTATGATGACGGTTCTGGATTAGAAAGATTGGAAATCCATATTGATGATTTAGTTTTGCTAAAAGATGAAGCTTCAATATCCCATGTATTGGATATTACTGGTTATGATGGAACATATGATTTACTGGTATATGCTTTTGATATTGCTGGAAATAATGCTTTTGATATTGTAACTATTGAAATCTCTCTCTTACCACCTGATTTTACAACCTCTTTAGAACCATTAACCATTTGTAATGACCTTAATATGCAATTTAATCTTTCAATCTATAATCCTAGATTGGGTGTGAAAACAGTTACTGTTATTGCTGATAGTGTAAATGATGTTTATTCAGTAGATTATGCGCTAGATTATGTAACATCTCCTATTTGGATATTGATAAATGTCACACAAAGTGATTTTCTAGATGGATTAGTAAATCATAATTTAACAATAAACGTGTATGATAGAGCAAATAGAGCGAGTAAAGAGGTTTACGATATAATTTTGGATGAAGTATATCCAGTATTTTGGCAAAATCCAGTTATTGATAACAGCATTTTAAGTAATACTCTCTTTGAAATAACTCTTGATGAAGAAGGTAATAACTACCATAATATTACAATTTATATTAAAGAAGAATATGGTCTTAGCAATGTAACATTAACAATTACAGGTTTAAATTATAGCGAAACATTTTGTATGATTTGTGTAGGTGAAAGAGCTACAAGTCCTCTCTATCAATATACTATTCAATTGAATTTTGATAATTTTGAGACAGGTGATTATCAATTAGTTTTCAATTTCACAGATGTAGCTGGTAATAGTAATTCAGCAATTTATAATATGCGAATAAATGAAGAAATAATTCTTGATACCGGAAATCCACTAATCTACGTGATTATAGGTGTTGTATTAACCGTAATAGTAGCTATTGTACTTGCTATTTCTCTACGTAAACCAATTTCAAATATTGGCTGGCGAGATGAATTGGTTGTTGTATCATATATTTTGAACTCAGGTCTTACAACAATATTTGTACCTTACTCGCCTGAGATAATTACGGATGAACAGCTATTTGGCGGGGCGTTGACTGGAATAAGAGGTATTCTCGAGGAAATAATTGGAACTAAATCTGAGTTTGAAGTTGAAGTGTTTGAATTTGGTGAAAAGCACTTATTGATTTATTCAGGTTTATTTGGTGATTGTATATTAATAGTTAAGAAACTAAAACCAATTCATGTAAGAACACTTAGTTTCTTTGCTGACGATTTTGAAAAACAATATTCTGAGGTATTGGATGATGATACTCACGTGACTCAAGAAGAATACAAAGGATCAGAAGAATTAGTTGAAAAATACTTTGGTAAAAGATTTAATCTTGAAACAATTGCATTTAGATTGTCAAGAGCTGAACGAGAAAAATTACATAGGAAACTACAAGAAGATGAAATGATTGATCAAGATACAGTAATAAGCTCATTTTATGGTGAAATCATTACAAAGTATGAGAAATTTGATGAATTGCCTAGTAAGACGAAAAACTTTGTAGGGGATGCAATAATTCTTGCTGAACAAGCACTTACAGAATTAATCTCATACGAATTTAAACACGCAAAAAGAAGTGCTAAAGCATCATTAGAGAGTCTTGAAAAAGCAAGAAAAACAAAAGAACCTTTAGACAAGTATTTACAAATTCTGGATACAATTCCAAAAATCGTTGAAAAGGTTCTAGAAGGAGCATATCACGGAAAAAGAGGAAGAATAGAAGAACTCCATAAAGCTATTGAAGTTGCTTCGCAATTGTTCTTAAGTCAAATCACAAGTCTATCTGAATTAGATAGATAGCACTTTGATTTGAGATAAACTATTTTCTTTTATTTATTGCTTACATGAAACTCTTCTTTTCAGAATCTGAAGCTTCATATTTCCATGCTTCTGGGATAATAAGATCAACTGTCTTGGGTGTAATACCAAATTCTATTTTTTTGGCTTCTCTTGAAAAGATTTCACCTTCTGTAACCCAGGTCAAATTTTTCTCGCTTTCGAGTGTTATCTTCTTTCCATAGAGGATTTCTGCCTTCTTGTTCTTCTTAATGCTTTGAAACATTAATTTTATCATTGAATTGATGAGTCTGAACCCTTTGTAATCTTTCAAGAATACAACGCCTAGTTCACCTTTTTGTGGATGGTTGTCAGGTAGTACTTTATATCCACCTAATACATCACCAAAACCTAGTGCGAAAAATGAAAGGTCAATTTCTCTGACTTGATCACCAACAGTAATCTTGGTCTTAACAGGTTTGTATTTGAAAGCTGATTCAAAAGCCAATAAAGTATATCGTAAATCACCCTTTAACCAAGGTTTACCCCTAGTACGTTCAACTTCGTTAAGGTATCCAAGAAAAGCACCATTGACCATATCAAGAAAATAGCGTTTAGTATCGCCATATGCGTAAGCAACAGGTGCCTTTACTGTATATCCAGCCTTAACCACCTCAAAGGCTTTTTCCAAATTTTTTGGTATGCCATTTGTTTGGGATGCATCGCAAGAACCACCTGATGGAATTATACCAATTTTAATATCTGAATCATAAACCACATTGAGAATTTCATTTAACGTGCCATCGCCACCAACGGATAAGATAGTTTTATGACCTGCATCTTTTGCCCTTTTTGTTACTTCAATACCATCGCCAACTTTGGTGGTCAACTCATACTCAAAATCTCCAAGCACTTTTTTTGAAGTCTCGAGAATTTCATCTAAAATTTTCTCTGTTTTGCCCTCATTTGCATTTGGATTTATTACTAAGAAAGGAGTCCTAACTGCCATTTTGTAAAAATCTCCTAATTGTTTTTTAATTCAAGGAAGATTGCATCTTAATATCTTTTATGTTCTTTTTCGACATAAATAATAACAATTCATTGGGGAATTTTTCCTTTATTAATAGATTTTATCGCATTCTTTTTCTCGGAGTTGGATTGATATTTGTATTTCCATCCTTCAGGAATTATCAAATTAACTTGTTTTGAATGAATGCCAATATCCACTCTGGTTGTTTTTGTTGAAAATATCTCACCCTCAGCAACCCATGTCATAGGTGTTTCGCTTTCAACTGTTACATTCTTCCCATAGAGAACTTCTGCATGTTTATTCTTCTCTACACTTTGAAACATTAATCTCATCATTGAAACTAAAAATTTGAAGCTTTTTATATCCTTGATGATAGCAACACCGAGTTTACATTTCCTAGGATTATTTCCAGGAATAATTTCATACCCAGCAACCACATTGCTCAATCCTGTGGTGAAATAAGCTAAACTTACCTCTTCTATTACTTGGTCGTCGATAATAACTTTGGATTTTGGAGCTTTGTACTTGAACGCTGCTTCGAAAGCCATTATTGTATAACGTAAATCTCCTTTTAACCATGGTTTCCCCCAAGTAGCTTCACGATCATTAACATAACCTGCAAGTCCACTGTTAACCATATCAATGAAATATCTGTTTGAATCACCTAAAGCTATTCCAATAGGTAATTTCTCAGAATGACCTGATGCTACTATTTCAAATGATCTTTCAAGATTTAAGGGAATTGCGTGTGCTTGAAATGCCTCACAAGAACCACCAGTGGGTATCATACCTACTGCAATATCTGTATTTGCAACAGCATTAATTACTTCGTTGAGCGCGTTCCATCTCCACCAACAGCAAGAATCGTTTTAAATCCATTTTTGATTGCTTTTTCTGCAATAGATATACCATCACCTGTTTTTGTGGTTAATTCATACTCAAAATCCCCAAGTATTCTTTTTGATGAATTTAGAATAGAATTAACTATCTTCTCAGTTTTGCCTTCATTAACATTTGGATTTATCACTAAGAAAGGAGTACTATTTGCCATTATGAATTGATCTCTTGTTAATTGCTAAGTCTAGAAAGTTTGTGATTTAATATCTTTTCTGCTTTAGTTTTTATTGAAATATATATTTTCAAGAATAAACAGAACTAGATAGTTACCTTTTTATCAGAATAACTTCTCACAGAGATGAGAATATATTTTTATATCATTATTGTTATATTAAAGTAACCAAAATCGTAAGAGAAGCAAAAACTCGAGGATAAATGAATGTCTTCAACAAAAACGAAGAAACACAGAAAACTAGATTTCCTAGATATACAGAATAATGCTACAGAATTATATGATACTATGACTGAGTATTTGATACTAAAAAATAAGTATGAAGAACCAACAGATGTAAAACGATTAAGAATACAAGCTGAGGAAACACTAAAAGTTAATGATCTAAATTATGATCAAGCATACAATTATTTTAGCACAGCCTTGAAGCTTATGAAGGCTTATTATAATTTGTAGGAAATTGCTATATCTTAAAGAAAATAGTTGGTTGATTTTTATAGACCAGATTATTTGAGGAAAGAGAAAATGACACAAGATGAAAAAGCACTAGTAAGGAAAACAATGGAAATCTATATCGAAGCTAGCAGATGGTTAGATTATGATAAAGTAATATCTGTCGTCCATCCAGATGCCCGGTTATTTATTGGGAATACTTCTGAGAGCAAAAATCTCTACAAACATTGGAAACAAGGTTTAGAGCGTTTTAAGGATATAGATAGAGAAGAATCCAATAAGAATACTAAAATTGAGATTCTTTCAATTGAAGTTGAAGGAACAATAGTGAATGTTAAACTAAATTACAATTCCAGGTATTATGATTTTCATAACCTGATTAAAATCAATGAAGAATGGAAAATTGTAGATAAAGTTTCACACGAAATAGAATAAATGAATCATAAAAATGGAGGAAGATAAAATATGTTTATTGATACACACTTGCATTTAGAAAAACGTTGGTTAAAGGATGATACTAATCGTCAATTTGCCATTGATGATATCAATAAAAATAAGATAATTACTTGGGCTGTGACATCTGATATACAATCATATAAAGAGACGATTGAGTATGCAAAACAGTCAAAATACATTTTTGCATCTTTTGGTGTTCTACCTTGGTATGCTCACGAATATGTTGATAGATTTGATGAGATTGCTAAATTATGTGAAGAAGCAATCATGCTCGGAGAAATTGGCTTAGATGAAAAATATGCTAAAGATAAAGCTTGCATTCCACATCAAAAACCAATGCTTGAGATTTTCTTGAAAGAAGCAGAGAAAAATAACAAAATAATGAATCTTCATTTCCGAGGAAAAGAACGAGAGAGTTTCGAGATTATAAAAAGCTACAAAATCAAGAAACCAATATTCCATGGCTATTCTGGTGAAATAGATTTAATGAAGGAAATTAACGACCTAGGGTACTATTACTCAATAGGTCGAAGATATAATGAAGAAAAACTACTTGAAATTCCAGATGATCTTTTACTATTGGAAATTGATGTTCTTCCTACAGAGGATTTCAAAGTTCCATCTGAAGTCTTTTCAGATATGCTAGAACGACATGCGAAAGTAAGGAATATTACACTTGAAGAACTGGAAGCAATAAATCAAAAGAACGTCTTAAGACTCATTGGTGATGATCCAAACCTAAATGAAATGAAGAAGCTAATCCAAGGCTAATCAAACTTAATACTTTATGAATGTATTGAGTTTTCTATTATTTTATGTTTAAATCATGAAATGAACATATAAACAGAAATTTTTCTATTCCAAATTGTGGTGAAAAGATTTCATCTAACAGCAATGGTAGTATTATGAATTCAAAAATATCTAAAAGACTATTTTTTTCACCATTGATTCAAAGCTATTTTTCGATCATATATAGCTTTGTATGTATAGTTTTAGTAATTATTTCTATGAAAATTCATATACCATACAAATCTGATCCTGAATACTTGTTATTCATATTTTTCTTAATTATAATAAGAGTTAGTATAATAGGTATAATCTTTGGCATTAAAAATAGTCATATTATTGAGGGTTTTATAAGTAGCATTTTATGTTATTTGGCTTCTATATTTTTTTCAAGTCAGCTTTTGATATTTAATCAATTTATTCTTCCTTATTGGTGGGCGATATGATTAATGAATTATGCATGCTTATGTTGGTGTTTTATTTATTTTTCACTTTAGACAATAGGTTCATATGATGAATTCCATAACAATTTCTTCATGAAGCAATGGGAAAAAGAAAAGTTTGTAGTTGAAAGAACTTCAACACCAATAACTAAAACATCTTTAATCAAGGATTTTGAAAACATTAGTCTCAAGAAAGGCGATACAGTTATTGTTCATAGTTCTATGAGCAAATTAGGTTGGACTGTAGGTGGTCCAAATTCAGTTATTGAAGCTTTAATGGATGTGATTACTAGAGAAGGCACAATTGCAATGCCTACTATGACAACAGGCAATACAGATCCGAGACGTTGGAATTATCCTTCCGTACCTAAAGAATGGTGGCCAATAATTCGAGCTGAAAGACCTGCTTACCAACCTGAAGCTACACCAACTCGAGGAATGGGTCGAATTCCATAGGTATTTCGCACATATCCTGAAGTTTGTCGAAGTAATCATCCGATATATTCATTCACAGCATGGGGAAAGAATGCGAAAAATATAATTGAAAATCATAATTATACAGACACCTTTACAGGAAAGAGTCCTTTAGGAAGATTATATCAATTAAATGCTAGGATTTTACTGATTGGTGTAGGTCATATCAATAATACTTCTCTTCATCATGCTGAATGGAAAACAAATATTCCTAACTTCCCAAGAGTACCTCAAGGAGCTGCTCTTTTGGAGAATGGAAAACGAGTTTGGAAAGATTGGGAAGAACTTGAATATAGCGATGAAGATTTTACTGAAGTAGGAAATGCTTTTGAAAAATCGATAAATTATGAACCCAAACTGATTGAACAGACTGAAAGCCGTTTAGTATCTATGAGAGAATTAGTTGATTTTGCTGTAGATTGGTTTAGAAAGAATCGTAAATATAATGAAAAATAGATGAATTTTTTACATTTTATACGTTTTTTTATTATAAATAAGAATTAAATAGATCTTAGTCAATAATTATTGTAATATTACTCTGGGGGCTGGAATTTAAATGACTGAATTAGAGAAACATGAAAATGAAGTTTTGATAGAGAAAATGCGTGCAACCAAAATTAGAAATCTTCTATTACATTATATTGAAAAAACACAAGATGATTTTGATCATTATTTATGTTATGAGAAATATGGTTCTGCGAAATTTAAAAAGAAGAAATATACTTTAGATAAAGAGGATCTTGCTGAACAAAGTAAAATAAAATCAAGGAATTTTAAATTAGTATTTAAAGAACTTTTTGAAAAAGCTACTGAACAAAAACCAATCTTAGAAGTTCTAAGTAAAAACGATTCTAATGACAAAATCCGTGATTGGGCTAAATCCTTGCTGGTAAAATTGTAAGCTCTAGAAAGACTATCTTACTATTCCAGCTGTTTTTTATTCCATCAACAGTGCTGAAATTAGATTTTCAAGACAAATAACTTGCGATATTCTATCATTTGTCCGGTTTTCTTATCTCGTTCTTCAATTACTGCATCTTTAGTTATTCGTGTGATACCATTTTCCAGTGATAGATGTTTTAAGGCTTCAACAATTGGCTTCTTCTGCTTTACAAGATTTTCCCACATGCTCAATTGGTTTGCTAATTTTTGTTGCTCTTCTGCAATATCCTCAGCAAGTTTCTTTAGACCTTTATCTTCAGTTATGAAACCAGCCTTCATCAGATAATCTTTAGCTTTCTCGATATCTAGTTCTGCCAAAGCTAATTGGGCAAAAAGCCAATAAGCTTGTGCTAGAAGCACATGAAACTGCTCTTTTGATGCTATATCAACTAGAACATTAACCTTGTTTTTGACTTCCTCTAATATCTCTAATTCACCAGAAATTTGCAATTCTTTTAAGAGAATTGCTGAGTGATTAATTAACGCAATAACTTGCCAATAAGGAGGTAGATTTTCTTCAATTAGTACCTCTTCAAAAATTGCTGCAGCCTTACTCCAATCACTCATTCGAGTGTCTGCTTTTAATACAAGGTCAGATGTAAATCGGTACAATCTATAAATTTTCTCACTTTCAACTATCTGATTAATTAATCTCAATTGCTCCAAATATTGTTGAGCTTTTTGATGTTCATTTTTATCTATAGATAGAGTAATTAAATTATACAAAACAGCAGGGAGTATTCTTCTCTTATCACCTATCTCTTCACATTTCTTAAGTGCTTTAAGGTTGTATTTCATAGCAAGATTATATTTTCCCATTTGATGGTAAATTGCACCAATATTACTGAATACTACTTGAACTCCTAGTATTTGCTCCCCTAGAAAAGCTAGGTATTTTAGGTAATATTCTAAAGAAAGTTCAAGCTCTAATAAAGCACTATAAGTAGAACCCAGATCATTATAGATATATGGCAAGTCTCTTTTTGCATCAATCTCCTCGTTTAGCTCAACAGCTTTTTGATGCAATTCTAATGCTTTACTTAAGCTGCGTCTGTTCTTTTGATTAACACCTAAACCATAGTATGCAGCTGCCATGTCTTGTTTGTTTCCTAAGGATTCTGCAATTTTGAGACCCTTTTCATAAAGCTCATCTCAGTTTTTGTATTTCATTTGTAATCTAAAATTATCACCTAAGACTATAGTTATTTGAGCTATCAATTGCTTGTTATCACATCTTTCAGCAAAACTTAAAGCTTGCTTACAGTATTCCAATGCAAGACTATATTCTCCCTTTACATAAGGTACACCTACTTTTAGAAGCAACAACAATGCTTTTCGTTTTGCATAAGCTTTCTTTGACAATTTATCTAATTTTTGAAGCAATTGTTCACCTAAATGTAAAGTAACTAAATGTTGCACAAAATTCCCTGTCCTCCAGTATGCTTCAGATTGTTGTATTAAA
This sequence comes from Candidatus Heimdallarchaeota archaeon, assembly GCA_019058275.1. Classification (GTDB taxonomy): domain Archaea; phylum Asgardarchaeota; class Heimdallarchaeia; order JABLTI01; family JABLTI01; genus JABLTI01. The sequence continues at coordinate 53,504 of JAHLVW010000103.1, forward strand.
ACATCAAGACGCGGGAGAACTAAATCTTGATCTTGACTTTCTTTTATTACTGCTTCTGCAATTACAAGGACTTCTTGGTAATCACCCATTTTGGTCAGAATTTCACTTTTTAGAGCTAAACAGGTAAGCTTCTCTTCCAATTTAATATCGTCGATTTTAAGTGTCTTTTCAATAGATTTTAGCGCTTTCTTGAATTCTCCTTGACTTATATGTTGTTCTATTTTCTTTAATTGCTTTTTTACATCTGATGTCAAAAATCTCCCCTCTTATAATTATAAAAAATATGCAATCAAAAGATTTTCTGTCGATAGTTGGTGCAATGTCAATTAGTGGAAGTAGTACTTGAGTATGAAAAATCCTAAATTCACCAAAGGATAGAGGAAATTTTCTTTTTTAATCAGATTTTTGTATAAAAAATATGATTATCGGCAAAAAATTATTAAAATAAAATAAAGTTTGTACTAATTAAGGGGAAAAGAACAAAACAAAATTTAATCTTCAACTCGGACAAGGTTTCTTTTTTAATAATGAGTCTTTTCCCCAGAGAAAAGGAAACTGGACGGGGTAAAATTATTCCCCGTCCAACTAATACTTATGAACATTAATCCATTAAATCCTCTAATTTAAAACTATGAAGAATATCAGTTGCTATCTGAATGTATTTTTGTAAATCATCTCTTACGTTCCTTGAAGTAGCTACTTCTAAAGCAACTTTAAGGGTATCAATAGACTCACTCAATAGAATATAGCTTCCATAATTAAACTCATGTTTGCTACTGACGAATTCTTCTACAAGTTCCATGGCACTGATAGTATCCTCATCACTAATTTTATCTGCAAATATTAATTTCTTTTCAGCAACTTTAACGTTAATGTTTTCTTTTCTAATGAGATATTCAATTTTTGCTATTAACTCCTTTTCAGTTAGATCAACTTCTTCTTGCACAGCAGAGCTTCGGAAAATAGGTTCTTTGGTTAATTGAAGGATAAAGAGAAACATAAGCAAAATTGAGGAAAATAACGAAGAATAAAAACAAACAGATAATCGCAAATGATGATAATATGGATGGCGTATAAAATAAATTACTAGTAATAACGTAAAAATTAATGCAGCAAATGAAGGAATAAAACCTAGAAGTCCTAATCTTTTAGAAGGAAATCTAAAGGTAATTTTACCAAGAGAACACAACAACAAGAGAATAGACATCACTAAACAGAGAAGGAATGCAAAGAATAGTAATTTCAGAGAATTAGAAGACCAAGATGATGAAGCAAAACGTAATTTTAATTCTACAAAATGCGTAATTAATCCATGAGTATGCCAGGTAGCAAATGGAGAAATTACAAGAAATATCATTGCAACCAAGCTGATAAAAATTGCTAGAGAATTTATATAAACAAATGGATTTTTACTTGCTCGTACAGAATGACCATCTTGTGAAGAATTAGTCAATGCATCAGTCAAAAAAATCCTCTCTAATATTATTTCCTTGTTCAAAGTTTATTAGTGTTTCATTCAAAATCAATTAGAAAAGGCATTAATTTTATCTACTTATTAATGTGGGAATTGTTTTGATACAGCTTTTCGTAGTGTTCACATTTCTTCTTAAACAAATCTTAGTGCAACTAAGCAAAATGAAAAATAAAAAAAGTAGAATCACTGCACACACTTCTTCTTTAAGGTCTAGAAGTGTTAAGAATCTCTTGTTTCTCGTTTATAAGCTTTTGAGAAATCAATTTCCTCTGGAAGATGCAAAGCACGACCTTCCATACCACCAGCAATGGTAATAATCTCACCAGAAATATGACCAGATACTTTATCTGAAGCCAATATAGCAATAATATTTGCTATATCATCTGCTTCTGCAATCTTTTTCAATGGAACAGTTTTCAAAACATGTTTAATGCCTTCTTCATCATCAAGGTATTTTTCTGTCATTGGTGAAACCGTCCAGCCTGGACAAACAGCATTTACTCTACCTAATCGTACAACATTAATTATCTCGTTTTTCAAACTTCTAGTTAAACCATAACTTATCGCTGCTTTTGCAGTTGAATAATCAGCATGACCTGCTTCTCCAAAAACAGCAGAAGTAGAACCTACAATAATAATACTTGCTGCTTCTCCATCGAATTTACGAAGTTGTTGGATAAAAGAACGACAACAGAGGAAGACACTATCAAGATCGACAGCCATAGTTTTTTTCCATCTCTTCAAAGTCATTTTTTCAATTTCAACATATTCTTCAGACCAAATGGAAGCATTGCATATAAGAATATCAATTCTCCCCTTTTCCTTCTCAATTTGCTTAAACATTTCAAGAACTTGTTCTTCACTAGAGAGATCTGCTTTAATACAAAGGGTTTTTTTACCTATTTCATTTGCTAATTTCTTAGCTCTATTCTCACTACTATTATAATGAACAATAACATCAACACCTTCTGCAGCAAGTACCCGAGCTGTCGCTGCACCAATTCCACCAGAAGCGCCAGTTATTAGTGCTACTTTTCCTTCAAGATCTAGATTCATTCTTATCAATTTCTATATTTATTTAACCAGGTAATTAGTTTTAGCATTGAATGCACTTATTAGTTAGTTCTGAATACCATCATCAAGTTTCAATAAAAAACGAATGTTCTCACTCGCTTCCTCTTTAAGGTCTAGATGTTAGATTTCTAAGAGTTGTCTAGTTAAGCGAATCTGACGATTTTGACGATACCAAAAATAGAAACAAATAGTGAGAAGTAAGCAGAAAGAAAAGGGAAGAAAGGAAAGTAAGAGAAACGAATCTACAGCACCTAGAAAAAGAGAAGTAATCAAATAAACAAAAAAAACTAGTGTTCCGAGAGAACTAGTTATTGTAAGAGCATAAGATAAAGAGAAAGAGCGATCATATGTTTGTTGCAATTTCTGAAAGTAACGATGAACGAAGAAAACAATAACAAACAGCAAAGCAGCTGCAGGAAGAGAAAGACCAATCATCGATAAACCTCTAAGAGTGTCAAAACGATAAGGATAGGGCATGACATTCAATACTTCTAGATAATCAATGAAAATGAATTCCATCCTCTAATTAACCCCTATTTGTTCAAACACTAATATTATAATTGTAGTTCTATTCAAATTAAGGTTTTCGTAAAACAAAGAAAAAACTAGAAGGGGAAGTAGCCTATCAAAACAAAAACAGCAATTGATAGTAATAAACCAAAGAAGAAACCAAAAACCTTTGGAAAGTACTTCTTACTTTCTGGATTAATCTTTCTCAGTTTAATGAGTTGTATCAGATAGTAGATAAAAAGACTGCAAAAGGCCAGCATTGCTAAAAATAACATCAACTGTGCTGTAAAATAAACCCAAAACCATTTTGGAAACGGTTCGGGATTATTGATTATATAATAGTTGAAAAATCTTTCTAGCACTCATACTCCCTCATCAAAGATTAAATATAGATTCTCTTCAAAATTCAAAAAAGTATTGTCTTATTAAAGATGACAAAAAAATGTAGAATCACTGCACACACTTCTTTATATAACTGCAATAAATTTGTTATAAAAATCAAAGCTAATAAAATATTCGGGTTATTAATGCATTAATTGGAACGTGGGTTCCATTCTCTTGGCTTTCCTCTAAAACCATCCTAAGTTTTCTTTCCTCTGATAACTTACTCATTGTTGTTAGAACAAAATAGCTTATTCCTAGAGCTGCAAATATACCAAGATTTATTTCCAAGAATATCAAATATCTGTACTTTTGAAAGAATACGCTTATCTTCTCAATGGGAATTGCTACTTCTTTATTTAGATAGCCTTCTGAATGTAATGATAAATTAATAATTGTATGAGAATTGACAATAGTTGTTTCATTAGAAGATCTAAAAACATAAGCTGTAACAGGATCTATTCTATAACCCCAATAATTATCATAATAGATTAATCTACCAAATGCTAAATAACTGCCATCCTTAGTGTGCCTTGCTGCGTACTTTATAAGATCCCAATAGATATCTTTTGAAGTTTCAATGGCAATTTGATCTCCATTAGCATCATGAATAACAGCCCACTTGCTTCCATCATGAGATAATTTATCGTTAGAATTCAAAGCAATTGCAAGAATACCAAGACCAATGGTTACTGCTAATAATATTGAACCAACAGTTTTTGCAATATCTCTATTCATATTCTACTTAACTCCCCAGTTAAACATATGTACCTCATTTTGAATTATTGATAAAAATGCTATTTAATGATTGTTATCTTTAAGGAAATTTAAGCTACAAGATATTTAAGGATAATTAAACTGTTTTTAAAAAAATTATCATCAAACAATTGCATTTCATTAGTTGTGAAATTCTTGCATAATATGCTAAAAGTATATTAATTTTGTAGAACAAAATACAAAAGATAGGAGATAATTAACGATGAAAGTTGATACGTTTTTGGTAGAGCAATTTATGGATAAATATGAACTCAATGTTGAGATAAATATTGCAGAAACTTGTGTTGACCCCTTCACATTGGGTGAATTTCTTGGATTAATGGACTATGAGTATTTCTTCGAAGAGTTCAAAAGCAGAAAATTAACTTATGGTCATATTAATGGATCACCTGAACTCCGAAGTGGCATTGCTAACCTCTATAATAAAATGAAAGCTGATAATATTTTACTTTCTGGTGGTGCTATTGGAGCAAACTTTCTAGCTTTTTATAGCCTTGTAGAACCTGGCGATACTGTCATTTCAATTTTCCCTGCTTATCAACAATTGTATAGTACTGCAAGATCATTCGGTGCAACTGTTAGGTTATGGAAATTAAAATGGGAAGAGCAATGGGTACCAAATCTTGAAGACCTTTCATCACTTGTGGATAAAAAAACCAAAATGATAGTTATAAATAATCCACATAATCCTTCTGGATACCTTATCAACAATGATTATCTTAAACAAATCTGCAAAATAGCAGAAGAGTGTGATGCCTATTTGCTTTATGATGAAGCATATAAAGGACTATATCTAAACGATAACGATTCAGTTACTTCTGCAGTAGATATTTATGATAAAGCTATTTCAACAGGTTCCTTTTCAAAAGGTCTTTCACTAACTGGATTGCGATTAGGTTGGATTGCTGCTAGTAAACCGATTATTGAAGAATGTATTCGTCACAGACATTATACAACTATTAGCAATGGAATGATTGATGATTCTCTTGCAGCTCTAGCAATGCAACATGTTGATAGAATTTACAAACGAAATTTGAATATTGTTAGAACGAATTTCAAGATATTAAATGAGTGGATTGAAAACGAACCATTGATTGATTGGGTACCTGCTAAAGCAGGAAGTGTAGGCTTTTTGAAATACAATATCGAGATGCCTTCAGAGGAATTAAGCTTGAAGTTAATCAAGGAAAAAAGCACCTTTCTGGTTCCAGGTTCATGTTTTGAAATGGAAGGCTTCCTGCGTATTGGATTCGGTAATAACACTAATACACTCATTGCTGGATTGGAACGATTTAAGAAATTCCTAGATGCTTATTGCTAGAATCATAATGTCAATAATGGATAGTTGTTTGACATGAATAGTAAAAAAACATATTCAGTTCTAATAATAGACAATTTTCATATGGATCCTGAATATGATTATGTAATTGAAGGATTTTCTACAAAAGAAATCGCAATTGAATTTGCTAGACGTTGGGTGAGATCTTCTGTAGAACATCAACGTAAATCAAATGCTGATAGAGATGAGTTAAAGCTTCTATAGTATCAATTTGGTGAAGATGCTGCTGTTCTAGGAGCTGACTATGCTGGTGGTGATGAATTAAACTTCTTTCTTGATAATCCAGCATCACCAGAAGAATGTGATTGGTAATCAATTAAACAAGTATCAAAGAAGTAGCTTTCATTCAATTAGCAATTAAGATTTAAACAGAAAAAGTGGCGTTTTTAAGGTTCTTTAATAATAATTTAGCAAAGGATTTTGGTGTATCTTTTGTTAATAAACCCGAAAGAAGCAATCACTAGTGAAGACACTCGAGATAATATTGAGATCTCTTCAGATATACTAAGAAAATATCAGAAAGCAATACACTACAAACCAGACGATTATAAAAAATGGGTTAGATTAGGTTTTATCTATTTACAACATAGAAAATTGACATAAGCTGCTGACTGCTTTTTTCAAGCACTTAAATTGGATGTAAATTCATGCATCATATGGAATATTTTGGGATCGATCTTTTACATGCAAGGTAAGAAAGCTCTGGGTGTTATATGTGTTCATAAAGCTCTGAACTTGAATCCTCGATATTTTAATGCTAAACTCTTTTTGGAAATGATAAATAATAGAAAAGAGAGTAAGAACTCTCACATGAAACCAAAATTATTTTATTAGAATTTCTAGCAGAGTAAGCTCAAAATTTTTTCACAGAAAATGAACTTTCTGTGCAATACTTTCTTCTTAACCAATGTGTTTTTTGAGGGCTTTTGTAATCCTTTCTAATGCATCCTGTAATACTGATCTTGGACAAGCAAGATTAAATCTTTGAAAACCTTCACCAGATTTACCAAACATTGCTCCATCATCTAAGCAAACTTTCGCTTCTTCTTTGATAATTCTGTCTAGTTCCTTTGGTTCAATACCTAGCTTTCCAAAATCAACCCAAGGTAAATATGATCCTTCCAAATCGAAAACCATTATGTTCTGATGAAAATCAGCAAAAAAGGATTTTAAAAACTCAAAATTCTGCCATAAATACTTCAATAATTCATCAAGCCATTCTTCACATTTATTATAAACAGTTTCAGTGGCAACTGCTCCAAAAATAGTAGGAGCTCTTATTGAGAGATTAGTTATTTGTGCAAAATATTCATCGCAAAGTATCTTATTAGGTATAATCACAATGCTTGATTTCAATCCTGCAATATTGAATGTTTTTGATGGAGCTACACAAGTTATTGACTTCTGGGCGAATTCATCTGAAATTGTAGCATATGGGATATGCTGATTGTTCTGAAAAATCAAATCACAGTGAATTTCATCAGAGATAACAATTACATTGTTTTCATTACAAATTTTGCCCATTTCAGTTAATTCCTTCTTGGTCCAAACTCGACCAACTGGATTATGTGGGGAGCATAAAATGAATTGTTTTGTACGAGGTTCTTTACACTTCTTCTCTAAATCATCAAAATCAACTTCATAATGATTATCATTTATGACTAGTTGATTGTTTAAAACATTCCTTCCATTATTCTTTATAGAACTAGCAAAAGGATAGTATACTGGTTCTTGAATGATAATATTATCTCCTGGTTGAGTAAAATATTGTATTATGAAATTAATCGCTGGGACAACACCTGGAGCAAATTTAATCCAATCCTTTTCTATAGCCCAATTATGTCTGCGTTTAAACCAATTTATTATCGCATCATAATATGATTTTGGTGGAACAGTATAACCAAATATTCCATGATCAACTCTTTTTCTAAGTGCATTGATTAATTCATTAGGAGCACGAAAATCCATATCTGCTACCCAAAGTGGAAGCATATCATCGTATTTGAAGTACTCTTTCATAAACTCTTGATTCCATTTAATTGCATTTGATTTCGTTCTATCTATTATTTCGTCAAAATTCCATTTGGGTTTTGTCAAGCTTTTACACCAACATATCTAAGACTAATGCATTCAACTAGCTAATCTAAATTTATTTTTCTGAATTTAATTTTATTGGGTGATGATTTTACACATTACTTTTATTTTCTTTCAAAACATAGTACTCTTTGATAGTTATGGAGTGTTTGTTGAAACAACAAGGAATACCTCAAGGCAGCTGTTATACAATTACAGATAATGGTACAAAAAAGAAGGCTTGTGAGGTAACACTAAGAACCAAAGATAATCAATATGAGCGCTTAATCAAATCAAAACACCTTTCACGACCAGAAGATTATTACTCTATCTATCAGAGTGGATGTAACCATGATTGCTTAAAGTGTCACTCCTCTGAGTTTTCGAAGAGGGTAAACGGTCAATGGATTAGTGAGGATGAGCTAGCAAAGATTGCCAATGAGTATCTTTCCTATGTAACTGTTTTTGAACCCAAAAATAGAGTAACCATGTGGCATGCTGAGGATCTTTGCTTACATTGTGGTTCTTGTATTATACATGGTAGAAAATCCAAATATTGTCCTGGAAAACTATCAACTTCTGATATTGTTCTTTCCCCTCAAGGATTTGGTCCGGCTAGAAATATTTTAGCATTCACTGGAGGAGATTTGACATGCAATCCGAATTACTATGCCAATGTTGCAAGTAAAATCAAAGAGGAAACTGATGGAAAGATAAGGGTTCTAGTTGAGAGTAATGGTTATGCTCTTACAAAGAAAAACCTCAAGACACTCAAAGAGGGTGGTGTTGATTCCTTTTGGTTGGATTTAAAAGCATATGATAATGAAATTTATCAGAAGTTATGTGGAACTCCGAATAATACTGTATTAAAATCAGTTGAATTAATTGTTGATCTAGAATTTACACTTGAAATCTTAATTCTTTACATCCCAAATTATGTAGAAACTGATCAACACAAGCAAATTGCTCAATTAGTCGTTGATGTAGACAATGAAATTCCAATTACTTTATTGGCTTTCTTTCCTTCTTATAAACTAATTAACAATCGCTCACCAACATTCCAAGAAATGATGACAAGTTATTATGAGCTAAAAGCTGCTGGACTGAAAAACATGCGATTAGGAAATCTTGGAGTATTCGCTAAAACAGCTGAGCAAATTGAACAGATTCATTCATTGAAAAATCGTTGATATAAGTTCAAGAAAGATTTTTCATTCATATCTAATATAACTGTAAGATATGTGGAAATATTGGAGCGCTAAGATGGAGCTTTTAGCAGGTTCATCTTTTAGTAATATTATAAGATTATCTTGGTAAAACAAGTTTCGCGTCCACCCAAAATGTTGGTATAGATATTACATAGCAGTTAGAGCAAGTCATTATTTCTTGCCTTTTAGATTAATAGAACGAATGAAATATAATCGAAAGATAAGAGAAACTGATATCGAACAGGATCCAATTTTCATAATAGGTCATTGGCGAACAGGAACAACATTACTACATTCTATGTTAACTAAAGATGAGAACTTTGGTTATGTTACTAATCTAGAAACTTATTATCCACATTTCTTTTTATTGTTTGAAAAATTAACTCGCAGAATTATCGATTTCGCTTTACCAAAAACAAGGTCCATGGATAATGTAAAACTAAGCAGTTTTGAGACAGCAGAAGAAGAATTTGCTATTGGAAGTTATGACAAATATAGTTTCTATCATCATTTCATTTTTCCAAGAAATTTTGAATTGTACTCAAAATATCTTTTCTTTGATGAATGTACACAAGAGGAAATACAACGTTGGAAAACAAGATATCAATTTTTCCTCAAAAAGATTACACTAAAACATAATGGAAAAAGATTAGTATTAAAAAAATCCCGCAAATACTCCTCGAGTAAAATACCTTCTTGAAATGTTCCCTGATGCAAAATTCATACACACATATCGAAATCCATACTTTGTTTTTTCTTCAACGCTTAAATTATTTAGAAATCTACTACCAGTGTTTTCATTACAAAAATGGGACGATAAGCAAATACAAGATGGTTTTCTTAGAAATTTCAAAAAAATGTATGAAATCTTTGAACGAGATAAAAAATTAATTCCAAAAGGAAACTTACTAGATGTTAAGTATGAAGATTTGATAATAGACCCATTAAAAGCATCAAAACAAACCTACAAAGAACTACTGTTAGATAATTATGAATTGCCAAAAGAAAAATTTGAGTAATACACTAAGCAGCAATCATCGTTTGTACCAAATCAACATGTGCTATCAGATGACATTATTACAAAGGTCAATGATTATTGGGATCAAATGAGGAGAGATTACAGTTACGAGCGAATGGAAGTTGAGCCTTCTTAGAATGATTTATTAAATTCGTATAAAAAATATATTAGCTGGTGTCCTTTTTGCAAGTTACTATTATTAATGTCTATAATGATATTGTTCCAGAAGGTTCTGAATTTATTGCAGATCATGGAGTAGCATTCTATATTGAAACACCAGAAAAAACAATTCTTTTTGATACGGGAGCTAAGGGTAATATTCTACTTCATAATATGAAAGCTCTTGATCTTGATCCTGATGCTATCGAAACAATCGTCCTTTCGCATGGCCACTGGGATCATTCCGGAGGGATAATAGGTTTACTGAAAGAGAGAACTAAAGATACTCCCATAACTGTAATTGCCCATCCAACAATAATGGAACTAAAGGGAATTGTTAGAAAAAAGGATAATAAAAATATTTTATATGAGTTTCCAAAAATACCACAATCACTACAAAAAAGAATTATTTTCAAATATACAAAAGAACCAGTTTCCATAACAGAAAAACTAGCTACTTTAGGTGAAATGCGCAACCGTCCTCATAAAGATGGAACAGAACCACGATTAATACATGAAGTTAATGGAAAAATAGAGAATGATTCAATGATGGATGACCTATCACTTGTGCTAGAAACGAAGAATGGTTTAGTTTTAATTTGTGGCTGTTGTCATGCTGGGTTGTTAAACACATTATCTCGAGTAAGTGCTTTATATGAAAACAAGAACATCCACACAATAATAGGTGGAACACATATGCTACGATTTAATCACGAGGAAGTAGATTTTGTAGCAGAAAATCTGAAAAAGCATTATGGATGTCCTAAGCTTTTCCTTAACCACTGTACTGGGATTAATACAACCGATCACCTACTAACTCATTTCAATAATGAAATTGTTAACACATGCTTAGTAGGAAAGAAGTTTACCTTTGAATGTTAAGCTTTAGAGAATTTATTTTCCCTTTTTCAAAATCTTAAACCAATCAGGATATTCAGGTATACCTTTTTGTTCGAAGTTGTAATCCCAGATAATGAAACAATCTTTTTTCTCTTTAAGCTGCTCAAAACCTACATCTTCAAAGATTCTCTTAATTGCTTCATTTCTATCTGTTTGGATATACTTTCCTTGTGCAGGTCGAGAAACGATAGGGTAATCCATAGTAACATAATTAGCATTAAAGTGCTTTCTTACTTCACTAATTGCAGTCTCAAGACGACTTCTAATTTCTGTTAATTGTTGTTCTTGCATATCGAAAGTTGATTAGCTTTTTTGAATGTCTCCAATATAGCTTCTAATGTTCTGAGCATCACTAATAACTATAACATCTGGTTTAAAGGAATAAATACCACCTTTAAGATCAGTTAATGCTAAGAAGGGATCTGATGATTCACCATTATCAAAGGTATGATAACAAATTGCACCATTAGCTTCCAAGAATTCTTTCACAAAAGATAGCTCACAACCACCTACAAAACCAATCTTGAGAACCTTAAGAAATTCTTGTTCATCATCTGTAAGTTTTGTTGCAATATTGATTGGACGAGATGCTTTCTTCGTTTCCTCAGTTAAACATATAAAGACTGTTTTTCTATATTTCCTATCTGTGAGCATACGTCAAAATATTTTGAATAGTCTCCCTTTAGCCAATGTTTCTAAAACCACCAATCTGCATGAATTAATATTTGGACAACATCACCTTTTTTGGCTTTATCAAGTTCTTCAAATAAATGATGACCATATCGTCTTGTGAAATCATATCCTCCTGCATCTGAGAGATACATATCACGTTTCATATCATATGCTGAATAGACATTTAATTCCTTTTGATTTAACAATGACCAGATATCTCGATTTTTATATTTATCTCCATGTGCAGCAACAACTGCAATTGGAACGATTTCTCTTAGTTCAGCTAACTCTTGAGTAAACAGTTGAATTGCTTGCTCTTTGTTACCTTTCGTTTGAGCTAACACCTCATAGTGATATCCAATCTCATAACCTTCAGCGTTCAATTGTTTAATAAGAGGTAGAGCTTTTTCAAAAGAGTATTTTTCGGAATGAAGTCTAATCATTGAAGTTGATTTTATACCCTTTTCCTTCTCTATTTCAATCATTTTAGAAAATCTTCTCAAAGAAAGATCGATATCATGTCTAATGAAAACATTGACCATTTCTGGATTAATCTTTTTATGAACAAAATAATCAGATAGGATTTTCACTGAATATTTATCATCTTTCAATTTGTCAAGAAATTCAACATAAACCTTCAGTCTATATCCCTTAATCCATTTAATGCTTAAATAAACTAACAATATGGCTATAAGCATTCCAAATACTAAAGGAAAAATCCAACCCAGAAAATCCAACCATAAAATTGTGCATGTAATTATTGCTATATAACCTACAACAGCAAGTAAAGGATAAAATGGTAGTAAATCGAAAAGAATTGTAGCATATCTTTTAGTTTTCCAAATTGAGAAGAAAGAAAATAACCAAAGAACCACTGATAGACAGATAATTATAAGGTAGATTATCCAAATATCCATGTTTCTTTCCAACCTAGAATTCTTTTGACTAATTTTCTATGTTTGTTCTTAAAATTCATATCATATATTTGTTTTACCTTAATAGAGTCATTATTACAATATAGAAAGCAAAGGTAAAATATCAACTACAACCTATTTTTATATATGTTCTCAGAAAATACTTGGCCAATACAAAAAGGTAGAAATGGCTTGCTTGTTTGACGATTAAATAAAATTCTTGCCATTATCCAAGATAGAATTCAAATTATACCTGGGGAAAATAGAGAGATACCATTTGTTTGGAGTGTAATGAACATGTATTCGACAATGCAATTAGCAAAACTAATAGCTCTAAAGAGAGGATTAGATCCAGAATTAGCTGCTTTAACATGTGCGTTTCATGACATCTTTACACTACAAACAGGAAATCATACTGATCATGGAATTAAAGCTGAGAAAATTATAAGGGAAATTATTGAAGAATATAATAAAAAACATCAAGAGAGTCTACCAGTAATAACTGAAAAGGAGATTTCTTTAATCATAAAAACCGTTGCAATACACAGTGATATAACAACAACAACAGAGAATCCCTATGAAGAACTACTAAAAGATGTTGATAGTATAGATAGTTTTCTACACTGAATGATACCCGGAAGAACATCTGGTAGAATTCCAAGAGCAAATGGAATACTAGAAGCGCTAAACATAAAATTCGAAGTTATAAAATAATAAATAAACTAACTTTACTATTTATATCATAAGTAACATATTCCTAATGAGAATAGGATAGGAGATTCATTTCTTGAAGAAGAAAAGAACACTATTTAGCTTTTTGGTATTGAGCTTACTTGCTCTGCCAGTCATCACAAACTTTGAACCTGAAACTGAATCTTACCCCAGTGCATATCCAGGAGGTTTACATTCATTCTTGATTTGGGATGCACTAATGTTACTATATTATGATAGCATCAATGGCTCTTCCTATTATGATATTTGTAGAGATGAGATTGTTGATTTTTCGACTAAATACTATGATGACATGTATCGAGCTCAAGATGATTATGATGCCAATCTACTATTACAATGGGGTCATTACTGGGATCCATATGATAGAGAGGGTTTTTCAGGCAATGTTGGTGCTCCCCAGCATGCTCAAGATTATTTTGAAGAAGCAGTGAAATATTATCTTGGACAAGATGGTTACACTGTGGATAAAAATGAAGCCTATTATAACTTAGGTTATGCCATCCATCTTATGCAAGACCTAACAGTTCCACATCATGCTCAAAATAATCCCTTAGGTAAACACACTGACTATGAAACATTTTGCTTCAGTCAATATGTTTATAGGAATTTTACCAAACCTCAAAACGGAATTTACACCCCTCCAAGAGATTGGAATGGACGAGTAAATGCAAAAGGGTGGGTGCATGAAGCAGCGAAAATTAGTGCTCGATATCACAGAACAATAGAAAATAATCACTATGATTTTGATACTTGGTTGGAAATTTCCCAAATATTAATGGAAAAAGCAATTCAATTTACTGCTGGATTCATCTTTCATTTTTGGCAATTAGTTCAAAATATTGATTTTGATAATGATACACTTACAGCAGACGTTGAAAATCAATATAGTATAGATTATACAAATAACGACACTGATGGAGACAAAATTACCGATCCAGAAGAGATTGTTGTAGGAGCTGATGGTTACATAACAAATCCTCGTAAAGTAGACTCAGATGGAGATAGTTATGATGACTATTCAGAAATATATATTCATCATACTGATCCGACGGATCCTCTAGATAGTATCTTTTACAGCGTTCCTCACTTTTGTCCTTATTTTAGAGCTTTAAGTGATGGTATTTACCGTCTTACATTTAGTTGGAGTCAACCCAATAATTTTCTAGATGGTTGGTACTTCAAAGTCTTTGTATTGAATGGAAATACTGAATCATATATTTACATGGGCTCTGTTCGAACCTTTGACTATAATCCTCCTGATGCATCGACATTCTATTCTTACCGTTTATATTGTTATAAAACAGCAGATAACAGGGGAATATACTCTCAATGGTCTTGTGATATATTTTATGGAAATGCAGAAGAGAGGGTTCCAGGTTAGAAGTAGCTTTATTCGAGTTATTTCTTGATTTAACATTTATTTTATAATTTAGAAGAGCTTAGAAAATCTTATGACCAAAAAGGAAACTATCCAATTCTATCAAGAATTATCAACTAATGCTTGGCCACCAAAAAGTAGCATCCTATTGAGTGGTTGGATATTAAGAATATCTGAAGGGATTACAAAAAGGGCTAATAGTGTTCTTCCTTTATCCTATTTTGGTGAAAATCTCTTAGTAGATATTGAGCAGGTTGAGAAGCTCTTTCAAGAGACTGACTTACCAATTATCTTTCAGCTCTCTGATTATTTTGAACCAAAGAACTTACTGGAACAGCTTCTCGAGTTAAACTATGAAATAATTGATGAATCATTACTGATGATAGCTGAGATTGAGAAGATTAATGAAATTTCGTTAAATAAATCGTTTCTATATAGTCATATTATAGAGGAATCTACATCATGGTTTGATGCTTATAGTATGTTAACCAAATGTTCACCTGAACGAATGATAGGTAATAAAGCAATAATTGATAGAATTAAGTTTCCAAAAGGGTTTTTCTTTGCAAAACACAATGATCAAATTGTAGGTATAGCATTAGCTGTAATCGAACGTGAGAATATTGGATCATATGATATGATAGTTCATTCTGATTATCGACGACAAGAGATTGCGCAATCACTAATCAAGAAAATTTTTGATTGGGGGAAGGAACTGTATGTAAAAGGAGCTTACCTACAAGTACAAGGTGATAATTCCGGAGCAATTTCCCTTTATAAAAAAGTTGGCTACAAAGAATGCTATCGCTACCGTTATCTCATTAAAAGATAGGAAAAGATTATGTATCTACATCTATTTTGATATTATAGGAATATAATAACTAAAAAAACTAATTCAAAGTGCTTTCCAAATGAATGATGTTAAGGATTATTATGTTCAATTAGGTGTGGCACACCGAATTCCTATAGCATTCGAAAGATTCTGTGACAAGACTTATTCTCTTGAAAAATTGTTTCCAGAAGGAATTGATGACTCATCTGAGGATTACAAAATAAAAGTAGTTTTTAATGTTCTAAACGAACAGAAAGAAAAAGTTGCTACTTTTCAACCTGATGGGAAATATGAATATTTTAGTGATTCCTTTAAGCCAATTTTCGATAAAATTGTAGAAGAACTTGGATATGCAGCTTATCGTGCTCTAAAAGCTCAAGAAGAACTTGATAAGAAAATCTTAGAAAGATTTGATGATGATTTATATCTTGATGGTTGACAAATTTTTTTTAATATCTTATCTAAACACTAAGACCACGAATTATGTTTTTATATGTGGTTATCCAATAATTGGTTAATTGCTATCTATGAGTCATTCAAAGACTCTGTATCTATAACAACTATAACAGTGATGAAAATGAGTAAGGTAACTATTTTAATAGATGGGGGTAGTGGTCTCACAAACGAGATCATTAAGAAATATAATATCACTATCATTCCCTATAGAATTATTTTTGGTGATGATATCTACTATACCTTTGGGAATGATAATACGACAATTACTAGAGATGCATTTTATAAAAGATTAGCTAATTGTAGCAAAGATGATTTGCCACATACTTCTGTTCCTTCACCAGGACACTTTCATAAAGGTTATACAAAAGCATTAGAAAAATCTGATTCTGTGTTAGCTATTTTACTTTCAAAAGAACAGTCTGGAACAGTAGAAAGTGCTCAAAGAGTAAAGGATAACCAGTTTCCTGACAAGGACATAACTATTTTCGATTCAAATCAAATCATGTCTGGAATTGGCGTTCAAGCTTTGCATGCAGCAAAATTAGATCATGAAGGAAAAAGCAAAGAGGAAATAATCTCTAGTTTGAAAGAGTTGAGACCAAAAGTTCGAACTATTTTTGTATTTCAGAATCTACAATACTTGTACTTACAAGGAAGAATTGGTCATGCAAAGAAGCTTATGGCTACAGCATTAAACATGAATCCTGTTTTACATGTTAATAATGGAGTGATTGATCCTTTAGGTGTGTTGACTAAGGGCAAGCTTTTAAATCAATTGAAAAAATATGCTGTTAAAGCTGTAGCAAATACTGAAACAGAAGACCTGTTTTTCTGGCATACAAGAAATGATGAGATTGCTCATGAAATCTATGAAGCAATGAAGAATGCAAACACAAAGGGAATAAATATCCACTTTCAAGAAGCAAGCCCATTACCTGCTGTGTATGGAGGTCCAAATGCATTATCGATTTCTTACATTGGAGATTAGGATAAAAGCTGGCTAATGAATTCATAATTGAAATGGAATTCCTTCAACTAGGAATTCCAGCTAATATTTTTTCACTAAAAAGCTCAAAAAACGCTTCTCTGCATAAAGAGAAAGTATTATCAATTGTAAAATCAGAGGGAGTATTCGAATAGCTATAAAGGGGTTATATTATAATTCCTTTTTAGTTCTTTAATTGAAGATGGTTTATATGTCAGAATCAAATAGCAATGATCTTACTATTCATGAAATCACAATTACAAAAGACATTACATTATCCTATTACTTTTCCAAAGGAACAACTGATTTCACCATAGTATTGATACATGGTTTAGGTGCAACTAAAGAAGATTTCTTATCAATTTTTAATTATGAGGAGTTAAGTACTTATAATATTCTCTTTGCTGATCTTGTTGGTTATGGTAATTCAACCAAACCATCAGATTTTTCCTATAAGATGGATGATCAAGCTGAAATACTATACGAGTTATTGAAGAAACTCAAGATTGAGGGAGAAATAGTCATCCTTGCTCATTCGATGGGTGGACCAATCAGCATTGAATTAGCTAATCTTTTAGGGGATCGAGTTGCTGGAATGATTTATGCTGAAGGTAACCTTGATGAAGGAGATTGCTTCTTTTCAAAACAAATCGTTACTCGTTATACATTAGATGAATGGATCAGTAATGGATTTAATGAGATTTTAACTAAGCTTCAGGAAGATCCTGCATCCACAAGTTATGCGGAATCTTTTGCTAAAGCTGAAGTACATGCTATCTACAAATCTTCTGAAGATCTATATCAAATATCGATTGCTAATTTACTCGAGAAGAAATTAAAGCAATTGTCAGTACCTGTATTAGCAATTTTTGGTGAGAAAAATAAAGGACGATTTTCATCAGAAAGTAAGTTAGCTGCCGAATTTCCTGTATGTTATATATCTGAAGCAGAACATGCTATGATGTATGATAATCCAGATGACTTTTATCAAGCAATCATTGATTTTTTAAAACAATTCTGAAAAATAACCATATAATCTAGTAAATCCCTCCGCAAGTATTGGTGATTTCTGAAGGTCTGACCCATCGACAAAATCAGTGTGATGAGAACTTTAAAAATGAAACGTAGAACTGTAAGAATTGCAATTTCACAATTCTAATTCAAGGGATTGAATTTGCAAATCTTAAATATGGTACTTGTACCATAAGTTAATTGGGTTGAAATTAGAGATAACCAGCTCCGAGGTTAAAAAATTCACTCAACTTAAGACAGAGGGCAAAGTTGAATTAAAATGGCTACAAAAGAAGCTAAAAAATTAAAAATAATGATAGTCGAAGATGATCCACTAATTAGACAACTCTATGAAGAAATTCTTAACCAGAAGGGTTATCGAGTAATTTGTGTTGCATCAGATGGAGAAAAAGCAATCGAATTATATCATGAACTACCAGAAAAACCTGATCTAATTATTCTTGATTTTCGTATGCCAAAGAAAAATGGTGCTGAGGTTTCGCAAGAGATTCTTGCATATAACTCAACGACTAATATTTTAATGATAAGTGGTGATCCACTTTTTGACAGAAAAGCTGTTATTAGTCGAGGAGTTAATGTCATGCAAAAACCAGTGAACATAACTCAATTACTAAATGAAATAAGTGCTATTGGTGGTTATTAGGGAATTTAACTTGTGGATTGTTTTATTGGTGCAAAAGATAATAGGGATAAAAGAAGGCTAGTAGGTTATGAACTAGCTTTATCAATAATATTCTTAGTCCATGTTTTAGCTTTCTGAACATATGACTCAGTGTCATTTTTTAAGGGTTCAATGAATTTCACATCACCAAGAATCTCATTACCTTCGAGGTGTTTTTTCATTTCTTCAATAATTGAATCACAACTGCCAGCACAACAACAGAATAATCCTATCTTTTTATTTTTGATTTTGGCTGATTTTAAGAATGCTCGTGTTGCAGGATTTAAATTCCAAGCCCATACAGGAGTTCCAATAAAAATCAAATCGTAATCATCTATGCTGATATCACTTTGTTTTAATTTCGGAACTCTTTTGGTCATCGATTCAAATCCTCCCCTAAAATATAACATAAAACCTTTTGACTTGATGTCTTTCTCTCTCTGGATTTCAAAAATATCTGCTTTAGCTTCATCTGCTATTTTTTCAGCCATATATTTAGTATTACCTGTTTTTGAATAATAAATCACAAGTGTTTTCATTTTTGACTGCCACTTTTGTTTTAAACCTATTTGGAAAATCATAGAATATAAATTATAACTTCGGAAATTTTTATTATTGAATTTACTATTCTTTTCTAACTAATATAGAAAATTGGAGAATATATAGTGCATGGTATAGATAGTGTTTTCTTGGAATTACCCTGGACGAATCATGCATTTGACATTGTGAAAAATGGACTTGGAAGACAATTGATATTCCAATATATGAGTCAATTCCTTGTCTGGGCTTTAACTAAAAGAACAATAGATGAAATAGAACAGCTGGTTGAAGAACAAAATCTGAAAGATGTTTTCTCAAAAGAGAAACTGCGACTTCTAACAGAGATTAAGAAAGGTAAATCAAATGAGGATTTAAAACAAATTTTTATTAACATAGCAGAACTTTCAACAAAATATCAATCTGGAAAGAAATTATGAAATCTACTCATCAATAGAATTAGTGTTAAAGTTAATATTTACAAAATTGCAAAGTATAGAAGAGAGCAAGTAGGGATAAAATCAATGGATATGTTGGCATTAAGTTTCCTAATAGTAGCTTCTGTTTTTTTCCTCGTCTTTGTACTCATTTCTGCTACTTTTATTGGACTTTGGTTGTCAGAGATTGGCTTATGGGTTTCTTGGATACCAATCTTTCTAGTAATTGCTTCAGTATATTTCCTAATTAGAGATTATCTAGTTCCATTTGATATTCTAAGTGTTGTTTTCATAGGAATTAGTATAGGATTAAACATCTTCACGACACTGAGATTATTTGTTCCTTTTGTTGAGGTTTATGCCACAAATAACTATCTAAAAAAAGCAATGGAAAACAGTCTAGGAAAAGATTACTTAGAATACGTTGATCCATTTATTAGCTCACGTTTCTCAAAAAATGTTAGATTCCGGTTATCTCACTATTTTATTGGTGTAAGAACTAAAGCATTGGAAAAAAGGGTTGGAACAATAAAGGACGTTGTTTATAAAAAAGAAGACAACCAACAATTGAAGTTAAACATCCATTATCCAAAACGTAATGGCAAGTTTTCAACATTAATTTTCATACATGGGGGTGGATTTGTCATTGGTTCTAAGGATAATCCTAAAAGTGATAGGATTTGCAAATTATTAGCTAATTATGGTTACGTTGTTTTTAATGTCGATTATCGCTTAGCACCATTAAGCTTTATCAAGAAAGAAACCTCCCTAATTGAGGATCTGATAATTTGCGATATGGTTTCAGATATTAGAGCTTCAATAGTTTTCGCAAGTAAAAATACAGAAACTTATAATGGTATTCCAGAAGAATTGTTCTTGTTTGGCAGATCAGCTGGGGGACATCTTGCTCTCATAACAGCATTTAGTTGCTTAGGGAAATTCTTCGAATTGAAGGATTCTGATGGGTCAATTAAGGAGCATGAAATTCTTGGAGTAGTTGCTTTTTATCCTATAACTAATTTCACTAAACTTTATGACTACTATGGTAAACAAAATCTATTGAAGTATCTGTTGTATAAGGGAGCAGGTGGAACGCCAGAAGAATTTCAGTATCTATATCAAGTATTTTCACCAATCTCCTATTTATCTGAGATAAATTGTAAAGAAATACCTCCCGTTTTTCTAGCAACTGGTGAGAAGGATAAATTGGTTGCACCTGAACAATCAAAGTTACTATATTCCAAATTACAAACATTGGGAGTTGAGAGCGTTATGCTAGATTTACCATGGGCTAATCATGGTTTTGATACTGTGCTAAATGGTCCCGGAGGACAATTGGCTCTAAAGTACCTTTCTCAATTCTTGGTTTGGGTTCTCACAAAATACAAACTAAGAAAGATAGAAGAACTAGCAAAGAAGAGAGGATTAGGGAATATAGTATCAAAAGAAAAATATCGAATGTTGCATAAGCTAAAGAAACAAAATTTTGATAAAGAACAAGATATGAATCAGTTTCTACCATTTATCGAGTACTTTTATGAAGAAACTGATGAATAGTAAATCATCGGTGGGAAAATCATATGGTAAAAAGATGCGAATGGAGCGGAACAGATAAACTATATTGCGATTACCATGACAAAGAGTGGGGTGTTCCAGTTTATGATGATCAAGTGCTATTTGAATACCTAATTTTGGAGGGTGCGCAAGCAGGATTAAGCTGGAGAACTATACTCAAGAAACGTGAAAATTACCGAGAAGCATTTGACAATTTTGACTATCAGAAAGTAGCAAAATACCACGAAAAGAAAGTTGAGGAATTATTACAGAACAGTGGTATAGTGAGAAATAGATTGAAAGTTAATTCAGCTATCAAAAATGCAAAAGCACTGTTACAAATAAGAGAAGAATTCGGTACCTTTGACAAATACATCTGGAATTATGTTGCTAATAAACCAATACAAAATGCTTGGAAATCTCTTAGAGAGATTCCTGCTAAGACCGATTTATCTGAGCAAATTAGTAAAGACTTGAAAAAAAGAGGTTTTAATTTTATAGGACCAACCATCATTTATGCTTTTATGCAAGCAGTTGGTATGGTTAATGATCATACAATAGATTGTTTTCGTTATAAAGAATTGAAAGAACTATAACAAGCTAAAAATCATCAGAAGAGCTATTTCTTTATAATCAATTTACTTATGGGTGAAAGAAAATGGACTTGACAAATTATGCTAATTATCATGAATGGGCTGGAGATAAAATCAGAGCTATTCTAAAAACATTAACAGAAGAAGAGTTCACTAGAGATCTTGGAGATTTCTTTAGCTATAACACAATAAGGGATATTTGTCAGCACATGTTGTTAGCTCTGGAATTTGGTACATCATTGGCAAGTAATATCGAACCAGATGTTTTCAACGCAGAAGTAGAAAAAATAGTAAAGATGACAGATGAGGAACTAATAGATAGATGGAAAAAAACTGATCATAAATATGCTCAAATGCTCCAAGGAGATATTTCAGGACAGGTAGTTGTTCCACCATTCTTAGGACATGAATTTACTCTTGAAAAGTATGATTTCCTTCTGCAATATATCACCCATACAACCTTTCATAGAGGACAAATCATAATTGCTCTGAAAAAACTTGGAAAAGAAGTAAAAGGAACTAACTATTTACATTATCTGTATGAAATTAGATCCCAAAAATGAAAGAAATTTGTCTTTTTTTCTGCAATAATTTTATTATCTTACAAGTTAAAGATATATGAAATCAAACAATAATCAGCATTTTGGGAGAAGCTTTTTTGCAAAAAGTAGCAATTGTAACTGATGGAAGTTGTGACTTACCAAAAGAGCTGATTGAAAAATATAACATCTTTGTTGTTCCTTTTCAAGTAATTCTTGACAAAAAAGTTTACAAGATGTATGGCGATTATGGAACTATTTCCAAGGATGAGTTCTACAATCGTCTCGAGAAAAACAAAGATTTACCTACAACTTCATTACCACCGCCAAAATTCTTCGTGGATACTTATCGAGCTGCAGCAGATTTATCAAAAACAATTGTAGGTATTATTCTCTCAGGAGAATTATCTGCTACCTTGCATACAGCTAGAATGGCATTACCATATGTTGAAGATCTTGATGTTACTTTAATTGATTCAAAAGTTGCAGCTTCTACATTAGGTACATTAGTTATAGAAGCAGCTAAAATGGCTAAAGATGGTAAAAGCAAAGAAGAGATAATTAAAAGAATAGAAGCATTAATCCCCAAAGCAAGGTTAGCTGGGATAATGGACAACGTAGAAGCAACCTATAGAAGTGGTAGAATCTCTTGGGGTAAGAAATTCTTAGCTCAAACATTTCAAATCAAACCAGTTGTTGGTTTTGAAAACGGATTAATAATTTCTTACGGTTCAGTAAGGGGAGGTCGAAATGAAGTCATGAAAAGGATGATGCACATGGCTACATTGGTACCAAAATATGCTGAAACTGATACTATTTTCATTTGGCATGTCAGATGTCCAGAAGATGCTCAAGCACTAATGGAAATTATGGAAGACTATAATCCAACGAAAAAGGATATAATAATCCAAGAAGCAGGTCCTGTTATTGGAACACATGTTGGTCTATATGCACTAGCCTATATGTACATAGGGCATTTCGATAAAGATTGGTTAATAAAAATGAAAGAATAAAAAAAAAGAGAAATTAGATTCTAGTTCTTTTCCAGGTACCAAGTAAATATTTCAATTGACCAAGATGTTCAGTTTCATGACTAAAATTCAACAGATACTTATCAAAAGCGATTTCTAAATCCACTTCGTTAGTAGAATCACTACCATTAATAGTGTCATCAAGGAATTTAATAGATACGTTCTGAGTTTCATTCAGTAATTTAATAGCCTCTTCCACATTCATAAGCTCTTTTTTCTTAAACACATAACCATCCACTGCTGGTTTATATTTTTCAATGTCTTCTTGTGTTATAAATCGCTTAAATTTGTACCCTTTGATTTTATCCGTAACCATAACCTTCTCGAAAGCAACAATGTGTGGAACTATCCATGCAACAGAATTTGATTTATCAGTTGGTTGGTAGTAATAACTATCGTCATTAAATTTCCCAAGATAATTTATTACAGAACTTCTCAACCTGAGATAATTTGCTTTTATTAATTCAAAATCTTTCAAAGATATCATTTCCCTTGGTTTGGTTGTACTAAAAGAGAATTATATCCTTATTAAGGTTTAATTGGATAAGTTAATTTGTCTTAAAGAATTTAAGTAAAATAGTTCATAAAAAAATATGATTGCGGTTAGTTTGTGAAAAAAATGGTTGTATTGAAAATATTGGGATTATCTGATCTTCATTCAAGTGGAGATTTAGATGTAAGTTCATTATCTAAAATTGTAGAGAAAGAGCAAATCGATCTGATTATTGTTTCTGGTGATCTTACAACATTCGGAACTAAAAGCATTGTAAAAAATGTCTTAGTAAAATTAAATCAAATCAATAAACCAGTTTTTTATATTCCCGGAAACATGGATTCTAGAAATTCTAGTGATTTTACTTTCGAAAATATCACTCCTTTACATGGTCGAGTTATTAATTATTTAGGATTTAATTTTCTTGGATTGGGTGCTTCTAATCCTACCTCATTTATGACTCCATATGAATTATCTGAAGAAGAACTTAAAGAGATATTAGACCAAGCACTAAATGAGCTGAGTAGTGCTGATCCACTAATTTTTATTAGTCACACACCTCCTTTGAATTCCGAAGCTGATATCATTAGGAATGGGAAACATGTGGGAAGTTCAGTGGTAAGAGCATTTGTGGAGAAGGAAAAACCTGTTGTAATTTTATGTGGTCATATACATGAATCAAAATCAATAGCAAAAATAGCTGACACTTTATGTATAAATCCTGGAGCAGCAAGACATAGAGATGCAACAATAATTGAAATTGAAAAAGATAGCAAAGGAAATGCTCAAGCAAATGGGCGATTAATAACCTTTTAATCAAAAAAGAGAAAGGGAAAGGGTTTTCTAAAGTGAATTAACAAATTAGAAAATTAAATGAGAAATTGTGAGTAATGAAGCCATTGCCATGCATATGAATGCATTGCTTAACAACCACCACTCTGTTCCTTTAACGTCTAATGTTCTTCTTGTCTTTCCCTTTCTATCCTTGTAAATAAATGGTACATGCATTAGAAAAGTTCCTTTCTTCTGCCCAATTCTTAATTTGCCATCTTTTAGCTTTCTAAGATCAATATTTGCGAAGTAGTCTAAGAATAAATGTGAAGCATAACCAATTAAGTATGGAATAAAGACGCTAATTAAAGGATCAAATACAATATTATATTGAGCAATTCTCCAATAGATCGTTACTCCAAATACAATTCCTGGGTAGAAAGCTGAATGAGAGACAATGTCACGATGACTCATAAAACTAAAGTTGATCGAAATCAGGACCTTTCGAACCTATAATAGCCAACAAAAATCCAATGATGTAGAAGAACCACGTGTCTTTTGGTTGTAAACCAAAATTTCCGTTAATAAGAATAATATCTATTGGAATAAATGCTGCAGCTAAAAGAGCTCCAAATGTAACATGCGCTGTTCTGTTTGCTATTCAAAACACATCCAAATGTTTAACCTAAAGAACCAATGGTTATAATCATCTAATACAAAAAAGAATTTCGTCTTTACTTTACGACAAAAATCTGCGGATAGCTTTACTAAATCTAATGAATTGTGGGACTATATTCACTGAATTTTTTTTCTATTACGCTTTAATAGGTTGTTACTCATATATAGTACCATGTCACAAGCGTAATATTGGTCGGATAGCACAATTGGGTTTTTTGAACCATTTTATGATTCACCTAAAAGTGAGAGGTTTTTCGAGCTTTCCTCTCACTCTCTTTTTCAATTTTCTTCATTTCTAAGTATTTTCGAAGTAAAATCTTCATCTATTAAATTAATATGACTTTATCAAAAGTTCGTGAATTTACTCTTAGTTAAAAAAATTATTTTAAAATTGAAGGTGATACAACGACTAAAAAAAGTAAAACTAACTCAACAAAACTACCAGTAGTTTTGGCGATAATTGGTCTATTTTTAGGTGGAGTTGGAGCGGGTTTAGGGGAATATGTGTTTATAACAAATATGCTTTCAAGTGATTACAAAACAACAGCAATTTACTATGTAGAAAAAGCTCACGCTGTATATCTGGAAGGTGGATTGATAGAAGAATTCATTCCAGATTTATTTATTCCATTTGACATTACAAAAGATGATGCTGTTTACATACAATTTGATGGTAACATTGTTTTAGGTTCAGCTGACACAAATTCGGTCATAATTAGCTTAAAAATCGATGGAATAGCAATAGATAGATATGTCATGCCAAGAGCAGAAAGGGGTATAATTGTTTCAGTTTTTCCAGTTAGTCTGCAATATTATAATGATTCCTCGACTGTTGAGGAACATGCAGTCTCTGTTTATGCAACATCAAATGGAGGATCAAATGAAAACTACATTTTCATGAGTACATTGCTCGTGCAAATAATCAAGAATTAGATAGAACAATTACAAAAAAACAGAAAGAAGAGATCTATTCCTTAGATCTCTTTTTCATAATAATCAATTTTACCAACTCTTGAAAAACCAAAGGATTGATACTTTTCCTCTAAAGGTAAGGTTTCTCCAGATAGAAAGAGACTGGCTTTTTCAGCACCTAACTTCTTCATCTTACTTATGGCAAATGCTGCTAGTGAACTCATGTGCTCTTCATCTTCGTAATAGAAGTTACCAAAATTGAATTCTTTAGGATCATTTTGACTTCGATAGGCTAAAACACGACCGACAATCTTGTCATCTTTGCGAATAACTGCATGAATTGGGAATGTCTCCTTTTCTTTGGTAATTCGCTCAAAGTTACTCTTGGCATATTCTTCTGTTGAACCAAGTTTTTCGACAAAGATTTGAATCATTTGTTCAAGATCTCGGGATTCATCAAATTCCAAAACTTCAACATCTGCCTTGCTTTCAACAGAAAAATCTTTCACTTTTCCTTCCATTAAAATGTAAAGATCTCGAGAATAATTGTAACCCCAATCATTTGCCTTTTCCAAAGTTCCTTTATACACTTCTCCAACTCGAGTTTGCACTTTCTTAACGTCTTTTTTCTTCAGATTTTCAATAGCTTTTTCGAATAGCATTTCAGCACAATCTTCATGTCCTTTAAGTGTTAACGGAAATTCAAGATTCGCACGTTTAATGCCATCTTCACTTTCTGGTACTATCTTTGATGTAAGAAAACCAACTAATTTATCACCTTCAAAAGCATAGAGCTTAGTTTCGGGATCAAAATCATCTTGCGAATAAATTTGTTTCAATTGTGCAGCTGGTGTTTGACCAAAATCTTGCCAATCTTTTGTGGCTTCAGTGCCTACTTTTTCCTGTGCTTCCAAGAATTCCTCTTGGTAGCTCTTAATCTCATACTTAGGCATGAATAGACTATTTATAACGAATAATATTAAGGTTAGCTCTAATGTTAAAAAATGAATAATGCTCCTCTGAACCCAAGCAAAACTAGATAAATAAGAAATAATTAAACGAAATCGAGGATCGCTATTTGACAGCTGAAGAAGACAAAAAAAATACCAAAGGTTTTGAAACAATACAATTCAAATATAATGGACCAAAATGGGATGCTCACGTTCATCTCTATCAAATAGCTGATACAGCTGATCTAGTGAAATATGCTAAAGAATACAATATCCAAAAATTCACTGCAATTGTAAGACAAGATTGGGAACTATATGAAGAAAAGTTTCCGGATTATTTTGTCTATGCTAGGTTTATAATGTCTCAGAATTTCTTTACAGGAGATCTTCAATCTGTTCTTGATGACATTCAGAAAATTCATGATGAGGGGTATCCTATCGCAAAATTCTGGTACGCACCTCGGTGGAGAAAGTATATTGAAGATCAATATAAGGTTAAAATTAAAGGTTTCAGAATTGATGATCCAAAATTAAATCCTGTTTTTAGCAAAATAGAAGATCTTGGCTTAATGATGATTTTTCATATAGCTGATCCAGATATTTTTTACGAAACAAAATACCAACCAGCAAGCTTCTATGGAACAAAGAAACAACACTTACAAGAACTAGAGAATATACTCTCTCGTCATCCTAACTTAAAAATCCAAGTGGCTCATATGGCAGGGCAACCTGAGAATTTACCTAATCTCGGAAAATGGTTGGATAAACATCCTAATTTATATATTGATACATCCTCAGCAAAATGGATGGCTAGAGAGTTTTCCTATAAACCTGATGATGTTACAGAATTTTTCAAACAATATCAAGATCGAATCCTTTTTGGTACAGATATTGTGACTGGTCGATCAGATAGAGAACCGATACCAGGCTACTACTATTTACGTTATCTTTCATTACTTGCATTATTAGAAACTGATGCCAGAAATCTACCATTACCTCTAGAAGATCCTGAAAACAATAATCAAACAGTTATTAATGGTTTGAATTTACCATTGAAGGTTTTAAGGAAAATCTACTGGGATAACAGCAAGAAACTCTTCCAGAAATAATTATTCTTTTAATTGTAGAAATTCCAAAGGTTAATACTATAAATATAAGATATTTATTGATGGTTTGCTAATGAAATAGCAAATGATATATCAGAGTCATTTCCCCCTTATCCAAAACCATATACAATAAAAGGAGAATTCTATAGACTGAGAGAGAAGAGAAAGAAAGAGCTAGAGATTAATCAATAATAGGTATTTTTTCTGAACATGAAGGACAACAATGATTTTTTGTTAATATATTGCTTACAAAACGACTTTGATTGCGTGTGATTACCTTCTCTTTACAACTAGGACAATAAGTATTGAGAGCTGGATGTCCTAGAATATTGCCAATATACACAAATCTCAAGCCTTCTTCCATTGCAATAGAACGAGCTTTTTCTAAAATAGCTAAAGATGTTCGAGGTTTATGGTAATTGTATGCAGGATAGTAAGCATTGAAATGAATGGGAACATCTTCATGGCAATCCTCAACAATTTTCTTCGTAATAAACCTAAAGAAATCAATTGAATCGCTTATTTCAGTAATAACAAGAACAACAATTTCAATGTGGATTTTTCTCTCGAGAGCAATTGAGATATTCTCAAAAATATGATTGATATTTGCATCACAATATTTTTTCATATTTTCTTTCCCACCTTTTATACCTACAACCATGGCAGATAATTTAGCTGTAGTAAGCTCCTCTAGAACATCCAATGACATATACCCATTAGTTACGAAATTGCTGTAGAGGTTTGAATTGTTCTTCTTTAGAATGTTCAAAACATCAATAGCATAGTCAACTAGAAGTGTAGGTTCATTAAAAGAAAAAGAAATGCCAGATGATCTTGGTTTTTTTAATATTGATTGGTATAGCTCTTCAGGTGAAAGTATTTCTTTAATGCCTTTTTTCGTAGGAAATGTCTTGGTGATTGTGTAATTTTGACACCATGGACAAGTAAAATTACATGACCAAGAACCAACTGTAGTTGCGAATGTTCCAGGATAGAAATGATAGAATGGTTTTTTCTCTATTGGATTAACTGACATTGATGAAATATTCCCATAATTCAAGGATCGAATATTATATTTCGAATTGATTCTTGTTTTACACTTACCAAATGAATTATCAGAGAGAATACAACCATGACGACAAGTAGTACATTTGATTTTCTGATCTGATATCCTTTTCTGGAATCTAGTAATAGTTAAATCATTAAGAGATTGTGAATTCATCTGGATCATTACTACAGAAGTTATATCTTATAGTAATGTATGAACAAAACATCAATTTTAAGTTTACATAGAAATTTCCAGTTTCAAATATAAGAAAAAGAGAAAAGGAAAATCTTCACTTACCTGTTAGCACGATAAGCATATCTCATACGATTGTGATAACCGTAACCATAACCATTGCTACATCGAATGAAACCTTTCTTTAAAATAGTTTCACCGCAAATTTCACAAGAATAGAAATTTTGGTAGTATTTGTGTTCCTTAAGTTTAAGAGTAACTAATTGACAACAATTAGGACAGAAACGAAGTGTTTTCAATTCTTCCTTTGCTTCTCTTCACCAATCTATTAACATATCTTTATCAAAATACTCATCTTTTAGCATGGTCTCCACTCTGCTGCAATCTAAGTTTGTTTTTTACAAACAAACCTCAATAGCAACTACTCTAAATGATATTTAAGAAAGAAAAGAAAGGAACTCGTTTCTTGAATGACCGTTTTCTGTGAGTTAATTTTGATTGGAATCCCAGATAAGAATACCAAATTAAAATAAAAAAAGAAGGAAATAGATATTTCCTCAGTAATAGTTAGAATTCTATTTCTTGCCTTCTAAACCGTAGATACAGAAGTACCCACCTTCAAGGTCATCTCGTTTGAAAATAGGACACCCAAAACAAGTACAACCTTTGTCAACTATTTTTTCAGCAATTTCTGATTTTCCACGAGCACAAAAGAGAGCGTGTGGTGGTGACTCTTTCAATTTATTTTCCTTAAAAGTAGGACATATTCCGCAAAAATCTTTGCAGATCATCATGTTTTCTTTATTATCTTCAACGGATTTTGCCATAATTCACTACCCACCTAGTTATAGGGATTTTTCAATTCTATTAAGTATGTTTCTTAATAAATTAAAGAAATTTTATCCAGAGCTAGCGATAATACTCTTTTTTTACCTTAGATTCAAAAGTTGAAAGAAAATATAAAGTCATTTTCTTTTTCTTACAATATAACTGATGATTATACATAAGGCTAGACTAGAAAAAAGTAAAGGAATACTAATTGCTAAATTGCTACTATTACCAAAAATAAAGCTGAAAAGATTTAGATGCTCAGCGATATTTCCAAGAATGTCCTCTACAATTATGATAATACTATAATTTCCATCAGGGATTTGATGAATTGATCCTCTAAATGTATTATCTTCTAGGTTCTCAGTTAATTCAAATTTAAATGCTGATTCATATTGTGATAATTTTGAATTGTATTTATCTAGCTCGATTTTTACTGCTGCTACACCAAAATAATCAGATGCATTAACAATTATGTATAGAGAATTATTGGAACCCGATTGGACTACTTCAATGTTATAACTATGCAAAATGGGTGGGTCTGTTTCAAATAATCCTAAAGCTTTTACAATTCCTTGCTGGGCAATAGTATAAACAAAAACAACATCACATGTGACAAAAGGATCATCAATAACAATTTCATCTGGAATGAAATTAGCACCAGCTTGCATAATTTCAGTCCTTACACCAATATTACCACTGATATTCCTACCGGATATTATATCAGCAAAAGCAAATACAACAGGTCCAGCACAAATTGCTGCCATGATTAGACCACTGTTATAAGCTTCAACTACCAATTCTAATGCATCAGGATTATCTATTACATTCCCAACACCTACACCTCCAGGTGTATATAGGAATTCATACCTAGAGACATTATTAATATTATTAATTAAAATATCAACTTCTATCATAGGACCTCCACCTGAAATAACAGTATAATTGGGTCCTACAACAGTTATTTTACATCCAAGATCTTCTAATATTTCCTTAGGAATTTGAAACTCTCGATAATCTGAATAATCAGCAACTAAGAATATCCCTTGAACATTATCAAGAGGTTTAGATACAGTAGCTGATTTGGTATGATAAGTAAAAGAAATGATTAATTGGAGAAATAAGAATAACACGATAAGAGTTACTTTTAATTCCTTTTTTACCAATCAAATCCCCTTGTAATGTTTCTATATACTGGGGAATTAAAAAGAAATTCATAAGTCCAGAATTTTTCCTAAACTAAAAGAAGGAAAAGGAATAAGGGATTTTAATCCCTAGTTCATTTCTTTACAAACTTTAGCAAAGATAGCTAACCCTTTGTCGACGTGTTCTTCATCTAAACAGAGAGGAGGTCTAAATCGAATTGATTTTTCGCCAGAAGATAAAATCAGTATTTTATTGTTAAAAAGCTCTTTTCTCATTTTATCTCTGAATTCTGTTGATGGTAAATCAAAAGCGCACATCAAACCTCTACCTCGAGCATTAGTCATTATTTCCTTTGAATCTTCACAAGTATCAGTTAGTGCTTTCTTAAGATATTCGCCACCCTTATGAGCATTATCGACTAGCTTGTCCTCTTTGATGATTTCCAAGTATTTAGTAGAACGAACCATATCAACAAGATTGCCACCCCAAGTAGAGTTTATTCTGCTTGATTCATGAAAGACATTGTCTTTGACTTCATCAACACGTTTGTTAACCATAATACCACAAACTTGTGCTTTCTTACCAAAAGCAACAATGTCTGGTTTAACAAAATGTTCATAGGCCCACATTTTACCTGTGAGACCAATACCGGTTTGTACTTCATCAAAAATTAGCATGATGTCATTTTGGTCGCATATTTTTCTTAATGCTCTGAAGAATTCAGGTCGGAAATGATTATCCCCACCCTCACCTTGAATTGGTTCAATTATTAGTGAAGCAATATCTTGTGGATTTTTAGCTATTGCGTTATCAATCTTATGTAGTGAATTCTCTTCTAGTTCCTTTACCTCCTCCAAGTGTTTTTCCAGAGGAAAAGTTATCATTGGGGCAGGAATTCTTGGCCATTTAAATTTTGGGAAGTAAGCTATTTTTCGAGGGTCAAAAGTATTAGTTAAAGACAGTGTATAACCTGTTCGCCCATGAAATGCTTTTTGGAAATGAATTACCTGTTGACCTAACATATCCTTGTGGTTTAATTCATAGTTCTTTCTTACTTTCCAATCAAAAGCAGTTTTCAAAGCGTTTTCTACAGCAAGCGCTCCTCCTGAAATTAGAAACAAATATTGAAAGTCACCCTTCATACTTATTTTGCTAAAAGTGTCAACAAATTCAGCCATGCTCTCAGTATAACTATCAGAGCTTGTTGGTTTATTAACAGCAGCTTTTGCTAGTATATCCATAAATTCTTTGGTACGAACTTTAGGATGATTGCAACCTAGAGGTGCAGAAGCAAAGAAGGTATAAAAGTCAAGATATTTGTCACCTATTAATTTGTCATGAACGTAAAAAGGAGTGCTCTTTTCCAGATCAAATATTATCTCATAGCCATCAATTAGCATATGTTTCCGTAGAATATCTAATGCAGGTTCCATGGTTATCGACCTTAGCAATTGGATTTTACCAGTTGTTTATAATTTATATTATAGCTATTCGATAGCTATTTATTACTTGTTGATTCATAAACATCGAGGGAAGTTATTCATATCAGTTGCTGAAGAGGAAACCAGATGGTTTCAATCATGGACTTGGAAAACTGCTGGTTGGGCATTTATATGCTTTCTGATTTTATCTTGTATAACTAGTCTGTTTTCGTTTTTGATTGATGTACTTTTATTTGAGAATAAATTCGGTTATGGATATGCTTACTTTGCTATGATATTCTATACAATAACCCTCTAATTCTTCTATACAAAATTCAAAGCTAACTGGTTTGGATTGTTTGGTTTTGGATTATCGGTGATCATTGGTATACCTATAGAATTGTGGCTCGAATATTATCGAAATCCTGTCCTAAAAGGAGCTTGGGCTGCGGTTGCTTGGGGAGGAATATATATTCTCTATGGACTGGTAGCAGATCTCTCTATTCTACTAGTAAAAATAATCAAAAAAGAACTAGTAGCAGTTCTTCTATCAGCGCTTGTCTTTTCAGCGTTGTTTCTTATGATTAATATTATACCACTAAAACTATTTTACATTGAAAGCACACCAGTTGAAGGAGCAAAGGACTATCTACTAGACGGATACTTCCTAATACCGTTAGCTATTATTGAAGGAGTAATTGGTGCATACGTTGGTTATTATCTAGCAAAGGATATTAAATCAAAAAAGAAAATTGAATACTAATTATTAAAAAATAGCGAAATCCTTCATTTTTTCCTTACTTTCCAAATAGAATAAACTATTTACTTAAACAATAACTATAAATTAGAGAATAAAAAATAAGTGCTTAAGATGAGTGAAATAACGGAAATACCAGAATTGAAGAAGGCAATATTCGATAAATGGGCAGATGAGTTACTTTCACAATATAATATCTCTGAAGATGAAACTTTAGAAAACATAACTCAATATGTTGCTGAATACTTTAACAAGTTGTTTAAGAATTATCAGATATCATTTACAGATTTACATCCAGATGGTATTTTTCCATTTGCAATAAATCGACTTGACAAGAAACCAACCTATGCTGATGAAGAGTTTTATGATGAATTATTCAAAGTAGAGAATCATTTGCGTTGGACCTACACAAGTGTCCTAACAAAGCTTTATCGAGAGAGAGAATGTCCTTTTGATACTGTTGAATGCCCATACTAGTTTCGCTTAAAGTTTTGCCAATGAATTTCAATGATTTACTACCATAATCCAATGCTCAGAAATCTCTTCAATATCAACAATACAATCCACAACACAATGGCTATAATTCCCAGAGCTAAACCAGCTATTGCCATGTTTCTCTTTGGTTCTTTACCTATTCCTATTCCACCACAAACAATTGAAACAATAGCGCAAATAAGTGCAAGCCAGTTACTAAATGGTAATAATGCTGCTAAAATTACTGCTCCAATCCCACACCCAATCGCAACATATGCAAATACACTGGTATCACTAGGTTTTACAGGAGTCACAACTACTTGTGGTGTATCTGTATAAGAAAAATCAGTTGGTTGCTGAACAGCTGCTACTGGCGTAGGTTCTGGTGTCTCTTCCATACTAGCTCCACAATTATTGCAAAAAATATCTCCCTCTTTGATTGACGATCCACAAAAAGGGCAATACTGTTCTGAGGACATAATGCACACCTTTTGATATATTAAATTACTGTTTTGTAGTAATTTTTTAAAATTTAGTATACTAGTTTGTACTATTTAGAATATTTGTTATTAAAGGTTCTTTTTTGAAAATTTACCGTTTTTTTCCTCAAAATTTATTTATGTTCAAGTTGAAAAGGGTTTGATATTCATAAATCAAATATTTTTGCTGCATTTCCTCCAAGAATTTTGTTTTTTTCCTCTTCATTAAATTCAGGTAACCTCCTTAATTTAAGTGGTGACGGTAATTCCATTTCTTTTATCCCTTTTACCCATCGCTCTAGCGATAATATTGGAGAAAATAAAGGCCAATCTGTACCAAATAAAATTTTATCTATTCCACATGTCATCTTTGCCTTAACCAGCGTTTGGAAAAAATCAAATGGTGCAAATTTAAAAATTGATTCCCATGCTGAAATATCAATATACACATTAGGATTTTTTCCTGCTACTGTTATAGCCTCGTTTGTCCAGGGTTCACCCATATGTGCCATTATAATTTTGATTTTGGGAAAATCTACAGCAACAGTATCTACGTATGCAGGTCTACAATGTTTAAGATATGTCTTTTGTGGACCAGAACCAGTATGGCATAAAATTACAGCTCCAAGCTCTTCTACGCGCTCGTAAAAGGGATAAAATTTGGGATCATCAGGATAAAATCCCATTAAAGGCCAAAGCTTGACTCCTGCGAATCCGAGTTCTCCTATACTCCTCTCAAGCTCTTGAATGGCTTCTTTTCCTCTTCTTGGATCAATACCAGCAAGACCAATTAATCTATCGGGAAAATCCTTTACATACCCCGCAACCTTATCATTATATTCCTTGTAACTCATATGTCCTCGGAAAAGATACTCATAATCTAAAGCAAGTATTACTGCTTTGTCTATTCCCGCTTCATCCATTTCTTTTATTAATCTATCCGGAGTCGCATTCAAAATTAGACTCAAATCAAAATTAAATTTCTCTGCTGTTGCAATAAGGATACCTCGAAGCTCATCAGATATGGTTTCCTCATCCCAAACATGACAATGCGTATCAATTATCATTTTCCTCATCCTTTAATATCAAAAATTACTGATTTAAAGTAATTTTTCTGTAAATATATATTACAGCTAATACTATTTAGAACATTTGCAAAAATGACTATTTTTTCTTCCTTTTCCCCAAAATTTATTTATTCTCAAGTTGAAAAGGGTATGATATTCATTAAAAGGAAAGGTATGACATATGAGACCTCCAGTCTGCGGTATATGCGATCATGATTTAGAAGAAAAAGAAGGCGGAGTCATCTATTTTAAAAAACGTTTTTCAGATAAAGTATGGGACAGGACAATGAAGAGAATACATGGAACCGGTAACCCTCCGAATGCAGAATGGTTCTGTAACAAGCATTACACTAGAGCTAAAGAGCTACAAGAACTAACGATCGATAAAGCAATGGCACTTATGAGAGAGGAAGAACAAAAATAATTTGCTCAAAATCTTATTTTTTCTCTTTAATTTTTTTCGTTTCTTTAGGAGTAACTTTTGGACTGATTCTTAATACCAAACAATCATTCTTCTTTATCTTAAATCTCAATCCTGATTCTTTCAATTCTTCGAGAGTGGATGTTTCTTTGAAAATTTCAGATTTATTGTAAGAATAAAGCATTTCAACTTTTAGTGGTTGATTTTTAGGTAGATGAGTTTTTGCTGGGATTAATATCTTGAAGGTTCCCTCTTTTTTCTTCCCTCTGTTTAGAAGGAAAATAATTAAGGATTTTTTCTCTTTATTAAATCGTCCAACAATTTCTATCTCTTCATCAACATCAAATGTCTTTTGAACACCATGTTTAGCTATAAGATTGTCAATAAATTCTTTATTTTGGTTTTTGATAAACTTAGGATCGTAATAGAAAGCATCAATAACATACCTAGCACCTAAAGGTGTTCCAAAAACAGTGTTTGTTCCTTTGCCCAAAGTATACCTATATCCTATTGTTTTGTTTCTTAGTTTAAGAACAGATTCAATATCCTCATCCTGCTGCCACATAAACTCTCGAGCAAGATAATCAACATGTAATTTATTGCCATTTTCAGTACTGGCAAAAGGTCCCCAAGGACGCCATGATCGAAGTATATTTTGACGTTCTGATTTTTCAAGATGGAATAAAGCATATTCATTATATTTGCGAAGTCTTCCTATCTGTAATCGGAAATTCAAATAGGAACTAATTAACTTGAGCAAATTAGCACTTTTTCCGAAAGTCTTCTGTTTAGTAACAACTGCTGGATAAAGTTTCTGAGTATTCATAGGAAAACCATGTTCATTCATAACTGGAAAGTTTGGTCCGGTTACTAGATTACCTCCTCCTTTTACATAATCCAGGAGTTTAGTGTAATCAGATTTGATGATTGCTCCTCGATTGTGGAAGAAAACCATTTTACTTTTGCGCATCTCTTTTAGAGCAATCTTCTCAAGAGAAAATGGTTTTGGATTATAACCATTAGCTAATAACATTCCAAGAATACCGTATTCTGCCTGCATGTTGATAATCTTAATTGGACGAATAATTTTCCCTGTAGAATCAAAATCGCCTGGAATGATGCGGTGATTCATTGCATATGTTGCAAAAGCAATTTCATCATAGATTTCTTCTGATTTCGTTAATTCCTCTCCCATTTTCTCAATAAATTCATATACCTTTTGAACAGCTGAAAATCGTTTTACTTTCTCTCCTTTGTGGTTTATCATTCCCTTGAAATAGTATTTGTTACCTTCTATATCAGTACCATCTCGAGTAATATATAAGCTCATACCTTTTGCACCATGAGCAATAGAGCCCATCATTGATTGAATTGTAGAGATATTGGATACTTTTACTCGAGGATCAAACCAACCACAGCTTATCTCTGACGCAAAGAGTGCTTGGTATTCAGATTGGAGATACCCTTTGAATATTGTGGGAGTAATTGAATTACCAAAAGGAATATCTAGAGTTGCTCCAGTTCTAGCGGTTTTTAAAGCAACACTATAGCCATAGATTTCTGCTATTGGAGCTTTTTTGACTGGATTTGAAGGATTGAAATAGTTGCTTTGTTCATTAATAGCAAATAGTAAAGGAATATCAAGTTCCATGACCATTTCTCTCAATTGCTCAAGAAAAGTAACAACCCAGTCCTCAAAGAATGATTGCCAGATCATAGACTTGGCTACATTTAATCCATCTTTAGGAGGACTAACATCTTCAAAACAAAGATAACTTTCAACACAGTATACACTTAATGTTTGAGGATCACCAAATTCCTCCTCAAGCCATTGGTGGAAATATTTGACAGTATACTCATTAAAGTCAATCTGACCAACATTGAAATTATACATCAAACCTGTTTCATTATCAAGTTGGAAGACTACAATGGGATCCTCAAAGTAAGAACCAAGCTCTTCCTTTATTTTTGAAAACCATTTCCAAACTAATTCAATGTATTTAGGATGATTTAAACTAACATTAAAATGATTAGGACTTTTATCAAGAGTTCCATCAGCTTTTTTAACAACAACTTCTGGGTAGAGTTCTCCAATCCAAAGAGGAATGCCAAAACCTTGATACTCTGAATAAATAAATGGACCAGGACGGAATATAACAGGTAGTTTTAGTTTCTTACAAATATTGAGAAATTTCTTTATATTATTGCGAGGGTGTGCTTTGCCATCAAAATCAAAATAATCTTCATAAATTTCATGAAAAATCCAAGGAACATAGGTGGATATGGTGTTTATTCTTCCTTCCTTCTTTAATAACCGAAGATCCTTTTCCCAATGCTCAGGGTCTACTCTGAAGTAATGGTATTCACCTGCACGAACAAACACTTCCTTACCATCAAGTTGGAATCTACCATCAAACGAAGTTAGTTGAAACACTTACATAGATACCTCCGAATTTTTCACGAAAGACTCATTATTTATATATAAAATGCTTTAATTATCAAATTAAAAGTATTATCATTAAAAAGATTCTATAATTGAAAAGAAAAAACTTTTTGATTAAATTTTTTATTATTCTATAATTCAAATAGAAGGTTAGACTCATACCATCAGTTTCACAGGTACTATCTTAAGAATTGATTTGTCTCAAGAGAAGATAACTCGAGAGCACCCAGAGAAGAATTTCTATCGTAGATATCTCGGTGGAGAAGGATTTGTTGCTTACTATTTACTAAAAGAATTACTAGCAAATACCGATCCTTTGAGTCAAGAGAATCTCTTAATTTTCGCTGCTGGACCAATAACCGGAACAACAGTATCTGGAAGTAGTTGTAGTAGTGTTGGAGCAAAATCCCCCCCTAACAAATGGGTTTGGTGAATCAGAAGTAGGGGGTTTTTGGGGCGTAGAACTAAAGAAAGCAGGCTATGATGATATAGTAATTACAGGGAAAGCAAAGAAACCAATTTACCTATGGATTCATAACGAACAAGTAGAAATTCGAGATGCCAACAAATTATGGGGAAAAGAAACAGGTGAAGTCCAACAACTACTGAAAAAAGAGTTGAATGATAAACAAGTAAGAATGGCTCTAATAGGTCAAGCTGGAGAGAATCTTGTAAGATATGCTTGTATTATGCATGATCTGAGAAATGCTGCAGGGAGAACAGGCATGGGTGCAGTAATGGGTTCAAAGAATCTGAAAGCAGTTGTTGTTCGTGGAACCAAACGACCTGAAGTTGCGGATAATAAGAAAATCAATGAATTTAGAAAAATCATGAATGATGTTTACCTAAAGAATCTCGAACATTTTTCACTTCTGGGAACTGGTGGAGATAGAATGGAATCCTTCATCTGGACTGGTAATCTGCCAATCCATAATTTCAGAGATGGTGAATTTCCAACTAGAAACAATATTGATCCTCGAACGATGAGGAAAACAATTGGATTGAAAACGGAAGGATGTTATGCTTGTCCTATTCACTGTAAAAAAGTTGTTGAATTCAAAGAACCGTGGGAAGTAAGCTCAAATTATGGAGGTCCAGAATACGAAGCATTAGGTGCTCTAGGGTCAAACTGTGGAGTTGATGATCTAAAAGCAGTTTGCAAAGCAAATGAATTATGTAATGGATATTCAATGGATGTAATTTCTGTAGGAGTAACAATAGGTTTTGCCATGTAGTGTTATGAAAAGGGACTTCTCACAAACGAAGAAACCGATGGGTTAGAGTTAACCTTTGGAAATGGAAAAGCCTTAGTTGAAATAGTTGAGAAAATAGCTAAAAGGGAAGGCTTGGGTGATTTGCTAGCTGAAGGAGTAAAGCGAGCAGCAGAAAAAATAGGTAAAGGTGCAGAAGAGCTTGCAGTTAATGTTAAAGGTCTAGAAGTTTCTATGCATGATCCAAGATTAAAGAAAGCTTTAGGATTAGGTTATGCAGTTTCACCTACAGGAGCAGATCACATGCACAATCTTAATGATCAATATTTAACAAACGAAACTGCTATAGAGAGATTTGCTCCTCTAGCTATTTATGAAACAATACCCCTTGAAGACATGGGAGCAAAGAAGCTTCGAGCTCTAATTTACCAAACAAATTGGCGAGTAGTTTACAATTACCTGTTGATGTGTATGTTTCAACCATGGAATTATCGAGAAATAACGGATATTACTCGAGCAGTAACGGGATGGAACACATCCTTGTGGGAATTAGTGAAAGTAGGAGAACGAGTAACAAATATGGCTCGAGCATTCAATATTAGAGAAGAATTCACAAAGAAAGATGATTGGTTACATCCAAGATTTTTCCATCCAAAAACCTCCGGTGAGTTATCAGAAACTTCAGTAAATCCTAAGCAATTCGAAATTGCTCGAGATATTTATTATAAAATGATGGGCTGGGATGAAAATGGCATCCCAACTAAAACAATACTTGAAGAATTAGATATTAATTGGGTTATAGAGCTATTATAAAAAATGGTGATTGTTGTGAAAAGCAACCGTTTGAGAATTTCATTGATAAATCTACTACTAATCAGTTTGATAATTGGTTTGTTAGTAAACGATCACAATGGCATATCAACATCACCAATCAAAACGACATGTAATGATTATAGTATTATTTTAATGATTGGTGATGGTATGGGTTTCAATCATGTTAAGTTGGCAAGGTACATAGAAGTTGGTAAAGATCAAAGATTAACAATGGAGAATCTTCAGCTTAATTTCTCAGTTATGACTCACAATGTTCAGCAACTTGTTACAGATTCTGCTGCAGCAGCAACTGCAATGGCAACAGGATACAAAACAATTAATGGAAAAATAGCTATATTGCCAAATGGCATTAGTCTTCCAACCATATTGGAATTAGCACAAGAAATGGATAAAGCAACAGGTCTTGTGACCACTACATCAATTCTTCATGCAACTCCAGCAAGTTTTATGACTCATGTAGACAGCAGGAATGACTACAACGAAATAACCAGACAAATAGTAGAAGAAGTAGAAGTTGATATTTTACTAGGAGGGGGAAAAAAGTATTTTTCATCCGTACACCTAGAAACAATGGAAAACAAGGGTTACTCAATTGTTGAAAATAAATCTGCTTTATTAGCACATACCTCTAGAAAACTTCTGGGTTTATTTGCAGATTCTCATATGGATTATGAAATCACTAGAAATTATGAATTAACTCCATCTTTAGCTGATATGACACAAAAAGCAATTAAAATTTTAGATCAAAACCCTAATGGTTTCTTCTTAATGGTTGAAGGCGGGAGAATAGATCATGGGAGTCATGATAACGAGAAAGATTTAGCAGCTTTAGAAGCAATTGAATTTGAATTAGCTGTAAGAAAAGCAGTAAGTTATGTAAAAAAACACTCAAACACAATCCTAATTATAACTGCTGATCACGAGACAGGTGGACTAACAATTGTTAGTGATAATCTTAATGAAACAATACCTCAGAGTAGTTTTACTGAAGAACAAAATCGAACAATAAGAATCAATCGAGTGAATCAAATTGAAGTAGCTTGGAGTACTGGTGGTCATACAAATCAAACTGTTCCCTTCTTTGCCCTTGGCGAACCCTTTGAAAACTTAACAAGTAATTTACTAATAGATAATACTGACATTTTTACGATTATGCATGATTATTATCTCGAGAAGGAAATAGTAATTATAGGTAGAACATTGGTGGTAGTATCTCCAATTAAAGCAAGTACTATAATCATCTCAATTTCAATTGTAACATCATGCATAATTTGGATAAGAACTAAAAGAAAAACTAAACAACAGGCTTGTATTTTTTCTCAGCAGCAACGCCACAATGAGTCTCTTTGAGCTGCTTTTGTAAAAGTTTGCCAGTAGGACCAATAGCAGCACTACCAACGAGAATGTGAGTCTTATCATTTTTGGAGAAGCCATCTTCATTGAACATGTATTCAAAAGAAACTGTCCGAGTACCATCCCTATCTTCAATCATTTCCATAACAGTGAGTTCTTCTATCTCATAATGTGGTTGAAGGGGGGTCCCCCAGCCTGTTTCCTCGTGAATGTAATCGAGGATAATAGACCTGACATCTTCATATTGAATAATAATTCCTCCTCAATTATACAGAAAGCTTATTTCTATTATAATCTTATCTAAATGACAAAAATAAGCTTATGGTTCATCCTTTATAGGTTTGTAAGTAAATGTAAGTACTGCTTCATTTGTTCAATAAAATTTTCCGGTGCCATACTTTCGTCAATAATTTAGAACTAAAATAGTTTTATTTATTTTCCTAAAAGAAATTATTTTGTAAGAATAACCCCACTGTTCAATGGTAAATCGCCAACGACTAGCAATCTCTTGTCTTAGATCATCACTTAGAGTATGAATATTCGTTTGAAAGTTTTGTTGGGAATACAAATAAGCATTGAAATTTTCAACATTTTCATTGAAGCCAGACAAGTTAAATGTTTGATAGATCTTTTGTAAGTGAGCAAAAGGGTCTCGGATGAAATCCTCATATTTCATTTCAATGAGATTGCCTTCTGGGATAAGCTCCTTTTCAGCAAAAAACTTCTCATACATTTCTTGGTAAACATAGAAGATAATTTCCTTTCTTTCATCATAAGAGAAAGGTCTTTGTAAGATAGTAT
This sequence comes from Candidatus Heimdallarchaeota archaeon, assembly GCA_019058275.1. Classification (GTDB taxonomy): domain Archaea; phylum Asgardarchaeota; class Heimdallarchaeia; order JABLTI01; family JABLTI01; genus JABLTI01. The sequence continues at coordinate 96,155 of JAHLVW010000103.1, forward strand.
ATGGACTTAATTTTTCGTAAAGAAGATCAGTGGAAGGAAAGACATCGAAGGGGTTTCGGTAGAGATGGATGAGAATTTTGCTTCAGGAAACATCTCGAGAAGAATCTTAATACGGCAAGTGTGTGAGGGATTTTTAAGAAGTAATTGTCTGCCATCGGAACAGTAAGTTAGTTTCTTAAGAAAATTAAGATAGATTTTTTTCCATTTTTTAAGTGATTTCTCTGAAAGAGTATTAAGGGTATTAAAGCGAGAATAATGTAGTATTTTCCGGGGAAAGATTAATCCGAGATAAAAAGTATAACGAGAAAGATTGATCATGGCGTGTTCTTCCTCTTGAGGTTTGTAAACACCCATAGGAATATTATCCATCCTTCTAGTTTTTGGCAAATAACGTTTCAAAACTCGTTTTACTAATCTATCACTACAAAGATAGTAGTGGGGCATTAAAGCTTGGTATAGGGAAATATAAGCGAATTGTTTGTCTTGAATCATTAGCGACTGTAAGTAGGTCGTACCACCACGCCAATGACCTATGATTATGATAGGTGGGTACTTGAGCTCTGTTTTCTTTATCTTCCGACTGTAACGAATCCTTTCAAAAATAATAAGAGGAAAAGTCAAGAAAGTTATTAGAGTGACAAGAAGTGCTCAAGAGAGATAGCGCCAGCTAATTCGAAAGCGATTCTCAAAGAGTAAAGCTAACCAATTAGTTAGACTTGTACCTGTAATAACTTGCTCTGTAATTTTACGATTTTCTTCCAAGACAATCTACCCTCCGATGTAACTGAAGAAGCTATAGTTAATTATTAACCTATAAACAATAATCAAATCTGGTCGCAATACATTAGGGAAGTCTAGTCTAAAAAGTTTCTTTTCTATTAATTGCAAAATAAACTGAAGAATGCATATTAGATACTGTGGTTCGGTCGTTAGATGACAACAAAAATTAATTAATTATTTGAACCTACTATTAAGCAAGCTAATGAACTATTACTAAAATAAAACTTGCCAACAAGAACTATAACATTTGTAAATTGGGAGGGCATGATGCTGAATCAAAAGAGAAAACATAATAGTACATCTAAAGGGAAAATTAGTCAAATGGAGGGGGATGATTTCAGTGAATGAAGTACTAAAAGTGCTACTTGCTTTTTTACCGCTTATTTTTGTGATAGCACAATTAAGAATTATTAAAAGAATAAAATCAATGAAGAAATATAAAGAAGCGATCCCCGGTGAATTATTTTTAGCAGAAGCATTAGAAGGATTTTGCGTGTGCTTGCAATGTTGTGGGGAAATTTTTGGTGATATGTCAATTGACATGTATATTGATGCAAGTACTGATTCAGATTATTTTAAAATAGATGAAGAGAAGAAAAAGAAAGCTATTAGAGAAAATAAAGAAGATGTTAGACAATCCAAACGAGCAGAGGAGAGAGCAGAAAGAGGGTACATAGTAAAAGAAGAAGATGAAAACAAAGTAAGAAAATTGATAGATAGGAGACAAAAGACAAGATTACTGTGGATAACTAATGTAACAAAGATACCTATGGATAGAGTAATCGAGATAATATCAATGAATCCAGAGTTTATGATTGAAGGGGAATATGTGATAAACAAGAGACTGCAAACAGCAGAAGAAGAAGCAATAGAGCGATGGGAAAGAAAAGAAAGAACACAAGAAATAGAGGATAGGAAGAAGAGAATAACAGAAGGATTTTGCCCAGAATGTGATAATCCCCTCAAACCTGATTATGAATATTCCTCAGTATGTGGATGTGATTTAGTAAACCTCTAAGTGTGGTTGAAAAAGGAACAAGGAAACGAAGAAAAATAGCAATTAACAGCAAAATGTTAATTCCAATACAAACAAAGAATACAAATTAACACTTCCAAGCTCAGACAAAGTATAAATAGAAAAATGAGTACTAATAACTTTGCAGTAGGTGTAATCTTTACAATAGGAAGATTTAAAACAGTTACATGCAAAAACAAAACGCTCGTATAGAGCAAAGAAATGCCAAGAAAAAATGCTGAAAGAATAAAACTAATTCATCGGTAAGTTTTTAAAAGCAAAAAAATAAGCAAGAAAAGTGCTGTTGGAAGTTTTAGCAAGAAACGACCAAAAAGCAATTATTAACGAGAAAAAAATTAATTCATTATTGATGCGCTTGGCGAAAATTGAAGGCTCGCTGAGTAAGAGGTAAGAACGACGAGTGCCTCTGACTATGGGAATCAATAAAAAGAGACCTTAGGTCAGATGCTAATTTTTGTCGTCTTCTTTACTGTAGAAGGCCACACTTCTTCAAGTGAAATCTAGATCTCCATAGTAGGTTCCGACACGCAAACGCCATCTGGTGGATGGATAGGCTTGAGTGCCGATGAAGGCCGTGGCTAGCTGCGATATGCGCGGGGGAGTGGCATGCACACATAGATCCCGCGATAGCCGAATAGGAATTCCCCATACGGACCAATAAGCTGTATGACTCCGAAAGGAGAGGGAACGCACCGGACGGAAACATCCAAGTAGGTGCAGGAAAAGAAATCAACTGAGATGCCCTTAAGTAACGGCGAGTGAAATGGGCAAAGGTCAAACTGAATCCTTGCATGTGAATGTGAGGAGATGTGGTGTTATGGACTCTTATTAAATTCTACGATGTAAAGCCGAATTTCCTGGAAAGTTAAGCGATACAAGGTGATAGCCCTGTAGGCGAAATAGATCCTAGAAGGAAAGAGTATCCCGAATAGCGGGGGCTGGAAATCTCTCGTGAATGGGGCACAACGAGCTCCAAACCTAAATACAACTCAAGACCGATAGCGCAATAGTAACGTGAGTGAAAGCTGAAAAGTAACCCGAAAGGGTAGTGAAAAGTGCCTGAAACCAGATGGTTATAGACGTTTGTGGTCCGAAAGGGTAGATTCTGGATGAAGTGAGAGCCGGTGACGGCAGGAACGAGTTCAGAGGACCGGGATCACAAGATCCGTCTAGAAACACGGGCCAGGGAGTTTATTCTTGTGGCGAGCTTAAGGGTTTCTTAGACCCGAAGGCGGAGCGAAAGCAACAAGTCCGCAGCTTGCAAGGGACGTCGTCTGAAAGGGCGAGGAGTCACAGGAGTAAGACCCGAAACTGGACGATCTATCCGTGGGCAGGCTGAAGCCTAGGGAAACCTGGGTGGAGGGCCGAACAAGTGTTGACGTGCAATTCACGTTTGTTGACTTGCGGATAGGGGCAAAAGACCAATCTAGTCCAGTGATAGCTGGTTCCCAACGAAGTGGACATAGGCCAGCCTGATTAGAGATGGTGTGTTTGGTAGAGCAAGGATTTATGGTCATGGGGAGTAAAATCCTCACCCATGAGTCAAACTACGAACAGACACATATCATAGAAGATCAGAGTCGGGCGTGCGTGCGTAAGGCACGTGGCCGAAAGGGGAATAACCCAAACTAAGGTTAAGGACCCTAAATCTCGACTAAATGCTAAAAGAGGAAGGACGTCCTTGCACAAAGACAGTTAGGCGGTAGGCTTAGAAACAGCCATCCGCTAAGCAACACGTAACAGTGGACTAACCGAGTGCTTGGGCTCCGAGAATGGACGGGGCTAAGTCGAGTTCCGATACCTCAGGGCACATTGAAAGATGTGATCCGGTAGTTGGGCGATCTGGTTGGGCGGAAGCAGGGTAGTGATGTCCTGTGGACCGGCCAGATTTGCAGATCCTGGCGGTAGTAACAGCAAAGAGAGGTGAGAATCCTCTCCGCCGAAAGGGCAAGGTTTTCACGGCAACGTTCGTCAGCCGTGAGTTAGTCGATCCTAAGAGCACTCTTACCTGATGTGCTCGAAAGGGAAACAGGTTTATATTCCTGTACTGCGTGGATACGTCAGAAGCGGTGACGCAAAGACTGTTTTTTGACGCGACTGGATAGGCTCGGTGAGGCCATCGCCTCACTTAACTATATAACCCTCCGAAGTACCGTGACGGTGAGAAGGAGGTGAAGGTAGGAATAGGCTACCAATAGTGGTGGCTCGAGTTGTTTCCACTCGCCCATGAAAAAGAAAATAGTAAGGATTCCACGTAATCGTACCCAGAACTGACACAGGTGTCCCAAGGTGAGAAGCCTAAGGCGTGTTCGGTCAAAGATGGTGAGGGAAATCGGCAAATTCGCCCTGTAACTTCGGGATAAAGGGTGCCTGTTGGCTTGAAAGGGCTAGCAGGTCGCAGTGACAAGGGGGGGGCAACTGTTCAATGCAAACATAGCAAACTGCAAGAGCGAAAGCTTGTGAACAGTTTGTGAATCCTGCTCAATGCCAGTAAGTGAATGCCGGGTACAACCGGTTCAAGCTCTGGTCAATAGCGGGAGTAACTATGACTCTTAGCTAAAAAGAAAAATCCTAATCGGGAGTCGTTAAATCTGGCTATATGCGGGAACACCGCTGAAAAGCACTCCTCAGAAAGGAAAAATGTTCTTTCCAATAGCGACAATCCGCAGGAAATCTGAACAGTCCCCTATCTTAACACAAAAAGAATTTAGAAGAATGACCAAAAAAAGAAAGAGATGAAAAAACCATGTTACGAAGAGCAAGAAATCAATCAGCAAAAAACACTTATCTCTGCGGTCTGATCGATGGTGAAGGATCATTCAGCATCAGTATCAAACCACACAACACAACAAGATTTGGATGGGTAATAGATCCAACATTCAGCGTAACATTAGAACAAGAAGCAGAGCACGTGCTCAGAGCACTGCAACAAGCACTAACATGTGGAAGAATAATAACCAAACCTGGACAACCAAACTGCAAACTCTTCATAGAAGAAAGTAGAAGAAACATAGCAGAAAAAATCATCCCATTCTTCGAACGATACCCTCTAGAAATAAAAACAAAAAGTTTCAAACATTTCAAAGAAGTAGTCGAAAGACTAGAAAACAAAGAACACAGAGAAGCAGAAACATTCCTAAGACTAGCAGTATATGCATTCAGTCATAAGGAACACAAAGGAACAAGAAAATACACAATAGAAGACATCCTAGAAACCATGAAAAAAAAACCAGAGAACGCAGAAGAAATAGTAAGAAAAGAAATGGAAAAAATAGCGAGAAAAAAACAAGATAGTAGGACATAAGAGATCCCCAGAGACTATACGCCAGACACCAAACAACTGGTGAGAAACCATGCGCGGTGAAGATATAGTCCGGCGATAATTAATTGAAATATCGTTGCTGAAGGTAGCCAAATGCCTTGTCAGATAAGTACTGACGTGCATGAACGGATCAATGACCTCCCCACTGTCCCCACCGTCTACCGAGTGAACCCACTAGCCAGCGAACAGTCTGGCACCAACCAGCGGGAAGAGAAGACCCCGTGGAGTTTTACTGCAGCCTGTGCCTGTTTTACGGGTAACGATACATAGTGTAGCCAGGAGCGTCGAACCAAATTCTCAGGGATTTGGGAAGCAAAAATGAAACACTGGCTTTCGCAGCTTGTATGACTAACTCCTTTCGAGGAGGACAAGTATTGGTGGGCAGTTTAGCTGGGGCGGCTGCGCTTGAAAAGATATCGAGCGTGTCCAAAGGTTAGCTCAGGGGGGACAGAAACCCTCCGTAGAGTACAAGAATAAAAGCTAGCTTGACAGGATTCTTTCCCATAGGGAATTCTGGAACGAAAGTTTGGTCTAGCGATCTGTCGAGACTTCTCGTTGAGGTCCGGCAGCGGCAGAAAAATTACCCCGGGGGTAAGGAGTGATACTAGTGCACGACAGAAATAATATGAAATATTATTATGAAATTCTTTGGGAATAATCAATTAATTACTGATTACCACAGGATTGCTATTTGTTGGGTAAATTAACTAGCTATTTCTAACATAAAGTAGAATAGTTTGGCGACAGCAAGAAGCATCCAAAGCACTAATACACTCTCCCCAAACAGAGTCGTCGCAGGCGAGAGCTCACCAGCTCTCCAGAAACATGTTACCGCTGATTAAAGAAACGATCTAGGTTCACGTTCTGGAGGCAGAGTATATCGACCCTGCGGCTTGCTACCTCGATGTCGGCTCTTCCTCTCCTGGCGCCGCACAAGACGCCTAGGGTAGGGTTGTACGCCCATTAAAAGGGAACGTGAGCTGGGTTTAGACCGTCGTGAGACAGGTCGGATTCTTTCTACTGGTTGTGCTGGGAAATTGAGGGTAGGGCCGGGTCGGTACATCGTACGAGGTGTACGCTCAGAAGCTACAAGCAATAGTTTAGTAGCCTCTTACGAGCCAAAGAGAGGACCCCCCCGTCGGCGCCTCTAGTCTACCGGTTGTCTGATAAGGCATCGCCGGGCAGCCACGCGCCAAGCGATAACAGCTGAAAGCATCTAAGCTGGAAGCGCGTCCTGAAACGAATTTCCCACTCTGGCGACAATTTGGAAAGGTTTGGATTCGCATGCTGAGCGAATCTGTTTTACAATCACTATGTTTCGTTGGACTTTTCCATGCATGGGGCTGGTGACAGCAACGTGTCGTCGTTAGACGAAGGTACGGATACAAGATCCGTTTGAAAGGCCTGTGGTGTACGCGTCGAGTCTTCGGGCGAGATGCTCAGCCAGCAGGTACTTAACACCTAAGCGTGTCATTACCGAAATGGACTTCTAGACCTTAAAGAAGAAGTGTGAGTCCGAGCATCAATCATGTTTATAAAACTAGGGGGAAAAAATTCGTTTGACTACTGTAGAAGTTAAACAAGAACTGGGATTAAGAAATAATCGAATTTTAGAAATCAAAATTGGATTTATCTTACTTGTTGTTTTCACTTGTTTATCTGTTATCTCTGCTATTCTATTCATCAATCATTTATGGTCTTCGAATATTGATTTACAATATAGTGTTGTATTTGTCTTTGAACTTATCAAATTAATTCTCATTACTGTTGTTGCTTTTATGTTTTATTTAGGCTTTTCTAAAATTATCCATCTATTTCAAAAGAAATCCAAACATACAATTCTTTTCCTTAAGATAACCTTTTCAATTTATCTAGTCGTATACTTTGTTCTTTCTTTTATCTATCTTATTTATTCCTTTGATAATATTTCCAGTGAGAATGTTGCAAATCTCTTAGGTAAGGATCTTGTTTCCATGCTTGTTTTGATTATCCTTTTCCTTTTGCTTAGTATTCTACTCCAGAGAGAATTCAGAACTCTTAAATCCCGTCTTTTTCTTTCTTTCCAATCACTTCTTACTTTCTTAATCATCCCTGCCACTTTTGCTTGTATTTTTCTCTTTACATATAATGACTATGCTCGACAGATAAATGATAATTGGCACTTGTACTTTATCATTGAAACTCAAATTGGTTTGTCTTTCTTCTTCTTTTATTCCCTTGTCGTTGTTGTTTCTTCAATTATCTTTTTATTCTTCCTCAATCGTGTATCGGAACAAGTTTCTCCTTATTCGGACTTCTAGCCCTTAAAGAGGAAGTGTGTGCAGAGATTCTACATTTTTTTGTTATTTTACTTTGTTAAACTAAAATTAATTTGAGAAGAAATTTTAGTAATTTACTTTTCATTGAAAAACTAATAAACATTGAAAACGTAATAATATTGGAGAGGTTAATTTTGAGTAATGAAAATCAGTTTACACATAAAAGTAAACCTACACGAGTTATAAATAAACCATTTGTTTATTTGAATTCTGCAGCAATAACTCTTAGTTTATTTGCAATGATTTGTCTTCCACTTTTTGCTTTTGCTTATTGGGCGCATCCTCCAGGTGAAATTCATCCTGATGTAATTGTAGAATTTAAATTGCATTTTGGATCATCCTCCTGGACTTCTTTAGCATTACTATTCTTATTCCTCACATTTTTGCTTTGTTTAATAATATCAATTATCTTATTATTACATTCTATAGGAATACTCTTTCTTCGATTTCCTCCAAAGAAAAATAGCTTGTTAGGATTCATACCATCATATACAGCTTTAACCATAACAGTGACTTTCACAATAGTTTTTGCACAATATTCTGTAATTGTACCTTGGCATCTATCTTTTTGCTTTTATTCTTCCTTAATTTGTTCTCTAGTGCTTATGCTTCTCTTTCTTCTCCAAATGACCAAAAAACCTATTTTCAAGACTTCTGCGAACATTCCCCGAATTATTAATTAGCTTAGTTTGTCTGATTATTTTCACCTTAAAGAAGAAGTGTGTGCAGTGATTCTACATTTTTTTTCATTATTTTGTATAAGTTTCAAATAGATTCCAAAAAACTTCTCTTGCTTTTTTCAATCCCTTATCAAAATAAACAGCACCAATTATTGCTTCTAAGCAATCAACATACAATTCATCGGATATTAACCACTGACTGGTTGTAAGTCGATTTTTACTCCAAATACATAATCTGCTAAATTTATTTTTTTAGCTATTTTAACTAGATTTTCATTGTCAGTATATTTTTTCTTGAATTTTTTCATTTCATGTTTTGTTTTCAAATCTTCTTGATAACCTCTTTCTATTGCTAAAAAACCAATTAATGCATTACCAACTTTTTCTAAAGAATCTTGATTAATTCCATTCCATTTGAAATCTACATCTGAACAATCTTTTGTTAGAAGAGCTTTCATAAGTAAAACTCTATTCTTGAATTTGCAATCAATTTTTGTCATTAACTCATCCATTTTTCCTAATCTATCTTCTAAAATCATTGTTTTCGCCATTTTTTGTTATTTATATATTAAATTCATAATTACTAATTCACACCCCTCTAATATTGTAAGGAGGTTTATAATTCATAATGCCCATACCATGATCGAATAAAACTACCATGTATTTTTGTGCAGGATAATTTGCTTTTCCCCAATCAATGAAATCTTCCAATGTTTCTTGTGCACCCATGTTCAATTCACCTTTATTTATGCGGGTTACCTGTTAATTTGCTCCATAATAGCAATATTTGGAGGTGGCATCTGATAGATCTAAAAGAGAAATAAATTGCACATTTGTATTACTACCAAGGTTCTTTAGTATATTATCTTTGAATACTGCCCCTTCATGAACCACTGGATCTGAATCTCCATCCAAATAGAACATGATTGTCCATTGAGGAAGAGCTTTTACATTTACATAAGCAGTGTCATATTTATAACCATAAGAATCAGAGCTTTTACATTTGATCGAATAAGTTCCAGCAATATTTCGTGAAAAATCATAATATAGTGCTTGTCTATTTGACCAGTAAGAATATGATTTTACCAAAACTCCATTAACATAGATATATGCTCTCCGAGAAGATGTGCTAGCACAAGAATAAGCAGTCCATGTTATTCTTACAGTCTCTCCAGTATACACAGTTTTATCTGAAGGTTTAGATAAAAATACTGGCCCAGGTGGAACATCAGGTGGGTCAATAATTATTCTACCATTTATTTTTATTGTACTCCATCCAACACTTAGACTTATAGTAGATAAGCAGATAACTAAAAAAATCAACTTTTTTTGTTTGTTTACCACAAATTTCACCTTCCTTTGTTAAAAAAATAGTTTCTTTAAAAATAATAAATACAATACTGCTTGTATAAGAATTCCCGCAAATAGTGTTTGATGATTAGTTAAAATTCCACAATTAGAAAGTTTTTAATGTATTTAATCTACCATATTTTTATAACATTGTTGGGGTTTATTTTATGGAATCAAGTAAAAAATTCTGCCTTTTTTGTGGTCAAGAAAATTATTCAATGATTTGACAATATTTAATTTCTTTTATTTACTTTTTCTTTTCACTTCTCATGCCTTGGGATTTTCTTTAGTTAATGCTTTTCTGGAGTTATGTCACTATTACTAATGGTTAATTTTCTATAAAAAAATGAAGAAGGAAGTTAGATTACAACACAACTTCCACCTACAAACCAAGCTCCTGGGGGTAGGTATACAGTGCAATATTCCTCAGTATAATAATTGAACACACAATAATAATAGTAATCAAAGTCATCCTGTCCAAATCCATTAGTATATGGTCCATAGGTGTTTTGATTCACAGTTGCTCGCAATCTTCCTCCACATAATGATGATCCTGTTATTGTACAAATTCCTCCTTCAATTCCCATAACTTGTCCTGATGGATACATTCCCCAGTCACTCCCTGTTGCGGTATAATGATACAAATCACCTTCAGTTGTTTTGGTCACAATCGTTTCGAAATATCTCCAACCTCCAGTATAAACATGTGTTACAAAGTTATAACCTAACCCAAAAGCATCAACAGTTTCTTTATAGCGATAAAGCTCCATATTTGATTCATAGAATATAAGATAAACTTCAGTTGTAGGATTGTATTTCTCGATCATTGAGAAATATACTTTGAAATCATAATCTTCTGGTTCTGAACCTGTATCATAATTTTTCAAATATATATCCCATCTTCTAAGAGTTTGATAATAATTACTACCACCACCGCCACCACCTGGTCCTGGGTCTAGTAAAATGGGACCACTCTGAACGATAGTAATTAAACTACCTAGAAAAAATCCAATAATAAATATTGAAAATAGAAATCCTTTTCTACTACTTTTTTTCAAATGTTATCTTCCTCCTTCTTTTTTTATATTAAAAGACAATTCCTATCTGTGGAAGATTTTATGAAATCACAAATGACAAAAGTGATGGAATAAATAGAATCCAAAATTTGATTATATAAATTTCTTTTTTTAGAAAATTTATTTTTCACACCCTCTGGCTAGCTTTTTCTAATTTCCACTTTCTAAGAAGAGCCTTAAGAATAAAATTTTCAATTAAACTATTAAATTTATTGTAAAAAATCACATTTGTTATATTGAAAAAATTCTCAACCAAAATACTATAGACCTTCAAGAGGAAGTGTGGGTTAAAGGAATAATTATTAAGAGATACGCAAGAAAGAACCTCATTATCTCGATATATTTCATTATTTGTGTTTAGATTTATGACGTTTTCTGGCAACAAGAAGCATTAGTATTGTAAAGCTAGAAATTGAAACAAAGAAAGTAAATCTTGGTGTCGCTTCATATTCTAGAAGATCATATTCATGGACATACTCTCGAAGAAGTTCGCATATTGTGTAGCATGCGTCCCTACCTTCATCCATGCCTTGATTCAAAAATGTGATTACTCCATAAGGAACAGATGTATTTCCATCATAAAAACCATACGCTTTTGTGTGATAAGCCCAGGAATCCCCTTCTGTACCTCCCCAACCACCCCATTGTATAAGTGGATCCCATGGTGCGAGCCATGCAGTTTGCAGCTCAACCATTATTTGTAAGGTCTCTTCTTCTAAGATTCGTGTTCCGTTAGAAACGCCATTATGTAAGAATACAAGTAAAAATTTCGCTAAATCAAAAATATTGGATCGTAATCCACCACATCCATAATTTATCTGATTATAATGAGGATAGGCTTTATTTCCAGTGGATCCTGGATCTAGTTCAAACATGTAAATGTAAGGAATAGCAAGTTGAGTTAGCTCAAAATCAGTATAATTATACCCAGTATTATCCATCCCCAAAGGATCATAGATGTTGTGTTGTAAATATTCCCAGATTGGTTCTTCTGAGATTAGTTGTATTAGGTAACCTAAAACATCATAACCAAAATTAGAATAGACTCGAGTAGTCCCGGGTTCGTAAGGAGTCCAGACAACTGGGTCGTATAATGATCCATTAGGTGTAAGATATCCCTCTATCCAATTAGGATAAGGTAACCAATCAAATGGATTTTCCCACCCTAACTCTTGGAGTACTTCCTCCATTACTCCAAACCAATACATGTCTGAATCTTTACTTAATCCGGATGTATGTTGTAGAAGCATTTTGATGGTTATTGGAGTATTTGTGTAGTTGGGATGTCGGAAAGAAAATGGCAAATAATCATTAACGTCATCCTCTAATTGAATCACTCCTTGGTCATACAGCTGGAAAATAGCTGTTGCAGTAAAGGTTTTAGTAACGGAACCAATCATGTAAATAAGATCAAGTTCTTGTTGCTCTCCATATCCCTTAGCCCAGATAATTGAATTATTTCTAATAACAGCAGAAGTAACAGACGGAATATAGGTTTGTTCCATAATATCTAATATTTGATCATCCACTTGGGGGTCAAATACCGGTAAGCAAGTTTCTTCACTTGAACCATTTGAATTAGTAATTGGTTTTATCAAAATACTTGTTAGAATAAGCAATAGAAATAGAATCGGGCTCTTTTTTCTCATTTCTCTCAATTCCTGTTAGATTAATAATGCCAATTAATCCTATTTTTCAATAGCACAAAAACCAATATAAACATTCTCAAATTCGTGAGAATCAATTCTGAAAAACTATTTTTTCTTCTAATCCGTTTATCCTTATACTTCAGCGTGTCCTTCCCGAATCGTACTTCTAGCCCTTAAAGAAGAAGTGTGTGCAGGGATTCTACATTTTTTGACAAGTTACACTTTATTATACATGATATAGAAATATGAGTAATTAATTTTTTAATGAATAAAAAATATATTTGATATAGAAAGTGTGAACTCAAGTATCATTTCTTTAATTGCTTGTGTTCGATTCTTTTCTGATGAGGAGTTAAAATTATGAAAAGTGATAAGGGATTATGTACAAAATGTGACAAGGAGCTATGGGCTTCAAAAAACGAATTGATTTGTCCAAACTGTAATAATTGGATTGATATTTCTGATGAAAAAATAGAACATTTTCAAAATTCAATAGATCTAACAAAACAAGAAATGAGAAAATTATTTAATGAAATTAGTTTCAATTTATTGTTAAAAAAATCAATAGACAAATTGGAATATGCAGCTAAGCGATTTTTGCTATCAAAAAACAATCTGGAGAATAGTTTATATTTAGTTAATGAATGGATCAAATTTTCATTAAATTTATTTTTAATATTTGATTTTCAAAAATCAACAAATTACTCGTTTCCAAATAGTGATACCAATTTGTTATTTTATTTTATTGAACTTGATAAATTTGCTAAGGAGTTCATTAAATTATGTAAACTTCATAAAAAAAATTTACATATCTTTAAAGATGGAAATAAAGAAATTTCTTTAGTTCCTCCATCAAAACCAATCTTTACAACACCCCTATCAGTTCTCCAAATTCAAGCTCTTAATGCTGATTTAAATGTAGATATTCAATCATTAAAATCAATTACTAATTATTATTCTTTAATTGATACTAACTATTTTCCAACTCAATTTTTTAGACTAATTGGTATTTATTTATCAAATGGAATAGGTTTAGCAAAATACCTTATCACTAACAATAAAAATGAAGCAATAAAATTAATAGATTTATATTCTAAACTTCACAAAAAACTTGCTAAATTACCTATAAAAAATACACATGTATTCACAAAAGAGAATTTTATAAAGCTATTTAGTAAAAAGACTTTAGAAGAAATGCTATTCTTTAGCAAAAAAGCAAAGTTTTCCTATAAAAATAGCATTAATTTTATACCAAACATTTTCCTAGAACTCTCTAAAAATCATGAAAAATCAATTCTTCCATTATTTTTTTCAAATAGATTATTTGAAGAAATTCTACAAGCCAAAACTGATACTAAAATAATAGGAGAAGTTGCTACATTAAAAGGAATTTCTTTTGAGGATGAATTGTTTGGTTATTGTGAAACTCTAAATGTTGAAGGTGAATTTAATGGGCAGAAATTACTTCGTATTTCTAATCCAAATAAATCCTCAAAAATAAAAGAACTTGCAGATATGATATTTATTGGTAATAAAACTGGTTTTATCTATATAATTTCTGCAAAGTCACATACTGTTCTAACATTGAAATCATTGCACAAAGAACTTATTAAATATCATCAAGAACAAAATCAAATTGAAGTAGGCTTAAAACATCTAGGTATCGATAATGATAAAATTCAATGGCTATTCATAACACCATTAACTTGGATACCATCATTTAGAAACATTAAGATTTTTGATGTTATTCAAATGCTTGGTTTTTTAGCTAGTAAGGAAGGAATAAAAAAAATAAATTTGCACAATAAAGATGAAACATTAAAGCTTGATAATTTCGATAAATATGATCATTTCAATATTGAAAATAGAAGATTTTGTATTGAAATATGTAAAATTATTGACATAGATAAGAATGAATTGAAATTATGGATACAAAAACCTCAAATATATTTCGCGGAAATAAATGTAATAGTTCCTGATTTCTTAGATACTAATCATTTAAAAGTTGGTCAATGGATTAAGATTTTATTTGAATATAGAACTAAATACAGTAAACAAATTATATCTTATCATGAAGCAGAAATTTTATCTGAAGCTAAAGCATATAGTATTTTATTGAAAAGAAAAATTCTACCACCATATCCTTAATTTTTAGCTTTGAATCTTTTTTAAATGTATTTCATTGCCAAAATAACCTCCTAAACTTTAAAGAAATGTATGCAGAGATTCCACATTTTTCGTTTTTTTATACCTAGTTGTTGTTAGGTTTATTTGAAGAAAAACAAAAAGAAGAACATTACAAAAAATAGATTCTACTAACTACTATTCTTTCTAATCTTATCACTTAATTTTTTTATAATAGATCTAATGTCCTTTTTGAAAATTTCAGATGATATTTCTTTGAACATTCTAAACATTATTTCATTAACCAGATCAAAGGATTTGTTAACGTAAGAAGAAGTAATTGGAAATCTATCATTTTTCTCATAATTTGTTTCCACTTTTGATTTGAATTTGTTGTCTATAATACCAAAATTGTGGACTATAATATTCCTCACTTCAATATTTTCTCTTAGCAGTTTTATTTGTTCTTGCGTGAATAAATTTTTAACTTCAGTCTTTAGTTTTTTACAAATGGATTCCATTAGAGTGTATATATTCCGAGAAACATTTTGTTCAATATGCTTTTCAAGAACCTGTTCTTCAGTTAATTTTTCTTTAATTTCAAGATAGTTCAATCTAACATGTTTTTTTTGCCATTGCGTAGGTTTTACTTTGTAAATATAGAATAAACAGTCTCTTAAATAAGAATCAAAATATGAGAACAGCATTACAAAAGCTTCCAAATTTGATGTCTCTATTAATTCTTTCGAAATTGTATCTCTAAACTTCAAAACCTCTTTTCCATTTACTTTTTTGGCATCTAAAAAGATAATTGCACTACTTAGCTCTACAGGAGCTATCAGCTTTTCTTCCAATTTTGTTTTACTATCTCCTAATAATTCTAAAATAAACTCATTTCCTTTAGTCTTCTTAATTTTATATTCTCTCTCAACTATTCCTTGAAATAACTTTGGGATATATTCCAATGGTAATTTCACATCTTCAGAAAGATTCTTTGGAAAATCAGTGAAGAAATGAGTTGATAGAATTTTTATAAAAAGTAGTTTGTTTATAGCTGATAAGTAATTATTGACTTTAAGAATAAAATCATCATGTATCTTATCAGTGTTAATTGTTATGTTATTTGATTCCAAATAATCACCTCTCCCATGAACAATCTCATAGAGTAAAATAAGCGTTTCTTTTTTCTCTTCAATAATTTCCTTTCCTTCTATAATCTATTTAAAAATTATAATTGGATCATTAACAATTCCTTTTATGGTGGTAATACTCCTGTTGATAACAATCCTACAAAAATTAAACTAACTGTTGAAACTAGACCAAAAACAATAGCTAGAATTGCTACCCATGTTCTCATTGAGTTCTGAACACCAGTAATCCTTTGATTCGTTATATCAATTTGTTTTTGCAATCCTTCTTTTCTTTCATCAGTAATCAAAAGATCAGATTCTTGTATTCGTTTCATAATCTCATTATATTTCCTCTCAGCGATACTTGTACTTAGTTTAATTCTTTCATCAAAATCTGTTTTTAATGAATCCAAATGTATTTGTAATTCATCCATTCCAACAGATTGAAACTTCTGTTGTAGATTTTGGAATTCACCCTCAATTTTATACTTTAATGATAACTCAGCAAATCTTTCTTCTTCTAATGAAGTTAGTTTATAATTTTCTTTCATTTTTGAAAGAATTATAAGAGCTTTACTTTCTCTTCCCTCAATTACCAATAATTTAAGCAGTATTTTTACTGAAAGGATGTTTTCATGTTCCCATAGTTGTTCTCTAAAATCCTCTAAGAATTCTTCCCCAACATTCTCTAGCAATCTTAATGCAAAATAGCAGTAATCAGCTTCCTTCATTAAATTAATTGACGCTTGAATTGTTTCCTTTTTTTCTAGTAATAATCTATTCTGATTTGGATTATCAATTTCATCTTCAGGAATGTCTTTTGTTAATACTTTGTATACAGCTTCTTCTGATAATGATTTTTTGATAAAACTAGCAATAATTGTATTTGTTAAACTCATTTTCTTTTCTTCTTTATCTAAAGGATGTACAACAAGTAGTGCTTTACCCTTTGAATAATTTAAAAGCACATATTTCCTTTTTTCGTCAATAATTTTCTTGATTAAATTAATTCGTACTTCAACATCAGACATTTCCTTTTCCTCAAAAAACAACACTATTAATTCTAAATAAGTATTTCTTTTTCTTATTATCTGATTATTCTCTTTAGGTTGATATTGTTTTCCAAGATTTTTTGCTGTTTATATACAAAATTCAATATTACTAATTAGAACATTA
Source organism: Candidatus Heimdallarchaeota archaeon (assembly GCA_019058275.1). GTDB lineage: Archaea > Asgardarchaeota > Heimdallarchaeia > JABLTI01 > JABLTI01 > JABLTI01. The sequence continues at coordinate 112,796 of JAHLVW010000103.1, forward strand.
TAAATTTGTAAGGTAAATTTACTTTCAGTACACTCCCTACGAAAAGTACTTTTAGCTAAAAACGTGTCTCCGTTCTTTTCTTCTGCCATTTGTCCTTGCTTCCAGCTAGTGTTCTCTAAACACTAATCTATTAGTCACGACAAAATAAAAAGACCACAAAAAAATAAATAATGAAAATCTAGTATGTTAAATGGGTGATTTTTATGGAGTGGGATCTATTTCTGGATATAGAAACTACAGGACTAAATAGCAAAGATGAAATTATATTAATTAGTTTGCAAAATGGAATAAATGGCAATCATGAGAAGCTTCTTTCTTGGGAGTCAAACGAGAAGGTTATATTGGAGGAATTATTACAAAGAATCATTGCATTTCCATCTAGTGGTAATAAAAAACCACAAATAATTGGTTACAACACCTTAAAATTTGATATTCCCTTTATTATCTGTAGGTGTATCTATTACAAAATCCGTTACTATAGTGAACTATATACGATTTTTTATCGAGATTGTTGGCATATTGATCTCTTACAAGTCTTTATGTCAAGAAACAATTTCTTTTATCAAAAATGGAATAACATCCTCAAAGCATATGGTTTTCCTGCTACAAAAGGCAGAGGTAGTGATATACCAGATTGGTATAAGAATCAGGAATTTGACAAAATTCTTACTTATGTAGATAGTGAGTTTAAATATATGCCTTCTATATTTAGCAGATTGAAATCAGGAGATTTTCGCATTTGATTCATATTATAATGAAGTGGAAGATTAATTTCAATTGAAAATAGAAGAGAAATGCCATTTAAAACAATGAATAAATATTGGATTCATGAGCATCATTTAAAGTTAGTGGATTTACTTCATATCAATTAGACACTAATAATTACGATGATTTTTTTCTACTTCTAATTTAATACTCAATGCTGATAGAATCAGGGATTTATTAGTTTAAAATTATCAGATATTCTTTAATGGTGAAATTTGACAAATCTCGAAAAATTCACATGATTTACATTTCCATTTTTTAGGTGCTATTGGTAATTCTCTATCAATTTTTTCGAATTTTAATAACAGGTCATTAACATTTTCTTTATTGATTTCCTCTTCCCATGTTTTTGTTAGACCACTATCTCTTAAATAAATTTGAACTCTTTTATTATTTCTATTGAAGAAAAATCCATATAAATCTGCTTGTGTAGAAGCAACAGGTTTTACATAGTGTGAAAGAAATTCTGAACCAGTTGTTTTGAATTCATAAACAAATTCATTTGCTATCCCATCAGGTACTCCAACTAATACAAAATCTTTCCATTCAAAATTCCATCTAATTGTTGAATATTTTTCAGCTTTAGTTGTTTCTACCATTTCCCCTAAAATTAGTGGATGTTTTTCTGCATCTATTATTTCAATGTTATTTGATTTTGCTTCTTCAATAATGAATTTCTTTTCATTCTCATCTAAATTTGGATTTACTACTATTTTTTCCACACCATTTTCAACAATTATGTTATGAGTTGTTATAATATTAATGTTCTTTTCCACTACATTTCTTTTGTGTAAAATTTTTTCAATATCTTTTAGTGATATTTGAGAACCAATTTCAAGTAATTCAATAGGATTTTTAGGGATCTTTTTTATATAATCTAATTGAAGTGCATACATTATTCTATCTACTAAATAAGCACCAAAAAACATCTCTTCCCCTTCTTTGGATTTGTAATATGATTTCATAGCACACCAGTAGTAGTTTGCTAAATTAGCCATTCCCAGGAATACAAGTTTATTGGCTTTAAGATTTCTTCTTTTCTTTTCAATCATTAGTAGTTCTAGTAATTTTATTTCAATTGGATTTTTTAGTAAGGATATATCTTGATATGCTAAAGCAATGAAAAATTTAATTGGATTTTTCCTGAATTGACTAATGAATTCATGGATAATTTCTTTTCTTACATTAAATTTTTCTTCTACGTTTCTAAATGATTCTTTTTCAAAAAAATATGATATCCAATTACTAATTTGTTTCAAATTAAAATTAATACTCATTTTTATCCCCACTTTTAAAATAAAAAAATTATGTAATAAATATTATTGATTTAATGTTTATCTGATGTTCTTTATCTTATTTCTCATTCTTTAAGGATGTTCAAAATCTACTTTCTCTACGAAATTATTAATATTATTTTTTCAATCAATGTACAATTAATCTATTTTTGTTGGATCTTTTGGTTTACAAATTATTGATTATTCCAAGATTTTAAAAAATAAATTCAATCAAAAAAAATAATGAAATTGATTAAATACTCTAGACATTCGATAATTGAAAATCCAATTTGGGATTCTTAATAATATCTGAATTAAGCAATAAAAAATAGTTATTTGTTTACCATCCAAAAAAAACATGAATAAAAACCTTAAACTAACAATTTTTTTCATTTAGATATAAATTATGTTAGTAGATTCATTATGAAATCAATATCCATCTATGATCTTAATGAGAGCTCATCTATCTGAAAACATATTTTAGTAAATCTAAGACAACAACACAAATATAAAGCTAAATACACAAAGATAATTTTCAACCAAAGTTATTAGTTGAGAGAAATGATGCCTAGGGAGATAAGAGAACTTGAACCAAAAAAGAAATGTCTTTTATTAATAGATATGATAAGAAATTTTCATAGTTATACTGAACAAAACGAGTTAACTACATCAAATGAAAATGAAAACTTTACTGAAAGATTAATAGAAAAATTTGATGATATAGAGAAAGTATTTATTAAATTACAACGTTCAATCGTAAAAGATTTTCAAAATTTAATTAAAGAAGATGAAATAGTGATTCCTCTTGTTTTTACTGATAGAATAGCAGAAGCATATTATACTAGTAATCGGCAATTTGATTTTATATCATTCCGAGAAAAAATATATAAAAGCATTTATAATCAATATAGAAAAAATTTGAAAGAACTTGACCGTGTATAATAAACATAATTCTTCACTATTTAATTCATTTATGATTAAGTTCTCAACAAGAAGATGCATTTAAATTATGATTTTTATAATTTTTTAATATTTTAAATCATTTCCCATTTTATTATATACACTTGATATATTAAATTAAAAAATTCTATAATTATTGAATGCCTTATATATACTCCAACAAAAAGTACTTTTAGTCGTTTAAAATAATTTGAATTAGGTGCATTTTTATTGCAAGAAAAGGAAATAACTATGATTTTTAGAAAAATTAGAAATGGTTATTGGGAAAAAGATGAGAGTAATGTAATAGATGGTGAAATAGCAGATAAACTACTAGATCGAATAAAAGAAGAATTAGAAGATTATAAACTTGATTTCAAACAGATTTTACCAAATGAACCATATAAGACTGGTAAACTAATTTCTGCTATATCAAATGAGGGTGGTGGTGTAATTCTATATGGAATTTCAAATGACAAAGAAATTATTGGAATAAAAGATTTAGAATCAACATCAGAGAGGATAATTAGGATTGTAAGAGACAAATGCTTTCCAATTCCAGAAATCAGATCATTGAGGATTATCACAACTGAAAACAAACAGATTTTAGCTATACTTATACCTCAACAAAAGGAATTAGTTGCTTATGATAATGAATATTATAAGCGATATGGTGACTCAACAGAAAAAATGAATAATCAAGAAATAAAACAAAGAAAGGCTATTTTATCTAAGATTATCAAAAATTACTCAGTAATTTGGGAAAGTTCAACTGATTTAACATCAAATGAAGTTCTAGGAAGAGAAAGAGGTTTACCAAAAGGAGGTTTTAGAGAGTTTTATTATTCAAGAGATGAAGATATTAAATTAAATGAAATTCTGAAAAAAAACCTTAATTTGGAAGCTAAAGAAAAATCAAAACACATTATGGTAACTGGTCCACCTTTATCAGGAAAATCACGAATAATATATGAATGGTTTAAAAAAGTGAAAAACATCGATATTTTAATTCCTAGAAAAGAACTATCAGATATTGGTTTTAATTTACCTCATAACTCTAAAGTATCAAACAAAAAAATATTATATCTAGACGATTTCAATTTGTATATAAAGAATAAAGATTTTATTCCTTATTTTGAATCTGTAATTTCATTAAATGATATAACAATTTTATCTGCTTGTAGATCTGGCTACGAATTTAAAAATACTACTAATTTACTACTTAAAGAACAACAAATTGATATTGAAAATATATTTGATTTTATTAAAATCGAAAAAATAGATGACAAATTAGCCAAGGAGATTGCTGATAAATTAAACATCGATTGGAAAGACATTGAATTTAATGGTACTATTGGTTCTATTCTATTAAAATTAAATGAAATGCGAAGACGTTTTAATCATGAGCTTAGTATGTTAGGTAAGACTTTGCTAGAAATATTGAAGTATATCTATTTGACTGGGTTGTTTATTTTTACAGATTTATATCAAATATCTATAATAAAACAAATCAGTACTTTAGACCAATTTGAAATTAATTTTAAATCATACGAATTAGATAAATGTGTTGAAGAACTAGAAAAATGGGAATTTGTGTCAAGATATGATAAAGATTTTCTATTAATTGATTCTGTTTATTTTGAATCAATAATTGCTCCTGAGATGAAAATTAGTATTTTTGATTATAGAAAATTGATAGAGCTTTTCAATAATGATATTTCAATTTTAAATCTAATTGCATTAAGACTAGAAAACAAAAGTAATTATGATTTAGAAAATAAAGTTAATCTACTGAAAGAAGCTGTATCTATTTATTCCACTATATTGAATAAAGTATCAAAAACTGAAAATAGAGATTATATTGAATCAATTAATAAAGAATTAGGAGATATCTATTTTAAGTTAGCTAAACTTATTGATACTAAAGAAAATTGTAAAAAATCAATAGATTTCTATAAAAAAACACTTGACTTTTACAGTGTTGATGATTATCCTCATTTTTATGCAATGATAAATTTTAGTTTAAGCAATACATATGAATTACTTGGTACTATTGAAGATTACAAGGAAAACATCAATAAATCAATAGATTATGCAAAAATAGCAATTAACATTTTCAAAAATGTTAACAATTTATATAGTTATTCTCTAGCAAATATAAAATTAGGTAACTCTTATTCTTTGTTTGCAGAAGTGTTTTATGAAAATGTACTAGATTATAGTAAATTATCAATTAAAGCATTTGAAAAAGCATTAGAATATTTTAATGAAGAGGACTTTCCAGAAAAATATGCATTGATTTGTTACAGTTTAGGATCAGTATATAGCATTTTAACAGAGATCAAGGATACAGAAGATAATTTTGAGAAATCTAAAGATTATTATCTTGAATCAATTAAAATTAGAACTAAAGAAACTCATCCATCTGAATTTAATTCTACACATTATAATTTAGGAATATTATATAATGGATATTCACAGATTGGTCCAATATCAATTTCTAAAAAATCACAAGCATATGTTTTAAAGAAAGCTATTGAGCATTTTAAAGAATCATTAAAATTTCGAAAGAAAAATAGTTTGCCTTTAGCATATGCAAAAACCATGGCTAATCTTTCAAGCACTTATTTTGCATTATCTGATAAAGAAAATCAGATTGAAAATCTTGAAAAGAGTATTTCACATGCAAAAGAAGCAATGGAAATCTATGAAAAGAGTGATTATCCTTTGCAATATGCAATAACAAATAATAATTTGGCAAATGGTTATTCAAATCTAGCAGAAATAGGTTTGGAACCAATAAAAAATCTTAATCTAGCAATACAAATATACGAAGAAATTTTAACTCTAAATTTAGAAGATAGTAAAATACTATCAAAATATGATATTATGAATAATTTAGGTTTATCATATTTTGAATTAGCTAAATATGAAAACAAAGAAAAAAACTGTAAAAAAGCTATCAAATATCTAGAAATATCTTTGAGCTTTTATCAATCACTAAATATTTTTATTAAGATATTTGTAACTAGAAGAAATTTAAATGATGTAAAAGAATTCTGTAATAGTTAGTAATCTTTTGTTACAATTACATAATTATCACTAAAAAATAGTTCTATCTAGAAATTAAATCATACTTTTGAAAGGCCTGTGGTGTACGTTTCGAGTCTTCGGGTGAGATGTTCAGCCGGTAGGTACTTACCACCTAAGCGTGTCCTTCCGAACGGGACTTCTGACTATGAAAGATAAAGTCTGCTACTTATAAGATTGATGATTTTATAATGAATCAATTAAATAAAGTAATTAATTTGAGCATAGAAAATATGAAGAACAATCCTTTTGTCTGTTTCTAATTCACATAAGATTTTTTAATTTCAAATACTATACCTAATTGATAACATCAAAAGGGAGGAAAGGATCCTATTTTGATAAGAAAAGGAAAATGGAGGTACTATATTCTCTTAAGTGTAATAATTATTATTAGTACTCCGTTTTTATTTAAAAAAGATAATTCAGTGAAAGCACTAACAGCTTCAGATACCCTGTACTTTGGTGATTATCACTATTTCTATTGGACAACTCAAAAAGGTCCACCTCAATATGTAGATTGGTATTTTAGTGGGAGTAATAGCTATGTTGGTATAGAAGTTTGGCTCTTAAATGACGAAGGTTTTGCTGATTTTCAATCATTGTCAAGTTTTTCGGGTTATCAGCTTTCTGATGGAGGATATTATCGTGCTGATGGGGTATACGATCTACCATATGAAGATTATTGGTACGTTGTTTTTGGCATAATGATGAGGATATTTTTGCAAGCAGTACAGTTACAATGACTGTAGAACTTATTACACCTATTACATCTTATATGTATCCAGGAAATACTTTGGAAGGTTGGGCTATTGCTCTTATTGTTATTGGTTCAATAATCTGTGTAAATACACTATTATCATTTATTATTGTAGCTTTATGGAAGAGGAATAGGAAACTTCGCACAGCTCAAGTATTGCCATCAACTGAAGCTATACAAGCACCACAACAGCAACATACTGTTGATGAACACTTTCACTCGCCTGATGATTTGCAAAAGCAAATTTCTCAAAGTGAGACAATTTACTGTTCAACTTGTGGATCTCCCAATCCTAAAGGAAAGAATTACTGTGGTGATTGTGGAGAATCTCTTCAAAAAAATTAATGGTTTAGAAACATCCAACTCAATTTGGTTTTTGTCTAGATATGCTCGGTCCGCATGTGCTTACCACCTAAACATGTCCTCCCCGAACCGGACTTCTAGACCTTCAAGAAGAAGTGTGTGCAGTGATTCTACCTTTTTTTGCGAAAAGTAGATTAATTTCAAAGCAATAATATACTATGCCTTCGGGGTGGGTGCTAAATGAGAAAAGCAAGAAAATGTTTGCTACTAATTTTCATACTGATAATAGCTGCTTTTGTTAAGCAAAGAAATGTAGAAGCGAAAGAAACAGAAGAAATGGAAAATAATCTAGTTCTTCAACCTCAAGCAATGAGTGTTTATTCTAAATGGAATTTTACAACAGGTGATGTTATTCACTCTTCCCCTGCAGTTGCTGACCTCAATAAAGATGGTACATTAGATGTACTTGTAGGATCAAATGATGATAATTTTTACTGCCTAAATCATACTGGAGGTTTAGAGTGGAGCTACACAACAAGTAATAATGTTCATTCTTCTCCTGCTGTGGCAGACCTTAACAATAATAGTTCTCTGGAAATACTGGTAGGGTCATTTGATCGTAAGCTTTACTGTTTTAATCACTCAGGTGGTATAGAATGGAGCTTCCCTGTAAGTTATGCTATTTGGTCCTCTCCTGCTGTTGCAGATCTTAACAATGATGGTGCTTTAGAAGTGTTGATAGGAACAGATGATTCAAAGCTCTACTGTTTGAATTACTCTGGCGATGAACTATGGAGCTTCACAGCAAGTTCTTATTTTACAGGTTCTCCTGCTATTGCTGATCTTGACAATGATGGAACTTTAGAAGTAGTGGTAGGATCAGAGGATTACAAGCTTTACTGTTTAAACCACACTGGTGGTTTAGAATGGAATTATACAACGAGTTCTTATGTTGTTTCCTCTCCTGCTGTTGCAGATCTAAATGACGATAGTACTTTAGAAGTGCTGATTAGATCATGGGATGGTAATCTTTATTGCTTTAATCATACTGGTGGGGTAGAGTGGTACTATAATATAGGTAGTAGTATTGAGTCTTCTCCAGCAGTAGCTGACATAGATAATGATGGTACACTAGAAGTGCTGGTAGGATCAGTTGGTCTTTATTGCTTTAATCATACAGGTGGTTTTGAATGGAATTACTTTACAGGTTATACTGAATCTTCTTCTCCTATCGCTGTTGATTTAGATGATGATAATACTTTAGAAGTGTTGATAGGATCAAAAGATGACAAGCTTTACTGTTTCAATCATACAGGCGGGATAGAGTGGAGTTATACTACAGGTAATTCTATTAGCTCTTCTCCTGCAGTTGCTGACCTCGATGATGATGGCATTTTAGAAATATTAGTAGGATCAAGGGATAACAAGCTATACTGTATTGGCTTATCTGGTATTAGTTCAAGTGGCGCTGCTCCTTGGTACTGTTTCCGAGGGTCTGTTTTCCATACCGGTCACATGGACAGTGACAGTGATTACATGGATGATCAAACGGAATCCTTCTATGGTACGAATCCGCTGAATGCTGATACCGATGCTGATTTGCTTGATGATTGGTATGAAATCTATTACACCAACACTGATCCTCTCGATAATGATTCTGATATTGATAGTATGCCTGATGGTTGGGAAGTGCAAAATAGGTTAGATCCACTTGTTAATGATGCTGCTGATGATGAAGATGAAGATGGTTTAACCAATCTGGAAGAATATCAACATAATTCTGATCCTAATGATGCCGATAGTGATTCCGATGGGTTAACTGATGGTGAGGAAGTTGATACCTATTATACTAATCCCACTGATGTTGATTCAGATTCAGATGGATTGCTGGATGGTGATGAAGTTGATATTCATGGAACTGATCCAGCTGATGAAGATACAGAAAATGATGGAATGCCTGACGGTTGGGAAATAGCTCATTCATTGAATCCTCTGTCAGATGATAGTTTAGAGGATGCAGATGGAGATAATCTTTACAACATCGAAGAATACACCAATGGTTGTAATCCAACTGATACTGATACAGATAATGATGGATTAAATGATTATGATGAAGTGATGGTCCACTCAACAGATCCTGATGATGTTGATACTGATAATGATGGCTACAGTGATAAAATCGAGGTTGATAATGGAACTAATCCTAATAATCCTAATGATTACCCACCCACAACCATTACCCCACCACCAGAGACTATCACTCCTCCACCTGAAACGATTACAGAAAATCAAACAATAACTACTACTGTTGAAACAGGTATAATTTATTCTTCTGTTGTCCTTATGGTAATTGTAGGTATTTCCACAACAGTAATTCTCATCAGAAAACGTCGAAAATAAATAAATTAGAAATGAGAGTGAAGGTTCTCATTCTAGTTTTTCTTTTTTTTCCTTAAGATATAGATATTAAAAGAATTGGTATTTACTACATATACATATTCCCTACTGAACCTGGTTTCTGATATTAAAGAAGAAGTGTGTGAAGTGATTCTACTTTTTTAGTTTGCTCAGTTGCACTAATATTTGATTGAATAAGAAATGTGAGCGATTAGTTTTTTATTGAAGAATGAATATATTTAATGTAAGAAAAATGTGATGTGTTCCATTTCTATTTGAGTAAATTGGGGGAAGTATGAGGAATGATTTTGATTTTTCATTCATTTCTTGAACTACTGAATATTACGGATTATCCTTATCGCTTCTATACTTTGGGCGGTTTTGGGATGATCCTTGGAGGTCTTTTAGTTGGACTACCTATTCTTTTCACCATTTCTTACATTTTACGTTCTCGTTCTCGAGATTTTCTTTATCGTCATCTATCAACTGAGCAGCTGAGAAGTGTGCATCTAAATCTGATTTCTCTTTCTCTTACCCTTACCAGTTTTCTTGCATTCTTAGTTTTTCTCATTTACTTTCTTTTGTCTTTGTTTGTTTTCAATGAGAGTTGAGAATCCTTTGATCTCCCTTTTCTCTTGCTCTCCCTTATTCCATTTTGTTTCTTTCTTCTCCTTACTCCAAGTTCTTTCCTTTGGTATAGATTTAGGAAAAAGCACAAAGTCCAGAGTGAGGTTTCCTCTGTAGACTAATAAAGAAGAAGTGTGGGAACAGCTCCTTTTTCATTGAAACACTTATAAGTAAAAACTGAATATATTATAATAGAGAGGATTATTTTGAAAGATAATTCAACCCAAGTTCTACAAGTTGAAAAAACTGAAAAGATGCGATGGAATCCTTTTGTTTATTTAAACTCTATAGCAATTATCATCAGTTTCTTTGCTATGATTTCCCTTCCACTTTTTCCTTTTGCTATATGGTGGCATACTGGATTTCTAGATGATGTCCATATAGATGTAGCTGTAGTATTCAAATTGTACTTTACATCGTCATCTTGGTTTTCTATAGCAACTTTGTTCTTATTCCTCACATTTTTACTCTGTTTAGTAATGTCAATTATCTTATTATTACATTCTATTGGAAAAGTCTCTCTTAGATTCCCTCCAAAGAAAATTGGATTGCTAGGATTCATTCCTTCATTTGCAGCTTTAACCTTAACAGTGACACTTGCAGTAGTTTTCATTCAATACTCAATTAATCGCCCCTGGAGTCTTTCATTTTGCTTTTATTCTTCTTTAATTTGCTCTTTAATCTTAATGCTTCTCTTTATCATTCATTTAAATAAAGAATCAATATTTAGAAGATCTGCAATCATTACTCAAGCAGGTTTCTAGATTTCCTAAATTATATTGTTGCTCAGCCGGCAGGTACTTACCACCTAAGCGTGTCATTACCGAAATGGACTTCTAGACCTTAAAGAAGAAGTGTGTGTCCCATGTATCATTTATTTTTTGGACTTTCTTTCACTTTTTCCTTGGAACAAATTTAGTTACATTTTAGTTTTAAAGTCATTTTATTTTTTCTTGCTTAGCCTAAGTTGATAAAAATATGGAAATATGAGTTATCTATCAGTTATTCAAGAATATCTTTTATAGTTTTAATCAAAATAGGTATATCCATCTCAGGTTTACCTTGCATTGGACTTGTAACAGCTTCCTTTTTCCATCTTTGATGAAGGTGATGTGGTTTTGTTTTTACATTCCATCGATCATCATAGTTATCGTATCTAGTAAAATCATTTGGTTTTTGAGTGAATTGGATATGGTAGGAATACTCGTTGAAATCATTATATTGAATATAAAAGGTGAAACCCATCTTGAAGTGAATTATTAGTATAAGTTTTAAATCATCAAATTTAGTATCTATTATCTCTTCTAGAAATTCGTTTAAAATCATTTTTCTAGCAATGCTGATTTTTCTCCATGCTGAGATAGTTTACTCCTCCAAACTCACTTAATGTCACTTAATAATGCTTGTAATTTCTCTTCTTCTAGTAATAATTGCTTCAATGCAATGGCATCACTTTCTGCATTTTCATGCCGACCATCTTTTGCTTTCTGTAAGAATGGTTGAGCAGAAGTTTCATTCCATCTAGTAAGAATCTCCTCAATCAATATTTGTATTCGTCTTAGCTTGTAGGTTATTAATTCTTCAGCTACTTCTTTTTTCATACTTACATCCATTTTTACTCACTTGTACTTTTAGTTTATCTTTATTTAAACTATTCTTAAATTAGTTTTATTTGATTTTCAAGTTAGTGATAGTTTTGTTTTACTGTCGTTGGACGAAAGTTCCGATGCAAGATCGGTTTGAAAGGCCTGTGGTGTATATGTCGAGTCTTCAGCGAGATACTCAATCAGTAGGTCCTTCCCCCTTCAGCGTGTCATTACCGAACTGGACTTCTAGCCCTTAAAGAGGAAGTGTGTGCAAGAATTCTACATTTTTTATTTGAAATTGTGTGGGTAATAGGTTTGTTATTAAAAATCAAAGAAGACAATTTGTTTTTATTTCTCATCGATGATGATGGTGTCACTTAATATGTTATTGATAGCGAAGTGATTGGTATGAAAACTGGCAGCTGTTTTGTTCAGTACCAATTCAATCCTTATATCAATTAAATCGACTATTCAGCTCTCCATCTACAAAGAAATCTCTACTTAAAACTCTACATAAGTATCTCTCAGAATTATTTATCCAACATCTGTTCTAAGAACTCTAAACATCTCTTTTAAGGTACCAATAATTTCTTTTCGAGGAAGGTGGAAAATAGTATTCCAAGTATGAATAAAACTAAATGATTCATCTGCATAAGTGAGTTTTCTCACATTATCTTTGGTTATTTTTAGATTAAGGTTCTCTTTACTAGCATAATCCATTGCTAATTGAACATGTTTGTTATTGATATCAATTCCATGTGATTCAAAACTATATCTAGCAAAAATTTCTAGTGGAGGGCACCTTCCTCCAGCGTCATAATCTAGAATTTTTTTGTCTAATTTAGATTTTTGGATGAAATATAAGAAAGAATAAACTGGTGGTGGAATCAAATCAAATAACAAGAAATATCAAAGATAAATTTCTCATTAAAACCTTATCACAAATCTAGGTAGCTAATAAATAAAAGCTCACTGACTACTCGATTGTTCGATTAGTGGGTTGAAAGTCTGAACTTCTGAAGGAAGTAATTCTTGTAAACAAGTTGGACACTTCATTTTCAGCTCAGCCCAAGTTTTCAGATGTTTAAAGTGGAATAAATACTCACATTTAGGGCATTTCCCTACTTCTTCATCAGGCTTAATAGCTAACTTGCATAGAGCACAATGAAGAACTTCTTTTTGACAATTTGGACATATCTTATCATTCAAAGAAAGTTCTGCTTTGCAATAGAAGCAATAATCTTTACGAGTTGCAATGATGATTGTTGATGGATCAACAACCTTGGATACTGTTTCTTTTAAGAAAACAGCATTTTTGCCAACAATACTATATTGCAGCTCTTCAGGTAAGAGTTTGCACAGCTCCTCAAGCTCAGCATCAGTATTGACATCTAATAAACGACGAAGCATATGAACAGGTAGATTATCATATGTTTTCTGAATTTCTATTAGATTCCTTCGAGCAGAAGCAAGTGAATCCAAGCGCAATTCGCTATCAATTAATTCTCTAGGTCTTTTATAAAATTGGACAATTTGCACTATACCCCAAATACCTATGCCCAAGAAAAATGAAGGCATAACAATTGCTCCAAGATAATACCAATTTGCACCAATAGAATACATGATATACCAAATCCAATTATATATTCGAACCTCAAAGCTAAGTGGTAGAAACAAAAGGGTACCAATTACTCCACAGAAACTACCGATTGTTGTTAACCAAGCATAAAGTTTTTGATATTTACGTCGATCACGATAGAAAAGAAATCCTGCGAAAATAATTATTACTATACCAATAAATGCTAAAATTGGTGAAACCGGAAAGTAGTTAATTTCAGAATATTCACCATAAGCAATAAATATGTTCCCTTGATTGGTTTCATGAAACCAAATCTGAATGAAAGTACCAAAGGATAAAACTATATTTATTGTTGTAGCAATTCCAGAATTATAAACATTAAGCATATATGGGCAAAAGAACAGCAGGAGTAAACCTAGCATACCTAAAAAGAGTAACCATCTATTAGTTTTCAAGAAAAATTCTCACCCAATCCTAAAGTACTATTTGTAGATTAAGTATTTAGATATATTTAAATAAAATTTTTTTGAAAAATGAAGCAAAAGGAGGTCAAATCCTTCTCTTACGAATCGTTTGAATAGCAATGAAAATAATTGCAAATAAAAATGATTCAAAATAGAGCAATGTTGCTTTTAGTGTATCTATTCTTGTATTAAATGCTCTTGATTCTATTAATTCTTCTTTTGTTCCCTATTCAATCTCTTTCTTTTCTAACAATTCATTCAAATTTGTCACCATAAAACAAATCAATTTGTTATTATCAATAAACCAATAATTCCTACTCCTCAATATTCTCTTTGAAAATAAAAAGAATTGATACCAGTCTTATAGAATTTATTAACTTAAATTTTTTAAAACATCAATCCTAACTTTTTTATGAAAAAAAGCTTGAGTAACTTCCCAAACCAAAAGGATGTACAAATGAACTATGATTTTCTTCTAAAGAATAATAATATCAAATTAGTACTTCAATCTATTATACAATTTAATGAAGTGTTAGTCCTGAGCAACGATTATTTCTTAGAAAAATCATTTTATATGAGGAAAAGAATTGGAAACGTTGAAATAATTCGAAAGAATCAACTCATGAAATGATTAAAGAAATTTGTTTAATACCTAGTCCTTTCCGAACTGACCTTTTCAACCATTTAGGAGAAATAGACTCAGTGAATCAATATTTGTATAATTTCTAGATTTTCTCATTATAAGTCCATCTCTCTGCTTCTAGATTTTATTCAAAATAATTAACCTCTTTCTTCAATGGATTATTTATAAAAGAATACCATGTTAGTGGTTTTTTTACTTCTCCATTTTCCTCAATGAAATAAAATTTCAAACCTCTGTTAGGGTATGCATCATTAATTAATTGAATATTTGGCTTCATCATATCTTGTGATGTCATATACTCATGTATTTTCTTCTTCCAGCTACTTAGAACAGCTATGCCAAACCACCAAAAATCTGTATCAAAATCTCTTAATAACATAAGCTGTCCAAGCATTGTATAGATTTTATATGAAATCCTATCATAGCCACCTTTTGTTACATATCTTGCTTCTATATCAGTTCCTCTCTTATGAATTAAATCGATTGTTTTAGCTTCTCTGATCTTACTCCTTAATTCTACTTTACCTAAATCTTTCTTATATCGTGTCCTTAGATCTCTAAGTATTATTTCTTTTACTTCAACAAAATGCTTGTAATCAACGGATAAACTAGTAATTGTATGTTTATTTGATAGTAAATATGCTGCACAATGAGCAACAACTTGATGTTCTTTTAGAGTAGGCATAAGTAATCACAATTAGTATTAATGGAATTTAATATAGCTATCATCAAATGCCCTATTTGCTCTAGAACTAAGGTACTTGATTATTTGTACAAACTCTTAGTTTTTATTTAAACAAGCTCTAGTAATGGTTTCGAAAAGGTAAAAACTTGAATGCTAATCTTCAGCGAGATGCTTAGCTTGCAGGCACTCCCACCTAAGCGTGTCATTACCGAAACGGACTTCTAGACCTGAAAGAAGAAGTGTGTGCGTGAATTCTACATTTTTTGTTTCAAGCATAGTGATTTAAATTATTATCATGATTTATAATATAACAAATCAATTGGAGATAATTATTTTGAGTGAGGATTTTACTAAATATTCAATAAGTACAGATATTGAATTTGAACCATTGGAACTACTGGATTTCCCTTCAATAATAGCCTCGTGTAAAAAAGATTGGCAAAATATGGGTATCTGTAGAGTAAATGATTGTGTTGTGAGATTGGCTGTTGTTCAAGGAGAATTTCATTGGCATAAACATGATAAAGAAGATGAATATTTCTATGTCATTAGTGGATTACTCTTTATTGATTTAGAAGATCGGACAGTTGAATTAAAACCTCAACAAGGATTTCTAGTTCCAAAAAGAGTCAGGCATAGAACAAGAGCTCTAGAAAGAACCGGAATAATGTTGATTGAAGGATCTACAATAAAACCAACAGGAGATTGAATCTTTATTAGTCAGTTTAATTAATAGGTTATCTTCAATACTACTTGTTAATCATGAGAAATTAGATTTAAGAAGATTCCTTTTTCAATTAATTTTTTGATTTTCAGTTAAGGTTTATAATTAGTGTGTACTTACCACCTAAGCGTGTCATTACCGAACTGGACTTCTAGACCTTAAAGAAGAAGTGTGTCAAGTTTCTACATTTTTTGTGTGCAATTAAAAAGGAATAAGGAATCCGATTAGAGAATAGCAGCATCTATTCTTGGTCGAAGAAAAAACCGAAATAAATTCCAAGAATTGGTGCAGTAATAAAAACAATAATCTCCAACACCAGAGTAGGATTTTAACACTAATCGTTATTGTCGCTAAATCTTATTTTTATCTCTAGACAAAAAATTAAAATACTTATATTTTTTTTGAAGTATATTCTACTTACTGTAATAGATTCTAACTGAAAAGGATTCTAGTGCAGATTGGGTGAGTGTAATGAAAAAATATATACTATTTTTTAGCATAACTATGTTAATGGTTATACCATCCGTAGCTATTGCTATCTCAAACAATGAAACGAATGATGAATGGGTTACCATTAAAGTGAAGAATCCTAGATTCGAAATGCCAACCACTAAATCATGGGTTGCGTGGGATTCAGGAGAGGTATCACCACCAGCTTCTGACTATTATCAACCATTTGTTAGGTACACTGTTTATATAGGATATGTAAAAGCCTATGGTGTTAAAAATGATGATACAAACCAATTCTATATTATTTACGTCGAATTCCAAGTTAAATACGACAATTGGTATTGGAGTGGATCTAATAAGCGATATTCATGGAACATTGAACTCGAAAAAAATTCTATAGTACTGTATTCTGATGTTACAAATGATGTTAGTTTGACAAAAGATTGGGTCGAACATGACAGTACATGGCAAGAATACTTTCCATACAGTTCTTACTGGTACTACTTAAAAGGACACCTGGCTATACAAAAATACCAATCAGGCTTATGGGTTACAAAAGCATGTGCAACATCCACAGCATCATTCAAAGTAAACTAAAACAAATAGGAGATTAATATCACCAAATGGTGATATTAATCATTTTTCTGTAATAAATTCTTGAGTCAATCACAAATGTATTGACTCATCTTAACACTTTAGTTAAATATTAAATAAATTTTTCTCAGAAATTAAATGATTTTAGCTAATCCGTTTCTTTTTCTTTTTCCATCTTCTAACTCAATTACTCTAAAATTATCTTCGATTAGTGAGAAATCATGAGTTGCAATTATTATTGTTATACCTTTGTTAGTACATAATTGCTTCAATTGGTCTATTGTTTTTTTCGCTAATTCTGAATCTAAATTAGCAGTTGGTTCGTCTAGAACAAGTATTGGTGGATGATGATAGTTAGCCATAGCTAGACTAGCTCTTTGTAATTCCCCACCAGATAAATTTAATGGAAAAGCTCTTCGTTTATGAAAGATATTGAAGTTATTTAGTAGTTCCTTTTTATCTTTCTTAGAGACTTTTGTTTGACTAGTCTTGTAAATATCTTTAATGCTAAGG
>JAHLVW010000104.1 GCA_019058275.1 Candidatus Heimdallarchaeota archaeon
CCTTAGCATTAAAGATATTTACAAGACTAGTCAAACAAAAGTCTCTAAGAAAGATAAAAAGGAACTACTAAATAACTTCAATATCTTTCATAAACGAAGAGCTTTTCCATTAAATTTATCTGGTGGGGAATTACAAAGAGCAAGTTTAGCTATGGCTAATTATCATCATCCACCAATACTTGTACTTGATGAACCAACTGCAAATTTAGATTCAGAATTAGCTAAGAAAACAATAGACCAGCTAAAGCAATTATGTATAGACAGAGGAATAACAATAATTATTGCAACTCATGATTTTTCACTAATCGAAGATAATTTTAGAGTAATAGAGCTAGAAGATGGAAAAATAAAAAGAAATGGATTAGCTAAAATCGTTTAATTTCAGAAAAAATTTATTTAACATTCGACAATAATGTTAAGATGAGTCAATATATGGAAAAACCATTCGACATAGAAACATTAGTGAAATTATAGATAAACTAGAATCTACAAAGAAAAGAGCAAAAATTGAGAATGAACGAGAGAACATTCAAAAACAAATTAATTACCTATTATCATTAGCTAATAAAGTAGATAAATTAGATGAGAAAATAACTTCTGATTAAAAATAATTCCTCAAGAAATGATAATTACAACTAGGTAAAATGAAAAAGATAAAGCTGTAATATAGATTTAACTATTCTATCTTTTGTTTTTCTTTAAATTAATAAATATCTTTGTAATCAGCTTCTGCCACTTTCAATAAACTTTCTAATTTCTCAATCTGGGTGTTTACTCTTCTATCATGCAGAAACTCAGAATTAATAACATAGATTCTCGCAAACCATTCCACTACTCGAGCTTTATTTTCCCTAAATGAATCATAACACATAACCATACCAAATAAAGCTCTAACATAGTTATGATTAGTTTGCAAAGCTTCCCAAAAATGCTGCATGGCTTGTAATAAAAGCATCATTTGGTTTCTTTTTTTAGAATTATGAGCTTCATTGAAAACCCGAAAACCTTGATCAGTAGATGATTTTGGATCATAACGAATTTCCATTTCTTTTCGTTTTTTCTTTAAAGACTCAATCTCCTGTTTAGAAGTACCTTTTTTTCTAAGACTTTCATAAAATTTCTCAAAAAGCGGTCCAGGTTCATCACTTTCTAGTAAGAATAACAATTCTAAGTCACTATTTTTTTCATACTTTGTGTCTTCTAAAGCTTGTAAGATTATGTCTTTGTTATTTTTAAGAAT
Organism: Candidatus Heimdallarchaeota archaeon; assembly: GCA_019058275.1. GTDB lineage: Archaea > Asgardarchaeota > Heimdallarchaeia > JABLTI01 > JABLTI01 > JABLTI01. Next base: position 1,241 of record JAHLVW010000104.1, read on the forward strand.
CCGTTTTGTTTCTTCAGAATCCAATCCCAATATTAATGGTATGTGTTGTGGAAACATGTCTATATTGATTAGTTTGATTATCTTTTCTATTGTAATCAAATCATCATTCGTATTAATAGCTATATTTACGAATTTTTGGTATATTGAATCATATTTCTTCTTCATATTTTCATCTTCATCAAAATCAATAAAATTACTTAATTCAGAAGCTTCTAGTTTCTCTTGGTGTAATTCTCTGTAGTGTTTTGCTTCATCGAATTTCCCTATAGAATCATAAAGTGTCACCAAACCATTTAATCCAAGAAGTGAATCAGCATTTAAGTCAATAGCTTTCAATAGATACTCCTCTGCCTGCTTATATGCTCTTGCTTCTAGTTGTATCCAACCTAACCGAGCCCATCCTTCATCAAGTTCAGGATTTTTTTCCACAGCTTCCATTAGAAAAACAGTTGCTTGTTTTCTGGCATAAGAACCATCATACATTATAAAACCAGCGACTTTTACCAATTCTTTTGGATCTTTAATAAATGCTAAAGATTCAGCAGTTTGATCATCTATACTTGGATATTTTTGCTTAAACATCCTCATTCTCTTAATTTTATCATAATCAGACATAAAAAACACCCTTTATCAGTATAATTGAATCCTCAAAATACAATTTATATTTTTTCTATTTAAATGACAAATTAATATTCACAAAACACACTTCTTTAATATTTAAAAATAAAAATGAAAAACAAAAAAATGTAGAATCACTGCACACACTTCTTCTTTAAGGTCTAGATAGCCATTTCGGTAATGACACGCTTAGGTGTTAAGTACCTGCTGGCTGAGCATCTCGCCCGAAGACTCGATGAGAATGTCTTAAGTTATTAATTAGTTGATAAAAATAATATGTAAAAGAGTTAATATAAGAAAATAGGAATAATCAACCAGGGATGATCGTATGACAACTTTGATAAACGAAAGAATAGAGGTTAATCCTAAAATACTCACCGGTAAAGCAATTATAAAAGGAACCAGAATTGCAGTCGAATTCATACTAGAGTTACTGGCAAATGATTGGACATATGAAGCGATATTGGAGAATTATCCTCAACTAAAGAAAGCTGATATACTTGCAGCTATTGATTACGCAAGAATCGTAATAAAAGATGAACAAATCCGACCAGTGAAGGTTGAAGAATGAAAATTACTTACCTTGCTGACGAAAATATACCACTAGTGGTTATAAAGGAGTTAAGAGGAGAGGGATTTGCTATTGAAAGCATTCCAACAAATAAGAGAGGGATGAGTGATAAGGAATTACTTAAACTAGCATATAAATCGGAGCAAGTGTTAATTACATTTGATAAGGATTTTGGGCAACTAGTTTTTAAGGAAAGGATACAATCGAAAGGAATTGTATTACTAAGATTTGCTCCTACATCGCCTAGCAAAGTAAAATCTATAATAAAGAAGATTCTCGAAGAGAAGGATTTCAATCCTTTTGGAAAATTTGTGGTTATTCATGAAACCCATATGAGAATTGTCGATTTGCCTTAATCATATTTTTAATTAATTCGCAGGTAACACACTTCTTCTTTAAGGGCTAGAAGTCCAGTTCGGGAAGGACATATTACAGCGGGAAGTACCTGCTGGCGGGAAATCTAGCTTGAATACTAACCAGAAAAAGGAGGGAAGGAAAAAATTTTTCTCCTCATAAATTACACTTCATTTCTGATTTTTTTTGTTTCTTTATTTTCAAGGATAGGTTAAAGTATATGACTGATCTTTCAGATGTTTTCTTATTAGAACGACTTGAAGAGTAGATAATCATATAGAATACCATGAAGTGTTAAATTTTAAATCTAATATTCATATTCAACAGTAACATGTTTTTCAGTTTTGGTAAGACTACATAATAATTGATTATGTGTTTTAGGCCCATCTTTCTCATCTAAATAGTGTTTTGAAAGTGGAAAGAATTCAACAAATGCTTTTAGAAATTTCAGTCTTTTTTCAGTAAAAAAATTCATTAAAATTACTTGAAAGGGATTTTCATGTTTCTTTATTTTTCTTGTATTCGAGAAGCTAAATTTCCCTCTAGGTAAACTAGATTCTATTTCTTTATCCTTACCTTTCTTCACAAGCATAAAAGTAATATAAACAAATGCAAAATCTGAGTTTCTTATTGCGTAATTCACATCTTCTTCCATAGACAACAAACTTTCATAATACTTTTCCATTTCATTAGGAGATTCTTTTTCACTTACGTATTTTTCATAAGAAAATACATAAAATATTACTTCTATTTTTGAGTTCCAAAATGATTTCTTTGAATATTCTTTTCTTACTATTGGAATCCACATAATTTTAAAAATTGAATAAACTTTGTCAGATTTAAAATCTAGAACCCAAGTTCTTATTGGTGTAAATATTAATAATATTAATACAACTGAAATAGATACTCCTAGATAAAATCTTTCATAATGAAATGCAGCATAATTAAGAAGAAGAATGACTATCCAAACGAATGCCGACACAGCTAGTCTATGAACTATATTATAAGTATAAAATGTAAGCTTTCGATCTTTCCCTTGCCCTCTTAATCTATAAAAGATATTATCAATATCTGATGGGATTTTTTTTACTTTCTGAATTTGAGAGTCAATCTGTTCTATTTCATTAAGAATAACCATATTAGATAATTATTGCTTATTAGTAAAATAAATTATGGTGACAAAAATGATTATTAGTAGAAATTTATTTGATTAGAAATCATAACTCCTTTTTAATTTCCTCAAAATCAGCAAGTTCAGCTTCAGTTACATCAGCTCTTTCAGACTGAAATTCAGATTCCTCTTGCATTCGATCCCAGTCAGCAAACTTAACATCCAACTTCTTAGAATGAGGTTTTTGCCTAGCTTCTGTTTCTAATATTCGTACTCCAACATAGGAAAGGTAACAACAGATAATACTGCCTAGACAAAATAAGCCAAATAAACCTAAAGCAATAAAAAAAGCATAAATTAATTCAGGAGGAATTCCAAAAGGTCCAGGTTGGTGTGGAACTAGTGATATTAGTTCAGATAACAACAATTTCACCCAACCTAAATTAAAACATAAAAGATGCAACAAGGACACACACTTCTTCTTTAAGGTCTAGAAGTCCATTTTGGCAATGACACGCTTCAGCGGTAAGAAGCACACACTAATCAAACATCTCAACTGAAAACCAGTTAATTAATTGAAAAAGGATAAAAGGAATTTTCTTAAATCTAATTCCACAGGATTAACAAAGTAGTATTGAATATAACCAGTTAATTTAACTGACTAATAATGATTCAATCTCCTGTTGGTTTTACTGTATATCCTTCAATCATCATCATTGCGGTTCTTTCTGGAGCTCTTGTTCTATGTACAACTCCTTTTGGAACTAGAAATCCTTGTTGAGGTTTCAATTCAACTGTCCGATTTTCTAAATCAATATAGAGCAATCCACTAATGACATAGAAATATTCATCTTCTTTATCATGCTTATGCCAATGAAATTCTCCTTGGACTACACCCAATCTCACAACACAATCATTTACTCTACAGATACCTACATTTTGCCAATCTTCTTTACACGATGCTATAATTGAAGGGAAATCCAGTAGTTTCAATGGCTCAAATTCAATATCTGTGTTTATTGAATATTTAGTAAAATCTTCACTCAAAATAATTATCTCCAATTGGAATTGTTATATTTCTAATATTTATATCAGCTTTGTATATAATATTGAAATTTCTATAATTAAAAGAATCAATCAAATCCCTAACTCTCTGTTTTTTATATAAAGATGCAACAGACACACACTTCTTCTTTTAGGTCTAGAAGTCTGGTTCGGTAATGGCATGCTTGGGTCGTATGTACCTGCTGGCTGAATAGCTCACTAGAAAATTCGATTAGAAAAAAAAGGAAGGAAGGATTTCTTCCAAATAAACTGAATAAAATTTCTAGATTCTTTTATTTTCGAATTTTCTGTTTCAAGGAATAAAGTAATTTGCAAGTATTGTATCTATATTCTTTTTCTCCTTTGCCAAACAATTATTGTTATGAATGCAATTGATGAGATAACTAATAAACCAACAAAGCTATTAACTAATATTCCTTCTTCTGTTGGGTGATCATTTGGATTTGTTCCTGCATCCACTTCTTCTTTATCTGTATAATTATCATCATCACTATCTTCATCGTTAGGTTCAGTATTGTTCTGGTATTCTTCAAGATTGGTTAAACCATCTGAATCTTTGTCATCACCAGCATCATCATTAAGTGGATCTAGATCCTTTTCCACTTCCCAACCATCGGGCATTAGGTCATCATCTGTATCAGAATCATACGGATTAGTGTTTGCTTCATATTCTTCATAATTAGTTAAATTATCTGAATCTGGATCACCTGCAGCATCATCAACTAAAGGATTAAGGTTATTATCAACCTCCCAACCATCAGGTATATTATCATTATCAGAGTCAGAATCAAGTGGTTCTGTGTAATAAATATTAACTTCTTCACCATCTAGCAAACCATCATCGTCACAGTCAGCATCATGGGGATCAGTATGATAATCAAAAATTTCTTCACCATCTAGCAAACCATCATCGTCACAGTCAGCATCATGTGGATCAGTATGATAATCAAAAATTTCTTCACCATCAACCAAACCATCATCGTCACAGTCAGCATCAAGAGGATCTGTGTTGAAATCTATAACTTCTTGTCCATCAAACAAAGTATCGTCATCTGAATCCCTATCAATGGGATCTGTTTCATAATAATAGATTTC
>JAHLVW010000010.1 GCA_019058275.1 Candidatus Heimdallarchaeota archaeon
GCCCAGGGTATAATAAATTTAAAATAATATTTAATTAAGTATTGAGAATAAATGCCATAACCCAGAATAAATCAATTGAATAAACATATAATCAATCAATCAAATGCTACAATAAATATTTCCACTACAACAGTAGTTATAACTTCAGCTCTATGGAATCCTAAAGCACGCATCATACCGATCTCACGAGTTCGTTCTGTGATCCCCCGTAAGGATACAACTATTAAACCCAACACTCCAACAACTAAGCCTAGAGAAACAAAAGCTTGCATAAAACTTACAGATTGAATTATGAATTCCATCAAGCTCTCCATTCTGTCTCTTAAACAAAGTGTATCGAATACTAAAAGCGAATCCAATAAGGCAAATTCAATGTTGCGACTAACCTCAACTACTTCCTCAGTTGTTAATCTTGGATCTGTTTGAATCAAATAAGCATTTTTATTAGCGACATCACCAAATATTGGCGAATCATCCCCTGTGAAGAGAAAATTAGAAAATAATAATGAGTATGAAGTAGTTTCGATAAATGCTATTATAGTATAAGAACCTAAAATAGTAGTTTCATTTATAGGTTCATATTCTGGAATGGTAATTGTATTTCCTAGTTCTAAATCCAACCAATATACTTTTCCACCTTCATCAAAACCAAATTGCTGTAGTAAATTCGGTAATATTACATATCTGTTTGTACCATTTTTTGCAGCATCCCATGGATCATCATCCAAATCTTCCCAAACTTCAGTAAACTTATATTCAGTCATATCTAGAAAGTCTTTATTAATGCCCCACATATCAGTTCCTATTGGAACTTCTACTTTTATTTCGTGTGTTTCATTTATAGCTGTAAATCTAAGATTGGAATATGCTCCAAATAATGAAAATTTAAACTTCATCCCAACAATTCTTTGAATATTGGGATCTGCATTCATGATTATATCAATAGGATTCTCTTCATATGTTATATTTCCAAATGGTGAGTATGTTATAATATCAACTCCACCTTCTTCCCTTTCAGCGAAATCATCAAATCCTAAAGTAAAGCTTCCAGTGAAAACCGCAAGAAAAACATTCATAGTTAATATAACACCAAAAATTGCGAATGTTAGCGCAGATCTTGTCTTCTTTTTACCAACATACCTCATTGAAATAATTCCCATCGATCGCATTCGTTTAAATCTTTGAAAGATATCATTGAATCTATTTGAAATCCACTCTAGATTTAAAGCTATGAAAATTATCGTCCCAAAAACAAGTGCTAACATTGAAGCAAGGAAAGTATACAAACCCCATTCTTGATCAACCTCAATTGAAGTTAAGTAAGGATTAAGTAGTAAAACACAAAGTAAACCTGTAATCATCCAAGATATTGCAAAAGCATTAAAGGAAATACTAGTTCCAATAATTCTAGCGAATGTAAATCCTAATCCAAAGAGGAATATAAGGATGCTTATTACAAACATCATCCAACGCCAATCTGGTGTGATTGTTAGTGAAATTACAAAAGCAGCTATTGCTCCTCCTATCATATTCATACCTACAAGAACTGACCAATTACCACTTCTTCTTCTAAGTTGAGGAGTTTCTATTTCGTTAATAGTTTGTACAATATCAAGTCTAGCTGCCCTTATTGTAGGATATATTGCAGCCAACAACGAAATCGATAATCCAATAACAAACGAAACAACCAGACCTACTGGCTTGACAATTAAGGGTATATTTATAAGAATACTTCCAATATCAAGGAAATTTTCTAACAAAGCAATTATACCTAATCCATTTACTACTCCTCCTAATAATCCCAGTAAGGATCCTAATCCACCTAAAACAATACTTTCTGTTAACAATGAAACTAAGAGTTGTGTTTTTGTCATTCCAATTGCTCGCATAATACCAATTGATCGTTGTCTTTCATCAATATTCATCAAGGTTATATTTAGAATCAACATAACTCCTGAAATTATGATTAATGATCCAAAAACATATAATACTACTCTAAAATCACCTATTGAATCTTCTACATCCTCAAATGCTTCAAACTTTTGAGCATCTACTTGGAATAGTCCTCCTTCTTCACCCAAATAGAAAAGCAACCTTTCATCTAGAAGCTCTTTGACTTGTACTGCATTATCATTCCCAAGAGTAGCACTAACTATAATATTATTTATACTGGTACTTGTAGCATTGAAAATTTCTTGTAAATGCTCTAGTTTAAGGAAAATTGTTCTACCTGTGTTTAAAACACCCTTTCCTTCTGTTTTTGCTATACCACTAGCACCAAGTGTTTTATTTTGTTCAATACCTTGCGCATTAGTAAAATGAATTTCAATTTGATTACCATTAGGTAGATATAATTTCTCTTCTAGACCTTCTTGTTTAACATCAAAATCAATTAAAGATTCACCTATGTTTTTACCCAAAATACAATTAATTTCAGACAATTTAGAGAAATTAAATTCATTATTACCATAAGTGTCATCAGGAACCAATTCACCGAACGAATTATCTAATGTTTCATTTATGCCAATAATGGTGACAAAAGATTCAATTTGCTTTGTTGTAAAAATTGAGGTAGCAACTATAAAGGAATTTATCCTGGGTGAAATAGCATCAATATGTGGTGCTAAAACGGGATCATCTCTTAACTGCTCATAAACAGAATAGTTAAAAAATTCCGATATGTACTCTCCTTTTTGAATTACAATATCAGCATTTCCATATCTAAGTGAAACAGTTTCTTGCATAGCATTTACTAGAGAATCTGTGGCTATTTGCACACCAGCCAAAAGAGAAACTCCTATCAAA
>JAHLVW010000105.1 GCA_019058275.1 Candidatus Heimdallarchaeota archaeon
AGTCTATATAGCATTTCAATTGAACCTGTTTTAACTATTGGTCTCAAAATCGATAGTTTTTCAAACAATTTTTTCTCAAAGTCCATGTCTATATCAATCATCGCTAATAGTTTGTATCGTTTTCTTCTACAAAAATTATTGTATTAAATTCGCAAAAATTAGCAAATATGTTAATAACAACTGAAAGATTTTGTCTAAGAAATCATTTGAACATATAAGCACCCCGTTTTTGTGGTGTTTAAAAATTGATTTTTGTACATATTTGTCGAAGTAAGGGAATAGCAATTATGAATTAGTGTATACTTGATTAAAATAGAAAAAATTGGTCCGGTCCCGGAGATTTGAATTCCGGGATGAAGTCACGAATGACAACATCGCTCCGGACATCTCGGTGTCCTGCCTTCGCAGCGAACACTGGCTGACTCCAAATCATCACGTCTTCATTGGAGCGACAAAGTCTACAGCCGAGCACTCTAGCCAGGCTGAGTTAGGACCGGCTAATTGTGTATTCCTTTTTTTGCTATTTTAAAGATTTCCGTCTAATACAATATTTCCAATTACTTATCAAAAACAGATTCTTTTAAGCCAGTTTTAACCGAAAATATTCTTTGCTCGGTTTGCAGGTTTCAAGCAAAGATCTTTCAATTCTTTGTCTATTATATTTTTAATTTGTTTTATTTCGCTGGTCATTACTGGTGTATCAAGAATTACTCTAGTTAAATTCAGCTTTTTCTCTAAATTTGCTAATCTCCTTTGTATCTCTGATATATCTGTTCCTCTTTCAGCTATCGTATAAAGGAGGAGTTGCTTATTTGTTCCTAGATCAAGATCCTTTATAACTAACGAATATTTCTTAAGTTGCATTTCTTTAGCTTCGTCACTAAATGCTTTAGATGCAAAAGTCTGTATAGCTGTTAATAATCCTGTTCTTATAAACGGATCCACTTCCATTTCGCTCGGATAGTATTCACTACGAATTAGTGGTATGCCATTAACGATTAATCCAGCTTCAATTACAGCCATCATCAATTTGTCCTTGGATTATTGAATATCTTTGTTTTGACAATAATTATTAGTCAAAAAATTATATGTATTTTGTTATAAATACCCGTTAACATTAAAACTATTGCTATATAAAGAATAAAAATGTGAAGGACCAATTAGAAGCGTCCTATTTTGGTAGCTCTTTATGGCATATCCACCAATCATAACACTCATATTCTTTTGGTCTCTTCTTAGCTGTTTCTACATCACTTCCAGGAGGGATAATTACTCTATCTTTAAGTAGTTCATTGTTAGGCCAATTCGTTGGCATAGCAACAACATGTTTATCTGCAATTTGAAATGCCTTTATAATTCGTACAATCTCATACATATTTCGTCCCATTTCAGGAGGATAGTAAATCTTTGCGTGTATTATTCCTTCAGAAGGCATCAAACTTTGTTACTAAAAACCCTTTTTCTAAAGACTTAATTGAATATAATTATGGTTTCGAAGAAATATTTTGGGATAGAAAAGTTGTTTTTTATCATGATTATATGAGTGGCACTGTAAGAAATAAGTATTTTAGGACAAAAGTAATTTAGTTTTAATGGTGTTTAATAAATGAAAGATTTTGTTTTTTTTCTTGTGAAAGCAAAAAAGAACACGTACGCAAGCGACGGAGAAGGAGGAGAAACTATAACAAGTGATGGCGCAAGAAAATTAAGTCATGAAGAAAAAGAATTCAATTACCAAGACAAATATTACGGAACAAATCCCTTCATCGGACAAGAAATAGTATGCAAACAAGGAATTCCTTTTTGGGGTATGAATTATAAAGGACAAACAATAGGAGGTATTAATCCGAAATTAATTTATGAATTTCTTAAAGAATGCTTATCAAAAGTAAGTGAAGAACTTCCTTATAGAGGTCCAAAAGAATATTCAAAAAACGATTTTAAATACAAAAACAATGTTGAAGGCAGTGTTGAATCATTTAAAGGAACTGAAATCATTTATTACGAAAACAAAAAAGTTTACGAATTAAATTACCATGGAGGTACTATCAAAGAATAAAACCTTAAATATTTGTAATGTTTTTCTTTAATCCATTCTACACACTTAATGTGATTATATACTTGATCTATACTTAACCCAATTAACTTTGCATTTAGTTTATCAAATTCAGGCTTTTTTTTCTGGAAAGTATGAAATTCAGTGGTGCAAACAGGTGTAAAATCTGCTGGATGTGAGAATAAGACAACTCATGAACCCTTAAAGTCATCTGGAAATGAAACTTCTCCATGTGTAGTTTTTGCTGTAAAGCTAGGTGCTTTATCACCTATTAGAGGTAATGAATATTCTTTTTCCATTGTTATATCTCCAATTCATTTGGATTGTTTGGTTTGCCCAACTCTTTTGTTTTTATAAAATTATGCTTTCTTAGAAAATAAAAAAACTAACCATCAATAACTTATTAAATAAAAATAAGTTTACGAAATAAGAAGAAACTTGGTGGATAACAATGAACTTTCGTAAAATCCTCCTAGCTGCTTGGGGTCCCATAAAAACGATTTTCATTATATGGGGATTTTTGCTAATGATATTCACATTCATTTATTTCCTATTCTTTGCTCCTGATGGGTTACTGAACTTTCAGGCTAATTATCCATTAACATTTAATGTTTTAAGCGCGATTGTTTCAGGTTTATTATTTTTATATTGGTTAGTTGTATGGAATACATTAATCAAAGCATTTTTCAAAGAAGATTTGCGATATCTTGAGAAGAATGGTATAAAGTTGGAAGGAATCAATGCCTAAAAGTAAAGTTATTTGGTTTGAGGTTTTAACTCCTAAGCAAGCTATGCTTTTCTTATCTATTGGTGAGAAGCTAAAGAAGTTTGGAATTGAATCTCTATATACCACAAGAAATCATGATTATATTCATGACATATTTAGTAATTATGAAACCGAACCAATCTCTCTTGGTGAGTATGGAGGAAAAACATTAGAGGGTAAATTAATAGCAAGTGCTAAAAGAGTCGTTAAATTAGCAGAGTATATAATAAAACTTGAAGACAAACCAATTGCTACAATTTCATTATCTTCGCCTGATGCTTCACGTGTAGCTTTTGGATTAGGTATACCTTTAATTTTATTCAATGATACTACACATTCGATCCCAGTAGCTAAACTTACATTGTCATTAGCTAGGTTCTTGATAACTCCTTCTTGTATAAATAAAGAGGATTTCATTAAATTAGGAGCTAATCCAAGTACAATATACACATATGAAGGAGTAGATGAAGTGGAATACATTTCAGGGGAAGGTTATGAAAAGTACAAAAAATTATCGGAGAACGAAGACAAAAAGGAAAGTTATTTAGTTTTCAGACCTGAAGAGAGCTTTGCTGCTTATATGAAAGATAGAGACGAGAATCCATATATGGAAATATTAGAAGAAGCATTTACACATTATGATGGGAAAATAGTTATTCTACCAAGATACGAAAAGCAAAAAGAAACCATTAAACAAAGATTTGAAGATAGAGCTCTCATTCTGGATAAAGGTAGATATTTTCTAGATTTACTCTCAAAAGCAGATGCAGTAATTACTGGCGGAGGAACGATGGCACGAGAAGCAGCATTATTAGGCATTCCTTCAATTACGTATTTCTGGCGTCAGCTAGAACCACAAAGCTTTATTGAGCATAAAGGTTTTCCAAGTTATTCCGTACAAACTCTTCAAGATACAAAAAAAATAATTAAGAAAATTTGTTCAAATCCTAAGCAATATAAAATTGACACAAGTCAAAAATTAAAAGATCTTCAAAAACCAAGTGACAAATTATTCCATATAATGAAAAAAGATGATAAATTTAAACAGTATTTTAACTAATCATTATTTTCTTCTTCAAGATTATTTTTAGAACTGCTCTTTCTTTTAGGTATTCTTATCTTTTTATATGGGACGGGTCTTTCTTTTCTCTTTTTTATAGCTCTACTGTAGCGCTTAAATTTCGAAAGAAACAATGGATGTCGCTTACCAACAGGTATAGTTTCTTTCTTCAATATGAGAGAAATGACATCTTGCCAGCTATGTGGTTCAGTTAAGAAATCAGTCCAAGCTATTCCGATTTCATCAATTGAATGCCCATCGCTGCCAGCAACCATTGGTAAATCGAGCTCTATAGCAGCTTGATAGGCTTTTTTGTTGAAATAGCTAAAAGTTATACACCCATTAATTACCTCGAGAGCATCAGCCTTTATATTATATATCTCATTCTTTATTCCTAATCTTATAGAATCAAAGGGATGAGCTGGCACAGCTATGCTACCACTTCTGTGAATTACATCAACTGTTTCTTTTGGAGTTAAACCAATTTCAAACTCTCCATCTGTTACTCCATATGCTATAATATGACCTTTGCAAGTAGAAATTTCAATGCCTGGTACGATAATCAAATCAGTCTCAATTTCCAAAGCTTCATGAAGACCTTCAAATGTATCATGGTCAGTAATTCCTATACCATCTAAACCAATCTTTTCAGCATGTCTGATAAGCTCTTCTGCTGAATCAGTTCCATCGGAGTAGTTTGTGTGAGTATGTAAATCAATTCTGACCATTGAAACCAACATTCGAAGTTTAGTTATATTATCACCTTAATGATTTTAAGCTATCCATTATACTAATGAACCAATTAATCTTGTTTTACGTGCATCCACAATTTCAACATTATACCATTTGCCTAGTTCAAGAGTTGAATCATTTATTGCAATCAATTTATAGAATTTATTTCTTAATAATGTCTGATTAGGATCTTTGTCTCTTCTTAATGCTAATGCTGACCCTTTCCATCCAACCCATTTTTTATTTCTTTCCAAAGTCATTTTGCTAACTTGTACTGTTAGTTTACTTGAACGTTCTTTAACTACTTCTGTAGGTAATTTATCTTTAGATTTGCTTGCAACTGTTCCTTTACGATCACCATATTTGGAAATATTAACAATATCAAACTGTAATTCATCTAGAAGTTTTGTAGTTTGAATAAAATCTTCTTCTGTTTCTCCTGGGAATCCAGTGATTATATCAGTAGATAAGGTCAGGTTAACTGAATTCCGTAGCTCATTAATCAATTTTCGAAATTCATTAATAGTATATTTTCTCTTCATTTTTTCCAAAACTTGATCACTACCAGATTGTAGTGGTATATGTAGGAAAGTGTACACTTTGGGATTCTGAAGTAATGATTTTAATTTTTTAATAATAGGTAAAGCATAATCTGCATTCAACATACCTATTCTAACCATGAAATCTCCTTCTAGATTAGTAATTTCATCTACAATTTCAGGTAAGCTTGAATTGATATCAACTCCATAAGATGCTGTATCTTGTGCTGTTACCCAAAGCTCCTTACAACCTTCCAATATTGCTAATTGAGCTTCCTTGGTGATTTGTTCCTTGGATTTTGAGATAAGTAATCCTTTAGCAATTCTAACGATACAGTAAGCACATTGACCAGTGCACCCTTTAGAAATTTCAATAATTCCAGTTAATCTTCTATCTCTAATTCGATGTGCTTCCAAACAGAAATTCTTGTCTCGAGAAAGAGACTCAAAATATTCGTTTGCTAAAACACTTTTAGCTGCTAAACAAACATCTCCAAAATGATCAACACCAATTAGAGCAGCTTCTGGGATATTCTTGGTACACCATTCATCAAGAACTTGAGGTAAGCAACCTGCAACAATTAATGGTTTTTTCTGATAAGTTTTCACTAATTGGTCTTTTATCTTATTTTCAGTTGGTGCTTTAACTATGCAAGTATTTATCAAAACAAAATCTGCATCATGTAAATCAGATACTTTTTCATATCCACATTCGTTTAGTAAATAATTCATCAATTCTGTAGCAGAAGTATTTGCTGTACATCCGAATGTTTCAACGTAAAATTTCTGCAAAATCATTCATCCTTAGATTTGCTCATATGAGGGTCTTTTTTAAGGATTTCATTTCATACCATAATCATAATTCTCTAGAAATAAGCTTAAATCTTGCTTTTCCGCCTTTCCGTAGAATTAAAATATGTTAACACTTTTTCCATAAGTGAACTTAAATGAAAGCTGAAAGAATTTTTTCCATAGCAAGTATCATCACATTTTTTGCATTACTTCCTGCTTTAATTATCATGGAAATTCGAGTTTTAAGAGAGATGCCAGATATTGCATACTTATTTATTATTGCTGATGTTCTTTTAGTTGGTTTCATTGTTGCAGAAATTTTCTTAGTTGTAAGAAAATGGAGAAAAGAAAAGAGTGAAGACGAAGCTGGGGAAGAACCTGAATCAGGTGAGGATATAGATCAAGAATGGGGAGAGGAAGAAAACACAAACGAAACAAATACTGGCAGTGAAACAAATGACTGAAGAAAGAAAAAATGTACGAATTCACCCAACTGCGATAGTTGAAGATGGTGCAAAGATAGGGGAAGGAACAAGTGTATGGCATCATGCTCATGTCCGAAAAGATTCTGAGTTAGGGAAAAATTGCATTCTTGGAAAAGGTGTCTATATTGACGCTGGTGTAAAAATAGGGCATGGAGTAAAGATTCAGAATAGGGTATCTGTTTATCACGGAGTTACTGTAGGGAATAATGTGTTCTTAGGACCACATATGGTATTTACTAATGATTCGTATCCACGTGCTTTTAATCCTGAATGGAAAACTGTGGAAACAATAGTTGAGGATGGAGTGTCAATTGGAGCAAATGCAGTAATCATCTGTGGTTTAACATTAGGTAAATTTAGTATGATTGGTTCTGGTAGTGTAGTAACTAAAGATGTTCCTCCACATGCTTTAGTATTTGGGAATCCAGCTTGTTTAAGAGGTTATGTTTGTAAATGTGGGTTAAAACGTTTCCCAGTACCAGAGAAAAGGGAGACTATTGATACTTCGAAATTTGTTTGTGAGAATTGTGATAGAATTATGAAAGGTTGGGTAAAATAGAGAACTATGTAAACCCAATCTCATTATCTATTTTGAAATAAGAAAAAGAAGAAAAAAGAAGAGAATTTAAGATTCGCTTGTTTCATGCTCAATTAAGAGCCTTAAATTAATGATTTCCTTATCAATATCTCTTTCAAATCGTTCAATTTGGTTTTGATAATCTTTAAGGATTTTGAGATAAGCATCTTTTGAAATCTGTTTCTCTCGGATGTATCTGACTCTTAGTTCTTGGGTGCTTCGTTCTATGCTTGATCGTTTTTCTTCGGTGATTTCTATTTTCTGAATAGAGTCGGAATATTTCTTACCTTTTTCTTTAAGATTTCTTTTTATTGTATCAAGATTTTTGATTAATTCACGCATCTTGCTTTCTAGAATCTTCCTTTGATAATCATATTCCTTAGCTTTAATTTTCTTCTTCCTTCGCTTTAGATCGAGTTCAGAAATTCGTAATTGCAAAGCAGTTTTTTCTTCATATGATTCAACGAATTTTTGGATTAATTCAATTGGAACTTCTTCTCGAGATTCAGGAGTTATGAGGATTTTTTCTATTATATCCTTTCTCAATATTCTTAATCCAACATAACACAAACAAGCAATGAAAATAATTAATGCAAATATAAGTGGTTGAATAAAGTAGGATAAATCATTCATGGTATAACTTGCGCTTATTTGCAAATTATCATATCTTGTAATATTTACCATAGAGAGGGATACAGTTTGTCTTCGTCCGATATTTAAAAATACACCTGTGTACCCAGTTATATATTCAGTTGGTTGGTTGCCAAATGTTAGGTATTGGAATCTTGCACCTTGTGGGAAAACAATATCTAAATCGAAATTCGCTACATGGAAGTCGACCTTAGGTAAGCCCAGAGTTTTCAGAACATATTCGGTTTTTTCATACTCAAGTACTTCTTCTAGTTTCAATTTGTAATCAATAGTAAAGCTCTTGATTTCTCCACCGATAATGGGTCCTCGTAGAAAGATATTGATACGATTAAGCTGAGCTATCTCTGATCCCTGTTTTGGTACTAATTTTCCTAGTTCATCGTAAACAACAACGTCTTGAGCATTATCAATGTAAAGATGCAACTCTTGCATAGCAAACGATATCCAAATTTCTTTTTTGAGTAAATCCCATAGCATACTATCAGGACTAACTCCTAAGCATTGCATAGTAATTTCTTCACGAATATGAGCATAATACCAATTATCTAAGGTGATTGTTCGTTTGTAGCTTATTGCTTCTGCTGGTGGACTTTTTGTTAAAAAGCAACCTATTTGGGCATAGTATTTGTAATTACGATCATTTGGATCATGAGATGTTGAGAAGTTAAATGCAGGAATATCATATAAATCTCCGAAAATCACTGATGCAGTCTCTACTGTTGCATTTACTGGATAAACAAATTCAGTAAGGATATTTCCTTCCTCTGGAGTATTGAATGCTGTTCTACACATAGCTATATCATGAGAAATTAATGGTACTTGACTGAAATTAAAAGCAATGCCATTTACCATGATGTTTGTAATTTCTCCTTCCATATAAACCCACTCAAAAATTGAATAAGGTCTAAGGAATGTTGCTTGAACATTTATTTTATAATCAGAACTGTTCTCAAGTGCTGGGATCAAATTCATAGCATAAAATGAATAGTATTCTGTGTCATATTCTTTGAATACTTCAGTATCATTTAGTGGAACATCTTCTGCATCATACATTGATTTGCCTTTGATACTAACTAAATTGATACCCCAGCTTTTTGGATAAGCAAATCGGAATATAGGCAATGTAATATTATCATTTTTATTGATAACATAGGTATCATTTATTGTTAAATAACCAAATTCATGCAATTTAACTGCACGAGTTACATTTATATCAAGATCCCATAATGATAAGTTTGGATAATCGGATCCTGCACTATTGGGCACAAATGGACTGGTGTCCCCAATATTTGTTTCTTCCACATAAGACGGAAGAATTGTATCATTTTCTATTTGATTATTCATAATACCGTTTACTTGAAACAAAGTAATCATGTTCAATGTAATTATTGCTAGTGCAAAAACTAACAACACTTTGTTTTTCCGACCTGACATGGTTATAACCTTTTACTAGTTAATGTTGACATTAGCGATAAATCGCTATTTTTATCTTTTTATGTCTCTTTGTTTCTTTTGTTTCAAGTTTATGCCATTAAAACCTTTTTGGTGATGTGGAATTTTCTAAAATCAAGTCTTCGAATAAAAAACATATGAGCTGGAAAAACACTACAAAGAATGAAAATTAAAGAAAGAAAGGAAATGGAAGAGAAATCATCCAGCGAATCGTCGAATGAGATTTTGTCTCTTGGAAAACTTTGATTTTGCTGCAATGGTTCTCTTATAAGCATCTAAACATTTTGAATTTGATAGGGATGAAGTTTTTTGTGCCATACCTTTCAGAAGTTTAGTCATTTTGACTATGTTAGGAACTAAGTTGGATATTTTGGCATTTCTTTCCAAAACAACTGCAAAGATTTTATCAGTTCCTATTTTTGAAACACCAACGAGAATATCTTCAGGAGCAATAAATTGAACATTTGCTTCTGGTGGTAAGATATAATCGATTTGATTACCAACTAATCCTAAGAGAGATCTAAAAGCAGTAAGGCCCATGTCACCATTTGTATCTTTGGAACTTGTAAACAGTGTATTCCCAAATATATTATAAATACCAATTCCTAGAACACCGTCATTAAGACCCATAAATTGCCCTAGGTTCGAGCTTAGATCAGATTCACCGGTAATACTATCTAGCTCTTTGTCTAAACTTTCCAATAGTTTGTTCACCTCAGCAATCTCCGAACTAATTATTTGCCAATTACTAGTTTGGATTAGAGACCTTTTAATTAACTGAATATACCAACACTATCTAGGTATTACCTCAAAGACCTTGCAACAGTTTATTGGTAAGTGTAAATTATCATTAAAAATCTTCTGGGGATAGTATTTTTCGCTAAATTTTGCGATTTTAACATTAAATATGATGCGAAAGCCTTTTTTCATTTTGAAAGATAGTATAGATGATAATAATAGTAGGGGATAAGAATGAATAAAAGAAAAGTATTCCTCATTTTATTCTGTTTAATGATAATTATTCCAATATGTACTACTGATAAAGCTAGATCGGATTCCATAAAATAAATTGACAATATCACAAAGACTTTGGATAATAAGGGTATTTGGATTTATGATATTACAGGAGGAAGTGGAATAATTTTAGATGGTGATTTAACTGATTGGGAAGTTGAAGGTGTTCCTCATGACATATTCAATGGTGTTGATGTTTATTTAGCATATGATGCTTCTACAATTTATGTGGCTGCACAGTGATCAGATATGACAGAAAATAATACTGTAAGTCATTGGAATAAGACTGAAATGTTAAATTCAACGCATGCAAACTGGGGGCAATTTGGAGGAGAAGATGATGTGTTAAATGTCGGATTCTCAGATGGAACTGAAACTGATCTCTGGGTTTGAACAAATTCAATTAGAACTGGTCCATCTGAATATGAAATGGACTTGTTAGGTAATCCTGATGGAGGGGATAAACCCTTTATTAGAAACATTGATGGTTCAGGGTACAATGCCAATACTTGATAACACAACTCCACCCATTACCAACCATTTAGTTTTGCTGCTTGGTACAATCTATGTTGGTTGGTTTTTGAATCCACCATCAAGTAGTCAGACAGATGTAACCATAGCAAGTGACTTTAATACAACTGAAACATTTAACTATACTGTTGAATTCTCAAGACCATTAAATACAGGTTTTGCTGATGATATCGTTCTAGATTTTTCCAATTTAGAAGATCTTTCATTTTTTGTTGGTGCAGTAAATAGTGATGACGCAGAAGATATTATTATTGGTGTTGAAGAGTTTTCATTAGCATCAGGAAATGATCCTATGGAATTTTCTTGGAATTCATTTACGAATCCAGTAACTAGTGCAATCGTGGTAACAGGAACCTGCTATGATGATTATGTAAATTTTGATTTCAGAATAAGATTATCTGGATGGGAAAACTCCTATGATCTTGATTATGGGTATGAATTCTGGGATAACCCTGACGTGAATCAATTTACTGGCGATTGAGGTTATCTTCTGCAATTTAATGATAGAGATATGCCACTTGGTGATCATAACATTACTATTGTTTTTGACCCAAAGTATGAAGCGCCATTCATTCAATATCAAAACATTTCTATTGATGACTTTTTAGCACCACTAATTCTTGGTATAGTCGATATGAATGAAAGATAACCAACTGGTGTACCTAATGACACTGATTATGTTACAGTAACAGTTGGTGTTTACGATAACTATGATGCTTTAGATGACCTAACAGTTCAATTGTACTACTACAAGGATGATGACATTGCTATAATACTCCCAATGACACAATTCGCATCTGGTGGAACAACCTTCCTTGCAAACATCACATTAACTGGTACATACGATATAAATGCAGCAAATAACTTCACATACTTTGTACAAACATTTGATACAAGCAATAACAAGGAACAATCAGATTATTACTGGTTTATAATTGGTGAATCTTCAGAACCAAGCTCTACGCCCACCGATACTACAGAAATACCAACAATAACAGTTGGTTATCAATTCATTAGTGTAATATCCTTAGGATTAGTTATATTTTCAATGTTAGCTTTCATTTCTTTCAAAAGAATTAGAAAGAATAAATAAGATTTTCTCATTTTTTTTTCTATTTTGTTTAGTCTGAACACATAAATCTGTTTAGGGTTTATTGGTTATACATGAGATTAGAAAATTATTTTATTATTATTAGTTGGGATCGTGTTTTTAACCTCCCAAAATTATTTATGTAATGATAAGTAATCTCAATTTCATTTCTATTGTAGATAGATAAAATCATTACACCAGTATTTACTGTCCAAGAAGATCCACCTGAAGCACCTGTAGATGTTCCAGGATTAAGAAGAATATGTTCATTATCAATATGAAACAGAATTAAATGAGAATGACCAGTAAATAAAATTCTAACATTCTTTTCTTTGGCAACTTCTTTCAATTGCTTAATATCTCCTCGTGGATGAATACCAGTTCCATGAAAAACTCCAAACCGTATCCCAGAAACATCAAAAGTCGGGTATACAGGTAAAGGAATTAGATCCATATTTCCACGACAAACAATCAGATTTTCAGGTTTTATAACATGCTCTTTGAAATAATGAAGAACATTTGGTTGTGTTAAATCACCTGTTAAAACAATATAATCCCATTTTTTACTCCTTAAAATCTCATCAAATTTAGGATGAAACATAGATGCTCTTGATGGAATATGCAAATCTCCTGCAATGAAAATAGCTATTGTTTTATTAGTCATCTGAGATCACTTGAAGAGGTTAAAATGGTAGGCCCGGGAGGATTCGAACCTCCGTCTACAATTCCAAAGACTGTAAGAATTGACCACTATCCTACGGGCCTAAAAATACTTCTAGGCAAAAAAAGACTCTTGGATCCTTTTTAAAAGGATTTCTTTTGGTTTAGTTTAGAAATTCTTCTCTAATCCAAGCCTTTACTGATTCCAAGTTCATCCCAGAATTCTGATGTTTTCTCTTTTTGTATTATTTTCTCTGGAGTTTCTTTCCGTTCTTTTGTAGTTTCTTTCAATTTTCTTCGCAAGTCTCTTAGATTTGGTTTTGTATCTTTCCTCAACCAATTCTCTTTTTCTCTCTGTGGTCTAATTTGTCCTATTGTACTTTGACCAGCGACAACATCATATGGAGGTGTTAAATATGTTGCTGGTCTTTTATGCATACTCATTATTTGCTCGCTTTCAACTCCAGAGATAACGATTATTATTCGAAGAACATCACCCAATTCATGGTCTACTTTTGTTCCCCAGATTACTTCTGCATCAGGTTGAATCTTTTCTCGTATTATCTCCACAACACTACTTGCTTCCTTCAAAGACATTGTAGATCCACCTGTTACATGTATTAGTGCAGCGTTTCCCAAGTTGTAGTTGATATTCACCAATGGGTTCTCGAGTGCTTTTTGGACTGCTTTTACTGCTCTATCTTCACCCTGTGCTTCGCCTACTCCACAAACAGTTACACCACCTTTGGCTATAATTGACTTAAGATCTGCAAAATCAACATTGATTAAACCGGGTTGTGAAACTGTTGAGATAATTGAATAAATATAGTTAGCAAGAACTTCATCTGCTACGCTAAATGCTTCTTCTATTGGTAAGTCTGGAACAAGCTCCAAAAGCATATCATTTTCAATTATCACAACTGTATCAGAATTCTTCTGCAAAGTATCTAGACCTGTAAAAGCCTTTTCTTTTCGAGACCCTTCAATACTAAAAGGAATTGTTACCACACTAATTACAATTGCTCCGGCATTCTTTGCAATTTCAGCAATGATAGGCATTGCTCCTGTACCTGTTCCCCCGCCTAAGCCACAGGTTAAGAAAATAATATCTGCATCCGAGATGGTTCTTTGTATGTCAGAATAAGATTCTTCGGCTGCTGCCTTGCCTAACTCTGGTTTTCCTCCACTGCCTAACCCACGAGTAGTTTTCTTTCCAATTAGCAAGGTTGAGTCACATTTTACTGATTCTAAATGTTGAAGGTCTGTATTTATACAAATGCAGAAAGCGTCTTTAATTCCTGTTGACATTAGTCTGTTTATGGTGTTATTTCCCCCACCACCAACACCGATAACATAGCAGTTTGTTTTTCCGAGTGGTTTCTTTACTGGTTTGTGCATTGGTTTTCTTTGTTGTTTGCTTACGTAATCTCTTAATGCTGATTTTTCATTAGCATACTTATTGTTTAATACAGATCTTTCCAAAGCGGTAGCACCATTTCTCTAATTTTTTATTTATAGCTATTCTTTTTGGACTATTTGTGGATATGATCATAACAATTTTTTCGAACTAATCTTCCACTTACAATAAATATCAGTTTTTTAAATTCAAAAGTCAATGTGTTATCCTTGTTATATCTTGGTAATACATTAGTAAGAAAAGAAATGTGAAGAAAAATCACATTCTATTTGGAGATTTTATTCCAAGAAGTTCTAAACCACTTTTAAGAACTAATCCAGTTACATAAGTAAGAGCAAGACGTGCAGTTATCAATTCTTTAGATGAAGCATCCAATACTCGGTGATTATCATAGAATTTATTGAATAATGTAGCTATATCAAAAAGATAATTGCAAATTAACTCTGGTTTTATTTGCTCAGCTGCTGTATGAACTATACCAGATAAATTAGTTAATGCTAAAATCAGTAACCACTCTTCCTCTTCTTGTAAGGTCATTAGTGAATTGGAATTTTCTTTTTTCCATTTGAAATCAGTTTTTACTAAAATGTTTTGTGAACGAGCATAGGCATATTGGATAAATGGAGAGGTATTATTAGTTAATGAAACCACTTCTTGAGGATCGAAGATTAATTGCTTCATTAGTCCAACTGCTATTATAGAATATTTAATGGCTCCAACTGCTACAATCTTTGCTATTTCCTCTTTTTCTTTTAAAGGATAATCGCGATCTTTCAAGAATGAATCCAAAACAGCTTGTTTTGTTAATTCAAATAATTCCAAAGGAGTTATATATTGTAGTCTTCGAGCACTCATTCTAATAAGCGCTCCCCGTAGTTCAATGTATTCATAATTTAGATGCCAAGTTTTGTCTGCAACATCTGATCTACCAACAGCTCGTAAAGCTAGATTTAGTTGTTTTTGAGTGAGTTCTTGAGGTTTACCAATTACATTGAAAACTTTGTCTGCTTTAAAAACATCAATTTTATCAAGAGAATAGGCAATATCCCTTAATAAATAGAGAGTATCACCCGCTGAAGTTATTAAAAGTGCATTTGGGACTTCGTAAGATTTCTTAAGCTTCAAATAATCACGAGCACCCTTTAAATCAGCTGCTTTATTAGCATCAAAGATTCTTGCTTTATTATCTTCGATAATGAAACCATTTTCGTTCAATTTACTAAGTGCTGTAGAAACTTTTCCAGCCCATTGCAGATCTGATTCCCAGTCGTATTGGTCATGAGTTATTCCCAATAAAGAAAGCTCCTCTCGTTGACCGTTTAAAACATCCCCACAAGTAGCTCGAACAATTTTCACGGCCTCTTTTTCTTGCTCCATATATCTTCTATTCAAATCAAGAACAGCTACTGGTAAATCAATCTGTTCTTTCTCGAGGCATTTTTTCAAAGATTCATATTGATTTTTGAATCTCTTATAGACATTATTCTGAACATCAACAAGGAATTTGAACTGTTTCTTAAACTCTTTATACTCTTCTTCTGGAATCTTAGCTTTAGCAATTTTTGATACTAGTGTTTTTTCATCCTCTTCATTAAGCCAAAATTGATCCTTTCCCAAAGAAACATCGTATTTTTCTAATTCTTGCTTTAGTTTTTGGATATCATACATTGTATGAGTTATTCCATAAATTTGCCCAATGAAATGATCCTTCTTAATTTTTGTAGAGACCTTATTGTATTTCTTTAACAATTCGTAACCAATAACTGCAACAGGTACCTGGTGACCAAGATCATCAACATAGAAGTGAGTTATAACATCAGCTCCAACTACTTTCAAAATCCTTGCATAAGTATCACCGATTATTGAACCTCGAAAATTCCCAATATGAATTGGTCCATTTGGATTTGCAGATGTATGTTCGACAATAATTTTCATATTTTTGTAGATGTTATTGTAAAAGAATTTCTTGTTGGATAGAATAAAGTCTAAAAATAATTTTGAACATTGAGCTCGATTTAATGAATAATTAACAAATCCACCTTCTGAAGAAACATTTTTGATAAGTTCATTTTCTGGAAAATTATCAGCAATCTCCTTTGCTAATTCATTAGGATTTCTTTTGTTAGCTTTACCAAGTTGAAAGACTGGAGTGCATAAATCACCAAAGCTTGATTTCTTAGATGTCTCTTTGACAAGCACTTTACCTTTTATATTGAGTTTCTTCAAAATCTCTTTTAAACTAAGGAGTATTTTGTCTTCAATGAAAGCTTTGGGATTTTTTGCCAAATTAATTTCACCGCTTAATTGATAAGCATATTATTTCTTTTAAGAACATTACGTAAATAAACGATTTATTAAGTAAGTAGCTTAAGCAAAGATTGAGAATAAGAATTGATGAAGTTTTTCAATTTACTTGCTAGTTAAATTAATAATAGAAACATAAAGTTTAGACCATGATTCTTTAGAGCCAGTCGCTAAAGACATTCTAATAAAAATCCTAACTTCTTCTCCTTTAAAATTGATACTGCTGAACTCCTCTTCATAAAATGGTTCTTTTGATAACATGAATTTTGGGAGACTGAGAAATAATTCTTTATTTTTCATAATAAATTCAACATCAATAAACATAGGTATATCTTCTCTTGATTCCGCACCCATTAACTCAAAGGCAACTTTATTCATTTCATCAATTTTAATTGCCTTTGTAATCTTTGTCAATGACACTAGATTATCTTCTAAGTATTTTATTACATCATTTACCCCTGAATTTACTAGATCTTCGATTTGTGTTTTCATTTCAAACAAATTTAGATGAAATAATGCTATTGGTGATTCTTCGAACAGTAATCTGTATCTAAGTTCATTCTCTTTGAGTGATTCTATTGCTTGTGTAAGCTCAGAAATGTCTCGAGATACAGATAAAACACATAATTCACCTTCTATATCAATTAGAGTTGCAGATATTAAGACAGGGATTTATCTTGCATCTTTAATTAATAAAATGGTTTCAAAGTCATTCACTTCCCCCGTTTCAAGAACTTGTTTTTTATAATGTTCATAATTTTCCTTCTTTGCCCAAAGCATTAGTTCATAAGAAGTTTTGCCAATGACTTCATCTCGAGAGTAATTTAACATTTGTAAGAAATTGTCATTTACATCTAAGAATTCTGTATCACTTCTTCTATTTATTGCTATACTATTGAAACTATATTGAAATGCTTTGAAAAATTTCTCTTCACTTTTTCTTAAAGCAATTTCAGCTTTTTTCTTATCTATTGATTTGTTTATCAGGTTAATTAGCTCATGAAAATGACTTTGCACATCTCCCCCTTTTTGTAAGTAGTAATCTGCTCCTAAATTTAAAGCTTGAATTACTACCTCTTCTCTT
Source organism: Candidatus Heimdallarchaeota archaeon (assembly GCA_019058275.1). Classification (GTDB taxonomy): domain Archaea; phylum Asgardarchaeota; class Heimdallarchaeia; order JABLTI01; family JABLTI01; genus JABLTI01. The sequence continues at coordinate 17,211 of JAHLVW010000105.1, forward strand.
CCTCGACCTGTAAAAATAATAAAAGGTATATCATATCCCAACTCATGTATTCTTTCTAAAAAAGCTAATCCGTTAATTTCAGCCATTTGATAATCTGAAATTATAACATCAATAGGTTCCTTTTCTAATAAATCCAAAGCATCATTCGCACAAGTAGCTGTATAAATATGAAAATTCTTTTCGATGTTCTCTAAATATATCTTTGATGATTCAAGTAGATCTTGTTCATCATCAACTAACAATACTCTAATTGTTTGCAAAATTTAAACACTCTATTTTGAAATGGCTTCTAATTGAGTTTCAACAATTCTAACAAAGTATAGCTTATGTAATGCAACACTTGTGAATTCACTATTTCTTTTTCATAACTCTAACTAAACAATGTTTATACTGTTTTTTGAATCTTATTAATTATAATGCAAATTAAAAAGCCATCTTTTTCTTAATTTCTAATCAACTTTTTTTCAAAATCAGCAAGATTCGGAGGAACTCCATTTGCTTTCTCAATTTTTGAAAATTCGAGTGCAGTTGTTCCCATCATAAATTCTCTATTTGATTCATGTGTTTTTAGGAAGATGAATCTACCGTTAGGTATTTTTTTTGTCATTATAGGATAATTTCTCTGATCATGAACTTTATCAGTTGTTCCATTTACTACAAAAACCTCTTCTTGTATTTGATGGAGTTTTCCCAATACTTCAAAATCCTTTGATGCTAAAGCAGCTTTACGCCACTTCCAGGGAACAGCTGCAGCAATTAATGTTTCAAGTCTTTGACGTTGCACCTTTTCTTTCATGCCACGCAAAGCGAAGAATTTCAAAATAGGTCTCAAAATGTAAAATGTAAATGTAGGTAAAAATCGTATAAGATACTTGATTATGAAATTATTATACCAGAAATAATGCATTGGATCAAAAACAATCAATGTTGGAGCCTTAATTGTTTTTTCCAATAAACCTTGCAAAATTATTGATCCACCCCAACAAGCACCTAATAATACAAAATCATTTGAAGCTAAATCTAAATAATCTATAACTCTTTGAACATCTTTTGCTTTCTGACTAATCGACATATCAGCTTTGAATCTTTGTAGTTTACTAGTTTCCTTCTCTCTTGTTTCAACATAGAAAAATTCAAGTCTATTATGTACTATTTTATAAAAATCTTGAAAAGTTACTGGGGTGCTTCCCCATCCTGAAACGAAAACTACTGGTCTTTTACTTATTGGTTTATCGGGTTTTATATGAAGCACTCTTATTGTTCCATTATCAACAGAAACGTCAATTGGGATTATGTTTTTATTATTCTCATGCCAAGGATAAGGAACTTCTTGTTTTAATGAGGTTATTATCTCTTCTACTTTATTTTGAAGTTCTTCAGACATTTCAAGCTCAGGAACAATTTCGTCAAAATTATCTTTCTTTTTAACCAAATAAACCACACTCAACAAGTCTTATTTCCAATCATAGTTGCCAAACCTTAGATTTCTTACAAATACTACCTTTTTAATTTTCCTTCACTCGTTCTTTTAGATAAAATTAACATATTACTACTGAATTAACAATATAGAGAGTATGAATATAATGGTAAATTATGATATTCTTGCTTATTACATAGGTTCGAACATTCTTGTATATATGTTGATTCATATTCCTTTAGATTTGATTACTTACAGAAGAAAAACAGAAGGATACAAGGAAGATGCTAAGGATTATCCAGCATGGGAGGATCAGAATTTTACAAAAATAATAACAGTCATAACTAGTTTAGTTTTTTGGGTTTTTGTAATTTTTTGGCCAATATTGCATATATTTGATATAGATGATTTCATTCTCTTCTTTAATTTCGCAATACTATATGTAGATGAAGTTTTCCAAATAATCGGTTTAGTTTTAGTTGGACTTGGTACCTTTATTGCATCCATTGGTAGAATATCTCGAAGTACAAAAGCTATCTCTTGGGGAGTTCCAAAAGAGCTTACAAAAAAATGGGGATTTAGAATTGTACGACACCCACTTTATGCATCATATTGTTACTATTTTATAGGTATACCATTAGCTATGCTAAATTATCTCCTTATACCATTAATCTTAGGGATTTTTGGATATTATTTAACAGCTGTTTATGAGGAGAAAATACTTGTTCGAGAATTTGGTGAAGAATATATTGAATACCAAAAAAAAGTTGGTATGCTAGTTCCATTCATTGGAAGACGTAAAGCAGTAACACCAAAAGAGATAAATGGCGGATCTGGCCGGATTTGAACCGGCGACCTTCTGCTATCTCCTGTTTTTTTTATTTTTGTTCCATTAGGAGGCAGATGCGCTGTCCAAACTGCGCTACAGATCCCATCCACAGTTTGAAAATAATCGCTTAAAATACTTTTTCGTTGACTTCATTTAAATAGAAAACATCTCATGAATCAACGTCATTTAACTTGATTGATAGTTCTTTAGCTCGTCTACTGTACCAATGAAGTAATTCACCTAAATCTTCTGGTAGAAAGAGTTCCCCACCACACAAATCACTAATTTCCACTAATTCTTTCTTATTTACATAAGGACCTAAACCAACAGCATGTAAGACAATATTCTCCTTATTAGCATAATTACTTATTACAACTTCTTTGACTCTTTGACTTGTATCGAAACCATCAGTTAGTAAGATAATCATTAATGGTTTCTTCCTTTTCGATCTAGGTAGATTTTTAATTATTTCATCACAGAGCTCTAAAGCAGAAGCCATATTTGTTCCTGCGCCCATTTTCTCCTCAAGATCTTCAAACATTTGCTCAACAAGTAAATTGAATGCTGTTTTTGATCTTTGATCAGCTATTACATATGGTTTGTTATCTACTTTTAGAATTTCAGCACTATCCGCAAAAACTATTAGACTGACTGTTTCACCAATACCTATTCTTGCTTTTTCACTCAAATAAAGCAAGCCGGCAAAGATAGCACCGGATTTTCTTTTAACATTATTACCGTCTTTAAATTCTTTCAGAAAATCATCAAGTCCTTCATATGTGAATGCCTTTTGTATACTCTCTACTGATGGAATAACATTTTTGACTTCTAAATCTCTACCATTCATTGATTTGGAAATGTCCATTATCAGAATGGTATTAAATTCCAATGCACCATCTGGTTTAATTGACAATACTCGAGGTTTCGTAAAATCAAAAGTTGCCATCTCTTTTGGAGCTATTTGAGGAGATATGTTAGTTATTTTTATTGATGCATTTCTCTCTTTCCATTTAATAACAAGTCCTTCTTTTACTACATAGTTTTCTAGGATTTTCTTTAGTTTTGCAATGCTCTTTCTTAATGACCCAACAACATGAAAAATATCATTACCAGCTATTGGACTTACTGCCAAAGTAACATTGTCAACTTTAATTGGTTCCTCTTGATAAAGTCTAATTGAGACTTTTTCTTTAATATTGTAAGATGAAATGATGTTTCTGTTTATTTGAATCATACCTTCTTCGAGTTCAAGTTTAACTTGAAACTTGACTGCAATAGAATTATTGTTATTTGAATCTTCTAATATTAAAATCCCTGAATTCAAATCGGTTATTTTTCTTGCATCTAGTTCCGAAATCAAAGCTACTCCATCTAGCAAGTCATCTTTTAATTCAACATTCAAAAAGAGCTTACGTAATTCTTTTGGCACAGGTGGAATCGGTGGAGCAGGTCGCACTACAGTTTGTTGTCCAAAGATTCTTCTTCCAATTTCACTTTTGAAATCAGGTAGTTCTGCTTCTTCTGCTTGAACACCAATGATTTCTTGAGTTTTATCAATTTGCTCAAGTAATTCGTCAGGCAACTCAGGTACAGATGGCGGAACCAGAATATTCTCATTATCGTCTGAACTAGAATTATTATCAAATTTCTCTAGTTTGCTAGAGTCAGATATTTGTTCCTTTTCAGACATATTACCCCATTCCTAAATTGATTTTTTTTATCAATATATTGTTATTAGCTTTACACTTAATTTTGTTTCTCTATTTTACGGAATAACGTCTAGAAAAATCATTATTCTCTTAGGTCACTAATTTGATCCTAAAAATAAATAATTAGGTGATGTTAAGTATGTCTGCTTTTTTGATCCAAAGAAGTGAAATTTAACATATGGAATCTTGTTCTTTTTTAGAATTCTCTCAGCTTGTTTGATTGTATCTTGTTCACCCTTTCTTGCAGCATCATCAAAAACAATTATGAAATCTTTTTCATTAATAATTTTAGGTATGTAATTTAATATACCAATTCTTGAATATCTATAAGAGCCAAATGGACCATCAATAATTACCAAATCATATTTGATATCTTCTTCCTCCAAAATCTTTGTTGAGTACCAAGAGCATTTGTGTTTTTGAAATTTCATTGCTTCTAGTGGAGAACAGATAAATCGACATCTTTCACTTATAGCGATTGTAGGTTTTACTATTTCAAACCATTCTTCACAATCTTCCAAAATTAGTGCTCTTTTTTTGGTATTTTCTTTGATATATCTTGAAGTAAGTTTTGTAGATTGACCCGAGCCCAATTCGAGTATTGACTTTGGTTTAACTTTTAGCAATACTTTAAGGATGTGATAAAGAAAAGATGCATCAGCTGCAAAACCATCTGGGAAAAGACTAATATCATCCCATCCAATTACCTTTAAATTGTAATATAAACTTGTCAAATACTGTTGTTCTTTTACTATCCTCCCATAAAGCATTCGAAATGAAAGATGATTCAAAATTGTTCTTGGATGACGTTTTGGGTGTTTAACAGAACTCATTTAAATCGCATCAAAAAGGTAATAAGAAAAAACATTCTTTGTTTTATTTAATGTTTTCTGAAGTGTAAATGATAATAAAATTCAATAAACAGCTCTTTAAGAAAACTTATTTCAAGGTAAAATAATAATTTTTGAAGTAAAGATATTCAAGTTAGAAGGATAAATTGATGCACAAACTAAACAGACTTTCCTCATTTCATGGACGTTCCGGACCACTACTACTAATAATTATAGATGGTATTGGTTTGGGAGAGGAAAATGATGGAAATGCTGTGTTTCTAGCTAAACCAAAAACTCTTATACGTTTAACTAAAGAATGTCAAAAGAAGAACCTTTATTGTACTTTGAAAAGTCATGGAATTGCTGTTGGGTTAGTTTCAGATGATGATATGGGAAATAGTGAAGTTGGACATAATACATTAGGTGCAGGAAAGATATATGATCAAGGTGCAAAATTGGTTGATATATCAATTAAGAATGGTTCTTTGTTTAGATCTGAAATCTGGATGAAGCTTATTAATAAGGTCAAAGATGCTGGTAGTACCGTTCATTTGTTGGGATTATTATCTGACGGGAATGTTCACAGCAATTTAACTCAAATAGTTAGAATAATAGAAAACCTAGCTGAAGTTGGTGTCATCAAAGTAAGAATTCATGTATTAACAGATGGCAGAGATGTTCCTGCAAGATCAGCATTAAATTATATTGACTTTCTTGAATTAAGATTGAAAGAGATAATGTTTAATTTCTCAATTAGAGATTATGACTATAAAATAGCATCTGGCGGGGGGAGGATGGTTGTAACTATGGACCGTTATGAGTCTGATTGGAATATTGTAAGAAGAGGATGGTATGCACATGTTCTTGGGAGAATAGATGAAGAGGAATTAAAGAATGGGTATAGAGGTTATTATCAATCTGCAAGAGAAGCAATAAATCATGCTCAAGAATGCTTCCCAGAAAAGAATGATCAATATCTACCTCCTTTTGTGATTACTGATAAAAACAACAAACCAGTAGGAAAAATAGTTGATAATGATTTAGTTATTAATTTTAATTTCCGAGGAGATAGAGCAATACAAATTAGTAAAGCATTTGAGGATGAAAATTTTGACAAGTTTGATAGAATTGTATTTCCAAAAATAGAATATGCAGGCTTAGTTCAATATGATGAAGATGAACATATTCCAAAACAATATTTAGTTCCTCACCCTGATATAAGGAATATTCTATCTGATTATTGCTGTGCAAATAACATTACTTCATTTGCTATTGCTGAAACGCATAAATATGGTCATGTAACGTACTTTTGGAATGGTAATCGATCTGGTTATATTTGTCTTGATAAGGAGAAGTATATGAAAATTGAATCAGAACCAAACGAAATGATAGCAATTCGACCTCAGATGATGATTAAAGAAGTATGCAATAAGACCATTGAAACATTACAAAGTGGCGAATACAAATTTGTCAGAGTGAATCTAGCTAATGGTGATATGGTAGGTCACACAGGTAACATTGGATCATCTGTTAAAGCTGTGCAAGTAGTAGATAATTGTGTGAAACAGATGATTGAAACTGTTAACAAGCTAAATGGTATTACTATCGTTACTGCAGATCATGGAAATTGTGAAGAAATGAAATTCCCTGATGGCAAGATTAAAACATCTCATTCATTGAATCCTGTTGGATTTTGGATAGTTGACAAAAAATGTAAAAATAATTATCAAATAAATCTTGATGTAGACGAGCCAGGATTAAGTAATGTTGCTGCAACAATCCTGAATTTGTTGGGTTTTGAAAAACCAGAAGGTTATAGAGATAGTCTAATCAAATTTAATTAGATCTTACAGTTTTTTTGCCATATAAGGCAATAATTTCTCAAACCCTCTTTTCTGATAATATTCTCTTACTCCAATACCACTTGTAACTAATAACAATTCACTACCAACTTCATCTTTTGAGATTGCAATTGCTTCATCAATTAATTTAGCGCCATAACCCTTATGCTGCCAATCAATTGTTTTTTCAGCAAGGTTCCCAATTCCCACAACAGATCCATAAATATGAATCTCTCTTATTATCGAAAATGGAGTGTCATTTACTGAGGTAATTAGCTTATCATTTGATGGATGGCGTAATCTGAGAAATCCAAAAATAATATCTTGCGAAGTATCTTCAAATGAAAGAAAAACTTCTTTCCCATTTGAAGCATCATAATCTTTTCTAACTAATTCAATGTCTTTTTCTGAAATGATTTTTCCTTTCTGTTGTTGGTGTCCAACTTCACGACATCGAATGCATTTACACTGTCGACCTGAATCTTCTAAGTATTTTTGTGCATATTGTCTAAGATCACTCTTTTTTGGACCAGCAAAAATTCTTGGAGCAGGGATGTCACGTAATATTCGTTTAATTCTTACACTTGGCAATGTATTTGCTTTATATTCTGCAACTTGTTTTACAGTCTCGTCAAATGTTAATGGTTGGTAATCACCTGCAAGGTATTCCTCATATAGTTTAGTATTTTCCATTAACATTAGAGGGTAAATTTTAACTTCATCAGGAATGAAGCTGGAATCATTCATCATTGTTTTATAACTGGTCAATTCTTCTTCCCAAGAAATTCCTGGTAAGCCAACCATCATATGAGCTGTTACTTTTAACCCTAAATCCCTGAGTCTTTTGAAGGCAATAGTAACATCATTAACAGTATGACCTCTATTTATTCTTTCATAGACTAGATCATTTATTATCTGAACTCCCAGTTCTACTCGAGTAACTCCCCAATTTAGTAACTGATTAAGATTCTCTAGTGTACAAGTGTCTGGTCTAGTTTCTACAGTTATTCCAACACATCTTCGTTTGCTTTTCTCCGCATTAACTATTGCTTCTTCAATTGTAGATGAATCTTTATTGGTTATTCCATCTAAACATCCCTTGATAAATGACTCTTGATATTCTAAAGGTACAGCTGGCAAAGTTCCTCCCATTAGAATTAAATCAATTTTGCTTGTGTTATGACCAATAACTTCAAGCTGGTTTATTCTCTCAACAACTTGCTCTTTAGAATTGTAATCGTGCCTTTTACCTCTCATTGCTGCAGGTTCAAACCCGGTATAAGATTGTGGACTTTCCTGTTCGGGACCGCCTGGACACATGGTACACTTTCCGTGCGGACAAGGCATAGGTTCACTCATTACTGCCACAACAGCCACTCCAGACATAGTACGACTTGGTTTTTTCAGAAGATATGGTAAAACTATTGCCCTTTCTTCTTCAGTTGCTACTTGTAAAATATCACTATTTCTTGGAAATGCATTAAGTGAGTATTTTTTGCAGATTTCTCTTTTGATTTTTGCTAGATCCTTTCTTTTTTTTGGAGGATCATCAATTATTCGTTCAATAATTTCTCTAAGGGCAATTTCCAAGAATTCATTCTTCCTATCTTACATATTCAAATTAATTTGCTATTAGTTAACCTAAAAAATCTAGTGATAATGATTTTAAATTGAAAATTTGAAACGAAATTAAAGAGTAAAAACTAGAAGATCTAAGCATATTCTTTCAAATTATCTTTTTCTTCTTCTTTTCTTACTTGAAGGTTGGCCTATTGGTATACCTTTAACATATCGTTTGTTGTAGAGATGTTTGTTTCTTAACCTGGGACTTCTTGAAAGGTGAGGTTTTTGTTCTACTTTTGGAGTTTGATTACGAACTTTACCGGCTTTTTGGACTGAACCGTGTGTCATGCTTTCATTCCTCTAATTTCATTCATGAGCTAATTGCTTTTGAGTCTTTTGATTGACATTATATTAAAAATCTTTTTACATAATTGGATTCATATCAAATATTTGTTTTAATTGTAAATTACTCTTCAATTGTGATATCCATGGATTTTATAGATAAAATTCCAGTCTCTATCCAACGTAAATAAGAACCCAGCATTGCTCTTAGTGATATAAAATCTGATGCGTAAAAATCCATAATTAGAGTATTTTTGTCTTTGATTATAATCTCAGCTTTTCCTCTTGGAGTTAGCATAACAGTTGTCTCAGGTTTTATTGCATTATATGCAGCTTCTATTGCTCTTTCATCAGTTGATTTAATTACTAATTTTGATGAAAATTGCATAGAATTAGCATACTCATTGTTTGTCATTTCAGACAATCCCTTATTATGATCTCTCTTGGCTTCTTCTCTCTCTTCTTCTTCCAATTCCTATTATATTCATTAATGAGCGGATTGCTTCTCCTTTTTTCCCCAAAAAAACATCAGAAATAGTAAATCTTGGACCAATCATTTTACAGGTTTCAATTTGCTGAAAATCTAATTTTATTAGGTCTTCTTTTGAATCTGAAAAGAAAATAACAATTCCTTTTAGATTAGCGTCTTTTTGAAGCTCTCTTGAACGTTCAAAATTAAAGAATAATGATAACATAGTATAAAGCTGTTCACCAAAATTAGACTTGCATTGATTTATAACACGCAATTTTGATTCAGCAGTAAAAACCGATCGTCCTCTATTCAATTCTCGAGCTAAACTTATTCCTTTAATACGAACACGATAATCTCTTTCCTCTAGTTTACCATCTACCGATTTATAGAACTTCACTAAACTAGGATTACCTTTTTTCTCATGAAGAATAAGTAATCTGTTTATACCTAAAATAGCTAGTTCATCAGCCAAATCATTTAAGCTACGTGAACCTCGGGTAAAGTGAAAAGACCAAGGGATAACCCTCACCAAATCACGAGTAAATGATCGGGTTCTTTGGCTAGGTTTCCTTGAAGTCGTTAACACAAATTTCTCATATGGTGCTATGTCTCTTTCGGTCATTTCCTAGACTTCTCTAGTCGTTGTTCTTCTAAACTCAATGTTGTTCTAGCTGCAGTTCTTCCTGAAGGAGTTACTGGTATCCATGCTCCACCTGCAAAACTCAAATAGCATTTTTTACATTGCCAAATACCAACGGATTTTCTCCTGACTTTTGGACTTGCACAATTTGGACATTTGTGTGTTGCACGCATACTATTCTCTACTTTTAGGAAACGTTTCTTCAACTGAGAACCATAACGAGGACCAAAACGACCTGTAGAACCGACTTTCTTAGTTTTTCTTGTCATTGATTTTATCCTCACGTTCTATTCTTTGTTTAACTTGTATGGTCATCCGACCAAGGATTACCCTTTGGGTCTGTTATGGAATCGAGTTTGCTTCTTATTTCTTTCGTTCTTTCTGAAGCAATATCAATGCATTTCTTGATCTCATCTAGTGAAAAACTTCCAGATTCACCCTTTTGAGTTGCACATATTTTGTTCTCCTCTGTAAAGGCTAAAGTTATTCTTGCATCTTGAATGCTTTCTTCCTTTAAGATTGGATCAACAATTATATTCTTGCCAATTTTAGCAAAAGTACAGCTAACAGGGATATGATCCATTACTATTGGATGAGTTGTTTCAAGTAATTCAACATCCTCTGGATTACCTTCAGCATCGTTAATGATCTTAACATCAGGTATTTGGGCATTCCTTAATGCAGCAACAGCAGCTAATGTACAAGCATCAAATAGATTTCCATCATAATCAAGAACATATAAGTCAATGAATATTACCCAAACTTTCTTGCCTGGGATTATGACTAATGATTTGGGATTTACTGCTTTTGACTCTCTAATAGCTCTATCAGTTACTCTTGCTATCTCAATAGCTCTTGCTCTTGGAGGTCCTGATTCAAAATCTGGTGAAGCTATTGGCACTAACTCTACAGTAGTTGTAACTACACCAGCTTCAGGAGTGTCAGGGAATGGATTGCCAATTTGGGCTTTCACTCCAGCAAGTACTTTTGATTTCCCAAGTTTTGCCATGGCAGAACCTTCAGCTTTTTGAATATAACTAGAAACAATTGCTATTTTTCTGAATTCTTCAAACAATCTACCATCTGTTCTTTTACCATGATCTAATAAAGATTGTATATGTTCACGTTCTACTAAACTAATTAATCCTGCATTTGTCATTTTTTTTTCACCTATCTTATTTCTTATCATCTTTCTCTTTTTTAGCAGAGGATTTCTTTTCGTCATCTATTTTTTTGTCAGATTTTTTGGAAAACTTTTTCTTCTTAGCTGCCTTTTCGCCAGGCTTTTCTTTCTTGTCGTCTGTTTTTTTCTTAGCTTCCTTCTTGCCATCCTTTGCAGGTTTTGCTGGTTCCTTTTTAGCTTTTTCTTTTGATTTAGCTTCCTTTCCTGAAGCATCAGCAACCTCTTCTGTTATTTGAGAATACTTTGATTTAAGAGCATCTCTTTGTAGCTTGTAGATTTTCTTACATGCTGGAATTAGCATGTCTAAAGCTGTTTTATATAGATCAGGTGAAAATACACCATCTGATTGTAATAGAACTATTTCATCAATATGAGGTAAATAGGCTAATGGCATATCACCTTGACCTTCTTTGTCTTCTACATCATCAAGATCTAGAACAGCTTGATCATATAAATTGCCAGCAGCGCACCCTACAACTAAATCTTTCAGTGGTATTCCAGCATCAGCTAATGCTAATGAAGCCACAGCTATTGCTGCACATCTTGTTCCACCATCTGCTTGTAAAACATTGATGTATACATCGATAACAGATCTTGGGTATAAGTAATTAAAGATAGAAGGTTCTAAAGCTTCTGCAAGGATTTTAGAAATTTCTCTTTCTCTTCTCTTTGGAGCAGGGCTCTTTCTATCAGGAACTGAGAATGTTGCCATACGATATTCGCATCTTATTAAAGCTCTATCAGGAAGAGCCATATGTTTTGGATGGAGTTCTCTTGGACCATATACAGCAGCTAAAATTTTATTTCTACCCCAAGTAATAAGTGCAGAACCATCTGCACGATCTAAAACACCTACTTGAAATGAAATATCTCTCAAGTCATCTTTTTTACGACCATCATGTCGTATTCCATCTTTAGTTATTAAAACTACTTCTTCTTTTTCTTTCGCCATTTTTTTCACCGAAATAATCATTATTGTTTATTATACTTACTTTTTTGTAACATCTTTCTTTTCTGTTGGTTTCTCTGCTTTGGCTTTATCTGAATTCTTTTTCAAATTCTTCACAGCAACTTCCAAGAATTCTTTAACCCTATCAGTTAATCCTGTAGTATGAGCTTCTCGGTCAATTTTTTCTATTGCTTGCAAAACCAAATATTCTTCTTCAAAGGTATTACCCTTGAACCATACACGACCATTTTGTCCAACTATCATTCGACTATTTGTGTATTGTTTGATTGTTGAAATCATGCTACCTCTTCTACCGATTAGTCGTGGTATTTTAGAAGGACTTACGTCAATAATCCTTCCTCCAGATAGTTTCCCCAGATAAGGTCCACCACTACCAGAACGATTATCATTTCTGAGAGTTAAACTGGGATCACGGGTTCTATCAAAAGTGAAGACTTTTGCGACAATCACATCTCCAACATCAAAGATTTTTCTTGTTTGATCTTTTAATGGATCAAACCTTCTATCAAGTGAACTTGAAGGTCTTAAAATACCCGGATATGGGCTTGAAATATCAACTGTCCAAGAATTTAGTGACACATCAGTTATTTTTCCAACTACCAAATCACCGACTCTAGGAATATACTTTCCTTTTAGTGATACAACACTAATTTGATTATCTTTTACAGTTACAAGTCCTATCACTTGTGAAACTATTTTTTTATCTTGCCAATAGACATTCGAACCTAAATGATATTCACCTTCAGCGATAACTTCACCGGGTGTTACCATTGATCTATCTTGTATTAGAATTGTCATTTATTAATTCTCCATTATCTTAATTTTATTCGCTTTTTCTTTCAACTATTTTAACTTCAGCTTTTCCTTTTGTTAGCTGATTGATTTTATCTAGAAAATCAGCTTGTTTCCCAGAAGGCATTTCTACTTTTGCGTACCATGTTCCATCATTACCCCATTGATCTTCTATTAAATCACCTGCTGAAGAAACAATGCCAAATCCAGGACCTGTGAAATCAGGTGTAATTTTAACTGCAAGAACAACAGATTCCAATCGAATTGGTATAATTGCTTGAATCTCTTTTATGACATCCTTTGCTTGTTTATCTGCGGGTAGAACATAGTCGATATTTACACCAGCTTCATCCATAGCTGATTCAATTCTTGTCTTTGGATGGGGTTTATTTGTTTGAGGATTTATACAGTGAATATGTATGAAATCTATGATTTCATCTATCTTGTCTTTTAATAACCTCTTTCTTTGTGATTGAGTTAATTGTAATGCACCCTTTTGTAAAATAATCTTAACAATTTCCTCTTTATTAGATGTTTCAAAAGTTTGTTCTAAAATCACTTCTGAAGCTTTTGAACCTTTTGTTGCATTGTGAAAAATAACATATCCTTCCACAATATCATTTATAGGAACATCTTTGCCTTTTTTGTAATCCAAGGCGGTTTCAGGATCAACAATGATTTCAAATTTTTGATTCCTATATGTATATCTAACAAGAGCTTTTTTCTCGAGATCTATATATTGACGTCTCTCACCAGAATCATGAGACATAGTTTTCACCATTTATTTTTTATTTCGCTTTTTCTTTGGTTTAAGTGAAAACAAAAAATTCCATTTTTTTCCCGAATTCTTTCCAATGAAAAGACATTACTCATACTATGAACCAAAAAGGTGTTGATTCAGACTCATGAGTTTGTAGGGACTCGGTCAATCGAAAGAGTAAATTATTAGATTAGCAAAGCCAATCTAAGGACATTTTTGTGAGGACCGAACTTTATGGTTTTTTTTGCCTTACATGCTTTTTGAAATTCTTTGAGTAATTAAATTTTACCTAAAGAGTGATTAGAAAAGTATCATTTTTATCTATTATGAAGTTATAATTTAATTCTGACAATTGAAAAATAAGAAAAGAAAAATGTAAGAAAGAAATTCTTACTATGATTTTGTGGTAGCTTCTTCTCTAGGTGTTGTTGTCATTATGAACCATAGAGTAATCAGAATTACTCCTAGTGTTGTTCCACCAAAAACTATCCAACTTGTTGGGAAATTACCTTGATTTCCTATGAAAATAGCTGGAAGTAGTATTATAATCATACAAATAATAACTTCTGTCCATCCTGGAAGAGCATTCATTTTTTCTCGGATGCTGCCAACTAATAGTAACATGCAGAAATAGAGCACCCAGAAGAGTAAGATAACAAATATATATAAAACATAAACATTGAACAGCCAATTTAAACCTGCTATGGGATTTCCCTCAATATCGTAAAATGACATGAAAATTATAACTGCCAATGAAAGAACAAAGAATATTGAAGAGATCAGTATTGTTCTATTGGTTTTATCTCGCCATAAAGTGGACATGTTTTCTAAGCAACTCCGAATTTATTTTTTCATTTTCAGGATTAATTTTTGATTTTCTCCTTGCTTTAAAATTGTTATCATTTATTTAAGTATTATTCAAACTTCAAAGTTTCAGAGTAATTATCCATTGTTATGCATTATTATTAATAAATCAAATTTTCTTACAATGATTGAATAAGATTAATGGTTTTTTAACCAAAAAATGTATTAAAGATTTATCTTATTTTGTTATCAGTTGTATTTACTGGTGAATTGTATGTCTAAAAAAACTAAAGGTAAAGAAACAACAGATGTATGGAGACCAGATGTATATATCTGTAATGAATGCAATCACCGATTCGCTAAGGCTGAATATATCACTAAAGAAGAAGATGGATTAATGTTTCAAAGAACAGTCTGTCCTAATTGTAAAAGTGAGCATATTAGACTTTCCTCATGGTCAGAAGAAGATTTCAAAAAATAATGTATTGTATCTCTTGTTTTGCCAGTTTTTTAATCTACTTTTTCAAAACCCAATATAACAGTTAACAGAAAGATAATAACTCCAGCAAAAGCAATCCAAAATCCAACGTTTTCTCTAATAACAGTAGGATTTTTATAAAAAAGTATCAAACCAATTATCATTAAAGCTAAGGAAATTACTACAAAAGTTATTGTAAATCCACTAAATTTAATAAATGATTTCCAATTAACCTTAGGTTTAGATTCAGGAAAATCACTAATTTGTACATCTAAATTTTGGATATCATCATTTGTCTGTGGATTATCAATATCTGGCATAAACTAAATTATAGTTTATTTCATTTGATAACCATTTCGGAAAAAACGAAATAAAAAAGAAAAAACTGGAAAACTATGCCATCAAAAAACCTATAAAGCTGTTAAAGATTTTTCGAGAATTAGTAAGAAAGCATGTTTAGAAATCTTTTATTTAAAAAAAAAGAGGTCAAAATAAATGGCTATTTTCAAAGAAGTTGAAACCTTTGTTCAATTGCCGAAGATTGAAAAGAAAATCCTGAAATTCTGGGAAAAAGAAGATGTGTATTATAGATTTAGAGATGAAAGAAAGGATTTGAAAAAATATATCTTCTTAGAAGGTCCACCAACTGCAAATGGTTTACCACACGTTGGGCATGTATTAACCAGATGTTTGAAAGACCTATATATTAGGTATAAAATGATGAATGGATTCTTTGTTTCTCCATTAATTGGTGGATGGGATTGTCATGGTTTACCTGTTGAAATTGAAGTTGAAAAGCAGTTGGGTTTGAACTCAAAACCAGAAATCTTAGAATTTGGCGTTAAAGAATTTAACAAAATGTGTAGAAAATCAGCTTTAAAATATATCAATGACTGGGAAGAAATGACCAAACGAGTTGGTTTTTGGATTGATTTAGATAAGGCCTACATTACAATGGAAGATTATTATATTGAATCAGTTTGGTGGAGTTTAAAACAGTTATATGATAAAGAGCTTTTAGTTAAAGGATATAAAGTAATTCCATCTTGTCCAAGATGTGAAGTTACACTTAGTAGTCATGAGTATTCTCAAGGTTTGAAAGAAACTGATGATCCATCAATAACAGTAAAATTCTCAGTTGAAGGTGAACCAAATACTTACTTCTTGGCATGGACAACAACTCCTTGGACCTTGGTCTCAAATGTTGGTTTAGCAGTTGGTTCAAAGATCAAATATGTCAAAATCAAACGTGAAAATGAAATTTACTATTTAGCGGAAGATTTAGTTTCAGCAGTTTTCCCTGATAAAGATTATGAAATATTAGAAAAAATGAAAGGTAAAGACCTTGAGGAAATGAGATATGAGCAATTAATCCCATATGCGAAAGTTTCTGTTAAAGATAAAAAGAATGCATTTCGAGTAGTTACTGCTGATTTTGTTAATACAGAGGAAGGAACTGGAATTGTTCATACTGCACCAGCTTTTGGTCCAGATGATTATGAATTATCTTTACAAAAGAATTTACCATTTTTACAACCTGTAAATACTGATGGCACCTTTAAGGAGGAGATCACTCCCTGGGCTGGTGTATTCATTAAAGATGCTGATAAAGATATAATGCGAACACTTAGAAAAGAGAACAGATTTGTTACAGATAAGGTGGAAAAACATACAAGCGGTTTCTGTTGGCGATGTAATACACCAACAATGTACTATGCTCGAGAAGCTTGGTTAATTAGAATGAGTACATTACGGGAAAATATTCTAGCAACTAATGAACAAATAAATTGGGTTCCTGAACATTTGAAACATGGAAGATTTGGTGATTTCTTAGATAATATTGTTGATTGGGCATTAAGCAGAGAAAGATTCTGGGGTTCACCATTACCTATTTGGATTTGTTCTTGTGGGAACACAGTTTGTATTGGTGGAATAGAAGAGCTTAAAACATACATGAAAAAGGATCTGCCAAAGGATTTTGAATTGCATCAACCTTGGATAGATGAAATTGCGTTTTATTGTCCAAAGTGCAACAAGAAAATGAAACGAGAACCTTTTGTTATTGATTGTTGGTATGAGTCAGGATCAGCCTTCTTTGCACAATGGCATTATCCTTTTGATAATAAAGAGGAATTTGAAAACCATTTCCCAATTGACTTTATTACAGAAGCAATCGATCAAACTCGAGGATGGTTCTATACACTTCTAGCTATAAGTACAGCATTGTTCGACAAGCCAGCATACTTGAATTGTCTTACAATGGGACATGTATTGGATAAAAAAGGAGTAAAAATGAGCAAGCATTTAGGCAATATTGTAAAACCATCATCTGTCTATAACAAAATTGGAACTGATCCAATGCGTTGGTATTTCTTCTCCACACCTGTTTGGAATCCAACAAGATTCTCAGCTGATGTAATCAAACAAGCTAGACGAATTTTCTTTGATACTCTTTGGAATGTTTACTCATTTTTTGTAACAAACATTAACATTGACAATATTAATCCTCTCAAAATAGAGAGCAAATTAGAAGAACGCTCAGAACTTGATAGATGGTTAATCTCAAAACTAAACTCTCTTATAATCATCGTTAGTAAAAACTTGGATGAATTTCAATCTCATAAAGCTGCTGAAGCTATTAAGAGATTTGTTGTTGATTATTTAAGTAACTGGTATGTAAGAAGATCTCGCAGGAGGTTTTGGAGTTCTGAGATTGCAAAGGATAAAACTGATGCACTAAGTACTCTTTATGAGACATTAGTTACTCTAACCAAATTATTAGCACCATTCATTCCTTTCATAGCTGAAGATATGTACCAAAATCTTGTACGAAAGTTATTGAAAGGAGATGAAAAGAATGAAAAACTCAGTATTCATTATGAATCTTATCCAGAGAAGAACATTAAAGCAATAGATATCCATTTAGAGGAAGCTATGGATTATGCAATATCCATAGTGGAAGCTGGAAGAGCTGCAAGATCAGATGCTGATATTAAAAATCGAATCCCATTACAAGAACTAATTATCGTATGTCCAGAACCGCAACAAAAGATGACTGAGAAATTCTTAGTGGAAATAAAAGAGGAGCTAAATGTCAAAACGGTGAATTTCCAAACTGAATTTGAAGAAATGGTTGATTATCAGTTCAAACCAAAATTCCGATTGCTTGGACCTACATTCAAACAAGAAGCACCAATTATAGGTAAGGCTATAAAAAATCTTGCTGGAGAAAAAGCAAATGAAGCAGTTATGGAACTAAAGAAGAACTATAAATTCAAACTTGAAACCGAAAATGGTGTTTTTGAAATTGATGAAGAACTTTTAGAGGTTATCTCGAGTGGTAAAGAAGGATACGCAGATGCTGCTTTTAGCGGAGGTCAAGTGTTTATCAGAACTGAATTAACGCCTGAACTTATTCAAGAAGGATTAGTAAGGGACATCATAAGAAGAATTCAATCGATGAGAAAAGAAGCAAACCTAGAATATACACAAAATATCAAACTTTTTTACAAAGGTGATGAAGATATTAAAACAACCTTTGAAAAATGGAGTGACTACATCAAAACTGAAACATTGACTGCAGCAATTAAAATAGGAACCTCAAAAGAGGGAATTTCTTCAGAATGGATAATTAACGATAAGAAAATTGTTCTAACAATTATTCCAATAGATGAAAAATGACTAATGCAAAGAATATTAAGCATTCACAATACGACCGCTATTAAGAAAAAACAAATATAACAGTATAAATTTGTTAAAAAAAAGAGATGAAAAAATTGGCAAGAATTGTCGGTACTTATAAAATTTTACCAGAAGATCCATCTATTGAACCAGCAACAATTAAAGAACGAGTAGAAAAGGCTCTCCCAGAAGATATGAAAGTGACTGCAAGTGGAGAACGACCAATAGCTTTCGGTTTGAAAGCTCTCGTTGTTGACATCAATTTTGCTGAACAAGATGGATTACAAGATGAACTTGAAGCAATCTTGGAAAAAATTGAAGGTGTTAGTGAAATAGAAGCCTTACAATTATTTAGATTATAATTTCGTTTAGATAGCTAGTAGATATACCTACTACTACTAAATCACCTTTTCATTCTTCTAGTAGGATTATAGAACCAATTGGGATTGTAATAAAAACATCTTCACCTTTTATGAACATTTTTTGAACTTGTGAGCTAGGTTCTTGTACATCCATTTTTGTATCATTTAATTCAACTATTATATCGATATATGGACCACCAAAAGAGGATTTTAGAATTTTAGCTGGAAACTCATTTTGTACGTTCTTTTTTTCTTTTGAAATAAAAATATGCTCAGGAAATATTGCTATACTTTCTACTTTAAATTCTTTATTTATTGGTGATGGCAGTTCTAAGACCCCAAAAGAGGTTTTTAAAAGAATCGTTTCTTTCTTTTGAGTTATTTCCCCAGATAAAATATTTGAAATGCCTAAGAAATCTGCTGTAAACTGCTTTTTAGGATGCAAGTAAAGGTGCTGTGGTGTTCCAGATTCAACAACTTGTCCATTGTTGAGTAGGATGATTCTATCGGAAATCTCCATAGCTTCTTTTTGATCATGAGTCACATAGATTGTTGAAACTTTCACTTTTTGCTGAATTTCCCTAATAGCAACTCTAAGAGATTCCTTTAGAGTCATATCTAAAGCGGAGAGTGGTTCATCTAATAATAGTAAATCAGGATTTGGAGATAATGCTCTAGCAAGAGCAACTCGAGATTTCTCACCTCCACTTAATTCCCTTGGATATCTCTTACCTTTACCTTGGAGTCCTACTAACTCTAACATTTCTTTTACACGTTCAATTTTCTTTTCCTTTCCCCATTTTCTGGTTTCCAAACCAAAAGCAATATTCTCTATAACAGTTAGATGAGGAAATAATGCATATGATTGAAAAACAAAGCCTATATTTCTTTCTTCAGTAGGAACAGCTGAGACATCATTTCCATTAAATAAAACCTCACCGGAATCTAATTCGATTAATCCAGCTATTAATCTAAGAATGGTTGTTTTTCCACTACCACTAGGACCTAGTAAAGTTATGAGCTCTCCATCTTGTAATTTAAAACTAATATCTGTAATTGCTATTGAATCTTCAAATGCTTTACTAATATTCTTCACTTCTATTGATGGCATTACTCAAACCTTTACTTCTTGCATTTTTTTGATTCTAGTAGTGTTACTAGATATATTCAGTATTAATAAACTAATATGGAAAGATTAGATTATTATTTATCTTATATGTACCTTAAATTTATAATCCCTAAATATTATTGGATCATATCAATTACTCATGGTAATAGACAATGGCGACTAAACAAATCGGAAAAAAGACTTTAACTATTGTAGGTCTATTAACTCCGATTTTACTGATAGCATTATTTTTGCTATTTCCAGTTTTCTCAGTTCTTATTTCAAGTGTAGTTGATGATTCTGGTTTTACTTTTTCATATCTTGCAAGTGTCTTTGCAGACCCTTTCTATTACAAGCTCTTTGCATTTACACTATCTCAAGCAATTTTAAGTACAGCTATTTCTCTTCTCATTGGTATCCCTATTGGTTATTTATTTGGAAAGTATGAGTTCAAAGGTAGAAAATTCTTGTTAACGATTTTCACAGTACCTTTTGTTTTACCATCAGTTTTGGTTGGTATGGGATTTTTGGGTATTTTTGGTGAGCAGAATGCATTAGGTAGCCAACTATTCATAATTGTTTTAGCTCATGCCTTTTACAACATACCACTAGTCGTCCATTATTTATCCGCATACTATCAGAACTTCGATAGAGAGATAATAGATGCAGCTAAAACATCTGGTAGTAAAGGTTTACATCTTTTTCTCAGAGTATATTTACCATTATTCTTACCACCAATTTTAACTGCTTCATTGCTAACATTTATTTTCTGTTTTCTGAGCTTTGGGATTATCATAATCATTGGTAACTTTAGAACATTGGAAACACAAATTTTTGCTGAGTTTAGAAGTGGTGAAACAAATATAGCAGCAGCTTTAGCAGTTTTGCAATTATTAGTTATACTTGCAATAATATTCGTTTACCTGTTTAACATTAGAAAACGAACACAAGAAGAAAAAACAATGACTACTAGTAGTAAACCAAGAGAGAAATTTCTCATCAAACAATTTTTCTCTAAAAAAGCAAACCTATTAATAGCATTTGCTTTCATCTTTGGAATTGTTTTGGAAATTGCTCCGTTAATTAGCATACTTGTGAGATCCTTCTGGGATCCTCAAAATTCCATTTTTACGCTTAATAATTTTAAAACGATATTTTTACTTGAAACTAACAACTATGTTGGTGTTTCAATTCCAAGGACATTGTTAAATACATTACTTTTTGCGTTAGGAGCAACATTGCTTGCAACCTTTCTTGCAGTAATCACTGTTGCTGCTTTAGGAAGACAAAGATATCAGAAACGGACAATATCCTATGAATTAATGACTTATATCCCAATTTCAATTTCTTCTCTTACGCTTTCATTAGGGATTTTACAAACTTTCATAAATTCAAGCTTTTTCAGCAATTACCCGTGGATATTTATCATTATAAGTCAAGGTTTGCTTGGATATCCATTTGTAACAAGAGCTCTTCTAAATGGTTTGAGTACTATTGATCCTGAACTTATAGATTCTGCAAAAACCTTAGGAGCAAATTGGTTTTATAAACTTAAGAAAATCTATTTACCTCTATTATTACCAGCATTTGTTGCTGGTGTAGCATTTGCTTTTGGATTGAGCATTGGGGAGTTTACAACTGCAAATTTCTTTTACTTGAACAATAGCTCAATAGCAACATTGACTGTAGCTCTCTATCAATTACGATCAGTAAGGCAATTTGGTCCATCAAATGCTGTTGGAGCACTACTTCTGATTATATCATATGCAGCGTTCTTTATTTTGGAAACCTTAGGTGCTCGAGAGAAAACTTCAACCAAAATTTAGTTTAACAAAAAGGTGATTGGCGTTTTAGAACTCTTTTCTTTGCTTTTGTTCTATCAACTTTTCGAAGGCCATATTTCCAACCTTCAGGGATAATTATATTAACAGCATCTGGGATATACTGTATTTCCATTCTTTTTGATTTTCTTGAAGGTATTTCTCCTTCGCTTTCCCAGGTATGAGGTTCTTCACTCTCAACTACAACATGTTTTCCTCGTAGAACTTCAATATATTTACCAAATTTTCTATGATTAATATGTTTGCCATTAGTAGCTTTAAGAATAACTCTCACAAGTTTCAAACCTTTCAAATCTCGTAAAATGAAAATTGCGAAATCACCTAAACGGGGATTATTCAAAGGAAGAATTTCAAAATCACTAATAACATCTGTTAAGGAAACTGCTACTGCTGAGGCATTTACTTCTCTTACAATTTCATTGTCAATAGTTATTTTAGTTGGTATCGGAGAATATTCAAGTGCTATTCTAATTGCAGCATAAGCATATCCAAGCTCACCATGAGCCCATTCAAAACGATCAAAAAGAGATTCAGAAGCTTTGCCAATTAATCCTCCATTGATCATTTCAATGAAATACCTTTCAGAATCGCCTTTAGCAAACCCTACAGGGAATTTCTCAGAATATCCTTCACTAATTATTTCAAAAGCTCTATCAAAATCACGAGGGATTCCATGTGTTTTGTGTGAATCACAAGCGCTTCCACCTGCGACCAATCCAACTTTAACATCAGTTTTTGCAGCAACATTGATGAGCTCATTAAGAGTACCATCACCACCAACTGCAATGAGGGTTTTGTAACCATCTTCTAAAGCTTTTTTACTTATAGGTATGCCATCACCTATATTTCTGGTAAATTCATAGTGGAAATCACTGAAGATTCGTTTAGCTGAATTTAGAATTATATCTGTTTTTTTTCCTAAACGCTTATTGTCAGCATTTGGATTAATAATTAGAAATGGAGTATTGTCTGCCATTTGACTTAAATCTCCTGAGCAATGGGATTAATTTTTTGTTCGTTTAGTTATTTATAATTGTGTCGCTGTAGATTTCTTTTTGATTGCAAATTAATGTTGCAAGTTCTATATTGATTACAAATCAAAAGCCCGGTGAATTCGTATTAATTTATCTGAATTCGGATTGCGTTGCGGAGATTCAAATCTAACTTCTACTGATGGTATTTGACAATTATAGGAAGAAAACACTTCTTCTATTTTCAAATGTATGTTCTTGAAAACCTTTTCTTCATCACAATCTTTTGTTTTCAAGAGAATACGAACTAAAACATTGTTGTAATCTTTCTGAATTGCTTGATATTCATCGATTTCCTCTGAACTAGAGATAATAGCTCTACGAATGTAATCAGGAAATATATACTGTAACTCCTCAGTACCATCTCGGTGAGCCCAAAATAAATCATCTGCTCTACCCATTATTTGCTCAATAACTCGAAAAGATGAACCACATTTACATTTTTCAGGTGAAATCGTTATAATATCATTCAATTCAAAGCGAATGATTGGTTGTGATTTTTTATTGAGATCTGTCACAATCATTCTGAAGCAAGGTTTACCTGGTGGTGTTTGATTGCCATTCTGATCCAGGGTTTGTACATACATTAAATCTTCATTGATATGTAATGAGCCATGTTTACAAGTCATGGCGATAGCTCCTTCACTACCTTGATAAATTTGATGAACCCTGGTATTGAATACTTGTTCAATCTCTTTTTTAATATCAGGATGAAGTACTTCTGCATAGGAAACAAGTCGTTTAGGTCTAATATCTAATCGTCCTTCATTTACTTCTTTTACTAATATCTTCAACATAGACGGCGGAGCTGAAAGGATATTTGGTTGGAATTTTTGGAGTTTATTTCTAATCTTCTCGAGAGTAAAAAGTAAACTTATGTGAGTTAGCCTTTGACCAAATCTGTTAACTTGAAAAGCTGGTGTTGTTATTCGTAGAAGAAAAGCCCATTTTATTCTAAGAATCTTGGGAAAATTAAATCGCGCAAAAAGTGCTGCTGCTAAGTATTTTTCTTCAGCTGGACTCGTAATAACAATACCTTTACTACCACTAGTTCCTGAGGACATAGCAATATTATAACCACGAAATCTTTCTGAGTAGTTTTGCTCTTGCTCAATTCTGGTTGTAAAATCAATTAACTCCTTTTTTGTGAAGCTAACGGTATTATAATCAGTCAAATTACCCATCATAATTTTCTTATTAGTTAAGGGTAAATCCCAAACATTATTGAGATCATGATCTTTGTAATGATTTTTGAAGAATGGAGCATTCGCAACTGCAAATTTTACAACTTCCTGTCCTTTTAATAATTGATATTTTTGCAGTTTTTCTTCAGACATTCTCTTGAATCGTCTTTTACAACCCAAAAAGAATCGTATAAAAGAATCAGTTTCAGTCATTTTTCTCAACAAACTATTTTTCAGCTTTTAGCTTAATAATTCATCAAGGATTTTTTTAGAAATTTGTCTTTTTAATTTGAGAGGAACTTCTATGCTTTTTTTGCTTTTCTGTACAATTATAACCTCATTTGTTTCACTAGCAAACCCTTGCTCTGTTTTATCCAGATAATTAGCAACAACCATATCGATTTTATGTTCCATCAAACTTTTTTGAGCTCTTTTCTCAAGTTCATCTTTTGTAACATCAACTTCTGCTTTAAAACCAACAATACGAGCTTTTGGGAATTTCTCTTTAACATAATCAATAATTTTCGGAGTTTGTTTCAATTCCAATGACAGTGTTTTCTGTTTTGAAGGAATTTTACCTTTTTGCTTTTCAGGTTGATAATCTCCAATTGCTGCTGCGGAGATAAAAATATCAATTGCTTTAATTTTATTAATTGAATTAATAATATCTTGTGGAGTTTCAATATGAATGGTGTAGATGTCTGTTGATGGAACTTCTAAACTAGTTGGTCCTAATAAAAGAGTTACTTCAGCACCACGGCTTACAGCTTCTAAAGCAAGATTGATTCCCATTTTTCCTGTACTTGGGTTACTAATGAATCGAACTTCATCTAACCAAATTCTAGTTGGACCGGCTGTTACGAGAACTTTTTTTTTTGCTAAATCATCTGGCGTAAGCATTCCTATAATTTCTTGGAGTATTTCTTCATTTTTAGCGATTTTTGCTTTTCCTTCTTCCTTTCTTGGACCTATAAATCTAACACCATTTTTCTTTAGCTTCTTAATGTTCTCAACAACCATCGGATTATCATACATTGTCGCATGCATAGCTGGGACAATAGCTATTGGTATACCTGTTCCAAAAGCTGTAGTAGCAAAAGTAGTTACAACAGTATCATCAATTCCATTAGCAATTTTACCAATTGTATTAGCGGTCGAGGGGGCAATTAAAAGTAGATCAGCTTTATCGGGATGTTTTCCACAGAGATGAACATGTTCGATTTGTCCGGTTAATTTTGTAATAACAGGATTTCCAACTGCCCATTCAACTAAATCAGGTTGAATTAAATCCATTGCTGCAGCAGACATAGCAACATAAATCTCAGCACCATTCCTCATTAACAAACGGGCAAGATGAACGATTTCTAAAACTGCAACACTTCCAGTCATTCCAATGACTATTTTTTTACCAGCTAATAAATCAGATTTTATACCTGTTATTTCTAATTTTGATGAATGGTCAGATGGTCTAAATCTTGTCATTATTCAATCTCCTAGTAATAATATTTCAAGATCTTTTATGAAATTGTCAATCGTTTCTTTTGTTACATGTGGCATAACTACAATTCTTATCCAGTTTGAGTATATAGATAGATGCCATCCTTTCTTTTCTAATTCCTTAACTAAATCGACATTTTGCATTTTTGTATTTGTAAATCCAACAATATTTATCGTTGGATCAAATACTAGCTCTATCTTCTGAGTAACCTTTAATTTTTGAACCAAGTATTGTGTTACTTCTAAAGATTCTCTAATACGTTCAAGAATATAAGATTCGCCCATTTTCTGGAGTAAAACCCAAGAAGCTACAACAGAAGTACCTGGTCGAGTTCCTGTTATTGTGAATTGTTTAGTTGATGAATCTGATAAATATGAAATATTTTTTGAAATGGTTTCAACTATTTCTTTTGAACGAAGTATGATAGAACCACCAGGAATTAAGCTCCCTAGAATTTTATGTGTATCCAAAGAAACACTCATTACACCTTCATTTTCAAAACCGAATGAAGGTGAATTATAACCTAATTTATCAAGATATGGAAAAATTGTCCCTCCATAAGCAGCATCTACATGTAGGAATAATTCATGATCAATAGCTAAATCACTTAATGCTTTGATATCATCACATATACCTATTCCAGTTGTACCTGCAATACCAACTATTCCAACTGTATTCTCATCAATTGATTGCTTTACTGCTTCAATGTCAACTTGATAATCTTCTGTTAATGAAACCCAATCAGAATTTAAGTTTAGAATGTCTGCAGCTTTTTCAAAAGAAACATGAGCTGATTTTGGGAAAATTATCTTGCCATTATTAATACCCTTGACTTTTCTGCTCCAATTGCGTGCAGCCCAACAACCTATTAAATTGGATTCACTACCACCTGATGTAATCGTTCCACTCCAATTAACTGGCGCATTAACTAACTTCGATAGATGATTAAGAACTTCTTTTTCTAGTTGTACGGTTTGAGGAAATAATCCTGGATCTCCTAAATTTATTGCTGCATATTTAGATGCAATCTCTCTGGCAATATCTGGTGGCAGAGTACACATCGAGCTTAAAACTTGATTATATGATGCTTCCTCACCTAGTAGTACTCTAAGTTCTTTAAACAAATCAGCTATAGTTTGAACCTCTTTTAAGTAACTCATTTTTCTTGCACCTAAATTAATTTCATTCAAGAAACGATTTTTCCAATGATAAAATTTCGTTGTAAATCTCTTGATTATGGACTACTTTAATATTATGTTCTAAACCTAGTGTTACTATTCGTCCATTAATATAGTCAATTTCTGTCTTTCGTTTATTTCGAATGTCAGATAACATAGAACTATAATTTTCACCTGTTTTCTTAATGATTTCAAATGTGTATTCTATTGGATTTTCAGTTGTCAATTTAACATTTAATTTTTTGGTAACATTCCAAGCCTCTTGTGCCAATAATGTAGCTTTTTCTCTTAGAGGTTTTTGATTGTAGATTTCAAAATTCTTTACATTGTGAATTGCTGTCAAAGGATTTAATGCACAATTAACAATTGTTTTAGTAAAGACAGCCCCCAAAATATTATCTTCGAGAAAAGAATTAACATCAGATTCTTTCAAAATAGATAAAAGTCTTTCCGCTGGAATTCTTTCTTCTGACGAATTATATCCAATAAGTGTTTTTCCATCACCTGTAAAATCAACGACTCCATGTTCAGGTCGACAAACACCAATAGACGTTACTACTCTTAAAACAATATTTTTACTGAAAATTCCTTTTAAAATATCCTCAGTTCCAAGACCATTTTGTATTGAAACAATCGTAGTTTCAGGAAGTATGAGATTCTGTATCTGTTTCGCAGCTCTTTCAATTTGATGTGCTTTAGTTGTAAATAATACAAACTCTAGAGATTTTTCTGATTCTAACAGATATTGTTGTACTTTTTCTACCTTGTCAAAAGCAGCGATTTTAACCTCTCGATTTATTAAACCCTGAATTCTTAGAGAATTATTATTTATTTTATCAACATGAGCTTTTCTACCAAATAGTATTATATCATGATTTTTGGCAGCTACCAAACCACCAAAAAGACTGCCTACACTACCACTCCCCATTACTAAAATCAAAAATTCAACCCCCATAAGAATATTCTAATGTGGGATATTCACCTTCCTCAACTTCCTTAGCATAATCTTTAGCTGCTTTTAAAATAGTCTTGCGAAGGTTGGCGTATGTCTTTACAAATTTAGGTTTATGTCCAGTAGTGCAACCAAGCATGTCATAGCAAACTAAAACTTGACCATCACAATGTGGACCAGCTCCAATGCCTATTGTTGGAATTTTTAAAGCGTTGGTTATCTTTTTTGCAACATCATGGGGTATTGCTTCTAATATAATTGAAAAACAACCAGCTTCTTCTAAGCTTTTTGCTTGTTGGATTAATTCATCTTCAGTATAGAAAGATTCAGGTTTTCCTTGAACTTTGTAACCACCTAATTTGTATGCAGATTGTGGGATCAATCCAATATGCCCTTGTACGGGGATTCCAATATCAACTATTGCTCGGATTTCTTTTAACCGTGTTTCACTTGCACCCTCTAATTTCACAGCTTCAGCATGACCTTGTTTTATTAATTTACCAGCATTTGCTACTGTTTCATCAATTGTCAACCCATAGCTTAAGAAAGGCATATCACCAATAACCAAACTATAATTCTTAGCACCCCTAGTAACTGCTTGACAATGACGAATAGACATATCTAATGTTACTTCTAAAGTTGTATCAGCACCATAAATGGTTTGACCCATTGTATCACCAACAAGTAATACATCTATTTTTGCTTCGTCAAATATTGTTGCCAAGCTATAATCATAAGCAGTCAACATGGAGATTTTTTTACCAGTTTTTTTCATTTTTTGTATATCAAATGCTGTTATTTTTGCCATGACTATCCTTCCTTGAGCTGTTTCTGAGCTAATTTGATTAGTCTATCAGACATAAATCTAAGGCTATCTTGAAGTAAATTATTGTTATCATATTTATCAATAATGGTTATTAGTTCTTCTTTGGATTTCTTTGTCAAATCATCAGCTATATCGAGCATCTCTCGAGTAGCTCTTCTTACATGATTCACTATTGTCACATTACTCCAAACAGATGTTCTTGACATTGGATTTAAATCAACACTTATGACTTTTTTTCCCATTTTCCTTAGAACCATTGTTCTGTCACCATCTTCCAATGGAACAAAAACAACATCAGCCAGGAAAATCCCATTCAGATCTACTATTCTTCTTTTATGGGTTATTTCAGGGATGCTTTTAGCTCGATCACCTAAATGTACTCCAAGAACTTCTTTAGCACCAGCATCCTTTAAAACAGATTCAATATTTTTCTCTCGCTCTTTAGTACGGTAAAAAAGATTTACTTCTAATTTTGCTGAGGTTTTTTCTGCAAGCTGAACTAATTCTTTAGGACATAAAACAGCTACATTACCATTTACAGAAATTACTGGATGTTCAGCTAATAGAAGTATAGCAACTGCAGCTTCTTCTTGAATCAAAGCGTATGCAGGAGTTTCTTCACCCAGAATATAATCGAATGCTTCCCCTCTTCCATGAGCAATTAAACCTGCCTCAGCAACAATCTTTTGATGCATACCATCAATTATTGCATGTCGCTCTTTCAATGATAAATATCGAGGATGATCTTCTGGTACTTCAGTCAAAAATCTCACCATAATTCAAGTGGAATTACCAAACTGCTACTTTTATTGGACCTACATTAGCTAAAGCATCAATCCAAATTTTAGCATTTGGGTCATAATTATCAATGATGTTACTGCATTCTTCCAAATCGTAAATATCCCCGATTACGAATAATGATTCACCTAACATAACCATGTTTGCTCGAAATTCATCCTCTCTTAGATATTCGATTAATTCTTTTAACTTACCAGTCATTAACCCCGTTTTATTTGCGAACTCATAACTAACTCTTAGAAATTCATCTAAAGTTGGATTTTGTTCTAAATCAGCTAAAAGCTTTTCAGAATTAGTATTTATTCTGTTTATCATTTCTTCATTAGTAATTATTTCTTTGGTTGAAAGCTTACCCAAAGTGGCCGTTAATATCATTTCCTCTTTTGGCCAATCAAGTAGTTTTATTACACCAATTCCTGGTGCTCCAGGTTTTAGTCGAATTTCTGCGTTCCCTAACATTTGTGCTATTACATCACCAAGACCAGTTCTACAGGAAACCTCAGCAACATGAGCCATTTGACCTAATTCTTGATTTGATTTCTTAGTATCAAAAATCTCATTTAATGCCAAAGCTGTTCCAATAGCACCTGCACCACTTGTTCCATAACCGGCTTGAATTGGAAAATCGCTCTTATGATTAATTATTAGGGATGATTTTTCGAAATACTTCCCAAAATTATTTGCAACAGCTTTACTTACTTTACCATCAATCTCTTGATCATTGTAGAGAACTCTAATCTGCTTCTTTGAAGATTCATCATATTTTACAAGTGTTCTAATACGATTAGAGAGAGAAAATCCAGCACCACGTGAACCCATCAATAAAGGATTTTCATGTTCAAATATTTGAAATACGCCAGTGATGTGTGCTGGTACAGCCCATATGCTCGATTTTCTTATTGCCATAATTTTTCTATTGTTCTGAAATGTATTTAGATTTAAGAAATTACTTCTAAATCTTTTTAACTAGAAAATTTTTTTAACATCTATATGCTTGTAGTGAAAGAATAATTGTTTCTATTCCTAATGATTAGTGATTAAACTCAAACAGGAGAGTAGTCAACAATGGCAGAAATAACAACTATAGAAGAATCTAGTAAGTATAATTTTGGAAAGTTTCTGATAGCATTAGCTCTTGTTATATTTGCTTATGCTGTAGCAATTGGAGCAGCTTTTGGTATTGGTTATGGATTAACCATTTAGCTTGGTACCCACTGTGGATTACCTTAGTAGCCGATGTTGGTGCTACATTAGTAATTTTCATTTTCAGTGTTATTTTCAATAATGTTAGTTTTTATGATCCATACTGGAGTATTCAACCCATTGTAATTGCTGTATATTGGATGTTCCTCCCCCAAGCAGCAAGTGCAAATCCTATAAGACAGATGATTATTATTGGTTGTGTCGCCTTTTGGGGTCGCAACTGTTGCCCTAAAATATGGACAAATAGGACATCATAGGTTTTAGGTGGGCAAGGGTAATATGCTAAGGGAATTATTGAGAAAGACTAACTAGTAAGAAGGGTTTCATTAGCTGGCATGAAATTATCAGAGTGGGCACAACAAAAAGGGGTTGTGACTGTTGCTGTTTTTTATGGACAATTAGGGCAGAGTTAGAAATCATTCATTTAGTAATTTAATAGAAATTTTTTACAAGAATATTTTGAGAATTAAAAGAAGGAGGCAGTTTGGATAGCAAAGATCGATCGGCAATAGGTGAATACAATGAGAGTTTGGGATATTTTGCTATTGCAAACCAATTAGTGACATATTATAATCTATCAATTGTTTTTTTTGAGATTGTAGTTATTTTCGTATTTTCTTTTCATCTTTTACATAATTCTTCAACCTCAAAGTGTCCATGGTTTCTGTGGGAGTTATAACCAAAACACACTTCTGGTCATATCTTTTCCCTTTCTTTGTCCAGTGACCTAATCCATAGACTCTCTCTTTTTCGTTATAGAATCGTTTATGAAAGTGCCCAATTACCAGATGAGTTTCTTGAGTAATCTTTTTTGGCAACCTACTGCGACCATCACTAATTAGTTTCCTTTTTGCGATTATTGTTGCCCCCTCCTCATTTGTTCGCTTCACTTCTTTTGGATCTATTCCAATCTTATTGCCATGGACAATCAGCACTTCTCCTGCAGCTGTTTCTAGCCATGCATAGTCTTGCTGTAGGATATTAGCAAAATATGCCAACGTAGCATCATGGATGGTCGAGCTTCTTATTAGCACCAGCTTCGACCAAAAACCTTCACTGATAGCTACTTGCAATAATTTCTTTACTGATTCTTCACCTGCCTTACCTTCCTTATCCAACAAATCACCATTAATGATCACAATATCTGCTTGAGCACTTAGATCACTCAATGCTTCAAAGAATTCTTTTTCAAAGCTATACTCACCTCCAAGGTGTATATCTGATAATGCAACGATTTTTCCTTCACAATAATTTGGTTGTATAGTTATTTGCTCTTCGAGTTGTTCGTACCAATCAGTTTCTGCTAGCTTCTCCAAATCTTGCGCTAAAAGCACCAATTTCTCTTTAGAGCCTTGAGGGAATTCACCTATTAATTCCCCGTAGCATTTCTTACAGCCCTCTGCACATGAGCAATCCACTAATCTCTTTCTCAATTGTTCTACCACTTCTTTCAAATGCTTGTAGAGATAGCCAGCATTTCCTTTTCCTCTCCCCTTATCATATAATGCTAATTGCTTGTTGTTGCTTATTAGCCCTAGCTCTGTTGAAGGTACTCCTAGCACCACCTCAGTTTCAATCAGGAGCAATCTTCCAAACAATTTTAGCATTCCTTTATTCGTTCTCCCTTTTGCTTTCAGTGATTCTATCCTCAAATCAAGAATTATTCCTTCGACTCTCTCTCTGATGCTATATTCTTGGGCTTCGTCTTCGGTTAATTCCTGCCAGCAGTAGCCACCTGCTTCTTCGTTGCTTGTTTCTAAAATCCTCCTTTTTGGGTTGGCATTGACTATTGCTTTTGGTCTGCGTTCAATATTAAGCTGTCCAAAATGAATGTTAACAAGCGCAGGTCCTTGTGAGACTTTTGGTAAAATTCCCATTGAGATGCTCGGGTCAGACAAGCTATTGAAAGGCAATTTAGTGAATTCCTCCCCTTTAGCTAGATGCTTCTTAACCAGAACACTTCTTTCGCTATGGTCAATGTCCACTACTAGATACTTCTGCCTATTTCGAGTCAGAATGTTCCCAGGCAAGCCTTTCCTCAAAACATCTCTTGTAGCTATTTTCCCAACAAGCATCCCCTCAGCTTGACTTGTTGTATCATATCTCAGCAGCTGGTTGATCGTCCAGCCTCTATCGATGGCTCGTATAGAGAGTGGCACTAACCCTTTCTTTTCCGAGAGGAGTTCTTCACCATGACTAGTGAATAGCAGTTTACCACTATCCTTTTTCAAGATCATTTGAGTGACTAAACGTGCATATTGCTGTCGAGCTAGCTCATGAGCGACTGTTCCTTCCTTGAGAAAGAAAGTCATAATATCTCGAAAGTCAGTAATTCCATAACGCAACAACAAAATCAGTAATCCAGCGAAAACCTTGGCGTTCCTCTTTGGATAGAGGATAGGGTTACAAGCATTTGTCTCGAGAATCTTTTGAAGTATTTCCTTGTGCTCCCAATAAAATCTATCTCGAGCATTTCCTAAATCGAAGATGAAGGTATTTACTCTTCGCTCTCCTGGCTTGGAGCGATTCCGAGCCATCCTTTGGACGATACCATCTTTCTGAGTGATAGGAATGCCGATGTTAATGACAGTCTGGATGTTTTGGATGTTCACTCCCAACTCAAGAACAGATGAGGAGATCACTATTCGGATAATGTTTTGCTCTCCCTTTTGCAGTTCATCCAAGACTTTTTTTCTGTGCATGTAAGGCATGTCTGCATGGATAACTACCACTGTTTGTTCATCAAAGAATTCGTTCTTTTGTTTGAGAGCAAAACATAACAGTTCGGCAAGCAATTCAATGTCCTCTTTTGAATCAGCAAAGACAAGGCAGGCTCTCCCAGGTAT
>JAHLVW010000106.1 GCA_019058275.1 Candidatus Heimdallarchaeota archaeon
ATTGACCATGATCCCTTAGTTGATCCTGATAGATGGGCTATTACTTGGAGGACTTACTTAAAGAAACACAAAAAGTAAGTGATGTAAAAAGATCATCGGATTTGAAGTAAGTAGGTCTAATTGTAAATCCCATTGCTGGCATGGGTGGTAAAGTTGGTCTTAAAGGAACAGATGGCTTAGAAATTATTGAGAAAGCCAAATCCCTCGGAGCAAAACCAGAAACACCCAAACGAACAATGGAAGCATTGAATAGACTTACCTTCCTTAAAAATGAGATTGAGTTAATAACATACCCAAGTGACATGGGAGAAAAGGTAACAAAAGAATGCGGATTTAAGCCCAAAGTTATAGGTTCAATAATAGAGGGAAAAACAACTGCAGCTGATACACAACAAGCTGCTAAAGATTTAAGCGCTCTAAAAGTCAATCTTTTACTTTTTGCAGGTGGAGATGGTACAGCTAGAGACATTTGCAAAGCTATTAAAGATAATTTAGTTGTTTTAGGAATTCCAACAGGTGTAAAAATACAATCTGCAGTTTATGCTTCTAACCCATTGAGAGCTGGAGACCTAGCAGCTTTGTATTTGCAAGGTAAGGTCAAGGAGATAAAAGAAACAGAGGTCATGGACATAGATGAGGAAGCTTTTAGAGAGGGATTTGTTTCTGCAAAACTTTATGGTTTCCTAAAAATTCCTTACGAAAAACAACATGTTCAGGGAATGAAAGCTGGTAGTTCAGTAAGTGAGCAGTTTGCTCAAGAAGCAATTGCTTACGATGTAGTAGAAAATATGGATGATGATTATTACTATATTATTGGTCCAGGAACAACCACAAGACCAATCATGGAGAAATTAGGTTTAGATTACACATTACTAGGTGTAGACCTCATTTATAGAAAGAAGCTAATAGAGAGGGACTTGAGTGAAAAGAAAATACTTGAACACATAAAAGGAAAGAAAGCCAAAATAATCGTCACCTTCATTGGAGGACAAGGTTACTTATTTGGAAGAGGTAATCAACAGATAAGTTCAGAGGTAATTAGGAAGGTTGGAAAGGACAATATACTTGTAGTGGCAACAAAACAGAAAATTAATTCACTGAATGGTCGACTGTTTTTAGTTGACTCTGGAGATAACGAAATAAATCAAATGCTAAGTGGTTATGTTAAGGTAACAACAGGTTATCGTGAATATGTAGTTTATAAAATAGCTTTTTGAGATTAGCAATCAAAAGGAATGATAGAAAATTAGAGTTAAGTACAATAAAAAAGCAAGAATAAAGTTAAACAGATAGTTTTCCCAACAAACTTAACCCACTCATGTTGGGAGTTTGTCAGGATTTATCTGCCAGACATTAGCATGTACTTCATTCTTGCCTTATCTTTATCTTGTTTGATTTTCTTTTGAAGTTCTTTTCTTTTCAACACTTTTATCATTCTCCAAGTTTTTTTTCTGAGGGGTTAACAACCAGTCAATAAACATTTATTGTATTTGGCTTGTTCGATTTCTTTTCTTAATTGTTCCTTGATTTTTTGTTTCTTAAAGTTCATTTTTTTTCTTCTCCGAGTTTTGTTTTTAATTACACTACACTCAAAATGATATTTAAAGCAGATTCACTTCTTAGAGACTCAAAAACAAGACTCAAAATGAGGTCACAAGATGTGACTCGAGTAAGCATTTTAAGCAATTTTTATCAAGATTTCTTGCTAAATTGTCTGCCTTTTTTTGCTGTTTTATGATATTTACTTGGAGGTTTCTTTTTCTGTGATTTAGATCTCTGTGGGCTCTTATCAAGAAGATAAACTAGTTCTCCCTTTTTTGCTTTTGCAGCTGCTTCTCGAGTATTTATTAGAATATACGGAGCATTCGTTGGTCCAATAATATCAACTATTTTTCCGATGTTCTTTATTTGTTGATTTACTACAAAAGTACCTATTCTGTGTGCTCTGTCTGATTTTACTAATAGATCCCCTTTTTTATTGATCATAGATACTTTGCCAACTTTTTTCAGAGCATTCACTTCCAAATTGATAGAATTAAAGATTAAAGGTAGTTTTGAAACTATTTTTTCTTCGGACGATAAACACTACCTTTCTTTGGTTTCTTTGTTGTTGGTTTCTTCTTAGCTTTTGCTGGTTTAGGTAGATTCACCTTTGGTATGTTCTTAGCAATTTCTCGTATTTGCACTTCCTTTGAACCATCTTTATTTATCAAAAATCTACCTCTTCCTTCATACCAAGTACGTGAATAATTCTTCTTTGAATCTAGGAAAACTTCATAGCCTGCTTTCTGAGCAGCAAGAGCAACTCGTTTTAATTCAGGTTCATCATATGCGAGTTTCTTGGACACACGTCTACCCATTCTCCAAGAAAGGTTTTTGTCAAAGTATTCTGGATAAATTATTCGCAAATTTCTTCTTGCAGCAGTTTTTCCTTTCTTTGATTTTGCTTTTGACAATTTTTCTTCCTCACTAGTTTATTTGAAGCTAAAGTTCAAATTAAAAAGTTATTTACTCACTTTTATATTATTGCTTTTGTTTCTTTCCAAGGATTTAGAATACGACATATTTTACTATAGATACTAAAATTCGTGCTCGTAAAGAATTCACAAATTTAATACTCATATTTATCAATACTATTGTTTGTAGTTAGTTGACTAATGATCTTGAGGTTTTCAAAAATTGCATGAGTTTTCTACTGCAGTTGGAGTTGTTGAAACTATTACTGAAGTGGCACAAAAAAATAACGCCACAAAAATCAAGAAGGTTGAACTAGTAGTAGGCGAATTTTCAATGCTAAACAATGATCAACTTAGATTTTCTTTTGAAATAGCAAGTGAAGGTACTTTAGCAGAAGGAGCTAGTTTGATTATTGAAGGTCAATCTGGAGAGATAGCTTGCCAAGAATGTGGTTATAAGGGGCTTATTGAAAAACAGAGTGAAAAAGAAGTCGATCATTTTATAGTAGATTTAACGAATATCTTTGAATGTCCAAAATGCCATTCAAATAAAACCAAAATTAGTGGTGGAAGAGATATTTACGTTAAGAATATTGAAATCGAGTTTGAGTCAAGTTGATTTCTAAACATGTGCCAAATCAAAAGAATTTTTAAATAAAGCAAAGATAAGAATCACACGAGGATAGATGCTGGTAATCTTATGGCCCTCGGTTGGATAAATTACCTAAGTGTAGTTGTTGGCTCTGCTAATTTTATTATGCTCATTATTATTACAACGATAGTAATGAAGCGTACATTAAAAGAAAAGATTAATTGGTTATTTGCTATGAGTTTTTTCTTCTTAGCACTTGCTTATGTTTTTCTGCCTTTGGGAGCTTTTGTATATTCTCCAGACTCACCGACAGCTATGGTTCTATTGACGAAAATTTATGGTTTATGTTTGTTTATTGGATTAATTCTTCTAATGCTAAGTAGCTTAGCATTTAATTATGGTACTCATTTTACCATGCACTTAGCAATAATTATCCTATCAATTGTAGTTACATTGGTTATTGCTGGTTTATTTTTCGGACTAACCAACACAGAAAGTAATTTATGGTATTCGATTAAAGCAGTTGGAGGAGAAAATGCTGATATACAAACTTCACTATTCTTCTCATTAATCCTTTACCCAGTTTGCTTGATAGTTATATTTTTAATTATCTTCTATTTCATCAGAGCATATAAGTATACAAGA
>JAHLVW010000011.1 GCA_019058275.1 Candidatus Heimdallarchaeota archaeon
AACTTATGATAATCGGTATGTGGCCAAGATATATTGATATTGAGAAGGGTAAAGTCCTTGAAACTAAAGAAATTAGAAAAATAGTAGATTGGTTGAAGAAAGATGTACAAAAAGAATCTACAAATTTTAACCACTTAACAGGAGATATTGCTAGTGGAAAATCTACTATAGCTTCTTTATTAGGTTTTGAAATTGATAATGAAAATGAAGATTGGCTTGTTTATTTCATGAGAAAAGGAGCTTTTACATCTTTATCAAAATATAATGAAGTAATAGATAAACTGGGAGCTCTAAAAACATATTGCCAAAAAAATTATGTAAAATCAATGATTATTTGTGAAGATATACATCTTAGTGTGTATAACTTTGAATCCTTAATAAGAGCGAGTAGCAAATTTAATCCTGAGATACATTTCGTTTTTATAGCTAGAAACATTTTTTGGGACTTACTTGGGAAATTACAAACAAGAAATCAGCTTATTAGACTTAAAGATCGCTTTTCTGGTACCCAAAGGTTACTAAATATTGATGAATTAAGGGATAAAAGGGGGATTACTATTGCTGAAGATATTTGGGAGAATACAGCTGAGAAATTAATTTCCTATTCCCATAAAGCAATAAAAGAAAGATATCCAAAACTATCAAGAAAAGAGATAAAGAAATTCGTTTTTAGTCTGAAAAATAATAAATTGTTTTTGAAAAATAAACAAAGTAATCTATATTATGTGAAATTTGCCTTAATGACAATAGAAGAAAAAGGTGAGCTGAATGAAAACTTGCTCTATGATAGAGTTATAAAACATCTCTTACATAACACTGAGATTTTATTCCTCTTGTCAAGAAATCAATCAAGAGAACATCTTATAAAATTAGAAAAAGACATGATTTTATTATTTGTCTTATTATCTGTATTTACAAAATATGAGATTGCTTTGAAAATTGAATTCTTAATTAGTTTAGAGTTCACAAAAGATCTAATCACTAATCTAATCAGTATGGGTTTAATATTATCTAATATAGAAAGTGTTATGTTAATACATCCAGCAATAGCCCAACTAGTTTTAAATGCGGTAAATAACTATAAGTTAAGAGATAAAGGGCAATATCCAGAAGAAAACAGCAATATAGTAAACATCGAAGATGATCTAAGAAATCTAATAATAATTCAATCTAAAAAAATCGAAAAAATCAATTCAATAATAGATATAGAACAGTTATGTATGATATTAATATTCTTACATAACGAGAAAAAATATGGCGAAATAATTCAACTAATAAAAAGGACAGATATAGATAATTTCATGGTAGTAATTGACTTCATAGGCATTCATATATTTGAGCACATTATGAAAGACATTCAAGATACAAATCAAGGTATTGAGCAATTTAGATTATTTCTAACTTCCTTGATATCTCCTTATGGTTCACTAGAAATTGATCAAAATATCATTAAATCATTATTTCAAGTTATTTTACCATTTTTAAACAATAACAAAAGAAGTTTAATACAAAAGATAAACAATGTAAGTAATTTTGAAGAGAAGTTAAGTTTACTGAATATGTTACTAATAATTTCAAAGAATTTGACATTTAATTTGATTAACAATATATCATTTGAAAATTTAACATATATAGTTGGCTATTATTTAGCTTCGGATATCTATTTTTTTATCAAAAGAATCTCAGAAATTGATGAACCAACAGCTAAAAAAGTAATGACAAAGATTTCTGATTTATACATTAAGAAAATCTCTACTTTAGGTTTTCATTCTCAAATTGCCTGGTCACTTCAAACTATAAACAAATTAGATAGCAAATTGGCATATAAAATAGTGAATTCCTTGAAAGAAAACTGGAAACAATTGGTGGCTAAAACTGAATCATTTTATTCATTTATACAAATGTTTGAAACAATTGGAGAAATATCCAGTCAAATATTGAAGGAAATACTTGTAGATACTTCTGCAGATATCGAAGAATTGTATAGTAAAGCAATGTTTGAAATGGATTGTTGGCAGTTTCTAAGCTCTATGTCTAAAATCTTCCCTAATTACATACTTGAATTACTAAAAAGAAATCTTAAACACACAATTGAGAGATATAATAAAGATGATAATTACAAGCATGTTGTGGATTTGCTTAACAAAATTGAGGAAATTAACGAATCTGAGTGTCATAAACTAATAACTGAAATTGATAAAGAGATTGGTAATACACATTATGAAATTCATACTAGGGATTATTATGAGTATTTAGATGAACTGTATGCAAATGATCCAGCTTCTTTGGAATATCATGAGGAACAAGATGAAAAAGATAAAGCTTTTCTTCAACAAATACTGAGCAATATTGAAAATGAAGTATTAGAAGATATAGAAGAAGAATAATCTGAGCACTTCTCAATGAAAGCTATTTATCTATTTCTAAATGCTATACCTTTTTCTTCCTTAGGCAATCATGGTCTCCTGTAAGCTTTGTTTCTTTTTATCGTCTACATCAAAATATTCCCGACGACAAAATAAAGAGACCACAGAGATTCTTTTATCTTTTTAATAATTTGGAAATTTACGTTTACTATTTGTGTACTATACTAGTAATCGACTTAGAAAAATCAAAGCGATTTAAATTGAAAAGCTCATAAAAAAATGAAATATGAATAATTTACGACATCGATATAGTATTATTTAGATAAATGGCTCATTAATCCCAAATTGTAAACCCACCTGCTAAATTCTATAAAACTTTAAGTTAATTGAATGCTCTATATCTATATTCACCTTTTACTTCAATTTTCTGGTTTTCATTAATATAATAAAGTGATAGTTTCTCCCATTCATTACAAAAAATCTCAGCATAATCCTTAATTAATTTTGAATTCTCTAAGATGTCATAATCATCAGATAAATAATCTATTATTTCATCTGAAACGAAAACAATAACCTTTGCTTTTGCTCTAGAAATAGTGACATTAAATCTATTCAAACTCATTATGAATTCATCCTCATCTCGAATTATATCTGGATCTCCTAAACAATATGATGCTATTATTATATCCCTCTCTTGTCCCTGAAATCTATCAACAGTATCTACAGCATCTCTAATTAGAGATGGTTCATAATCTTCTTCTCCCTCAAATGCTCTTTGTAATAGATTAATTATTAAACCTTGTTGTGCTCTGTGTGGCGTAACAACTCCAATTCCTTTTTCCCAAAATTCTTTGAATGAATATATTTCATTACTTGGTATAATTTCATCATTTGTCAAGGGATTAATTTGATTTAATAAATCCTTTTTTAGATAACCATATAAATGACGAATTAATGCTGTTATTGAATTAGCTTCAAATTGATTCCATTGACCACTTCTACCATCAGGATAAACAAAACAAGCAACTGGTTTAGTTGGATCAAGCAAAAGATTCCATTTATCAGTCCAATACAATTCATCATTCCAATTGATAGGTTTTTCATATGGTAATTCATTAATATTTAACATCAAGTTAGGTGAAAAGCTTTCTAATCGTTCAAGATAACCCGCATTAAATGAAAAATCGACAATTATTCTATTTGATCTGTAGTTTATATCTAACATTTTCTCTTCTAAATTGTGATAATCTTTATAGTAAGAATAGATAGAACCTACAAAATTTTCAAAGTCCAAAGGTGGTTTAACTTTGTGTATAGGTGGAAGTTGTTTTAAATCTCCAGCAAGAACTAATGAACCTCCATTTGAAACTGAGCATAATGAGAGAATTGCACTTGACACATCCATCTGAGTTGCTTCATCAATTATTATAATGTCAAATAATTCATTTAAATATCTCTCATTACCTACTTTCATTAAATTGTAAATTTGGCTTGGTGTTGAAGCAATTACATGTATACTATTATTATTCACTAATTCATTGAATAGATTTCTCAAGCGTTTTTTGGAACTTTGAGAAGATCCATCATATGCTAAATCAACATCACTTTCCATAGGTGGTTGACTATGAATTGATCTTAATCTATATATTTGACAATCAGTTTCAGGTAAATTACTTTTTATAAAAACATTAACATACTTGAAAACATTATCAATCGCTTTGTAATTGGCTGAGCAGATTAGAATTCTCTTATTTTCGTTTTGGTTATGTGCCAAAATAACAGAACCTATTGCAATTCCTTGTAAAGTACGACTTTTACCTGTTCCAGGTGGTCCCCATATCAATTGAATTCTTTTGGACATAGCATCTTCCCAAGCTTCCCATTGTGTATTATTTAAATTAAAACTAGAATTCACAATCTGATCTTTTATCATAGACAAATCTCTTGATAATAAAGTAGTTGCTGTTTCTTGAACATTCCAAATGAAATCGACTGGTGGACTTATCTGAGAAATCCTAGCTCCACGCGTATTTATTTGCCCAGTTATTTGTAATAATCTTTCATCTGAATCTCTATATGGTCTTCCAATTGCTCTTAAACAATCTTTTAATTTTCCTGTAAAGAAATCTAGGAATTTTGGATCCAGTAAAACATTAATATTTAGGTTTGCTAGATTATAATTCTCAATCTCATCCAGAGAAATTCCTCTATTGTTATGTTCAACTACAATGATTAGATTTTCTCGATCTATGGCTTTTATTGTAACTCCAGTTAAATCTTCCATTCGAGAATTCAATAAACGATTATCAAAAAGACTCATTAATGTTTGATTACCATGAATAAATCTAATTAACTTACTATTAAGAAAACTTTGATTATTTTCCGGTGCTAGGGCAAAATTAAAGTCACCTTCACGTAGTTTAACTTCTTTTGAAGTTTCTCTCATTCTATAAATTCTTATGTTTTCATTTTCTTCTATCTGTAATTCCTCAAGAATTATATTAGCTTCTCTACCAACTATTCTATTAACTAATCTAGCACTTCGAAATTTAGCTTCTCGCATATGAGGTGGCATTGCTCTAATTCTATGTACCTCTAATTCATTGAAGGCATAATTCAATTTTTGATGTAAGAACCAAAGATTGCCCTCAGGACTCATTCTTGGTATTGTTCTTGGAGGACGAATTGCTATTGTTGGAGCTTTTTGATATAGTGTTTGTCTTATATCAGTTTCCAATCGAGAAACAATAGTTTCCAAAGCTGATATCTTTTTAGTTACAGTTTCTCTAACTATATCTAATTGATTAGCCCAATATGGTTGAATTGTTCTGGTCCAAATTTCATGTGCTCTCTCTGATGGTATTTGATTGCTAAGGGGGTCTTCAAATAATGGATGTACTCTAAAACGAGCAATGTTTTCAGAAAGATCATGTCTATGATAATTCCTTGCTGTATCAAAGATATTATAATAATGAGGAATTGGTACCGCAAGATGTGAATTTATAACATCGGATAAAATTGTTAGGGGGGATCTTCTTGTTACAGTCTCCCAATTTTGTAATATTTCTTCAGGAGGAAACAACCATAAAAGATTATTCAAACCGTCTTGATTCATTAAAGCATCTAAATGTCTACTTATTATTCGAGTTAAATGATTATATTGTGTTTTATCCCAGATGTAAATTTGATATGTGGTATCTTGATTAAATCTTCGAGCTTCAGATAATATATTATCTAAAGTATCTAGAAAATTTATAAATTCTCTTCTCTCAATATTGGTATCTCTCTGGTCTATTCTAAAGACATGAGCTCCTCGTTGTGGCCATGAATGAAAATTTTCTGTACTTTGTCCATATTCCGTAGGTTCTCTCCAAAATGCTTTCAAACCTATTGCAAAAGTAATTGCACTGGAAATATCAAAATCTATCGAAATATAGATTCGCAAGTCAGCCCATTTAGGCATTTCAGCAGAGCTTCTATTTTCCATAACAATATTGATTTCATTGTTTTCTAGTGATGAAGCTCTTGCGGGAATTATATCTCGATTTTCTCTCAATTTTTGATGTAATTTG
Organism: Candidatus Heimdallarchaeota archaeon; assembly: GCA_019058275.1. Classification (GTDB taxonomy): domain Archaea; phylum Asgardarchaeota; class Heimdallarchaeia; order JABLTI01; family JABLTI01; genus JABLTI01. The sequence goes on from JAHLVW010000011.1 coordinate 5,939, forward strand.
TAGATTTCATCCTCACCTTCTCTCTCTAATAATTCACTTACATTACTAATATCAGTATCCTCTTCCAATGACTTTCTCGCTCCTACAGAAATCCCAAATATTCTTGAAAGATGATTTTCATTCTTTGCTTTAATTAAACAGTGATTATCATTGTATATTGGTTCACTTTTCCATGAAAAGCCAAGGTAATTACAATTTTTACATCTATTATCAACATGATAGTCTAAATCTTCCCAATTTGTAATTATAATATCAGGTAAATCTTCAAGGAAAAATTTTTTTATTCTGACTGCAAAAACCTCAAATGGTACAATTTCTAAATCCTCTTCAAAAGCTGCGTATAGTTCCTCATAGTTCGGCTGTCTACCTTCTTCATCAATAATTCTTATTCTACATTTAATCAAATTAGAAGCTTCATGGGATCCAGACCATATTGAACCTTCAGGTATTACAACAAATTTATCATCCAAATTATTATCAATAAGCCAACCAGATAAAGCCATCATATAGTAAGCTACTTCAGCAAGATAACTTTTAGAAGGATTTGCAGTTACTTTTATATCAATTACTCTTAATTGCAATCTATCATCATTTTCTTGTAATCTTTTAACCTCACCATTTGGTGTAATGTACCTTTTGTAAGTACCTGCTGAAATTATATGTATGATATCTGGTCTAATTTCACTAAAATCTAAATTGAATAATTCTTTATAAGAAGATATTCCTAAGTCATCAAGAAATTTCTGTGATACGTCAAATTGTTGCTCTACTAAAAAAAGATCAGCACTTGCATTAGTTAATCCTATTTCTAATTCCATTTTATTATATTTGATTTCATTTTCTTCGATAGTTGCTGGATTTCCAATAATCTGTTCAGATCCAAATATTTCTCTCAAATCTGCTAATTTAGCTATCTCCCATCTTTTACCCTCTTTTCGAAATTGATCTAATCCTGGTCTTGGATCTTGTTCAGGAGGTATTCCTTGTGTTTCTCTTTCATGTCTATATTTTTTATTATTTGGTGACAGATTGAATTTTAGTTGTCTTTTGCATTCAGTTCTTAAGTATTTTGATAAACATTCTTTCCTAAATAATGGCATAAAACTACTTCCATTTCCTTTTCTAATGATAATAATATTCATTAATATTAGAAATCTTTCCTTTTAATAGATAAAAATCTTTAGAAATGTAAATTGGAATGTAGATTATCATAACTCATTATAAAAATCAATTAAATCAGGAATTTTTTCCATTAATTCAAAATCTGATTTGCTTATATAAGTGTTAGTATTTACTGTAATTGTATCCTTTTTTCTTTCAGAAAACACAAATAACAGATCTAAATATATTTTTCTTTTAGAAATTTTACCACTACTTTCTCCCATTACAGGATAAATACAATCTAGATTATAATCTAGTGTTTTGAATATCTCAAGGAAATTTCTAATTATGTAGAGATTTGTATGATGATAAGTAACTATGATTTGACTATCATAAGAAAGCTTGGTTTTAATTTTTGAAAAAATCTCTGTTAGCATTAGTTTATATTTATCTAGGGATTTTTTATCTCTCATTACTACTTCTTTTTCTACTAAATTGTTCAAACCTTCTTTATCAACTTCTCTTAATAGTGCAAGATTAAATAATGATAAATCAGAGTAATATTGGAAATCTGCATAAGGAGGATCTGTGAATACAATATCGAATTTCACATTAATATCATTTAGAATATCTTGTGAAGGTCCATGAAATAGATTAAAATTAAAGTTATATTCTTCCGAATTCATTTTGGCTTTTACTATTTTGTTAAAAGCTGAAATTATATTCCCTCTTCCTAAAGGTTGAAGCTTGTTTTTTACAATATATGAATTTGGATTCAATTCAGTTGGTTGTTTTGGTAACCAATAACTCTTAATTGTAAATCCTGGTATTATTTTTCGATAAATGTTTGAATAATAAGCTAAAAAAGAACATGATCTTAATGCATTTGAAACAACAATCCTTGATATTTCTCTATAAGGGGTTTTATCAAAGTAATCCAAAAATTGTTCAAATGTTATCTTTTGCCTATTAGATAATAATTCTCCGAAATCGTTGAATCCATGTTTCAATAGTCTATTTGTTTCATTTAAATTGGGAATTTCCATAAAATTTTTCTTATAATCAAAATCATTACAATAAAATAATAGTGTTTCTTCATCGCTAATTTTCTTAATTTCCCTAGAATTACATTTTGAGCAATAATATTCTATAGCAAAAGGTATGATTTTATTATATTCAAAATCTTCATATTCTTTGTTAAATAAATTATCACAAATTGGACATCTTTCTAAATTTATTTGATTTTTAAAAATTCCTTTGCATACTTCACAAAAATAAATTGACTCCTTATTTCCCCTTTTAATTTCATTGTATTTGATTTGCATTTCATTATCATTATTAACCCATGATAGAAAAGTGTGAATTATTGTAGATTCGTGTTCTTTCTTGCATTTTGTAGACCATAACATTTTGTTGTTCAATCTAGAAAAAACTAAAATTTCCCTTTCCAATTCGTTTAGATTTATTTTATTTAATTCCTTATAAGAAGAGACAATATTATAAGCTAGTTTGTTTATTTCTATGCCATAAGAATTGAAACCTAGTAATCCACTTTCCAATAAAATTGTTCCACCTCCACAAAAAGGATCTAAAAGGGTTTTGCTTTTATACTTTGGTGGATTGTAATATTTCTCAGATACAAATTCATTATAATCTGTAATTTCCTTTAAGGTTTTTAATTCCATTTGAGAGTATATCAAAAACAATCTAACAATTCCAGAATATCGTCTAGCCCACCATTTGTGAATTTCATAAATGGGTTTTCTTCTGCTCCACTCGAGATTTTTGGCAAAATCATTTGTAGCATCTAGAAGATTCTTTGGAATTCTGTCAATTATTTTCATATTGTTTAATAGAATATTATTATAGATTAAATTTTTTACTAGAGTAGCTTGATATAAGTATTATAGAAACCAAGGTTTTTCTACCCATTTTTCTAATGGAGCTGATTCTAGATTAGATAATACCAAGCATTTCTCTGCATATTTTAATGTACATGGAAATTTCGATTTTGATTTTGTATAACCCAAATGCATTCGAGATAAAAGAAATGTTGTTTCTATATCTTCATGCTCTAGATTAGCATTTACTTTCGTTATCTTTATTGGTTCTGGCATCCTATCCTCAATCATTTCTGATGTAGTAACAAGAATAGCTTTTTTTCCTGACTCTAGAAATAAATATGTTCCATCATCGGGTTTCTTATTTTCTTTTTGAGAATATATTCTTTCATAATAACTTCGTGTTATAACAAAAACATCATTAAACGAATTACAAAACTCATGTTCGAAAGGATACAAAATACCTCTTTTGTGCAGAATGATTTTTTCATTTCTTATTATTGGTCTAATATTACTATTATAATTAATTTTCAATTTAGTAATATAATCACTTTTATCTTCAGGATTAAATTTGCCAGTAAAACTACCTCTAAATGATCCTTTAGGTGAAATTAAAATCATACTGTAAGTTCCATTCCAGAAATTAGATTGTAATCCTAAAAACCAAGAGTTTAAATCTTTATTTAAAACCCATGCAATTCCTCCAGCTTTTGAATAAATACCAAGTGAAGTTTCATTAATATGATTGCTAAAAGGTATATCTTGATTAACATTTAATCCCTGAACATTGATATTGAGCTTATGGCATTCTCTCTTAATCTCTCTTAACCACTTATAGTCATCTTCATCATCCATTATTGCTAAAACTATATTCGTTTCTAGTTCTCTTATATCTTTTAGTTTATCAAAGTAATAATAATCAGTTTTGACATTAAAATTTTGAATCAATCGATTCTTAATGGAATTAACATATCTTGCTGGATTTTTCGATAAATGTCTTCTACTTTTAATAATTCCTAGATTTATATTTGATAACTGGTTATCAAAATCTGAAATTGTGAATCTATTTTTTAAAATGAATTTAAACGGATCTAGCACCTCACTTAGTTTATTATCTATTTTTATTGTATATTTTGGTTGTTTAATTTTAATTAGTGGTTTTTTAAGAAAAGTCTTTTCAGTGAAAAATCTCATTCCACTGGGCGAAGCAACTAGATTTTTAAGATTTTCAATACTGTCTTTGTATCTTTTTTTAGGAGTGGCATGCAATATATTTGTAATCTTCTTTCGATCTTCATATTCCCTTATTATTTTCCTATCTATTTTTATTTGACGTCTAAGTCTTTCGGGTACAAATGTGTAAGTTCCACCTCCTCTTTTGGTTTCAATTAAAGGGGTTTCATTCTTTATTTTTGGTTCTTGATCTTCTGCTTTTAATTTATTAAAAAAAAGACAATCCTTAAAACTATAATCATAATAATTATGGATTATTCCTTTTCGATCAGTAAAAGTTGCATCTTTAGGTTTTTCCATTATGAATTTTTCAAACTTATAACCACTTCTTTTGAAATTAATTGGAGACAAAGTACATTCTCCATTTTTTAGAAATAGACATTCATATTTGGAACATGTTTGAAATAAATATTCATTCTTGAGATTTCTTTCAAGTGTTTCTAAATCTTCTAACCCGTATTCATTAATTTCATCTCGTAATGTAAATTTAGAAAAAAACTTATGACGTGTATCTACAAAAACATAAGGTTCACCATCTCTTCCTTGGTAAACCTTAAACGTAAATCCTGGATAAAGTACTATTTTTTGAAAAATAATTGGTTTGTGTTGATATACTTCAATATCTACAACTTTTTCTAATTCTTGAGTACTAATAGCGGTTGGACTTCTTCTGCTTGGAATAATATAGAAATTGGAATTCCTAAGTGAATATTTTAAGCAATTAGTTATAAAATTGATTTTGTTTTCCTCATAATCATAAGGATCCTTTTCTTTTCTCAAGCTATTGCCTAGAATCTTCCTTATTTCGTCTTCTAAATTTTCAAAGTAATATAGAGTATGTATATGTGTTTGATTATTAATTATAATATCAATTTTGAATCTATCTGAAATTGTCTTTATTAAGTTTAATCCTTCAGAATAGTCCTTCTGACTAAAATCAAGGAAAAACTTTTTTATTGTTAATCTTTCTACACTAGCAAAATTTATTCTGGATGAATTTAAGAATACCATTTCTTGACTCATTCAAATTTCTCCCCTTTAATTTCAATGTAATTAACTGGTTTTTCATTATAGTATTCTTCTATAATTTTATCTAGTTTTCCTATCATATCATTATCAATTAACCAGTTTTCAATATCAAACAATGAATTCAAAACATCATTATTAGAATTAACTATCAATAGAGATTCTCTGATGTCAAAAATAACATTCAGGAAAATCAGCCCAAAAAGCTGCTTTGTTTTTTTCAATTTTCTTATTTGCTCTAATTTTCTATTCAATTCATCAAAATTTAGTTCTTTAACGAATTTTAAAGATATTATAATCTCTATTATAAGTACATCTGACTTTAATTCTATAATTAATTGTGTTTTGAATAAGTCTTCGATATTTAAACTAACATAGTTTTTTATCATTCTTATACAACTAATCTCATCTTCATGCTTTGAGAGAATTGGACTTCTTTTGTAATTCTTCCTTATTAATAATTTAATTAATTTTTTTTGTAAATTCACCAATTCTTTTGTTTTATTTTCAAATCTAATTTCTTTAGAGAAGAATAATCCTGGTTCTTTTAAATTTGAACTTTCATAATAGAAATCAGTAATATATTCTAAAAATAATTCTCCAACTGAAGTAATAATATATTTCTTGATTTTTTTAGAACTATCTTTTTCAGATATTACAATCAGTTCTTGGTTCAGTAATTCTCTCAAGTGATAATTCAGCATATTAGCATTAATGCTTTTTAGTTTTGATGTAAAATCCGTTTTATTAATATGATCTAATTGAACTTTTCTTTCTATTATCTTAGCCAAATCTTTCGGAGATAAACCTTCATTTTTGCTATTCTTCAAGCTTTTTAAAATTTCAAATCTCCATATAGTGGATTCGCCACCCAAACTTGAGAATAGTTTTGATATTCTTTGATACATTTTACTACTCAATTCTATTTTCACCTTAAAACTTTATACACAAAATATTTTATTGAAAAACTAGAAAATAAATCTTTCGTGAAAATTTTTTCACATAATGCATTTTAATAAAAAGTGATATTGTTATCATAAATAAAGGAGTTGATTGAGTAAAAATGTATTCAAATCTCTTCATATCAAAAAGTGAACCATTGAAAGAGCTTGTTGTCGACTACTATCATTTAGTAGGTGAGATTTCTCCAAATGATTTTTACCGAATTATAAAAGGAGCAGAGAAGCATCTCTATAATCTTGGATTTTGTGTTTCAACTTTTAAAGATAAATTAGTCTTTTTAGATGAAATGACAAAACGACCACCACCAGAATTTAGTATTGGTAGCTATAAATTCAAGTTAGCTAAAGATAAAATGAAACTCACTTCTGACAAACATGCATACCTTTTTTCAAATCTAGTTTTTTGTTCGCTAAAATTTAGAGCATATAAGAACGGTTATATTGGACCAGAAAGTCAGAAATTCTTTAGAAAACGACCTTTCAAGGTAGATTACTTAGCATATCATGATGCTTTTGAATATGATGTAGTGGTTTTTAATGATGGTAGAGTTGGAATTTGGCTTGATCCGACAACTAGATGGAAACAAAGTGTCCAGAATTTCCTTACTTGGTCTAAAAAACAGGAATTATCCCAGGATGAAATAAAGGAAGCGCTAATAGGTAAGATTGTAAAATGCCCAAGTCCTGGAAAGAAAGATTATAGAGCCAAAATAGTTGATGTTTGTTATAAATCTATAAGTGAGTACAATATAAAAGCTAATGGCATAGAAACAACTGTATATGATTATTGGATATCAGTTAGCCCTAAACATAAGAATTGGTTAGATAAGAAATCAATACAATTGGATCCTAATGAAAAACCAGTTATAACAGTACAAATGATAGGTTTAGATTTTAGACCTTCATTCCCTTCATCATTACTTAATCTCGTAATAGACATAAATGATCCACTTATTCCAAGAACTGCTTTATCTCAAAAGAAAATCTTGAAACCAAGAATCCGTATTAATGAAACAAAAAAATTATTTGATTTAATTATCAAAGATGGTTTATTACTAGGAAAGTATAAACTTGATTTTAATCATGAGCTAATTGACTGGACAAAAAAGGGCAAAGAATATGCTAGAGTAAAACCGTTACCTTCACCTGATATTCAATTTGGAAACGAACAGATTATTAAATCTGATAGCCCATTTCAAGAGATTGATAGAAAAATTGCTTCTGCATTAAGAGAATATGGACCAGTTTCTCAAATCGAGAAATTATGTATAAATTACATTGTACCTAGTGATATTCAAGATAAAATTGAGTCTTTTCATGAGACACTTAACAATGTTAGTAAGGAGTTTAAGCTTGCAGATTTAACACTTGGTGAAGTTAAAGCTATTGATAGACTTCATCCTGATAGATATTTGCGAGAATCTAAACAACTAATGAACTCAAATGATCTTACTGTTGTTATACTTCCAGAAACTCAAACGACAAAAGCTTACATTTCAGCTAAGAGAGGTTTAGGTGAAAAACTAATTAGCAGTCAAATGCTGGAGTTTTCTACATTCAGCAAAATTGTAAGCAATCCTCAAAGTATGAGTTATACTTTATCAAATATAGTGGCTCAGATATACGATAAATCATTAGATCCTGGTGAATCAATTTGGCATCTTGCTAAACCAGCAGGTAGATTGGATCCAAAGAAAGTTATCTATTTTATGGGGTTTGATGTTTCAAGAGCTCCAGAAAAACGAAAAGAAGCTGCTGCTTATGCAGCAGTATGTGATCCATATGGTAGAATGCTATACAGAAAAGCAATTGATACACACAAAGGTGAAAAAATACAAGCTAAAGTGTTAAGTGATTGGTTTTTTGATGTTGCTAGTTCAACATTTGATGAATCAAAAGAAACAAAGAAAATTGACTGTTTAATATTGTTCAAAGATGGCCCAATACAAAGTAATCAAGTTATTGATTATAAAAATGGTGCATTAGATGCAAAGAATAGACTTGTAAAAGAAGGAATTATGGAAGAAAATTGTGATATAAAAGTTGTTTCTGTTATTAAGAAAGGTCCACATAGAATTTATGGTAAGGAAAGATTTGACTATAGTACACAAAACACCTCAGTAATTTGGAATGAAAAAAAAGCCTTAATTGTAACAGCTAAAGCACATCAAGGTACATCTGCAGCAATTAGGATTAATTTAGATTTTCAAATAAATGAAGATATGATAATCGACCAAGTTATACAAATCTTCAATGATCTTAGATATCTTGATTGGAGTTCGCTTTATAAACAACCAAAGACCATTCTTCCATTGCACATAGTACAGAACTTAGCGAAGCTAAGTGCACATGATATTAATGTGCCATATATACCTAGGTAGGAGGAAAAGGAAATGACTGAAATTGGACTATATATAATGATTTCAATAATTGGTGCTATTGTTATTGGATGGATAATCTATCAATTGGTTCAGCAAAGAAGAACAGAACCAGATGTTAACTTTAGTCAACAACTTATGAATACCACCAATTTGATGCGGGATGAAATAAGGAAATTTCTAGATTATCTTCAAATGAAACCTGCTTCTCAAGGGAAGTTTGGTGAGAATATAGCTGATATCTTGTTATCAAATCTAACAGGAGATTTAATTGAAAAACAATATCAGACTGCAGATATTTCTGGAATAATAGACTTTGTTGTTAGACTTCCTGATAGTGATTTATTACTACCAATAGATAGTAAGTTTATTTTACCAAAAGAATTCGAAAACTTAGAAACAATAGAACTTGATAAAGATACTATAAAGCAATTGAATAAAAAGACACAAGACAGAGCAAAAGAAATTAAAAAATATATTGAATCTAATGAAACTACAGACTTCGTATTGATGTTCATTCCTGATTTTGTTTTTGCTGTCTTAAATCGTCAGACACTCATTAAATTGTCTGAAATGAAGGTTGTTCCAGCTAATTCTAGTGGTTTACTAAGCACAATTTTCATGATTAATATGCAACACCGGTTTACACAGTTGAATAGCTCTGCCTGTAAGTTTACTGATGTGCAGATGAAAGCATGTTTCAATATCACAGAAGCTATGAATAAAATGCGAAAGGGTCAAAAACAATTCAGAGCAGGTGTGAAGAATTTTACTGATGCTTATAATATTCTTGACTATGTTAATGTTATGATTAATACACTAGAAGTTGAGGAGGAGGAAAAATAATGGGAATAATTTACTTAGATATTGAAACAACTGGATTGAACTATAATAATGATCAAATAGTAACGATACAATTGCAAGAAGATAATCAATCGTTGATAATTTTCAAATCATGGGAAAGTAATGAAAAAACTATTTTAAGGAAATTCTTAATGCGTCTTTCTGGGATACAACGCAAAGGTTTCACAATTTGTGTTGGTTTTAATATTTTAAAATTTGATATTCCTTTCTTGATATCAAGATGTAATTACCATAAGCTATTAACACCAAATGATTTGATTGAAATCTTTTATCGGAATCTTGCCCATTGTGATTTACTACAGATTTTATTACCACATCATGATTGGAAGTATAAGGGTTTAACTTGGGATTATGTTTTACGATTATATGGTTATCAATCAAAGAAAGGTCATGGAAATCAAATTCCAATATGGTTTAAAGAAGGTAAATATGATAAAATAATTGAATATATAGAAAGTGAATTTCCACCAATGGTGGATATTTATTGGAAATTAAGAAAGAGTGATTTTCGAATAGTAACAACTTAAAGGAGGTGAATTATTGACAAAAAAAACTTACAAGGATAGGAAAGGTTATATTCGCTTTAAGGATTCAGGAAAACGAGTTCATAGATGGGTTGTTGAAAAGCGCATTGGCAGAAAATTGAAATCTCATGAGGAAGTACATCATCGTAATCGAAATCGTTCTGATAATCGCTCAAGTAATCTATGGGGTTTTCTAGGAAAAACAGGTCGTAAAAAGCATCGCGAATTACATCGGAAAAGGTAAATTATTTTTGTATTTAACTTATCTTCTATCATATATTTTTCATGTCATTTTAATACTGAAGAATAGTTATAGAAAAAATATTTGAATTACTAATACTACTTTAATTTGAAAATAGGAACAGGAATTCAAATTATGAATAGCTCTAATGTGGATTTTCTTTGTATAGATAAAACAATTCATATTATTAATTTTAGAATTAGATTATATCCTTCTAAACTATGCGATCTTAAAGGGTCACAGGAAATTGAAAACATTTTACCATCTATTAATTTCAAGTATGATATAAAAAATGAGAATATTAAATCCTCAAATATAAAGTCTAAGATTTTTGTTCAAAATGATAAATTAGTCTTTGATAAAAAGGAATTAAAGTTTATAAAATTCGGTCAAATAGAGTTTTGTTGGGAAAGCACTTTTGATGATCAGATTGTAATTATAATGGATATTGAAGTTGTTGATACAATTGAAAATGCTATATCATTTACTAATGTAAAAGACTACTTGCTGAAATCTATTAGTGGCTTTCAACAATATGAAAATTTTCGTAAAAATGAATCACACATACATCGATTTCTAAATAAAAACATACAAGGAATAAATGCTGACTTAAAGAAAGTCACAGATCCTGTTTCTTTAAACTTCAGAAAAATGGATGAGAATAAGATTAGATTTGTTCAAAAGAGTTCAAAAATTATTTATGAGGAAGTTATTTCTAATTTTGAACATTATGATAATATATCATTAGAAGTAAAATTCAGAGACCAGTATATTCATTTATATCCAACAGATGAATATAATATTTGGACATATGAAAATGGCAAAGGTATAAATCTTCCAAAAAATGGGTTTTTTGAAATTTATCTAATAACTCCTTCTAAATTCAAATATAATAAGTCAAATAGAGAGAAAGAATTGCGTACCATGAAATCTGAGTTATACAATATAAGAAATGATTCTAATTCTATAGTTCATGTTAAATTGAGTAACTTAATCAATGCAGATATGAATAGCACTTATACCTCTCCACTAGATAATTATCAATTATTACTTAATAAAACAAAATATAATGAAATTATAAGAAAATTAGATCAAAAGCAACTTAATGCATTGGAAAACATAAATAATAATAAAATATTGGTAATCACTGGTTATGCAGGTTGTGGTAAAACTGAAGTAGGTGTATTAGCAGCACTACTTAGTAATAAACAAAATTATAGATTACTCGTAACTTCACAAACGAACAAGGCAATAGATAATTTTCTTGAAAGATTGCTAGATTATAAAAAGAAATTCCCCAATATAATAGATTTGAAAAATATAGTTAGACTTAGATCAATATATAATAAAATCTATAATAAGAAACTAAGGAAATACAATTTGGAGAATATTATTAACAATATTAGAAGTAAAATTAATCGAATCTGTAATAGAGATTTACCTACTTTAGCAGAACAAGAAATGCAACAAGAATTTAAAGATATTTTTACAAAAGAAATTGTACTATCTGAAATAATTCCTCTTACATTTGATATTGTTTTATCTACATATGGTAAAATTATTTCTAATAGAAGTTTTTTCAGAGATAATCAGAATTTCTATCTGAATATTACTGATGCTTCAAGTTGTATTTATTTCTCACAATTTATACTAGGCTCGAACAAATCTAACAAATGGCTTATTCTAGGTGAAGAATTACAGTTACTACCGCAAACAGTTGGTGATTATGTTTTCAAGGAAGACTTAGTTTATCCCGAAGACAAACAGCTTTATGAAGCTATTAGGTATGATCCCCAAGATTTATCACACAGAAGAAAATTTTCACCTAATTCCAAGAAAGTATACAAGCTTAGCATATTGGAATTCATGCTAAGGATGAAAGATGAGGACTTGGACACAAACTTATCACATATTCAGTTGAATACACCCAAAATATTCATTCTAAACTAGTTGCTGCTTTTGTGAAGGATAATTCAGATATAAATTATCCAAATGATATCGATTTCTTAGATTTCTCACATTTGTCTAGTTTTACTGAGCAAAGTAATCGCATTCAATACCAAAATAACCGTTTAAGTAAAAATGTGATAATAAATAATCTTATAGAAAAACTAGGAACCCTTGTAAATGAGATAAATCAAGATTCAAGTACAAGAAGAATAAGTATTGGTGTGGGTTTTGATAATATTGATTCTGTAAGATTTGCTATAACACAATTATCAAACATCTTTGAAAAAATTAAAATCAATAAATTCCAAAAAATCATTGAATTTCCTATCGGCAAAATTGATATCTTAATTTCATCAATAAAGAATCATCAAGAAAGAGAATATGATATTTTTCTTTTTGGGATTACAATAGCTAATTTGAAATTTAGTGAGGAGCAAATATATACTGCTTTAACTAGGGCTGCAAGCTATTTATTCATTTTTGGACCTGACTTCTCAGAAATTAGACCTAAAAGTATGAGAAAAAAAATTGAGAAACTGGTGTAAAATTCATGCAAAAAAGTAAATCTAGTATTGAAAGTATCTTTTCGAGAAATATTGAGATTTATTCACTTATAGGGTGGTTTATAGTAGAAAGAAATCATGAAACACTTGATTATATAAGAATACTGTTGGATATTATCAAATATTATGGATCAATATCAGCTAAGCAAATAGCCAGTAAATTTGGTTTGGAAGATCGAATCTCTAACAACCTTCTTCTTTCACTTAACAGGACATATCCAAATCTTTTGAGTGTTGAAGAAAAAAACACTCAAAACTATTTTTCGATAAATCAAGATTATAAGGAAGATGATTTCAAATCTATTGTTGAAGAAATAGAAATGAAACTTCAATTTGGGATATGTATTGAACCTTTATTTTTCGTTGACAGATTTATACGTCCAGATAAAGATATTGAGTATAAATCAATTATAGATACAGAACAGATTGTTGATACGCTTAATCAAATTATCTCTAATACAAATAATAATTTAGATGAGGATTCTATAACTCTACCTGATCATCTTCGATTTCAATCTAATAAAGGTGCATACCTACAAGGTAAAACTATAGGTCAACTTGTTTTTAATGAACAACATGAGTTTGATGTTTATATAAAAGACAAATTTTTCAATATAACAATAACTAAAACACATCCTGACTATTCAAAATTTATTGAAGAGCTTGAAGAAATAAAAAACCAAGCTGATTCAATTGATGCTCAAATTACTAATGAATTAGAGAAAATACTTGGAAAAATAAATTATAATTATAATATTAATTTGGATTCTGGTATTCTTATTATTAATATAACAGAGGATAGAAATGAATATATTGGAATAGTCATGAATTTGTTGAAGCTCTATGAACAGAAGATTTTCGAAATTCAATTGAATAATTATTGGACATTAAATTTAAACATAGAAGTGAATGTAGAGAACAAAAGTATTCAAAGTACAATTCTGTTTTTTAATATTTTTTTAGAGGATATTGATAAAAACTTTGAAAGTATGTTGAAATTGAAACGCAATAAAATTTTGAATTATGTTAACAAGGTTTGGAAAAAATCCAATAAGAATTCAAATTATGTATGGTCTAAAAAAGCCTTACTTAATCATGTAAAGTTGATACAAGATCAAAATTATTCAATTTTAATGAATTATATTTATGGGAAATTTATGGAGGAAATTATTTTTGTCTAACTATCAACTTGAAGAATTACTTTTTTATCATACTATTTCTTACTCAAGTCAAGTTAAAACTTCAAAATCTCAAAAACTAAATCAATTACCGATTTTCAATAAAAATGATAATTTTGAACTTCTGATGGTTCATAAGGATGTTTCTGATGAAAGGTCATTATCAGCCAGTATTTTTAAAATGATTGATTTAGCTATTGAAAACGATAGTTTTCTCTTAATATCTAGTTACTATTTCAATAATTATGAAATAATCAATGCTCTAAAGCAAGCTTGTATTAAACTTAAAGGTAAAATCTACATTCTTGTTGGAGATGAATATGCTTTAAATGATTCAATAAATAGAGAAGGCGAGATCATACCAGAAGGCTTGATTGATTTAGCTAGAAATGGTGCACAAATTAGAAAGAAAGTCGGCGCTCATCTAAAGTTTATTGTTTCTGGTGAAAAATGTATAATCATGTCTACAAATCTTACAACTGAAGGATTATTTGTGAATCCTGAATATGGAATTGTAATTGATAAGAATAATCCAATATTTGAATCATTAAAAATTTTATTTTCCAATTTATGGCATCAAAAAAGTGAGGTTTTACTAAATGATAGGGGATGGATTAATGCTCCAAACTGGAATGTATATGGAAAAAAACTATCTAAAATAAAACCACTTTTTCCAAAACTTATTCTTTCATCAAATAGTATCATTAATGAAATAAATTCCTATTCTGAAATTGTAAATCCTAATAGCTTATTCGATGAAATCACTTCGCTTCTTATAAATGCGAATGAATTAATAGAAATTTCAATATATTCTTTGGTTAATAAACCTGATAATCAAATAAACAAGATATATGAAATCTTAATAGATAAATCTGGTAAAATCAATGTTCACATTCTTGTTCCTCAAATAAAATTACGAAATCAAAGATCACAGAAGATGTTGGAAGCTCTAGATAAACTGCTTGATGCTGGTGCTGAAATTCGATTTTATAGAGAGTTACATGGAAAAATAATTATTGTAGATAAAAAAGAAGCATTATTTCTAACAGGGAACTTAGATGAATATTTAGTGGAAGATAACTCTTATGACATTGGTTGTTTTTTAACTAATCATATTCTTGTTGACAATATAAGGAAATTGTACAATCATTTATGGGAAGAAGCTTCAGACTTAATTGAACCTAACAGAAATCTAAAGCTAAAAGTAAATTTAGTAATAGAATCCCAAGATTATCTCAGTTCCATTAAACCAATTCCTGTTTTTGAATTAGAAAATAGAATAAAGAAAAGTCCACTAATCAGATTATTCTATACTGATGAAAAATCTTTGCTTCAAATAACGGATAAAAAAGGTGGTAGCTACTCAATCGAAATCTTACATTCTGAGGAAAAAAATATTGATGGTGAATTTATTTTTATTAAAGGAGTAATAAATCAGAAATGGAGTAAATTCAATAAAAGGAATTCTAAAGAGTATATATTGGAACAATTAAGATTAAACATGTACTGGAAGGATATTGTATAATGTTATATAATCGATACTATACTGGATTAGCTTAAA
>JAHLVW010000107.1 GCA_019058275.1 Candidatus Heimdallarchaeota archaeon
ATTTCTAAACCTGTTATTTGGTTACCCAGAATTTTCAATGAAGATTATCTAATAATTGGACACCTCCATAAGCGATTCTATCATGAACCAATGAAAATTTACTGCACAGGTTGTTGGATTCCTACAAAAAATCCTATGAATGATACAGGAGTTGTGCTTTTAATTGATGATCAAAAACAAAATCCTTTTACAATGGTTAGGTCTAATCATCAATTTGATTTGAATGAAAAAAGAGAGTAGTTGCAAAGAACAAAGCTCAATTACGAGTATTGATTTTGTTAACGAATGGTTTACATGCTAAAAGGCGAAAGTTGAAAAAATTCAACAGGATTTTAGACTGAAAAAGTCTATTCTAACACCCAATACTCTGCTATTCCTTTCTGTTTCTAACTTGAAGTCTTCTTCCTCTGTAGCTCATTTAGTTTCACTACTACTTCTGGTTATAATTCGATCTTCACTAAATGGGTATGGGGTTCTCCCGTGACGATGCTGGTAAGTTCATTGGTTTCTATCTTGGCCTTGGAATTCTCGATGAAGATCCATTCGCTTCCATTGAGCAATCTGGTATTGGTAAGCTAATGGAAATGACTGTTGAAGGTGGTCATGCAGGCAATCCTTATATTGAGATGGTATCTGTAGTAAGCAAGGTGGTGAACCAAGATCAATAGATTTCTGTTATAGAATTGGTTTGGATTATGTCAGTTGTTCTCCCTTAAGAGTTCCTGTTGCTCGCTTAGCTGCTGCCCATGCAGTTATTAATAATGGTCCTAGAAAGTAGATTCTAAATACTTTAGACTCATTTCCTTTGAGTCTTATCTTCTACTTTTTTTTATTTTTCGATTTTCTCCCTCCAAATTATTTTGAGCATTATTTTTCTATAGCTATATAAGATAAAATCACCAAAAAACTGCACGACTATATAAATAGATTCGAAAGAGACCTCCCTATGACATTTATTTAAGTTTGCTTTTCGAGCAATATTTTGCTTTTTACCCATAATTATTATTTCAATATTAGCACAAGAAAACTTTTGGAGCTCCTCTAAAAGCTCTTGAATATAAGGCAAGTCTAAATCTTCCACCAAAACAAAAAGAAAACCAGTATAGTCTGAATCAAGAACCTTCAATAATCCATAGAGCAATTGATATTTCATGTGAATGTTTTTTCTCAAATTTTCCCTTGCTATAGAACTCTTATCAGTACAGGAAATAATGCAGCGATGTATTAATTCACCTGTAGGAGTGAGTAAATACCCAGCAAGATCAACCTCTTGACTCCTCTGACCAATCCTCAAAACAACATTTCTGATGATCTGATAACCTTGCTCGCGAAAGTATGAAGCAACTGCTTCCTCAAAAGGTTGACCTTTATTCGTGGAGTGATAATAAAGTCTGGCACCTAATGGTTGGAGCGTGCCCCAAAAAGGTTGAAGAAAGAGGAGGAGAGAGAGGTTTTGTTCAAGAGCAGAAAGTTTGCTTGTATCATAAGTCTCTCTTCGACGTGAAATTTTAGGAGAAGACTTACCAGAGTTTTCGGAATGTGCTGCTGCTTTAGTTAGTTGCTTTCTACAGAAAGCTAGTTCTTCTTCTACTATTACAGCAGTACTTGCAGTAAGTAACCTAGAATGTAAAGCTAGCAATTGGTGAGGATTATCAATATAAATAGGTAAATTATCATGATAACGATTATTGACATCAACACCAGTCATGACCTCATAATAAGTGAGAAGATTTTTAATATGCTGAATAGTTAGTCCAAGATAAAAAGAATATTGATGGATGGCTTTTCGAGAAAACTCGCTCCTTTGTATGGTTGTTTCAATTATTCGTGTTGCACCTTGAGAATAGCTCTGAAGTCTAAGAGAGGGAGAATGAAGATAGTACTCAACATAATGTTCAACTTGTGTGAAAAAGTCTTGAAAAGAAATCATAGTTTCTATATCAGATAAGTCTAATAAAACGATTCCATAGAGAGCAGCATAATCACGCCAACGGGGATTTAGTTTCCAATTAATAATGATAACAGCAATACCTGCTGCAGGGATTCTGTTGAGTAAATAATGATATTCTGCGATGGTTTGCAGCAATTTTCGTGTTTTATATTGAAAATTAGTGAGGGTTTTCAGTTCAATGGTATAACAACGAAGATTATTCTTGTCATTTAGAATAAGAAACCAATCAACTATTTTTTGATAATCTCCTTGTTCAGAAGAAAGGAGAGCTTCTTCGAATACAAAATAAGATGGAGAAACAGCTGAAGCTTCCATTAAAAGTTTCTTGACCTTGAAAGCAAAGGTTTCATCTCTATGTTGGCTTGTCATAGCATAGTCACGAATAATTGGTAAATATTTATTTTGAGCAAGGAGTGAGAGAAACAACTTTTCAAGTAAAGGATAATCCTTTCGCATGGATAGAGAACACAAACCAAGATAAAATCGACTATCAGTTATAGAAAAATGCTTTGCATAAAAAAGCAGTTTAGTAAAAAATCTTGTTCTTGAAATACTCTCACCCCAAAGGAGAATTATCTTCTCACCAGGAAGCATAGAGGAGAACTGCTTGTTATAGTCATTTTGAGAAAGTGAGCTGGAATAAAGGATATCTTTTCGCAAGTAATAAATTCTTGAGTTAGCAGTTACGAGTAATTTATCCAGAAAGATAGGCATACAAATTATCTTGGTAGTGGGTTCTTTAAGAACAAATTGAGCTGCAATAATATCATTATTGTAAAGAATCATTTGTTCAGTACCATGATTTATATGTATCATTGGGTTTCTAGGGGTAATTAGATAGGAATGTAATCTTTCAATGAGTGTTATTTTTGTTGTTAAAGAGAGATTATTTGCAAGACTCGGTTCTTCAAGGAATTTTTGTATTGCTTTGGAATTTCCGCCATCCTGAACATACTGAGCTATTGTCTGGAGAAGCTTTGTAAATTTAAAAACGCCTGAAGGGATTACTAATTGTATTAATTCTCCTTGATTGCTTTTAGTGATAAAATGCTTTTCTCCAATTTCTCGTATTAAATAAGCTAATAGCTTCCCTTTCACTCTTCGCTCCTTTACAACTATTGAAAGCTTTTGCGTGTTAGCTCCTTTCTGCACTAAAACTTCACAAGAAGTATCAATATTTAGATTTATGAAATTGGAAAGGTTTTTTGGTAAACGAATTGCTCCTCCCCTAATAATTGCTTTAACGATGATAGATTGATCGGACCAGAAATACACACAAATATTACTATTTAATCCATAGTCATAAATTAGTATAACTTGTTCTTGAACTGTTTCTTGGGAGAGATTCTGAAAGTCAATCATAAGAGGTCATAAAGTAATAATAATATAGCATATTTAAACACAAATAATTAGTCTTAAGAGTAATAATAATTACCAAAAATCACTTATGGTTAAGAATAATTACTAGGACTTTAAATAGTAGAAATAATAATAAGAAAGTGAGATTACTAACCATGCAAAAAAGAAGATCACCTTTAACTTCAATAAAGGAAATTTTCTCGTTACTGGAGAACGAACCTCAGAATATGCAAAGTATTTGTAATAAGTTAAGTTTCAGTTGGGAACAATTAGAGAACTATCTTCAGTTAATCCATTTTATTCAAGAACAATCAACATTGGTTGATAAGAAACTAGGGCAAAGGTCAAGGATACTATTCTTGGAACAAGAAGCTAAAAGAAATGTTTGAGATGACACTTACCTTGGATTTTATCATTATTCTTATTTTATAGTCTCATATTTCCCAAAAGTTCTCAAAAAATCCCATAAGACATAATTATTAAATCGTTTTAATTCAAGTTTAGTTATCTTAATATCAAAAAAGGATTCAATTCGTTGTATTACTTTAAGATTAGTAGTTAGTAAGCTAATAGAATTGCAAGCACAGGGGTGTAGGTAAGTCATTAATTGAAGTAATTCATGTGAGGGAATAAATGGAAGTTTCACTGAAGAATAAAAGCTAAAATAATCCAGCTGGTACTCACGCAAGAAAGACATGAAATTTAAATTCATTAGCGATACAAAAACAAGTGCTACTTTTATAGAAGGATTTGTTTGAGAATTCTCATAGGCAGCTAAGGTAGGATAACTTATAGGGAGAATAATAGCTAAATCCTTTCTAGTGAGATTTTTTTGTTGACGCAATTGTTTCATTAAGGAACCGAAATTGTTAATTGTGATTCGATTATTCAATAAAGACAAATCAAAAAAACCATCACTGGTCATTTTTTGCTCATTTATCCCTTGAAAATTCTCAATTTCTCCACTTCGTCTGCGAGAGAGGAGTGATAATAATTCCTTTCTCTTTTGTGGATGCCAGCTACCAATTTGACTATAAAGTCTTGTTCTTGAACCTGTATAGATATATGTGGTAAAACCATTTTTATTGGTATTTATCGTTGAATTTATTTCAAAAGCATCTAGATAATCTTTTAAATCAAGAGTTAGCTTCTCAGAAATAGTTGTAAAAGTTGGTGCTTGCTTATAACTTGCATCAGCATCAAACAAACCCCGCCAATAAGCACCGCGTAAATAGGTCCATTGGTCTTTCTGCAAGATCAGTGGTTCTTGGAGTGCTTCATATTTTCTTCCGAGTGGATGTCCGGTGAGGTACTGTACAAGTCTCACAATCCATTTGCTGTTCACCAAGAGGATGTAATAGTTTCCACCCTTTCCAGATCGTATCTCTCCTGTCACACCGAATAGTTCGTACATGAATTGTTGTAATTGCTTGATTTGTTCTTGTGAATAATCTACTATGTGCACTTGATGTTTTGAAAGATGCCCATCGCCATCAACTATTCCAAGCAGATAGACCAATTTTTCTGTTAGTACTAGGGGGATTGTTGACTGTTTTCCTTTTGCTGATTGTATGGTTATCTGCTGGTCTTGTTTTACTTGCTGTGTGAGCTGTTGCCAGAGCTCTTCATCTCCTCGCAGTAGTGGTAGCGGGATGGCTCCTCGTTCTAGGTAGCGCTCTACTCTCTGCTTCCAGTTCTTGATGGAGTGGTCGTGCAGTGCTGATTGGTAGAAATAGTCTCGAGACGTTTCTGCTAAGAGCCAGCTTTTTTGTGAGAGCAGAATTTGTACTCTTGGATATTTCTCTAGTGGGAGAAAGGGCATCCTTGCAAGAATTCGAACTTTACTGTTTGTTGCACCTATTCTTTTTGTGATAAAATCTCTTTTTCTGATTAAAAAGCCATAGAAATTCATTAGTGGGTTAGTTACCAGCTGTCTTTTTAAATTGGAATCTAGGTCATTCACCTGTAATAGTTCATTCAAGGTTTTAGTACGTTTTAGTACTTCATCTAGTAAAAGTGGATCAGTTTTCCAAGTTAGGGGAAGAGTCATTTTGTTCCATTACATAGTTGTTTTTATTCCTAATAAACATCCATTACTAGCGTTTGATAATTTGATCTGCAGATTCAATAACGTAGCTGAGTATTTCAAACTCGTAAGTTCTCGAATCTAAATACAACAAAAATCAGTAAATACAATTTTGGGTTAATGACGATTTTTGCTTCAATTAGGTATTTTTAAAGAATTTTCTAGAGTAATAATTCAGAAAAAACAAGGAGAAGAAAAATGACTGTTGAATCTGATGAGCAATTATTAATGATTTTTGAAAAACTCGCTAAGAATTATAGGAATACCACGCTTATTGATGAAAACTTGAAAGATGAAATGCTTTTTATTCAAGAGGAAAACTTTGAGTTCCTTCGAAACGACCCTGAAAGCATTTACTCATTAGGAGTACTATGTTATTACTTTTTGATTCAAGAGAAATACCAGGAAGCACTAAACCTCTTAGAAAAAGCAATTATTATTCTTCCTGATCAGCCTATTCTACAATTC
>JAHLVW010000108.1 GCA_019058275.1 Candidatus Heimdallarchaeota archaeon
CCCTTATTTATCCCAGAAGACTATCTCGAGAGGGAAGCAGAGCATTTTGAAGGATTTATTCCAGAAGTAGCTTGGGTAACACATGCAGGTAATAGAAAACTAGATAGAAAATTAGCTCTTCGTCCAACTTCTGAAACAATCATGTATGAAATGTTTCGCTTATGGATTAGAAGTCACGGTGATTTACCTTTAAAAATAAATCAATTCTGTAACATTATACGTTTTGATACAAAAGAAACCAAACCTTTGCTTCGAGATCGTGAATTTCTCTGGTCTGAAGGCCATACTTGTCACGCTACAGCAAAAGAAGCTGAAGAACAAGTAAGAGAATCAATGAGAATTTATGAAGCAGTTTACAAAGAGTGTTGTATGTCTTTTTTGATTTTACGAAGACCAAAATATGATACTTTTGCTGGAGCTATTTATTCAATAGCCTATGATTGTCCTTTGCCTGATGGCCGAACTTTGCAGATTGGTACAACCCATAATCTAGGTCAAGGTTTTGCTAAAGCCTTTGATATTACATTTCAAGATAAGGATAAACAAAACAAAAATGTCCATCAAACTTGCTATGGTCTTTCTACAAGGTTAGTTGCTGCTATTGTTGGTATGCATGGTGATGAAAAAGGATTAATTATTCCTCCATTTATTGCACCAATTCAGATTGTTATTGTTCCTATCTATAGAAAAGAGCAAATGAAAAATGTAATCAAAGCCAGTGAGAAAGTAAAAGAAAAACTGATAAAAGCAGGATTACAAGTGGAACTCGACAAAAGAGAAGGTTACACCCCGGGTTGGAAGTTCAATGAATGGGAAGTTCGAGGTGTTCCAATTAGATTGGAACTAGGTCCAAGAGACATTGAAAATAAGCAAGTAGTTCTTGTTCGTCGTGATACTGGTGAGAAACTTTCTGTACCTACAAACAGTGCAGTAAAAGAAGCAAAGAAAATCTTGAAAGAGATACATGATTACATTCAAAAACGAGCTGATAAGCTTCTCGAAGATAGTATTAACCATCCCAAAGACTATAATGAACTTGTAGAGATACAGAAAACAAAACGGGGGTTCAGTCGAGCTAATTGGTGTGGGGATGAGAAATGTGCTGAAAAGGTAAAGGATGAAACTGGTGCAGATATCAGAGGTACTCGTGAAGATATCAACGAAAAACCTGATGGAAAATGCATCATTTGTGGTGATAAAGCGAAAGAAGTAGTTTACATTGCTCCCGCTTATTAAGCCATTTTTTCTCTTTCTTTTTCTTGAATAGTAATATATAATAAGATTCATAACACAAATAGCTTAGTTAGCTTTTTACTGAAGGATGTTAAAGATGGTCGAAGACCCAGAAATAAAGAAGAAAATATTCCAAATTCTAAGAGAAATAGGTGAATATACAGATTTAGAAGCACTTGCAGTTATTAATCGTGAAGGTATGAAAATATCATTCTTCGCAAAGAAAGGTGCTGATCCTGATTTACTTTCAGCTATTTCTGCAGCAATTCTCTCAACTGGGGAAAAGGCTGTCTCTATCAATGAACATGGTGAGTTATTAGAAGTATTAGTAAGAGGAGAAAGCGGGTTTACTATACTTACAAATGCTGGTGATTATATTTTGATAGGTTCGTCATTAGAGCTCAACTCTATGGGCTTAACTATCAGAGTCTTGAGAAAATATGCTCATAAGCTGGAAGAAATTATATGCGGAGATAGTGCTGAAGATCTTGGTCCAATAAATGTGGATTAAAAAAATAGTATACGGTTAGATAAATGACTATTCCATTCGAACTTCAAATGATTCATAAGCTTTCCGGTGTGCAAGTCTTTTCACATAGGTTTCGAGATGACATTAAGCTTGACCCAACACTAATCTCTGGTTTTGTTTCAGCAGTAATCAATTTCTCAGAAGAACTAAAACCTTCTGAAGGAAAAGAAATGCTTAAGTTTATCGACAGAGGAGATTTCGTATTACAAGTTGAACCTGGAGAGAAGGTCATAGGGCTGCTAATTCTAAGTAGCAAGGATCTTTCTTTCAAAGAGAAATTAAAGATACTTGTGAATGAGTTTGAGCGAAAATACCAAGAGCAGTTACTAGAATGGTCTGGAGTTTCCTCATGTTTCCTTGATTTTGAAGAACAAGTAAAGCAGTTGATTTCCCGAAAACCACTAAGTCCTTACCATATTCCTCAACTAATAGATTCAGATCGCGGAGCTAAAAATATTGATGATATCAAATGGGCTATTATTACTAAGATTAATGGTCAAAATGACATCAATTCAATTAGTGAAGAAGTGGACTTAAGTGTTGAAGTTGTCCAAAGCATAGTTGCTTATTTTGAAGAAGCTGGTTTAGTAAAGACATCCTTCCAGATTTCAGATGATAACGTTTTTGAACTTACGAAAAAGGGTCTAAATGCTTTAGATAATGGTTCTGAATTCAATCGAGATTTATTGAGTTTTATTGGAGAAAAAGGTTTGGAAATACTATCTACAATAGGTACAGAGAAATCTTTGAAAGACATCAAATATATTTTGGATGATACTTCAGAAGAGATTTTTGATATTATTGAAAAACTAGTCTCTGAAAGATATCTGGAGATTTTACCAAAATGGAAACTTGTTTTAGATAGGAAAGCATTTCAGTATACTGGATCTTTGGAATTCATAGGAGATCTTTTCCAACTAATTTTTGATGAATCTGATAATTGGCTAGATAATAGAGAATTGGAACGCTTGAAACGTGACACTTTTGCTTTGTTATTGATTAAAGATGAAGCTGCTTCAAAGCTCATTAGTGATCATCCTGAGTTTATAATTGATCGAAACAACCTTAAGAGACTACTAAATCAAGTTGGTGATTTAGACAAAGCTTCAAAACGATTAGAGACTCTCTTTAAAGTTTTACAAACAAATATTGAAAGACAGATTGGTACTAATCTTACAAAAGATATTTTATCAAGAGTCTCACGTCGTCTTAAAGAAGAGTATTCTGAATTAATTTCACAACAAGATGAGCTTACAGATATGTTGAATTGGCTTCATTAAAAAATAAGAAAAAAGGTAAATAATCTTTTACCTTGTAGTTTTACGCTTGTTTAACGAATCTTTCTAATCGATCCATTGCTTCATCAATTAATTCTTCTTGTGATAAAAATACTAAACGGAAATGATCTTTTCCAAATTCCTTATCAAATCCACTTCCAAAAACAGAAACCACACCTTCTTCTCTGAGAAATGATAGAATGAAATCCTTGTCATCTTTGTATCTTCCGAGTTTCTCGATTTTAGGAAAGACGTAGAATGCAGCTTCGGGTTTCTCGGTTGAAATGCCTTCTATCTCATTTAATCTCTTGTAGATTAAGTCTCTTCTTTTTCTTAGTTTTTCAACTGTACCATTTATGTGATCTTGTGGCCCTTTCAGTGCTTCAACACAACCATATTGTGCTGGAGTGTTTACACATAATCTTAATCTACCAAGCTTAATGATTCCATTGTAGATATCTCTGATTTTATCATCTGGATCTTGTAGATAGACATAACCAATACGCCAACCAGGCATTAAATATACTTTTGAAAATCCATTCATCATAAAGAGGGGAACATCTTTTGCAACTGAAGGCATACCAACAAACTTCTCGTCCATAGTTAATCTATCATAAATTTCATCTGTAATAATTGGGATGTCATGTTCTCCAGCGATATTGACGATTTCTTTTAAAACCTTCTCTCGATAAACTGCACCTGTTGGGTTATTTGGATTAATAACTAAAATTGCTTTTGTTTTTTCAGAAACTTTCTTTCGGATGTCTTCCACATCAGGCTGCCAATTATCATCACTAATGGTTCTATAGGTAACAGCTTCTGCTTGGTAAAATTTGGGAAAAGCAGTATAGGAAGGATAAGCTGGTCCTGGAATTAAAAGCTCATCTCCTGGATCTAGTAATGACCCTAATAAAAACATAATTCCCTCTGAAATGCCAGCTGTTATATGAACATCTTCAACAGCTAAATTCTTAGCTCCATTAATTTTCATTTCTTTCTCAACTATAGCTTCCCGTAATGGAAGGATTCCTTGTGATTCAGAGTAGAAGCTTTTGTTTTCTTTTGCTGCTTTAATGAAAGCATTAACAATATTCTTTGGTGTTTCAAAATCATACTTATTTGGATCACCAATATTCAACCATATTAGGTCTTTTCCTTTATCAGCTAGCTTACGTGCTTCTGCACTCACATCTCTTATAGCATATTCCAATTGTTGTACTCTTGGTGATTGGATGAATTTACCAGACGAGCGAGGCATGTTTTATTTCACCTTTCTATTATGGTTTTGAATAATATTAATTACTAAAACGAGAAAAAATGCATTTTATTAAATATAAACTATATTATCAGTTAAACAACCTAAATTATTCATAGTACTACAGAATTCTAATTGGTATTTGAGATTGATGTCAAAATATTTTTATTGGGAACAACGATTTTTTGAAACGACTTGCTGAAAAACTTAGGTGAGATTTAGATTGTCTGGTGAAGAAGAACGAATCAATCAAATGGTTGAAGATATTGTTGGTAATGCTAAAGTAGAGGCTGATAAAGTACTTGGTGAATCAAAAAAGCAGACAATGGAAATACTTCAACGTGGAAAAGATGCTGCAGAAAAAGAAAAGATAATGATTGTTGAAAATGAATCAAAAATAATCCTTGAATTAGAAAAACAGCAAATTGCATCCATTAATCTACAAACCAGAAGAGAAATCTTACAGAAGAAAGAAGAAGAAATCAAAAAGATTTTTGATTTAGCTGAAGTTGAATTGAAAAACTTTACAAAGAAAGCTGGTTACTCTAAGGTTCTCGAAAGATTAATTATCGAAGCAGGTGCAGCTCTTGACGGTGGCAATTTAGTAATTAAAATTCGCAAAGAGGATAAGACTAAAATCAAAGATTTAACGACTATCTCAAAAAGCATCACTAAAGTTTGTGGAAATAAATGTTGTTTGAAAATTTCCAAAGAAATCATTAATACTATTGGTGGAATTGTTCTCCAAACTGAGGATGAATCAATAAGAATTGATAATACTTTTGAAGCTCGATTAGAACAAAAATATCGTTCAATTCGTTCAGAAGTTGCTAAGAAATTATTTGCTTAAATAGATTTCCATGAGTGATTTATTCAATTTCATCTAAAAGAAATGTTTTAAAAACAACCTACTATTAACAAAAAGTAGTTCCTCAAATGAAATGACTTATTTGATAACTCGGAGAGTAATGTAATGAATAAGAAAGTTATCCGATTAACAATCATCTTAACAAGTTTACTTGTTGTAATGTTCATAGTCCAACCAAAGTTAGCAGAAGTTACCGCTGATGATAGATTACTTTTAGCTTTTGATCAACTATCACCATCAGGTAATGTTTATCAAGGTGATACAGTTATTTTTGGAGGAACCGTCTTTAATAACCAGACAAGAGATTTACGTTTAATTGAACTTTCAGCAGATGTTTATGTGCCAGATAATTTAAGCCTGCCATTCCATTATTACACTCACTCACTTAGAGAGCAAATTACTCGAAATATTCTTGAACCTAATGAGGCAAGAACTCTCTCCTTTGAAGTAACTATTGGTGATGAATTACCAAAAGCTGAAAATTATACAGTAATCCTAAGTTTGCAATTCATGCAAGCAGATCAAAGCGAAGATGATATTACGCCCTATACTTATCAAATCGGAACAAATGCTACTATACACATATTAATTCCAAGAGATGATGCTCCTAAGTACATTTACGCTGTATTTGTATTACTCCTTTTGGGAATCATCGCATTCATTGTTCTTGGTATAGTCGGCTGGGTTCGGGAAAGAAGAAGTAGTTAAGTGAATTTTTTTTCTTTTCACTTTTTATTTTACAACTTTTACTGTTTTACCTTGTACATGAACTTGGTATTTGCTCTGATCAATAGTTCTGTAGTAAATCGATAAGCTCGGTAGAAATATTTCCCCTTCTTTTGTAGGTTTAATTTTGAAAGTTTCAATTACTGTTGATTCATAGTTTAGTTGATCTATGATTCTTCTCGGATACATTGAAATTAGTTTATAATCATAAGTTGGTGGTAAAGCTACATCCACTACAAAAGCAATTCCTTCCCCAGAATTCGATATTTTAATTTGGATATAACCTTCCTTTTTGCGTTGTAATGGTTGTAAAATAACATATTCAGCTTTAAGGTTTGGTAAGGCATTTTTCTCAGACGCTAATAGCTCGCCTATTTTTGTCATAGCAAGATGAGGTGGACTAATTCCCTCTAAAGCATACAATTCAGCTAAATCTTCATAAGCTATGACATCGGAATAGGATGTTAAAATTCCTACTTCAGCTAATAATCCACTAAGCTTCTCTGGGTATAACTCTTTCATATCAACACTGATATCGAGCTCTCTATATTCACGACCTCGAATATGCTCCATGTAAACTTGATACCCATGAATACCAAGTTCTATGGTGCTGATTTTTGTTGGATCACATACTAATGCAATAGCATCATCAAACAAACTTTGCTGATATCGTTGTGTTCTGATATCAACGCTTGATAAGAAGAAACCAAAAGAAGGATGACTATGAAACCAACCAACAATAACGGTATTTAATTTTTCAGCTTCTTCAGCAATTTTAGGAATAATTGTATAATCAGATATTTCTACAAAAATTGAGCTCCCGCTTGTCATAGGAATTGCTTTTATAACTGTAATTGTTTCCTCATCAACAGTTCCTACCAACCAACCAATCACTTCCCTCCAAAACCTATATGGTCTATTTGGATTAGCAAACTCTATGACATATCGAAACATGCCATTATAGGCTTCTTGAGTGATAATGACTGATTGTATCATATCTTTCAACTTCATGAATCCAATTAAACTAAAGGATTTTTTGTTCGAGAGTTCTATTAAGGTTCTGGGATTTATCTCTTTTTAATAATTTCAAATAACCAGTTTACAAATGGCTATCGGAAGGCATCTATTGTGGGATAAATATCTTCTGTTTTATTTAAAACACTCATATCTGAAGAATGTGCTACTATCCGTTTAAGTGCAGATATCTCGAGATAAGGGATTTTCGTTTTTTGGTTCATTGCTATTTCTTTAGCAAGTTTTTCTGCGTCCTCAATTGTTATATGATCCTCTTTGTCTGCTCTTAAGTCTGATTTATTTCCACAAATAAGTATGGGAATATTTCCTGTATGTCCCCAAATTATGTTGCGCCATTTTGTCATTGAATCAAATGAGAATTTATTTGTGATATCAAAAACAATTATTGCCCCCTTAGCTCCATTATAAAATTGCGAATGAAGATATGGAAAGTATCTTTGTGATCTCAGATCATATATCTTACCTACTATCTTTGATTGAGGGGTTTTCTTGCTTCTTATTAGTGAAATCTCTAGGGATGCAGAGTACCCCCTCTCAGCTATACCGGTTCTTGTTAATGCATGCAATAATGTTGTTTTTCCGACTTTTGTATTTCCAACTAGAACTACCTTCAAAATATCAGTTGTTGTTTTTTGTGGGATAAATTTTGTTTGAACTTCTGGTTCCATTCTAGTTAGTCTCCATTTAGGTAAGAGATAGTTTGTCTTTATTATTGATTGCAAACACTACATTCTTTCTTGTATTTTTAATAATAATTGGTAGTAACAACTAATGTAATTACAAGAGGTTTATTGTACTCATAATTTTAAAATTTAATTCAAATTTAATTGTCAACTACATATTTATTATAAGAATATCTTGCTTTCTGAAGTAATACCTAGTTCTAAGTTTAACATTTTAGTAAGTAGATTATTTAGTAAGAATAGGAAAATAAAAGATGTCTAATAACAATTTGATGAAATAGAAGTGTGAAAATCTATTATGAACAAAACAAAAGAAATTACTGTCTTGGAACGTGTTTCTAAGAAAAACGAGGAAATTGTGAAGGAAATTAGAACGATTTTTGGAGAGAATAGTATTATTTGTTTTAATATTATGGGGTCACCAGGTAGTGGAAAGACTACTCTTATTGAAAAAACAATTGAAAAGCTCAAAGACAAGAAAACAATTGCTGTTATTGAAGGTGATTTAGCAACTACAATTGATGCTGAAAGAATTCGTGAGTATGGTGTTGATGTATTGCAGATTAATACCGGAGGTATGTGCCATCTTGATGCTCAATTAATAAGAAATGCATTAAGCAAAATGGATCTCTCAGCAATTGATATTCTATTCATTGAAAATGTTGGTAATCTTGTTTGTCCTTCATCACATGATTTGGGAGAAGATTATCGAGTAATTTTAGCTAGTGTGCCAGAAGGACCTCATAAACCAAAAAAATACCCAGTAATTTACAAAGAGGCTGATGTTGTAGTAATAACAAAAGCTGATATATTAGAGCACTTTCCTGATTTCAGTATTGAGGTATTATTTGGTCATGCAATAGAAATCAAGCCTGATATCAAAACAATAAAGGTAGCTTTGAAGGGTGAGGATATCCAGATAGATGATTGGGTATATTGGCTGGAGAATGTAGAGCCAAAGAAATAATTTTTTTCATTCTTGATTTTTCTTGATTCTAAATTTCACATATGATTAGTCATCAAATAACATACCTTTGATTAAGTCCTCTCTAAGTTCATCTTTTATCATATTGATAATGCGATCGATTGATTCATCTATTACATCCTCTTCAATTTTAGCTATAAATTCTGTGCTTGAGAGTGTTTTGTATAGCTTTTCCATTGCTTTATCAATTGCAGGAATAACTGCTTCAGCAAACGCAGACAAAAATAAGTTTGTTAAGGCATTTTTGTTAATCCATGGTCGATCAGCATAAATATCTTTCAATTCTTTAGCAGATAGTTGTTTAAACATCTTTTTGCTCTCCTTTTTTAGGGTCAATTGTACATTTCGAGTTTTGTTTAGGACAATTTGTTAT
The DNA here is from genome assembly GCA_019058275.1 of Candidatus Heimdallarchaeota archaeon. Taxonomy (GTDB): domain Archaea; phylum Asgardarchaeota; class Heimdallarchaeia; order JABLTI01; family JABLTI01; genus JABLTI01. Next base: position 8,965 of record JAHLVW010000108.1, read on the forward strand.
TGGTAACTATAATATGATTAATTTGAAATTCTAATAATATAAATTGTTTGAAGGAAAAAGCTTTTACTAAAAAGTGTTAAGATGGCAATTCTTTTTAGTCAAGAGCAAGTTTTAATTCATAAAGATTTTATAAGGATGACATTGTTTAATTATTAACTGTAAGAAATTTACCCTTTGGGAGATTTGATGAAGAAATGTCTTTACGTCCAACATATAGAGCTATTGGAATTGACCTAGGTACTTCTACCATTAAGCTCTCCTGTGCTGATCATTTAAAGAAAATACCTTCTATAGTTGGCACCCCACTTGAGGGATGGAAAGGATTCAGTGGTGATTCGTCGCTTGAAATGAATTTGGTAATAAATGATGGCAATAGAACTTTATACGTTGGAGAGCTTGCTAGACTTCAAAGTGAAATAAAAAGGGAAATTGCTAGTGAAGGGAAAGTAAAAAGTATAGAAGATGCCGTTTTAGCTATTAAAGCGAGTTTAGCACTTATTTCTGACAAAGATTATGATCAAATAGTTATGGCCACTGGTGTTCCTGTAGCTTCATCAAAGAAAGAAATGGTCAAACTCGCCAAAGGTTTGAAAGGGAATATGGAAATTAATGTTGAAAATGAAGCTACAGGAGAAAAAATTAATCGTAAGCTTACAATTAAGCATTGCATAGTTATGCCTGAACCCTTTGGAACGTATTATTATACCTTGAAAACTGAAGGGGAATCAAGAGCTGTTGATGCTATTGTTATTGATGTAGGTCATGGCTCAACTGATATTTTGACATTATATGAAGGAAGATTAATGCGACAAGCTTCTGGAAGCTTAGAAGAGGCTACCGATACATTAACACGTAGGATTGCTCAAGAATTGCAAAATCAAACAGGGAAGATTCTAAGACCCTTTGATCTCATGACATCACTTTCTCAAGGAAAGGATGTTTTGACGATTGGAGGTGAACGTTGGGATATACTAGGAATGAAAGAGTATCACATTGAGAATATTGCAGACGTTATTTTAGATGAAGTTAATAGACTAATAGGAACCTTGCCACCAGATGCAATAATTGAAAAAGTAATTTTGTGTGGTGGAGGAATTCACCTCTTTGGTGATAGATTAAGACAAGGTTTTGAATACGCAGGATTATCCGAACACCCAGAGATGTTGATAATGCCTGAAAATCCAGTAATGTCCAATGCCATGGGCTTTGAACTATTTGCTAGAAAATTCATCACAGACTTAGGAGATAATGGGCAAAATGAGTTCTAAAAAACCAGCAACTGACAAAACAAAGAAGAGTACATCTAAGTCTAGTACTAAGAAAGATACACAAAAGACTAAGAAAACTAAGACTAGCAAGGAAAAAACAAAAGAAGAAGAAACTGAAGAAGAGAAAGGAAAAAGAAGAAGTCTCATTTCAGCTTTAAAGAGAAGTATTTCAGTAAAAGGTGGAACACCTATGGGAGCTATCAAAGATCCTATGAATATTGTCATTACTTTAAGTCCTGCAAAACATGTTGATATCATAGAATACATTGAAGGAAATGTTCCTGCAGGTGGAAGGGCTGAATGGGTTCGTGATTCTATCAGATTGAAAATGCGTATCGAAAAAGGTGTTTATGGATTAAGCACTACTGGACAAGATATTACACAAAAAGATTCTGAGGAAGCACTTCAAAGTGTATTTGGTCAATTTGCTGAAGTTATGACGAGAGTAATGTCTGATCTCAAAACAAGCCAACCTGCTCCCAGACAAGTTGAAGCTTCACCAAGACCAGCTCCAAGGGAAAGACCAGTGCGTGGTGGACCACCTCAATTAAGGAAATTAGAGATTGATGAGAGTGCTATAGAAGAAGCAAAACCAGATAGACCTTCATTAGACGATGCTATAGGAGCAATTGTTGTCGTGGAATAGGCTGTGAAAAATAAATAATGAGTGGAAGAAAATGAAGATTCTATACAAAATTCCTCTAGATACTAAAGATCTATCAAATTTTCTTGAAGATGAAAAGAATTTTCTCATTGGTTTTTTGGGTAAATTAGAAGAAGTAAATGCAAAACCATTGGCTAAGAAATCAGCTGATTTACTAACAAAATTGAAAGAGGAACTACCTTCTGAAATTGAAATGATATTTCCATTAAAAAATCCAAAAAATCAAATTCAGTCACTCCTTTCTATTGCCCAATCTTTTACGACAACATTCAAGAAGGCAAAACTCAAAGATTTTGGTATCAGCAGCAAGTGGGTTTTATTATCAAATGGATACCTAGGTAGTTTTGTTGAAGAGGATTATGAAATTGCTATATTACTTTATCTTATTGCTGCAATTTATCAATCTCGAGCTTTAGCAAATGTTCAAACCAGCCCACAATATCGTTATTATTATATTTCTGCGCTTTCAGCACTATTGGGAGCAATTGAGTTCATGGATAGACTAACTCCAGATTCTGAACACTATGCTTATGCGTTTTATCAAATGCTGTTGATGCGAAAGCTTGATCTAGAAGCTGAAATAACAAAATCTGAAGCATTTAATGCTAGAAAAAAGGGTGATTTTGATCGAGCAGCAAAGCTATTTGCAGGTGCAGCTTCATATCGATTTTCAATGATGAGTTATGAGCTTCCACCGGATTCAGATAATAAAGTCAAAATTTACGCTTCAACTGAGCTTGGTATGGCTTGTTTCTACATAGCAGTAGGGTTAACCAATGTAAATGACTCCGAGAAAGCCTATTCCTATTTGCTTAAAGCAAGAAGCTACTTTGAAAATGCTGCAAAGCTCTCCGAAGATAACACAGATCTCTTAGAATCTGCTAATAAGAGGTTAGAATTAGTTAATCCATATATTGATCGAATTAAAGATACAATTGAACAAAGTGATATAAAAATTGAGGACATATCTGATCCACAACCACTTATGGTTCACCCAGAACCAAAACCAATTCTTTCACCCAATGACACAACTCAAGAACAAACTCTAATTTGCTCTAATTGTATCAAAAAAATACCATGGACCGATGTTTGTCCTGAATGTAAAGAAATCATAATTCCAATTGAATAAAAGTCAAAATACTAAGAGGTCTTGCATTGCTTATACACAAGTATCGAACTATTAGGTCCTTAAAGATCTGTTATTGGGGACCCAGCATGTCAGGAAAAACCTTTACTGTAACAGCAATTAAAGTCATGAAATCTTTAGAGAATCCTAAAAGTGTTTTCGATTTTGTAACAGTAGCAGATCAAGAAACAGGTCGAACTGTTTTCTTTGACCAAGCAGTTTTTGGGTTTGGTAATAAACCAGAAACTAATGAATTCTTGTTTAAAATCCATGTTTTTACAACTGCAGGACAAAAAAGACTCAAAGAAACACGTAAAGTTGTGTTACAGGGAATTCGTGGTCTAGTTCTTGTAGTTGATGCTGATTTAGATAATTGGGAACAGAATATTTGGTCATTACGAGAATTAAAGGAACTAAAAGGAAACGATATTAAAGAACAGAAAATTCCCTGTACTGTTTTTGTAAATAAACAAGATCTTCCTTGGGGAAGGAAAATTTCTCACAGACATGTTGAGCAGCTTTTTAAAGCAGCGGAAGTATCGGATCTCTTTCCTGAGCTTAAGGGGTGTGTCTTTGGTGGCTCTTGTCAGCAAGCAAGAGATGACTTGGAACATCTCCTAAGAACTACTCCGAGAGATCTAATCCTTAACTCAAAAGGACAATTAAAACGGGAATTTCGACCAAAATCATTCAATCCGCTTATAAAATCACTTGAGAATATTGTAAAGCAGGTAATTAAGAAACAATTATTAGAAAAGTAGCATTTTTATCTAAAAACATAAGAATTAGCTCAAAGTATGCAACAATCGGTAATTATTAGTATTTGTTATGAAAAATCTGTTAAAGTATACTATATTTATATTTGAATTGCTAAGAAGTATATACAAGTGAAAAAATTCGACAAAAAGCAGGCTCTCACATAAATAGACCATTTGTAAAGGGATTGTGTAACTATGTTTAAGAAATTCTTCTCTTGGTTGAAGAGACTCTTCAAAAGAAAGGAAAAAGAAGAAGTAATAGTAGAAACTCTCGAGATTACTGAAGTACTAGAAGAAGAGGAAATTGCAATTGAAGAATATAGTCCAGATATTTTTCAAGTTGGAGAAGATGAAAGACAGCTTTTTGAAGAAGAAATGGAGCTTGAACAACAAGTTAGAGAGCTAAAAAGGGATAAAGAAACCATTCAAAACATAGAACAATTACTTGATCAAATTACATCTGAAAAAGATATTTTTAAGATATTAGGAGCAGATGATTTTTGGAATGCAACAGCATACTGCACTACTGTTCGAGAGAAATTTGCTAAAGCTAAAGAAGATAAGGATGAAGAGCAACAACTCAAGCACTTTTGGCGTACAAACAAAATGTATATGCGTTCTCTGGAAGCTTATCGAGATGCAATAGCTAAAAGTGATATGCTAAGAGCTCGAGTAATGCTTCTAAATATTCGAATGCTCTATGATGTATTAATAGGAATGCATAAATTGAGTCAAAAGGTTATACCCAAACCACAAACTTTGGATATAGAAATGCGTAAAGAATATGTGAAAGATGTTCTTGTCGAAATCTTGGAAAAGAGTACTTTCCCTTTAAGCATTAAAGAAATCATTGATGAGGTAAGAAAAAGCGAATTAAAATCGGTTTTAGAGCTCTTCACTGAAGAATCCACTCAATTCTATTTAGAATCACTTGTTGAGGATGAATTCATCAAGCAAATTAAAAGGTATATTGAGATTGCACCACCACCATTACCAAATATAACTCCAGAAATGAGTGAGTTAATACCAGAAGCAATCTTTGAGTATACCTACGCTCCTGATGTTAAAATGTATCGCAGAGAGGACATTGGCAGAGAAGAGCTGTCTGCTCTCTTTCCACCTGAAATTTACAAAGGATTGCAAGAAAGAGGTTTTTATCGTATTGGAGATGTTCAGGGTCGTTTGGATGAACTTCAAAAGGTCTTACTTGAGGAATTAGAATTTGAGCCGGATATGACTACTATTTCGATTGGTATATTAAGTGAACGCTTAGGACGTCTTGATTCAATACAACAAACACAATTAACTCAGAGATCACTAATTGAAAAACGAAGGCTAACTCAAGCGAAGGTTGAAGAAGTCGGTAATATAGAAAGTGAAACACAAGAAGCAGAAATTCAGTCTGTGAAAGCTGAAAGAAAAGAGATCATCATGAACATAATAAATCAAGATATAATTAATTCACCAATACCTCGTCCTTATCAGCTAGAAGCATACTATATGTTCAAGGGTGATAATTATAATGCAAGTATTATTGATTCTCCAACAGGTTCTGGTAAAACATTAATGGGAATGATGTGTATCCAGGACTGGTTAAGAACATTAAGAAAAGATGAATCAATTTTAGTTCTTGTACCTACACTAAACTATCAATCACAGTGGGTTGATTCCATTTGCTTCAATGAGATTGGTTTGCAAATTTCTTCAAACTTTGTTTTCTCTGGAACAATTACCCAACTTGAGAATTTCATATCGAAAACACGTGAGATCCCACCAATTATTATTCTTACTTATACCTCACTTGCTCAAGTTCTCGGAGCTAAAACTAAAAAGGAACGAGAGCTTAAACAATTGATAAATTGGTTAGGTATTCGTAATGTTCTCTTTGACGAAGCTCATAAAATAGTTGAACAAGAAGCAAGTGCTACTTATCAAGTAGCTAAAAGACTTGTTAAACTATATAAGGGTGCACATATTGAGAATTTTATTGGTTTCTCCGGAACTGCTAAAGCTTATGAGAAAGATTTCAAACGTTTAGGATTAAAACTAATTTATATTGTTCCTGAGAAAGAACTTGTTTTACACGGATTTGTTGCTCCTATTGCTGAATTAGGTGTAACCTTTGCTTACTCCGGTAGAGAGAAAGCTATTCGAGAGATTCACAATGAAATTAAGGTAAATATGAAACAGCTTTGGAGTTATTTCGGTTACAATAACATGCGACGCCAATTTCAAAAGATATCAATGAATGAACGTCTATTTATTTGTAAAGAACTTCTAGGAATGTATCAAAGTTACAGAAGTGATATCGTTACTGAGAAACTAAAACTAAAATTTGCAGAATGGGCACCAAGTAGAGAGAAAGGTCCACTAACATTAAATGATGTGAATCTAGTTCAAGCAGTTCAGATTTATAATGGATGGTCTGATATTTCGTTAGCTTATAATTCAAATCACACTAATTCGGCTCGTGAAATAGTTGAAGAAACAGATGAGCTCATTATGCGTTTAGAACAACTAATTCGAATACCTAGTTTGCAAAAAATGATAACAAGTGAGAAATATGGAAAAAGAATGCTTAAATGTAACACTCTTTACAATATTAGAAAGGAGAGTAAGAATCGAAGAGAAGCGATCAAGAAAGTAAGAGATATTATGTGTTCTACAATGGTTGGAATCTACAGAGCACTCGACGTATGGGCTAGAACCAAAATTGGTGAAGGAAGAGTAGGAACGCTACAATCAATAATTAATGCAGAAGAAGAAATTAGAGATGTTAAGGGGGTAGTAATATTTGATAGAGGACGAACAATAAAAACTGAAAGTGAAACTGATATTGGATCTCCTGGTTTTTCTGGTGTAGGTGGAAGCTTTGCACAAAGCTTAGGAACTAATATTATCAAATACAATCCTATTGCTGTTCAATCCTCTGAAATGTATATTAGCTCTAATCCGAATTTGGAAAAGCCATTACAAGTTATGATGGCTGACTTTATTCGTAATGAAGTAATTGTGGATAAACTAACTGAAAGGATTTTCATGGAAATTATTTATGAATTGCCTTTCCAAGATCAGCTTAGCAATTTCATTTATTTGACATTCAAAGAATTAATGGTAAGTTATGCTTCAACTTTGAAGAAAGTTTTTCGAGCTAGATATGGGGAATTTTCCAAGAAGGTTTTCCAACCATTAAGTGAATTCATAAATGAGATGGTAATTCTTGATGCAAATATAGCACTAGCAGTTAACTTGCTAAAAGATCGTATAGATAATCCATCGATAAGGATTAATAACATAGTGCTAATGCTTTTTGACTATGCAATTATCGCTCGTAAAATAGAATTTGCTAAGAAGAAAACATTACAGACAGCTTCAGGTGAATTACAAGATTATTATTCACTAAATATGCCTTCTGGTAGACAGAAACAATTAATCTATGATCTTGTTTCTGACTTTCTTGATTCAGAAGAGCTACCTATTCAATTGGTTTTTGTTTCTTCCTGGGCAAGAACTGGATGGGATGTTAGGACGCCTGACATTTTAATAGATGCAACAGCAACCCGAGATGTAACTGCTTGGCAGCAATTACGTGGAAGAGCTATGCGAGCTCTAGAAAGTTGGACTATTGAATGTTATAGTACAATTGCAATTCTTTTGGGTAAAAGTGGTAGTGCGAATAAGGTAATCCAAAGATTACCAATAGAGATGCAAAAAAATTTCAGGAAGATTAGAGAGGAATTTGCTCCAAAGGAAGAATTGAATGAAGAAATGATTGAACTTCTACATAATTCTATAGATGAAGCAAAAATTACTTCGGAAGATAAAGTTGCATTAAAAATCAAAGTGAATTCTGGGAAGGTAAATAAATTATCAACAACAGAGAGAATGAAATTAATCATTTATCTTATGCTTGCTAAGAATAAAGTTGCTCATATTTTTGAGATGGTTAAAGCGTCAGGTTCAACCAGACAAGTAGAATTAGACAAAGGAACCGGAACTTGGAGAAGGAAAGCTTCAATCGCTAAAAAACATAGAGATGAACCACTCTTACCAGTTCCAGGATCTGAAAGAAGAAGAGGTAAATATATTGCACCTTTAATCTATGCAAAAGATCCAACTGCAGATACCCCTTTAGAAGTACGTTCTACACTTAAGAATCTCTTACATAATCTAGATGAAGATTTATTGGATAATTGGGTTCTTTCACTGATTGAGGAAGGAGATACGCAACAACGTTTAACGGTGGATTCTGAAACTGAACGTGAGCGTGAAGATCTAGAAGCACTTGCTCGAGATGAAAAGATAACAGCACGACTAGAAATAGATGGTGTAACAGAAGATTTATTGAAAGATTTCTTAAGTAAAATAGACTCTGTTGAGTTTTAGTATTTCCTCAACAGATTAACATTTTTAACTTGAATTCTTTGCAAAGAAAAGAATCTTAGGTCTTCCTCGTTTATTAGTACGAACAGGCTTTTTCTCTACTTGCCCTTTCATGATTAGTTTAGCTAAGATATCGTATAAAGTAGTTCTTGGCATATTAGTTAAAGATGCTAACGTATTCCTTGTAATAGGTCCTTTTTCTAACAAGATTTTAACTAAGAACTCCTCTATAGGTACCTGTTTCATATCAAGCTTTTCTTCACCATATACGAAGGCTGTTCTTTGACTATAAACGATTTGATTATTCGAGACTTCCGTCTCTTCTAATTGCTTTCGGATTAGTTTACTTATTTCCTCATTAATACTATATTCCTCGTTCACAATACATTCCCTCTCATATTGTTTATCCATCTTACTACATTTTAGTGAATAATAAACCTTATGCGATATATCGATAATATAAATTTTTTTGGTATATTATACATTTAATATATTACTTCATCTGTTTTATTAATATAATGCATTTCAAAACTCTTTTAATCCTTTTTGAATAAAGAGACTTAAGGTAAATTAGAGTGTGACAAATCTGAAAGGGCAGAATATCGATTTCTCTACTAGAATTATTAATCCTAAAAAGAGAAATTCTTCATCTGGCAATAAAAAAGATTATAAGAATATCTCAGGTGATTTTGTAGAATTCAAAGCTAGTGTAATAAAAAAAGATAAGCTTGATAAAATATCACAACTTCAAGGAACAAATGTTATTTTCAGTATTGCTAAAATTTCCAAATGGTCTTGGGAAGAAAAGAAACCTGCTGTCTGCATGATTTGTAAGTTAGCATTAAAATCTGGGCAAAATGTTGCCCGTTGCCCAATGTGTCATTCACTCTTTCATAACGAACATGTTTTCGAGTGGTTAAAAATAAAAGGGAAATGTCCTGTTTGTTTGCAAAGTTTACACCCTGGAGGAACAGAGGAAGTTAAACTTTAATAGTTGTTTTAGAAAGATAAAGAAAAGAGCTGTTAGATTATGAGTAAAAATCCAAAAACCAAACAAAAATTCAATATTGATGTGATAAAAACACCAGAAGGTCATGTACCAACTGTTGATAGCTTTCACAAAGTAATTGATGGGTTATTTGGTGAAGTATTAGATACCAGAAAAGATATTGCTAAATTAATTCCAAATTTGGAAAACGAGCTTGGTAATCTCAGAGAAATTTTAGCCCAACAAATGGTTCTTTTTGAGATCATTAATGATAATATCTTTAAGCTAGAAAAGGAAATTAAAGCCCAAGATAAAAAAATAACTAAAATTCAGAAAACAACAACCGATTTGAGTGTAGGTGGACAAACAGAAGCAGATCTCACGGAAGAAACTAAAAAAGCATTAGCTAAACTTGTTCGTCGTGAGTTACAAATAGGAACCAAACCAATTTATGATTCATTAAAAATGCTTGAGAATGAAATATCAAAATCAAGTGCTGCCACCTTGAAAAAAGTCGAGAAGCAACTTGATAACATAAAGGATCAAATTGATGATTTATCCTCAAAATCAGAGCTACAAATGTTGGAAATATTAGAAAGCGTTAATCAGGAACCAATTAAAAGACAAACCAAATCATCAGCAACACGTACAACTAAGAAGAGATTAACTTCTTAACAGAAATGATTATTCAGAAAGATAATACTAATTATTTTTCAAAATTAGTAGAAAAAAAAAATAAAGTATGATTGGTTTTCTAGTATAGTGTAGAATCTGGGTTAGTTAAAATAGGAGGGGCAAAAAAAAACCCCTTAAGAAATTTCTAGAACAGAAATATCGACTTTAGAAACGCCGTCAATATCAGCTAATTCTTCTTTAATTGTCTCCATATTCACATTCTTAAATTCTTTCGAATCAATATAACCTTCGTATACACAACTTTCTTGTGTAAAGCATAATCCTGTAGAATACAGGGTTTTTATTCCGGCTTTCATAAATAATGAACCCATTTTCTTTAAGAAGTCTGGACTTAGTTTTCCAATCTCAATTCCCACTTTGTAAACTTTGTCACTTGTCGTGGGAATAATTCTAATAATTTTGGTACTTGGTGCAAGTATCATAACCGCAAAATTTCCTTCTTCAGGTTTTAATGCGTCTAAAAATGTCTGGGGTAATTGGATAGGTTGCCCTACTTCAAGCTTACACATCTTTGCTACAGTTACTTCTGTTGTCATTACTGCCTCTCCTTCATAAGGGGAATTTAATAATATTATCTCATTAAATTAATCCCTTTGGTGTATATATAATTTACTTTTTGACACCTTTTTAGCAAAAATGACTTTTAAATGACTTTTTAATCAGACTTTTTTTTGTTTGATTTTTTTAAATTTTCTCCTAAAATGGAGCTATTTTCTTAATAGCCTAACTATAATTTGTAACCTAAAAATTAAAGATATATGGTTTTATTTTGTAATGAGAAGAATAATTATCATTTAATTGATAATAAGAAAGAGATATAATAGAACTAATTTATAGTATATGATAAAAAAACCTATAAGTATAGGAGACTGAATCCGCTGTCAAGTAATAGAAAGTTTCGCGAGAAACGATTGTCACTTTTAATGCACCCTCTTCGGAGGTCTATATATCAGTTGGTTTGTGAAACGCCAGGATCATATTTCTATGAAATTGTAAGTGCACTTGCAACCCCTCAAGGAACTCTTTCTTGGCATTTACATATGTTAGAAAAGGATGGGTTAATTAAATCAACAAAATTCGGAGGAAAAAGATTATTCTTCCCGAAAATGTTGCGCTCTGAATCAGCTGAGAAAGCATACGCAATTCTAAAAAATAGTACAGCAGCGAAAGTCTTTGATCTCATAGTTAATAACCCTGGATGTTATCAAACGGAAATAGCATTAAAGCTAAGCATCCACCATGATACTGTTAGGCATCATATAGTAAGATTAGCAGAAGCAGAATTGATAGATATTATACGAGATGGCAGAACTGTAAAGTACTTCCCTGGTGAATTAGGAAAGGAACTCATAAACGGAAGTCTTAATGTGTTGTCTGAAAGGTATATCCGATTCTTATTTGATAAACTAGAAGAAGGATGTTTGACACCTGAGATACTAGAGAGAGATTTACATAGTATCTCTTTAAGGATAGAATGTCCAAATTCAGAAGACATATCACTTAAAATAGAGCTTGGTCCATGGGAAACAAGATTTGATGAAGAAGAAAACGATATCGATAATGATGAGAATGATAAAGAAGAATCTGAGTGAATTTTAGAAAAAATAAAAAAAGTGAGAAAATCACTTCAATTTCTTGAGTGTTTTCTTTAATTCTTCGAATGCTGCTTCCCAATCTTTGATTTCTTCGGTTAGTTCTTCTCTTTGTTCGTTATATTCTTTTTCAGATAATTCGCCTGTCGATTTTCTAACAAATAATGTTTCAAGTAGTTCTCTTTTTTGTGCCAATTCCTTCTTTAATTGATTCTTCCAGTTTTCCATTTTGATTAATTCTTGAGTGATTTGTCTTTCAGCGTCAGCAATTGTAGATTTATATTCACCTCTCATTTTATCATAGGTTTTAGAACTAATGGTACCATCACGCTTTAGACCCTCGAGTTTTGTGAGACGCTCTTTAGATGTTTCCTTTTTTTCCATTAAATCAAATATTGGGATTGGAGCACCACCTTTTGCTAATTTCTTCTTTTCGATTTTTATTGTGACGAATCGTTTATTTAATTCGTTAACACGATCTTTGGCATCTTCTTTTGGAATTAATCCAACCTTTACTCGTTCTTCGAGGTTTTCTATTTCTTCTAAAATTTCTTCCATTTCTTTATCAATAATAATCAATCGTCCTTTTATTGCAAGGGAATGAACAACATTAGAATCCATTGGTTCGACTTCATGAGATTTTGATTCAACTACTTCAGTACCAAATGAAGATGAATAAATATCAGATGATGATTTATCTTTTTTCTTAAACATATTTTTTGGTAATCTTGCACCGCAAGATTTGCAAAATTTGAAATTCTGCAATACAGGTTTACCACAAACAGGGCATCTATAATCTACCATAATTTATTACCTTCTACAAATTTATCTTATAGATTCTTTTGCTGTTTAACTAAAAAAAGAATTCTGTTCGGAACTTTAGTTATTTTATACTAATGGCGCAAAGAAAAGCAATTTTTTACAAAGATTTTAATTATTATGCTGATTTAGTTGATTAAGTTAGCTTGTTAAGATGTAGCTTTTTTCCTTGAAATACTTGAAAAATGACAAGATTTAAATGAGAAAAGGTTACGTCGAATACTAGTGAGTTGATAAACATGGCTAGACGCCCTGCACGTTGTTATACTAAAATTGCTGGACCCCCTTATACTCGTAAGAAGTATATCCGAAGCATTCCCGGGTCAAAAATTACTAGCTTTGAAGCTGGTAATAGAAATACCAAATTCCCAGTTTCTGTATCATTGTACTCTAAAGAAGCTTGTCAAATTAGACATGTAGCATTAGATGCAGTTAGGATGATGAGTAATAGACATATGCAGCGAAAAGTAGGTGCTGAACATTATCATTTTATCATTAGAATCTATCCTCATCACATTTTAAGAGAAAACAAGATGATGGCTTTTGCAGGTGCAGATCGTTTGCAAGATGGTATGCGTCGAGCTTTTGGTAAACCAATGGATATCTGTGCTCGAGTAAAAGCTAATCAACCACTTGTAACCATACATACTCATCCCCAACATGTAGACAAGGCCAAACGTGCTTTGAAAATTGGTGGAGATAAACTACCAACTCCTTATCGAGTTCAAATTGATGTTGGTGAAAAACTCTATAATGAGCATCAAATGAAGGTAGAGAAGTAATAAACTTACTTTCTTCTTCACTTCTTTCTATTTCTTATTGATATTATCTGTATATGTCCTTACATAATCCCAATTTAAATTTTATAGATTGTACATTAATTCCTTGAGGATGAGGAATCAATTCTAAAATAGTAATCCGTCAGGAGAAAATAAATGGATTTCACATGTGCAAAATGCAATACAAAACAAGAGAAAAGTCCAACACTATTGTCAACTGGTTGTCCAAAATGTGGTTCTCGAGTATTTAAAATAACTACTCTACGTACTAAAGCAGCTTTAGATGTGTTAAGGACAATTCCAAGAGTGGAAACTGAAAACTTAGATGAGCTTATGACGACAAGATACAGAGTTTTTCCTAAAGTTATTGAACAGAAATCAGACAGCGAAAGAAAACGGGATCTTGATGAAGATAGTATTCCAACTATAAAATTGAAGGAAAAAGGGGTCTATGAAGTAAATATAGAAGGACTCTTTAGGGATAAAAAATCAGATCCAATCATACTAAGTGGTAAAACAGGCATTTACAAAGTTGAAATGATGCTTCCGGAAAAGAAAGAACAGAAGTAGTTGTAAAACTACTTTTTATTGTTAATTTTTAGGTGCTAATAAATATAAAGCAGTTTCTTCATCTTTTGTTCTAAAGACACCAGGACGTGTCTCAACCAAATAGATTTCAGCTGTAACTGAAACTATTCCTTCGATTAGATGACCGCCAAGACATTTTCCATCCTTTTCACCTAGAACAATATGAATATGTGCTACTGGTTCTTGAGTAGCTTTGTTTTTAGCAATATTCCCCATACAGGATAAAAGTTCAACCTCTTTAAATGGCATATGTAGGTATTTTTTCTCCTTGATATCAAAATAGCCAATTTTTCCTTTCTTTAATGCACCTATACCTGTAAGGTACCCAGCTATAATTTTGTTTTCCTTCACATATTGAATTATTGCTTGGAGTAAATCTTCACCCTTCTCTAATCTAATTAAATGAACTTTTTGTTGATCCATTTTCATTGATTTCATTTTCATCCATCCTGTAAACACAATAGCTTGAGATAAAATAAACATAGGATTTTAGGAAGTTAATTGCTTTCTTAGATTATCAATATGCTCTCTAACTAACGATAATTCTTTGTTTATTTGTTGAATTGTTTCATCGAATTCTTGCTTACTTTTCAATCCTTCTTGGAAATCAGTTTCATTTTTCTCAATGCCCTTTTCTAATCGGTATTTTTCTGCTTCCAAGGTTAAAAGTTGCATATAAGGATCAGCTGCTGGTGTTGTACTTTCCACGGTTTCTTTTTCTTTAAGTACCTCGGAGGGTTTCACCCAAGTATCACCTGTATCCTCGCTAGGAGCTAAAGGCTCTTCAATGATAGGTTGTTGCACTTCCCTAAGATCAGCTTGTGATGGAACAAGTTCACTAGTGTTCGTAGTTTCTTCAGAAATTTCTTCTACGATTGGCGCAGTAACAGTTTTACTCTCCATTTGTTCCTTAAAATCCATCATCTGTCTTTCTGTTTCATGCTCAGCTTCTGCTATAATTTCTTTCATCTGACTCAAAACAATAGATGGTTCTGATTCAGGTTGTTTTGATTCTGCTAGTTTTTTTAGAGTTTCTGGAGCAATAAGCTCAGGTTCCGTAGGTTCTTCAACCAGAGTTTCCTCTACAGAAGGAGATATAACTGGTTCGCTCACTTCGTCAGGTTCAATTGGTAATAAAAGTGGAGGTTCGGATGAAAATTCTTCAATAGGTGCTTGCACTTCATTAGAAACAGGTGGTTCAGTTTCTTGTTGTGGTTGTTCAGTTACGCTTGCTTCAATCATTGGTGCTCTTTCATCAACATGAGAGTCACCTGGTTTCTTTACTAAACTACTCAAAAGAGAACGTAAATCATTAATTTCTGATTTCATTATATCTAATTCTTTCTTTAATCGTTTCGCTTCTGATGATGATTCTTGCTCTTGGCTGAAAACAACAGTTTTTGCGTTAACAATAACACTATAAACTAAATCGACTAATTTTTTCTGATATCTAAACCATTGTCCATATGGATCCCAGTTTAGAAGGGCTTCTCGAACGCTTTCAAGAAGAGTTACAAATTCCTTATTGTATTCTTTTTCAGCGACAATAGATGCTTCAATGTTAGATAATACGTCTATTAACTCAACTCTCAATTCTGCTTCTTGTTGAGGGGTTGTTTCACCTTTAATTAGGACAGAATAGAGCTGTTCTATTTTTCCTACATTCACTGTGAATATATCTTCTGACACTTTTATCTCCAACCAACTTAGTATTGGTTTTTCCCGCCTATGTTCCAAGCCTTCTTGGTCTTCGAGTTGGATGTACTCTGCAAGTCAGCATTGCTCATGGTCGGAAATTAATGCATCTCAGCATCTTTAGCTCTGACAAGACGATTATTAAACTTATCTTTTTCAGTAACCGATGATGAGACTTTAACTTTTTTAGCTATTTTTATCTTTCCATTTCTTATAACTAATGTTTTTTTATAATAATCATTTATCGCCAAGTTCACCATTAATAAAAGATGATTTCTTAGACTGTTTCTTCCGTATTCCATTGACTCTACAATTCTATTTAGTTCTTCGCATTGATAGATGTAGTTGTATAATTTGTAAGCTGAGTTCTGTTTTTCTTCTAATTCCTTAACCAGTTTCTTGAAGTCTATTTTTCCATTATTATAGTCATATCTTGATTCAATTTTGTATGGGGTTCTTCTGCTGATAAACGCAGCTAAACCATCATAATATTTTACAATAATGGATAAGACATTTCCAGAGATGATTTCATCGTGATGAGAAATACATACTTCTCTAACTTCTCTATCAGTAATCGTAATTTGTTCATAGATTTTACTTTGATGGGTTTTAGTATGGACAAAGTGGTGTAGCATGAGAGCAATGAGTAATCGTTGTAATGCTTTAGGGTAATTAATCCCTAATCCTTTTCTGATTTTTAATTTCTTCTCTTTAGGATTTGGTTTTGGTTTATAGTCAGCAACATCACAACTCAACCATTTTACTTTACCGTACCCTTCTGCTCTCTTGCTTCCTAAGAATCGTCTACTCAAGAAATATCCTATCTTCTCTCTTGCTTGTTTCATGGAAGAATCCACACAGGTAATTTCAAGGTACCCTTGATAACCTCGTAAAATTGTTGGTGGTCGTCGTTCTCCCTTGACGACTTTTCCTATAGGTGTGAATGTAGGATAACTATTGGTTTTTGGATCAGCAACTACCTTAATCCAACAACCATGCTTCTTGATGAATGGTTTGTGAAGTACGATTGGTGTCTCTAATCATCCAATGAGAGTGGCTATTTTTCTCAGTTGTATTTCTGCCATGCGTCTAAACTCTCCTGTAATTTATGGTTTTGATTCTCTGTTGTTTCTCTCTCAACAATTTCTATACTTCCATTATTTTCTTGTCCGAAGATTCTCTCAAAAGATACTTTTTCAAGTGTCATTTCTTTGACCTCGAGACGTCCATATCCACTATTACCTCCTCGCCCAAGTTGAGTTATTCCAAGAATACCTTCTATAAGTAATCCCAATAGCCATTGAGGAATCACTTTTGAGAATTCCACATAAAAACAAAATTCACCACTGAAATATTGCTCTGAGAAATCTTGCAGAGACTTTTTATCCCTTCGCGAAGCATGACGAAACTCATTGGAAACATAAACAAAGGAAAGTCCTTTTTGTTCTGTGATTTTGTCTAATGACTTATCAGATTGTATGATATTATCACTCCAAACTCTAATTGAAGATTCTTCTCCAAGCATACCAAATAGTTGTCTGATAGCACAAGGATTATCACCACATTTCCCCATTAAGTGCTCACCTAAAAGTAAAGTAGATTCATTGTTTCCTTGAAATTTTTCTTTAATTGTAGGAGAACAATATTCAATTTCCTTACTGTAAAGAATATTCATAATACTATGTCTAATTGCACCTCTAATCCCTTTCACTACTCGAGAGATGCCTCGTTCTTCTTTTAGTATAGAAATTGAAATTTTAGCTTCAGGTTTCTTTTCTTTTGCTTTTATTCGAAGAGTATTGAAATCATCAAGTATCAAATCTTTGTTCAACTGAAGAAACTCTTCTAATTCAGAAACAACAACATTTGTTTTTCCTTGATACTGATAAGGAATCTCCCCACCTCTCATTAGAAATGAACTTGAACCACTGCTGCTGTTAAGTGGTTTCGCCTACCAAGCATGAACTTTAACTGTTATACGATTGAATTTTTTCATGGTTATTGACCTTATTGTTTTCATTATTATTTACATGGGGCTGATTATTTATAAACCTTATGGTTATCGGCAGATTAATATAATTATTTAACTATTGATTACACGGTGGATAAAAAAGTGTCCGAACTGTCAGTGAAAAAGAAACTTTCATACAACAGTGGAGTGTATAGAGTTCCAGTTCCTAAAATCTTCATAGATAATATGGGACTAAAAAAAGGTGATGAGGTAATCGTCATCTATAAGGACGAAAACACTCTACTAATAACGAAAGTCAAGGAATGAGACTGATTCATGGACACCTATCCACCGCTATAACCGCTCCGTGAAGGAGGAAATAGAAAATGAATAGATATCAGTCATTCAGTCTCTTGAGTAAAGAAAACTCTCGAGAGGATTATAAAATTATTCCTCAGCTAAAAGAGGAAGTAGAATTTGCAGCCGACAGACCAGCTAAGAGGGTGGTCTGGTGGGCTTGTTTGAGGGAGGGATACGGTTGAAGAATTTTTTTAACCAAACGACCATCTACCTGCCTGAGCAAGACCTAACAATAACACTCAAGGTTCTGAAGAAAAGTAGGAAGCTTAGAGTGAGAATCAAGAACGGCGAAGCGACCAATCAATTCGTTTTAGATCATTGCTGAACTATGGAAGTCGCTGGGGCGTTTGTTACTAAAATCTCAGAACTTGACCTTTTGAATAGAGAGAGGGGGAATTGATGTGAGTCTACGATACAATGACCTAAATGAGCCTCATGATGAGGATATTGATTACAGAATGTGCATAGCCCCAGAGAACTTGTTCTATACTGTTTGCTGGTTGGATACACCAAACTGGTCAATACATCCTTTTTTCAGTCAGCTCCAAAGACTGGCTGTCAGCGGGAGAAGTCAAGATGGTTACTATCGCATAACTATTAATCGTGATGATTTTGATAGTGCAATCAGCAACTACTTTGCCAGAGAACTACGACGATTCGAACAGCAAATGGCAAAACAAGGGAAGAACGCTCGAGAGGAATTAGTGGCAGAATTCGATAAGCTCTTCGATAAGGCAGTTAAGGAGGAAGAGGAGTGAAGTATGCAACAATAACTTACACCCAAGAAAAACAATAAGTAACAATTACCTTTGGTCAGAACCTTGAACCATTCCTTGTGCTATTCCTTGATAGTAAGTACCTGATTGATAATTGTAAGAGCCAGAAAGAAGAGACCATCATCGTTAGCGAAGAGGTGTTCGAGGACTACCTCTTCTTTCATCGGACAGTGCCACTACTACTAACACCAAAACTTGAAGAAATGCTTCCAAGAGTAGAGTTTGCCCTTCATCGAGCATTAGAAGTCTTGTCAACAGCATTAGCAGAGGAATGTGAACGAGTAGAGCAATTACCACCTGAAGAAGCAGAGAAAACTTACAATCAACTAACGGAGAAAGCTCAGCAACTACTTGCGAACCTCTCTACAGGAACGAGTTAGCAAAGTTGGCAGCACTTGATGCTTCAAAGTATGAACGAGAGCAGGAAGAGGGAGGATTCTACCAAGAGGATTATCCAGAATTTGAGGGAGGATGAGCAAGCATGACAGAAGATGAATATTCTTATGTGATCGAAAAGTGGTTTGTAGACGACCAACAAGAATGGTATCTCGGAGAGTCTAATGGTTGGTTTGCACCACTCTTTGATGGATGGTACCCATTGCGTTGTGAAAAAGGAGAAGACCTAGACTACCAAGATTTTGTTCTTGAGCTACCAATCACTGTTTTTTACCTGCAAGAGATGGTCGAGGTAGGAGACTTCTACTCAAGAGTCATAGTTGAAGTAATGATAGAGGAGGAAGAGGTACAATGACAACTGGATTCATCTTACAATTGGGTTTAAGTTGGCAATCTTATGCTATCATCTTCCTCATCGTTTTTTGGACGGGATTACTAATAGTAACTATTACTCTCCTCTATAACCATATACTCAAGGAACGATTTCAAAGAAAAAAGACAAAAAAAGAGAAGAAAAGACTCTAAAAAGAAGTGTGCAAGTAAATAAGAAAAAGAAAAAAGACGAAAAAAAGAACATGCAAACAAAAAAGAACAAAAAAAGTAATTATTCACCTATTTTTATAACAATTCTTCAAATAATATGAGTAATATTCGGTTATTTCTAACTTGTCATTGAGGTATTTTAATCTTTTATTATAGTTTAGAAATGAAAAAAAGGAATAAAAATGATTAAGATAAGCCAAGATGTATTTCTCTTCGTTTCTGGTAATCACTTGGGAAGTGATTTTGAATAAAAATACTTTTGATAGTTATTTCCTTTTTTAGAGCATCAATGATATTGAGAACGTTTTCATTTTCAGCGCCCCAGATGAATAGATTAACTCCAGTTTGTGCTCGATCTTGAAATTCCTTTACGAAATTTAGATTTTTTAATAGGGGTTGATATTCAGGGTCGTCAACTGCAGAAGGATAAGCAGTCCAAGCAGATAAATGAATAGTTGGTGTTCCATACTTACCAATTACATCAATATCTTGACCAAATTGAATTAGAGCTCCTCTTCTGCCATCTAATGTGGGGTCAATATCTATAGTGAAATTAGCATCTAATCCACCTTTAGCAATTAATGATTCAGATATCTTTGCCAAAATAGCCTCTAAAGCATCTTTACGCCATTGCAACCAATGACCCAATAATTGATTGTCTTGTTGAATGTCACTTAAAGAGAATATACGTTCTATACCATATCTTTCTGAAAATCTTCTACAACAATTCTCACAAAAACTATATTCTTCGTGTGGAAAACGAATATTATCATAGACGATTCCTTGTACAGGAAATCCAATAATTTCAGTCGTTATTGATTTTAGGTAATTTACATAGGAGGTTTTGAAAGGGTCAACAAAATTAACATTGGGGTTTCCTCCATCTTTAATGGCTGAATAGCCAAGATTTTTTGCTAGAAAAGAATCTGCTAAACCATTGATAAATCCATAAACTTTGATTCCTATAGAATCCGCTATAGTAGAAAATGTTGAGAAGAATTCGTTGGTTTCACGATCAGTTGGGGCTGTAGCACTTCGATAATGTACAAACCCTGAAGTAGATTTACCAACAACTGCAACTTCGCTCAAAAAACCACCATTTTCTGCTAAAAATTCATCTGGGCTTTGTTTAAGAAAAGCTGGTTCTATTACAGGAATTAAATTGTGACTTGAAATCGTTCGGATATCCATTTGGTTTTCCCACACATAAATAAGATTATGCTAAACAAAAAAAGGTTTTTATGGAATTTAATCTTTTTCTTCTGAGCTTTTTGGTTATTTTAGAATAAAAAGTAACAAATATTTTGAATTTTAAAGAAATGTAAAGAAATCAAGGATTACTTCCTTGATTCATTCATGTAACCTATTTAGCTTTCTCACTGGTTTCTTCTACACTTTCGAAGTCTTCTAAATCGATTGGTGCGGGAGGTGGTGTTCTTGCCATTGTCCAACCAATCCAAGCAGCTATGCATAAAACGACGATCATTGCTAAAAGAATTGGAGCAGTTAATAATATAATCGTAATCTGTGGGTCTATAAATGGATCTGAAGCGTTCCAATCAATAATTCCCCAAATCGTAAAGGTACCCCATAGACCTAGTATTGCTAACGAAAGCACAAAAATTGAATATCCTGCGATTTTATCCTTCATTTTTTCCAGTCCTTTGAAATTCAATAATTTACTAAGAGCATTTGAACGATAGTTTTTATAATTATTTCGTTTTGATAAATATTTCTGATAGATTAAAGTTATTTTTCATTATGAAAAATGAACTTTCTCGAATTCCTTTAAGGAAATCCGAGATTTATTCTTTGTTCTTGTTAACCAAATAATGAACCCATACCTGAATCCTCTTCTTCCTCTTCGTCTTCCTCAGTTGTAGCTGCTGTTGTTTCTGTAGTTACTGTTTCAGCAGGAGCTGTTCCACCAGCTGACTGAGCTGCAGAAAGGATTTCAGTAGGAATGACACTTGGGTCTTTATTGGCAATTAATTTTGCTAAACTCATTGCTTCTAGTTGAGATTTGGCTAGAATGTTACTTGCTGTTTCAGGTGTAATAAAGTTTGATTCAACTGCTAAGCTTAAAGCTTCTCTTTGGGTTCTACCAAGTAGTTCTGGTAAGTTGTCTTTTGTTGGAATGGCTGCTTCAATTGAAAGTGCATAGGCATTCTGGTGTGCCTTGACTAGGTTATTCATAATTTCATCGAAGTCAACAATTAATTCATCGTGTTTGAGTAATGTTCCACTGCTAAACATAACATCAACAGATAATCCGGCATCAAATGGTTCTACACCCAATCTGCCTAGAACATTTGCTAATGTTCTTGATACTTTTTCTCCAGATCGGCAAACAACTGAATCTTCAATGATTTTTATTGTACCACCTTCAATTCTAGTTTTTAATCCAATTGATTGTAATTCACCAATTACAGGTCCTGGTGCAAATCCAGTATCTCGAGCAGTTATGACGACATCTTTAGTAGCAATTTGTCCCTCTTTTGCTGCGGTTGGTATCTTCTTTTTCTCGAGAAAATTAGCGATTCTGAAAGGATTGTCATTTGTAAGAATGAAAGCACATGAACCATTAATATAATCTAAAAGTTTGGAGAAGCCTTTGTTTTTCTTTGAAACTTCATTTAGAGCTAATCGCATCAAAGTATTTTTAGCAATTTTTAGAGACGCTTCACCACGAAGGTCTTGTCTTAATCTTTGAATCGTTCTTGAAGCAATGTTTTCTACTTTAGTAATTCCAACACTTTTGTATTGTTGGAGCAAGTCAATTAGTTCGGCTAATTGTTTTTGTTTTGCTAAGCTAGGTTCGTGTTGATATGCTGATTTACTCATTTTAGTGCACCTCGATTTTCATAGAGTTACCCATAGTAGTTTTTATGGTAACAGATCTAATGTTTTGTATACCTTTTTCTAGCTTGCCTTCTAAAGCATGAATTATGGCTTCAATGTTCTCAGCCACTTCTTTATTACCCATTTTTACAGTTCCTACTTTTGTAAGAACAACTGGATTCTCTTTAATCCTTAACTTTGAGGTTCTAGTAAACCTGGTAAGTAAGGTAGGAATGTCAGCATTAGGTACAATTGGTTGTGGCATTTTTCCTCTAGGAGCCAAATACTTCCCAAGAAATCTTGCAATGAGTGGCATTAGAGGAGGTTCAGCTAAAAAGAAATCATGTTTTTTTGCTAGTTTCCTGATTTCTTTAGGGGTTTTACCTATAGCCTCTAATTCTGTTCGTCCAAGAACAGTTTTTATCCCAGCGCTTCTTGCTCTTACAGCAAGTTCACCACCTGCAAAAATAGCTACAGATGGTTTCTTTCTAAAAGCGTGGGGCAAGGTTGTTTGGAAGTTGAAACGGTTGCTAGGAATTTTAAGATCTAAATCTCTGAAGTTAATTGCGAGATCGATGCTCTCAACGAACTTCCTCTTTTTAGATTCTTTCTTTAACTTAGCAACTTGTTCAGTTAATTTATTTATATCCATATTTATCCGCTTCTGTCAATTTTGGTTTTCCATCTTTTTGGTAAGCCATGCACCAAAGAAATCTTCTTTAATTTGTATGGGCATGGTGACAGTAATTCGCGATGTAAGAAATAGGGACAAATGTTGTATTATTAAATATTACTATCATTTATGGGAATAAAAGTAAATAATCCTAGCTGGTTTTTTGCAACAAACTAAAGAATGCTGCGAAATCTAATAAAGCATTAGTATCAACAATAAAATACTTCCAACCTTGTCCAAGAATAACTTTGCCAAAATTTTCAGCAAGCTCAGCTTTAGTTACGAACCAATATCGTTGAATGCTTTTATCCTCAATATGACTACTGAATATTTTCAGAAGAGATTGTAATTTCCTTTGATCTTGTTTTACCTCATCAAAATTTTCTCTTTCGAGTGTTATGGATATTGATGCTTCTACTATCAAATCAGATTGCTTTTTCCCAGTTTTTGTTGTAATATCTAAACTTACTCTGCCATAAGATAGATGCGAATAAAAATCACGCAAGAGAACTACTAAATCATTTTTTTCTTCCTCAGAATCATAGAATATTGTAGTTAAAGACAAATATGATTTCCTAATAGATGTAATCTCAAAAAGCCTTGGAGATACTTCATTAATTGACTTTGGAATTTTCTCGAGTAATTCCTTTAGTACCCCCTGTGTATCTAGAAGTTTAATCTTTAAATTCACTTCAGCAAGAAAGCGTACTAAATTAGTTACAAATCGCTTTGTTTTAAAAGCAAGATCTTTAGTAGCTTGACTAGATAAGTAAGCAAACATCAACAATACTGGTTTGTTTTCTGAATCTCTATCAAAGAAGATAGTACATCTATCCATTTTTGGGAATAGAAGATTAAATAATTGTCCATTCATTTTTTCAGGGAATTTACTGTTTTCATCCCAATTTTGTGTTGGAATTATTTGAATGGGAACAATAATTGATTTCTTCTTTGAATCTTGAAGAAGAATCCCACTCTTTAATGCCTGAGCATTTCTTAAAGACATCATTCATCCTCTTTTTCTTTTCATTTTTTTCTTTTGGGTTTTTCTTACCATTTCTGTTCCGCATTCAATGCAGTTTTTGGTTTTTTCTTTGCTTTTTGCACCACAACCAGGACATTGCCAATGATATTTATGTAAAGAGGTTATACCTTTCCAATGTATTCCCTTACAAGGTATACCAATGTAATTTGCTAAATTCTGAATGTCATAATCATCACTTAGAATTATCACAAAAGTACATTGCATCTGTAACTTTTTCGCAATTGCAAGAACAGACAAATCACATTCCGAGAGTTCTTGTAAATCACCGGTTTCAGATGCCTTTTGCTTAATATCTAATAAT
The DNA here is from genome assembly GCA_019058275.1 of Candidatus Heimdallarchaeota archaeon. Lineage (GTDB taxonomy): Archaea > Asgardarchaeota > Heimdallarchaeia > JABLTI01 > JABLTI01 > JABLTI01. Next base: position 33,207 of record JAHLVW010000108.1, read on the forward strand.
GATTTATTATCGGGTGCAAGTACTTTCAGTTCCTTGTATAATAACGCTTCTTCAATAATTGCTTCTCCTTTTAACATCCCCCTTACTTCATCTAAAACACAGTCAGGGATATATTTGATTCCAGGAATGTTATGTGTCAAGACACCGTTATAAATAGCAGATGCGTCTAAAACAATGTTGTCCTTTTTCTTTGATTTCTTAGATGTGTTGGCTTCGTTCTCTTTCAATTAAACACTCTCAGCATCAGCTTAAAAATTAAGTTTATCCTGTAAACGATTAAAGAATCCATGTTCAGGGAATCGAATAAAAGCTGTTTCATTTTGAGCTTTTGTAATTTCTAAAATTGATCCATCAATAAATTTAGCCTCTAAAATCCCATCGTTAATGACAACGGCTTCTCCATCAAAGGACTCAGGAACGGTAATTATTATTTTTGCTTCACCAGGAACGACAAATGGTCTAATTCGTCTCGATACGCTGTTTACCGGAACAATTTGCATTGCTTTAATTCGTGGTTCAATAATAGAACCGCCTGCAGAGAGAGCATAAGCTGTTGAACCTACAGGAGTGGACACGAGTAAACCATCTAGTAAGTGAGTGCCTAAATTATAATCATTTACTGTAATATTTAAACGACATATTTGAGCACTGAGCTTATTTGTAGCATAAGATTCATTCAGAGCAGTAGGTAATGTTTTCCCATCTAAAGTAACTTTTAATCGCATGCATTTCTCTAAAACAAAATCTCCTTTTAAAACACGATCTATGCCTTTACTACTCCCATTAAGAGTAGCTGTAGTAAGAAAACCCAGATAACCAGCATTAATACCAAATAAGGGTACCTCATTTGAATATCTGGATGCCCAGAGCATAGTTCCATCACCACCTAAAGCAATAACTAAATCGAACTCGTGGATTTCTTCCATGTTTACAGGTTTTTCATAATTGAATTTACTAGCAAAAGACTCATTTAAGTAAACATCCAAACCATGTTTCTGTGTTAAAAGGTCTATTACCTTTTGACATTCTTTTTTGTGTCTTCCTTTTGGTAAACGTGAAACAACTGCTATCTTATTGAATTGTATCATGATGAATCATCAACACTATGGAAGCTTGTACAAAAGAAGATAGAAAAACAACTAATAATCTTTCGTATGTTTATTTATAAAAATAAAGCTATGTGATGGAAATTCTTTTTTACTGTAGATTATTTGAAAATTACTTATTGTAGGGCAGGTGTTCTAGGGTTTTGGATTGAATTCCAAAACGGAAAACACGGTATGATACTTCGTTCGGGTGTAAAATAGACGTACTATTTATAGAAACACGAAGTGGTCGAGGGTTCAAATCTCTCCCTGCCCACCAAAAACTATTCATTGTTTTTATTCATTAATTGTTCAATTTTCAAAATAGTTGGCTCAACAGTTTCCAACAATGAATTATTTGTAGATTTAAAAACAAGTAGAGCATTTTTTAGATACTTTAGAGCTTCCTCTAGATTACCTTCATCATATTTTTTTAGACCAAGGTTTAAGAGCAGATCACCAAATTCTTCCTCATGGTCATCTGGTAGTTTAAATGAAAACTGCTTACTGAAACGTCTAGCAATAACAAAACTCTTCATAGCATCATCATATTTACCCATTTTGTTTAGAATCTTTGATTGATCAATTGCTATATTTATTACCAATTGAGGATCTTTACATTTCTTAGCTAGTTCTAATGCTTCTTCTAACATACCAATTGCTTTCTCAGCATCATCATCTTTTTTGTAGACTATAATTGCTAGGTTTTTCAGGCCTCTTGCCAATCCTTTTTTGTCTGGAGTTCCTTTTCTGAGCTTAAGTGCTTTTGTTTGGTACTCTTCTGCATATTTTAGCTCATTCTGTAACATGAAGCTGATAGCAATTTCGTCATAGCAGTCAGCCATACCAATTCTATGACCATAGTTCTTGAAGGCTAAATAAGCTCTTTTGTAGAGATTTCTAGATTCAATCATCTTACCTTTGTTAAAGTATATTGCACCCAAAATCCTTTGAATATCAGCGAGAATGACATGTTCAGTAGTATGGCGATAAAACTCAAGTGCTTTGTTTAGTTCATTATAGGTGTCTTCTACGTTTCCAGCTTCATATGCCTTTTTTCCTTGCATGAAATGTACGGCTGCCTCCTCTTTTTGTTTCTTTTTGGACATTTCGCGCACCAGTTCTCGTTGAGATGATTCTTTCAAGAAAGACTCTAAATCATACTATTACAACCAGTATTATTAAACAATTTATTAATAATTCTTTTAATTGAAAGTTGGCTTAAAAGAACTGAAAAAACTAATCTGGTGGTATTACATTTGGCTTCTAAACTAGAATTAAAACGTCCATCCTTACATTTGGATTATTTTAGCGATTATAAAGATAGGATTTGTCAAGTATTAACGTGGCATCATCCTACAGATAGAAGATTATGCATTGTAAAGTATGATATTGGTTCAAGTTTTTGGATATCTCGAGAGACTGGAATTCAATATACGAGAATTCTGAAAAGTTATAGCTTAGAAGGACAAATTGATAACTTACTTTTGGTGAAAAAAATAGAACCAAGTTATGTTTATCATAGCATAGTTTATGGTGTTGATTTCCTTGCTGTACCAAATGAAAGAATCAAACAATACTATTATCCAGAAGAAAGGTTAGGGGAGATATTAGCAACCTCTGATGATGATTTAGATGAAATTGAGCTTAAGGTAAAGGTACTTGCTGATTTACTTAATAAGCATCTTAAAATCCCTATGAAAAACATGGGGATAACTGGCTCCATTCTTTGGAAAGGGCAAACAGAAAAATCAGATATTGATTTTATGATTTATGGGAACGAATATGCTCAAGATTTTAACGAAAAATTTCCTATTCTATATGAAAAGAATCCTGAGATTCAACCAATGTCTCCTGAGAAAACAAAGAGATATGAAGAAAGCGCTGCAAGAAAATCTGGAATTTCAAGCAAATTAACTAGAAAGTACATTTCTCGGAAAAGATGGCTATCAGTTTTTGGCGATACGAATCTATCGATTATCTTTAGTCCTTTATCATCAGAGCTACCTTTTGCTTATGGTGACCAGATTTTTACTCCAATCGAAGCAGTAGATGTTGAATGCTTTGTTACTAATGCTGCCTTTGGTAGTGTATACCCAAGTATTTACGAGATTACAGATTGTAAACTATTATCTACTAACAAAGTAAAATTAGACTCTCCTCTAGAAAGAATACTTTCCTTCGAAGGAGCCTTAACTGGATTCTTCAAAAATAATGATAAGATAGTAGTTCGGGGATTATTGGAAAAGGTAGTTGACAAAAAAAACAATCGTCAATTTTATCAAATTCTTTTGGGAACACAGGAATGCTCAGGAAATGAATTTATTTTATATCCTGAGGATTACTTACAGCTTAAAAAATAGGTGTTTAGATAGTTTTAGAAGAAGAAATGTAAGGAAAGAAAACTTGGTCTATCCTAAGATTTCTTGCGAGTTCGCCCAACTCCACGAATAGAGGAACTTTCGTTTAATGTTTGACTGTATGTCGCAAAAAACTTCTCTCGAAAATCTTTCAAGAGTCGTTGCCTGACCACAAAGCGTTTTTGTGATAGCGAAAGGATTACCAAGAATCGTTGCATGATATTAACTGCCCCATTGATATCTCGGTCAATAACTAATCCGCATGAATCATAATGTATAACTCGTTCTGATAATGCTCTTATTTTCTTTTCCATACAATAACAACATCTTTTTGTTGTTCTTCTCTCGCTGATTTTTATTACCTTCTTACCTACAAGTTTTTCCTTGTAGGTTAAAAATCCAGCAAACCTTGAAAGACAACCAGTGTTGTGTTGAGTCCTATGTCTACTTTTAGTGTTCTTCATATCTCTTTGTTCACTTTTACTCATTTGTTTAACTTGCAAATCTCCGATGATAATGGTATTTGCTTTAGTATTCTCAATGATTTTTTTACTCATCTTGTGCTGAAAATCTTTTTGCTGATTGGCTTGTTTCCTAAATGTTTTAGTTAATTTATTATGATACCAAAACCACTGATTAGAATATTTTTTACAATGATCTTTTTTTGATTGTAATTCCTATATTTTTGGTTGCTAATATTTATCCACACGATTGTTTTCAATAGTAATAGATTTTCCAGCGTGACTATTGACTGATGCTATAAGATTTATGACTCCCAAATCAATCGCTTGGTAGATACCATTGTCTTGATAAGTAGGTGTCTATTCTTCATAAATGATTGAGATATAGAATTCCTTTGTTTTATGAACTTGAAAGATGGTTACTTGTTTAATTATTTTATTGGTAAAATCAAACTTATCATGTAATTGGAATGTTAGTGCAACCTTTTTTGTTTCTTTCGTAGGATAGAAATGATTGAAGGTTATTTGATTGCCAATAATCTTGAAACCTAATTGGTTGTAAACTATTGTAGTGAAGTACTTCTTGGACTTAGGTCGTGGTGGGTTAGCATCAGCATATCCTTTGTTTCTTAAGACAAAAAACGATTTGAAATCGGCGTTTAATTGTCTTAAAGTCATTTGTAATGTTTTAGCATAATTCTGCTGGTATCGTGGATATGTTTGTCTTAGTTGAGGTAATTTATTTTGTTGATCTATGTAAATAGGCATTTTCTCTTGCTGATCCTTTGGTAAATCTTTGTTTCGCTCCCACCATTCCTTTCGTTCTTTGAGAGCAAAATAGTATATTAATCGACAATTCTCTGCTAATGCCCAGAGAACTTCTTGTTGTTCAAGGTGTAGGAAGGATTTTAAGCTTACATGTAAGTAGTTTTGGTCTATTCTTTGTTTCCCTTATCTGCTCGATAACCTTGTCTATGTCATCTTGTGAAATATCTGCAAGTAATATTTTGTGTGCATTTTTTATCGATAGGTTGTTCTTACGAGTCATTTTTTGTCAGTATAATATATATTCAGCTTAGTATATAGCTATTATTTAAAGAGATTACCGAAAGTAATAATCTAATGCTTAAATAAATAATTAAGCAATTAATATATTGTACAGTTGTACAAAGGGGCATTTAAGAAAGGAAAACAGTACTACTATCTCAGGAGAAGCATGATGATTAAGTTCTTGCACTGGCGAACAGATCCATTGCTTTTAGATCACACACAAATTGTACAAAATAATTGGTTAACTGCAAATGAATTACTAGAAGCAGATCAAGGTGAGAAATTCATACAATCTAACGGACAGCTTCATCTCTATCCAATTATGGTTCGAAAAATTGATTTTATATCGGGAGAACGCATTTTACAGTCATTCCCCTATATTTTATTAGATTAAACTTGGATTGCTAAGATTAGAAAGCAATCGCTTACTCTAGCAGAAAAGGTTCATCACTATTTTACTGGATCAAATATTTCAAGGTCTATATGTAGCTGGCAAAAGAGAATCATTTCCTATCTAGAAGAACAAGACCGACTCCCCTTTCCTCTTTTCCGGTTATTTAACTCCTGGGAAGAGTTATTTCAAGGAAAACAATTCATACAATTTCAATCTGCTCGAGGGGAAGTTTTCCAGCTACCACTATACCTCACAGAAGACCTCGCTTATCTTACAGGTGTTATTATGGGAGATGGACATCTTGCTAATTATTTCATTAATATTATTGATTCTTCAAAGGAACATACTAAAAATTTAACTAAATTACTGGAAGAGTTATTTCACTCACGAACAGAATTTTTTGCACAACAAAATGCTAACGCTTGGAATGTCAACCTTCTAGGGAAATAGCTTGTTCGCTTCTTTAATTTCCTTTCCGGACAACCGATTAATGCACATAAATATCCCCACCTTTGTGAACCAAAGGTTTTTTGTAATACTAACCTCTTTCGAGCAGCTTTTTGGCGAGGATTAATGGATGCAGATGGTGGGTATAAGTCTACCATAGGATTTGGTACAGCTTCCAAACAATTACTGAATGATTTTTCATGTTATTTATCACAATACAACATTCAACATCGTTTCTATACTCAAACAGTGTTTGGAGGGGCTACTTACAGTCTTAATGTTGCGGGTTCCTCGAGACTGCAATTTGCTCTGTTAATTGGTACATCTCATCCACAAAAGGAGCATGAATTGCAAAGACTTTTAGCTCGCAAAGTCTATCGCTTTTCTCCCCGTCCCCATACTTTAAGAAATCATGATTATTGGAAAGGACAAATCATTGATTATAATGCTGAGAAATTACTTGATAGTTTTTTTGATATCTCTTTGGTTCCCAATTTAAGCGTCTCAAACTTAGGAGCTTATATTCATTCTTTACGTAAAGGACATAGACATACTCAATTGGAATTAGCTAAAGAAATCAACATAACCCAAACTATGCTTTCAAAATATGAATTAAATGATACAACAATTCCCATAGCTGATTTACTCCAAATTTTTTCTTTTTACAAAATTTCACTATTATCATTTCTCTCAAAATACTCAAAATTGCATCTCCATTCCCGATGTTCTCATTGTTTACTAGATACCCAACCCAACAAGTTATTACTCCAATTACTTTGTGGGTTAGAATTTAAAGAGCAAGGATATATTCTGATAATTGGGCAAGCATAAAAGTTAGTGGAACAATATAAAAAAGATATCAGTAAATATTTTTCAATAAATGTTCCCTCTAGGAGATTTAACAATTCAGTTCTAAGTACTTTTGTAAGAGAATTCTTCATACTTAGGAAGTAATTGTTTTGATTTTTGAAAATAAAATACTCAAAACTTTAACTCCAATATAATCAGAAAGGAACATCTTTTTTTCTGCCGTTTATAAAGGATTACTTTTGGTAGCTTTTTTTAGTGCTTTTTAAAGAAAAATCGACAAAAAAATTTATCTCAATTCGAAGAAACTAACTAAAAATCAAAAGAGTAAATAAAGAAGAAACTGTTTTATTGGAAAAAAAGGAATATGAAGATATTAAACCTAATAAATACCGTGAAAGAAAACTTATTATTATCCTATGTAGCAATTTTATTTCGGAATAGGAAGGAGAACAAAAAATGTCAGAAAAATTAGTAAATACAGCATCTGAATTTCGTGATGAAATACCGGAACTAGAAGGTCTACTTATAGGAAAAATAGATGGTACAAAATTATGGGGAGATACTCTTAAGGATCTTAATCATGAGTTTATTCTCTCAAGTGCATCTGTTGCTGCAAGAGCAACTAAAAAAATTAGTGAAGCCATAGATAAGAAAACTATTAAGCAAATTGATATTGAAATCGATGGAGGTTATGTTACGATAATCATTTTAAAGAAAGCAATTGTCCTAGGCTTTTATGGTGAAGATGCAAGAGCGCAATTGGGTATCATAAAGAAGAACTTGGGAATCTTTGCTAAGAAAATTGAGAAGTTAATTTGATTTATACTTCCTTTTTTCATTCCTTATTATTTTGTAAAGAAAGTTCGCTATTATAAAGATACAACCTAGATAATACAGTACTTTTTTGATAAGAATTCAATTCAATCAAACAAAGGTCTCGAAAGAAATTAAAACAAGCTGTAACTTTGCTAACAATTATAGCTTTAAGAGAATAATATTATTATTAATAGTAAACGAAAGAAAATATTGTCGGTGAGGAGAATATCCCACATGATGGACTGTAAGCAGGTGAACAAACTCTGGTGCACATTAAGCGTTTAGTTCTTGAAAATTTCAAGAGCTATGGAAGACGCAAAATAACACTTAATTTTAATATAGGATTAACAGTTATTAGTGGTCCAAATGGTTGTGGGAAATCTAACATTTCTGATGCTATTCAGTTTGTTATAGGGCAGCTAAGCTCTAAAACTATTAGAAGCGAAAAATTAGCTGGGGTTATTTTTTCAGGAACAAAGGAGGGGCACAAAACTGCTCCTAATTCCAGAGTTACATTAGTTTTAGATAATTCAGCAGAACCAAAGGTAATACCAATATCGACAGATGAAGTCCATATAAGCAGAAAAGTCTTCTTGGATGGAAGGAGTGAGTATTACTTAAATGGTTCAAGAATAACAAGAAATGAAATCATTGATACTATTGCTATGTGTGGAATTGCAATTGATGGATACAACGTCATTCGTCAAGGTGAAATAGCAAATTTCGCAAATATGTCTCCATTACAAGTTCGAGGACTTTTTGAGGAAATTGCTGGAATAGCTTCCTATGATGAGAAGAAAGAAAAAGCTCAGAAAAATCTTGATGTTGCTAGAACAAAACTAAGAATCGCAACAGTTCGACTTGAAGAATCAATGAAAAATCTCGCTCGGTTAGAGAAGGAAAAGGAAGATGCTCTTAGGTATCAAGAGTTAAAAGTTCAAATAAAAAATACTGAAGCAAAACTTATTCACGTTAGAATAAAACAACTTAATGATAGAGTGAAAGAAGTAGAAAGTAGCATTAGCAATTTGAAGGAGCAACAAAAAAATTCTCAAACAACTATAGAGCAAATTGAAGCTGGTATAAAATCATATGATGATATGATACAAGAAGCAAAAGAGAAAGTAAAAGATGCTACTACTGAAACTTTCAACACGTTAAGTAAAAAGATTGAAGGATTGACAAAGAACCTTTCTGAGGAATCTTCTAAGAAAACTCAAATCGTTACTGGATTGGAAACTTTAATTGGTCAGAAAGAGACTGTTGAGAATCAGCTAGAAAGCATTTTCGAGGAGAATTCGGACTTAGAAACGTATTCTTCATCTACGAAGCAACAATTAGATGGTGCTGATGTTACATTACAGAAAATACAGGAAGAGTTAGATCTCAAACGAAATATGCTTGATACTTCAAAAAGCAGTGAAATTATGGATCAGCTTGAAGAAATTCGATCGAATAGTACTGAAATGAATAAGAGAAAAGCTGAGTATGAATCACAGTTAGCTATATACAATAATAATTTGAATATTAATAACTCACGAATAGATGAAAAAGAGAAAAGAGTTGTAGAAGTAGCTGGTATTTTGGCTACATTCCTTAGCAGGAAAGCAAAATATTTGGAAGAGATTTCAAAATACGATACATTGGTGAGAGATCTCAATCTTAAGGTTGGGGAACTTAAAGAGGAACTTGAAACTGTTGAACAAGAAATAGATGATAATGAGCATAATTTAAGAGAAAAAGCTCTTGATGTGAGGAGAATTCAAACAGAAGTTACTACAACTAAGAAAATAATGGAAAAAGTAGCAAGCAGAGATAAAGGAATTAAATTACTGTTAAAAGCAAGGGATGAAAAGAAAATAAAGGGAGTTTTTGGAACGGTTGGTGGACTTTGTAAAACACATCCAAAATACTCCATAGCTCTTAATGTTACAGCAGGTAACAGAACAGATTTCATTGTTGTTGAATCAGATGAAGTTGCTGCTCAGTGTATGATGATGGTTAAGAAAGCTAAAGCAGGTAGAGTTAATTTATTACCATTAAATAAAATCAGACCAATGGTTATTGATCCTGATACTAAGGATAAAGGAGTTATAGGTAGAGCAATTGATCTTGTAGAATTTGATGAAAAATATCGAAAAGCAATCGAATTTGTTTTTGGTCAGACATTGATTGTTAAGAATCTTGATGCTGCGAGAAGAATTGGGTTTAATTATCGTTCAGTTACTTTAGATGGCGATGTTGTTAATCCTTCAGGATTAATGACTGGTGGATTCTATAAGGGGAGAGATAGAACAAGAATTTCTTTGATAATTGAGGATGAAGAAAAATTACCTAAGCTTCAAAAAGAATTTAATGAACTTCAAGAAGAAAGAAAACGATTGTTGGAATACCGATCTGAAGTTGCTAGTGAATTAAATGATGACTTACTCCCTCAATTGAATGATGTAATCAAGAATCGAGATTTACGTCAACGAGATATTAAGATAATCGAAGAAGAGATAGAGATTCGAAGTGAAGAAAATCTAACAATTCAAAAAGAGCTTGAAGAACTTACCAAGGAATATGAAGAAATAGAAGTAAAGATCGAAGAATTACTTTCTGCTCGCAAAGATGTTAGCATTACTTTGGAATCCCTACTTGAAGCTGAGATTAAACTCAAAAATGAGCTCAAAACTAGTGGTGTTCAAATAACAATAGAAGAAATAAAGACAAAGGAAATGCAACAGAAGGAAATCGCTGAAATAATTAATAACCTAAAAATGGAGCAATTCAAAACATCTTCTGATTTGAAAAAGAATCTAAAATTAGTTAATGATATGAAAAAGCAAATTGAGGGAATAGAAAAGAAAGAACCTGATATAAAAGAGGAAATAGCTAAAATTCAAACAATTATTGATGGTTTACAAAAAGAATTAGATGACAATAAAGTTCGAAGAGATGAGCTGTTTTCATTAATCGAAAAGAGTCAAAATGAGCAAGAAAAACTTGAGCAGGAACAAAGAAGATTAAGAGAACAGCTTGAAGACGAACGACAAAATCAAAGTCAGAATATCTTGCAAATTGACAGACTAATTAATGAAAAAGCAAATGCTGGAAAGCAGATTCAGGAATTTGAAGAGCTTGCTACTGAGAGGGACTTGCCATATATTTTTGCTGAAGATGAAGTTATCGATGTGGAAGTTTTAAAGGAAGTAATGAATGGGCTAAAGATCGAATTAGAAAGCCTCCCTGAAATAAACATGAAAGCAGTTTCCCAATATGATGAAGAACAGGAACTAAATAATGAGCTCTTTGGAAAGAGAAAGCTAGTTGAAAAAGACTTTGAAGCAATCAGTCAAGCAATAAATGATATTGAAAGTGAAAAGCGTGATAAGTTCATGGGTGTTTTCAATAGTATCTCCAAAGACTTTAACCGAATCTTCGGAATTTTATCTCCAGATGGTAGAGCTAAGGTTGAGCTTGAAGATCCGGATGATCCTTTCGGTGGAGGTGTTAATATCATGGCTAATCCTGGTGGTAAGAAGATTACAAGCATGCTTTCGTTATCTGGTGGTGAGAAATCTTTGACTGCATTAGCAATGATTTTTGCAGTGCAAAGATATAAACCAGCACCCTTCTATGTTTTAGATGAAATTGACGCTTTCTTGGACTTAAATAATGTATACAAAGTAGCTACCCTTGTTAGAGAAATGAGCCGTAATACTCAAATTATTATTATCAGCTTAAGAGCACCAATGATTGCTGCAGCAGAGAAAATCTTTGGGGTTACTGCAGGAGAAGATCGTATATCGCAAATAGTTTCTGTATCCCTTGATGAAATCATGAAAATTGTTGAGAAAACAGACCTACCATCAGAAGCAGAAGTTTATGATTATTAGGATAACAAATAATTGATAAGTAAATAAAGGAATCATAGAGAAAGACAAGTAACGGAGCAAAGAAAATGGTACAAAAGGATTTAGACCTATCCATTACACAAACAATAGTGGATGAAGAATATCCTTTTTGGCTTCGTGCACCATTTCGACTTCTTACTGATGTGACACAATTTAGAAAAGTTGATCCTTGGGATCTGGAAATTGCTGAGCTGATTACTAATTTTGTTAGTAACATGAAACTCTTGGATGACATTAATTTTCCAGTACTTGGCAGAGCAATTCTGTCAGCAGCAATTCTCTATCGTTCAAAAGTCACCGATCTAATTAAGATAATCGAAGAAACTGATGAAAAATCTGAAGGTTTAGATACTTTAGGATTTGACATCCCTGAGATAGCTCCATCATATCACTTGTCACAAAGACCAGTCACATTTAATGAATTGGTTTTTGCTTTTCAAGGTTTACTAAAACAAGAAAGTCGTTATAAACATAGATTAGCTATAAACAAACAAAAAGCTCTTATTCAACCTTTACACATCCCTGCTGAACCTATTCAAATTATAGATGAAGAATCAACAAAAATAGCCAAACTGAAAAAAGATGTTTATGAAAAGATTGTCAGATTATTCAATCAATACAAAAGACCAATTCGTTTTGAAGAACTTCTTTTACCAAATATTAATCGAATATCAGTAATACGAACTTTTATGTGTATTCTCTTTTTAGGGTTCGAATTAAAAGCACAAATATTTCAAGATGAGGATTTTGGACAAATAACATTGGTTCCAATAAGAGATAATGAAGAAGAGTTCCTTGGTGGATTGGAGAAAGTTATAAAGAAGAAGCTAATGGAAGGAATTCCTTCTGAGGGAAGCGTTTCCGTTTCTGAAATTGATATTAATGATGATTTAATGGAGGAAACTGATCTTCTATTTCATGAGAATTTCGATGAAACTGAAGACATTAATCTAAGTGAATCATCTGATAAGAATGAAGAATAAAACATAATGCTATCTTATTTCTAAAGAAGAATAAAGAGAGAACTATGCGGTAGTGAATAGTTTCAATATATATGGTCCAGCTAATACTAGAATAATCAATACAGCAGCAAAGATCATTACTGCATAAGGACCTATTTTTACGCCTGGAGTATCTTCTTCAAAGAACCTAATTAAACCTGCACCAGTAGCAGGCATTGCTCCTCCGCTTTCACCTGATCTTTTTGTTCTACGACTCATTGTTAAAATCACTTCAAGCTGATTATTATTGTTGATTCATTTTCTTATCCCCCTTTAAAATTTTCTGATATTCTTGTGAATAAATCATAATTAATCTATTTTAGTATGGTGGTTCTTGTAGAAGCTAATAACAAATGGAAAAACACCCTTAAAAGTCTAAATAACTATGTATTAACAATTTAGAATGTGCGAATAATTGAGGTAGTATTATGAAACTGGAAAAAGCTTCTTCAGTTACAAAATCGATTTTAAATGAAGTTAGCAAGATTATTGTTGGCAAGGACTTAGTCCTTGAAAGAGTTTTAATAGGAGTTTTAGCAAAAGGGAACCTTTTATTGGAAGATGTACCTGGTCTTGCTAAAACAATGATGATCAAAGCATTTGCACAGGCAATGAAGTGTAAATTTACAAGAGTACAATGTACTCCTGATTTGTTACCTGCTGATGTAACTGGATCCACAATTTACAATCAAAAAGATCAAGAATTTTCTTTTAGACAAGGTCCAGTTTTTACTAATCTCCTGTTAGTTGATGAAATTAACCGGGCATCACCGAAAACGCAATCTGCACTTTTGGAAGCGATGCAAGAACAACATGTTACTATTGATGGTATCACCTATTCACTACCCCAACCATTTCATGTTTTAGCAACACAAAACCCCATTGAATTTGAAGGAACATTCCCACTTCCAGAAGCTCAACTAGATAGATTCATAATGAGAATTGGTGTTGGTTATCCGGATGCTGTAGAAGAGATAGAAATTCTAAATCGTAGAATTGCTCGGAAAAAAGAGGAATTTGAATTAGCAGCTATTACAAATGCAAAGCAATTACTAGTAATTCAAAATGTTGTTGAAGATATACATGTTGACGATAGAATAAAAGAATACATAGTTGAAATTGTTAGAAGAACAAGAGATAATGAACGAATAGATATTGGATCAAGTCCTCGAGGTAGTTTAGCGTTACTACATCTCTCAAGAGCAAGTGCAGTTATTAATGGAAGAGATTTTGTAAATCCTGATGATGTGAAAAAAGTAGTTATTCCAGCTCTTAGTCATAGAATTATCCTAAGTACGGGAAGTTGGTTGACTGGAATCAATCCAGAAGACATTGTTGCAAGGGAATTATCGAAAATTAAAGCCCCTCGTTTAGATTAAAATAATATTATAGCCAATACAGGAGTGAAATTGAAGTAATGTTTTCACCAAAAATTCGGTGGACTTTATCAACATTTTTCATTATTTTACTTTTAGGTATTGGATTTCAAAGTTGGGTATTTCTTATTGCTTTAGTGCCAATTACAATATTAATTATCTCTTATTTCATCTCAACACCACCAGAAAAGGTTGAATTAGAAATTATTAGGGAATTAGAACAAACAAGATTTGAAGAGGGTGAACATGTTGAGGTTTCACTAAGGATTAGGAATATTGGAACTCAAGCAATTGACATGTTGGAAATTATAGATGTTTTACCTTTGCAAGTTAGTTTGAAAAAAAGTAGCAATCATTTGATAACATCATTAGATATAGGAGAAGAAACCCAATTCAGGTATGTAGTAAGCTGTGACTATCGAGGTAGGTGGAAATTAGGACCTACACATGTTCGTGCTCGGAATTTTATAGATTCAGCTTATTCAGTGGAATCATATGAAGAAACAGTAACTGACTTTGTAATTATACCTAATTTCGAAAAAATACGAGATATGCCTTTTAGAACAAAATATCCAAAGATTTCAGATGGACCTTTTCATTCTAAACTAAAAGGTGAAGGTTTGGATTTTTCTGGTGTACGAGAGTATTCTAGTGCAGATTCACTTGGAAGAATAAACTGGTCTGCTACTGCAAAATATGGTAAATTATTCACCAATGTGTATGAATTATTTAGAACTGCTGATTTGCTATTAGTACTAGATGCAACTGAAAGGACTGCTTCCATATTAGATGAACAAATAAAGGCAGTACTATCATTAAGCGAACATTTTCTAAAGTACAAATGCAGAGTAGGTTTAATAGTAATTCGAGATTCTGTTGACCGTTTTAATTTAAGCTCTTCAAGACAGCAGCTAGTGAAATTCACTGAAATGCTTATTGATGTTCAAGCTACCAAAGTTGTTAGCTATAATATTTTACGAAACCGAATAAGAAATAACTTGGAACACTATTTTCCTATGAATTGTCTTACAATAATTATTTCACCTTTAATTCAATCAACTATAAACAAATTATTAATTGATGTTGCAAGAAGAAGAAAAAATAGCTTCTTCTTAGTACCATCCATCGTTTCTTCAGAATGGAGATATATAAAGAACAATGAGGATACTGCCAATCTATTAGTTCATCAAAACTTGCTAATTAGAAGGCAGATGGAACTCACAAAGGTAATTCAAGAAGGACTAGTTATTTTTGAATGGGATGTATCAATTCCATTAAGTGTTTTTATGAACAAGCTAAAGCAAATAGCCACAAGAAGAGGGAGAAGATAATGAGTAAAAGGGAAGAGCAAACTGAAACCAGTAATTCACAAGAAAAATCTAATGAGTATATTGAAGGGAGTAAAGTTGAATATATGGTTGATGGACAGCAGCTAAAAGAAGTTGTTAAAGCAAAAGCTGGATATAATGAATTATATGATAGAAAAGTAAGAAATTTACAGATAATTGCTTTAGTAATGGTTTTGATGATAACATTCATTGCACCTTTGAGATTACTTGATTCTCGAACTTATGTTGATTTTACTGCGATAGGTTTCATTATTGCAGGACTTGTGCCATCAATTATAGCTATTTTTGATATTATTGGTGGTCGAAAATTTGCTCTCTACCTATCAGTAGTAATCTATGGTGCATGGATCATGGTTCTTTCAACTCAATTCTGGGAAATCATTCTTTTAATAACTGCGCTAATAATCTATTATGAGATTACTAGGATTTTGTTGATAATACATCCATTGCTGAAAAACATTGAATCAATAGCTAAAGGTGGAGCATATTATCATGCAAATGTGTTTTTAGGTAGGTATTTTAGATACTTTCTGAAATTCTCTGGACTACTTATTGGTTCATCGTTTGTCTTAGGTGTTCTAGGATGGTATGTGTTTGAACCACTACAAAGTGATATTATATTTTCAGTATTCATGATTATATGCTTGATCACATTAATCATTGTTAGTAGAAAAACTCTAACCCCTGATATCGAGAAAATAATTCTTGAGGAAGAGAGAGAAAGACTAGAAGATAATTTAGCTAGATCACATTCAAAATACTCTTAGAGAAATATGCTTAATTTATTGTATCGATAGCACTTCTAAAATTGTGAATAACAGTAGCAAGTTCCAAATAGAATTTTTCATCCTCTGGACGATTACCACTTCTAATAATACTTATTATTGGACCAAAAACCCTATCTAAAAAAGATGGTTCAGGAATAACCATTCGTAACCAAGTATTAATATCATAAAGAAATTCAACTGCATTTTCATTTGGCACTTCTTGAAAAAGTAATTCTTTATCTTGAAGTAAATTTTCTAACTCACTTTCACTCAAACCTTTTCTTAACATAAGATAATCTAGCATATCTCTATGTACAGACCTGCAAATACTGTTATTTGTAATTGATAGTAGTTCCCCTCTTCTGCTAAAATGCTGAAAAGACAAGCTCACTCGAGGGATAATTTTATAGTAGGAAATACGAGACCATTTTTTATGACTTCTTGTTTGTTTACCCAATTCACGGAAGATGATGATGAATATGAATATAATACTAATGAAGAAAATGATTAGCCAACTTTCTTGCATGAAATGTTCCAATCCACTAGCTATCCTCATCAACTCCTTTCTTTGGTTTTTTCTTTTCTGTAGCCTCATCATCGATCAATTTATCTTCAATAATGTAGTCGCTAGGTTTCTTATCCTCAGGCAAAGTAGTTTTTCTGATATTAGTTGTAATGGAATCAAGATAGATTTCAGCTTTATCAGAATTTTTAGCTGAAATTTCATGCTCGCTATATCGAGCTTCTTCATATAAATCTGTTAAATCTTCCAGTGATTCATCTGGTAAATCAAATTTCTCTTTCGTTGATTTTTCAAAGTCCCCAGGAGTCATATTTCGTTCAGATTTAGCTCCATGATCAATTAAATCGTATGATGCTTTATGATAAGCCCGTATTACTCTTTTACGATGATCTGTTGCAGTTGCTGTTGGTAACCACCGCTTATCACTATCTAAAATTTGTTCATGAAATTCATCCCCACGTTTTCTAAAGAAATCAATTCCAACAAAAACTACAGCTACGATGATAAATACGCCTGATATTACTAGCAAAACTGTTGAGATGACTGGTTTATTAAGTCCAGTAAACCCGCCACCAGTATCTGGACTTGATGTAGGGAGAGGTCCAGTCTGATTACCAGTTGGTGAGATTGATGTTTGATTATCAGTAGTAGGATCAGGAGATGTTGTATTTGTAGGAGTAGTTGTAGGTTCAATTTTTGGAGTTAATTCGCGCAAGAAATTAACCAGATAACCATAGCCAAAACCAATTATAACTGCTAAAACCAATGGTACGATAAACCTAGTCCAACTTCCTTCTGAGAAAACTAATCTGAAAAGGTAGAAGAGAAGAACTAAACCTAAAGTAGCAAAAGGCATATACAAAGCAATTCGTGTGAAAATATTATTTGAGTCCGATCGAGGTAAACCAGTAAAATAATCACTCCACCCATTTGAACCAACGTAATCTGAAACATGAACCCAATCTAATTGATGTAAATTATACCAGTACAAAACCAGTGCATCAGATGTTGTAAATTCACTATCAAAAGCTCTCAGTTTAAATTCATCGTTAATAAAAACGCTAAAGGTATTATTTGTTGCACGAACAACTTTCACTTTGTAATTTGTTATCGCCTCGGGTTTAAAGAATGTTGAATTTAGAGTTACCTCTGAACCAGCTCCATTAATCTTTACTAATGCTAGATCCTCTCCAATTTCAAATACAAGTTTGTAACCTTTTGTTGGTATATAGTAGTAATCTTCATCTTGTTCTAATGAAACAAAAATGATTGATGCTGAACCAGAACCATAATATCTCAAATCCCATTCCCATTCACCATATGCAACACCGCTTTCATGATAAGCCCAATTAAGATCCGGTGATCTTGCAACATATCTACCTTCCTCTCCTATAAAATTCCCTTGTGTAACATGCCAATCACTGGTATCAGAATCGAAAAGGTATTTGGTAGAAAAAGCAACAGTAACAACTGAGATTGTTAAGAAGAATGCAACTA
The DNA here is from genome assembly GCA_019058275.1 of Candidatus Heimdallarchaeota archaeon. Classification (GTDB taxonomy): domain Archaea; phylum Asgardarchaeota; class Heimdallarchaeia; order JABLTI01; family JABLTI01; genus JABLTI01. The sequence goes on from JAHLVW010000108.1 coordinate 51,042, forward strand.
TTAGGAATTTCTTATCTATTTTGAATCCTGAGCTAGAAGTTTTTTCTCCTTGTTTCTTATGACCCTCTTCCATGGTTTCTTCAGACATTACTTAAGCACCAATAAATTCTCATGATACTATGTGTGAACATAGTATATTTATTCTTTTGAATAGTTTGAAAATTAAAAAAGTGGATAAAGTGATGCTAAGAGAACTATTGGATTGTAACTTGTGGAAGAGGTCATTTCAAAAATGAATGTGTTATCTGAAATTCTTTTCATTTTAGCGATTTTATTCTTTTTATACAAGATATAGTGATGGGAGGATTTTGAGAAGCACTTTAATTCATCAATAGTATCTTCAACTGATTTCCAAGTTAGCATATTTGTAGATTTTATTTGTGAAAGTGTTGATTTAAGGGCTATATTGTCAGCTGATAATTTGTAATTTACGACATTCTCTAACTCTCTTACTGTTATTTGAGCTTGAGTGTTTTCAAAAAGAAAAATGGCAGAATTATTTAGCATAGGTTTAATTTTACCTGCCTTTTTGTAGCTGCCATTATCTTCTTTGGATAGTAACCATTGGTCACCAATTGAAGTTATTTTTATTTTCACAGGTATCACGGCAATGGTGGGTTGATATCAAAATCTTTTTCCCATTCTACTTCATATTTGTAATAATTTTCTTCTCAGCATCTGGTCTTACTTTTAGTTCCCAGGTGTAAATACCTAGTGTATCACTGACCGGTTCTACATTTGCAGTGAAACCCTTCACCTTGATTCTTTCTGATCTGGAGTAAGGAATTACATCCTTAATTGTTATTTGAGATGGTTCCTTTCGATAATTGCTTAAAACAAGCTCATACTCATAAGAGACAGCTCTCTTTCCTTTCACTAAGCCAGCTTTCTCTTTTACTCGCTCTAAGAGTTTCTTCTTAGCAGTAATCTTCAGTTCTTCCCTTGCACCAAGCTTGAATTCCTCTCGAGGAGCTATTCTATTAATGTAGGTTTCACCTATAAATTCTCCATCTGCATATATTTTGGCATTTCCTCCAAGGATGACTGCATCACCATTTATGATTTTATCTTGAGCAATTACACCAAGAGCATCAGATGCAGCCCAATAGAATTCTTTTTCAGATTTCAATTCATGGGTTGTTAGAGTAACTGGATGATTATTGCCATCAGAAGGAATAGTCCATTTTCCTGATATCTCAAAGCTTTGGACACCAGATGGACTTTCTACGAGTTCTGCAGTAGGTTCAACCATAGGTTCCATACCATAATCAGCCAATTCCATAGCTTCTTCTTTTTCTTGTAAAGCCATAGGAGCCATTTTCTTCGCTTTCAGGGATCTTCGTGGTGCAGGAGGTGGCCTATAAGGATCATAAATATCTATGTAATATGGAGTGGGGTCTATGGCTCTAAGTGGTTTGAACACTGCAGTTGAAATTTCAAGTGAAACTTTAATCCAGTCTTCAAGAGTTCTATTTACTATTTGAGCCATGCCCTTCAAAATAGCTTTATCAGTTTTAAGATCTACATCATAGCTAGGTTCCCAGCTAACACCAGTAGTTTGATATGAAAGTTCAAAAATAAAAGGACCTGCTTGACTAACTTCTACAGCAATAGCAATTTCATATGTTTGTTCAACATGAGATTGATTGCGATACTCATTAATTTTGGCTTGCAAAGTGTTCAGTTTCTTTGTTACTTCTTCAATATCATTCTTGAGTTTCTGCACCCTTTTCATATACTCATCATTTCTTTTTGTTTCAAAAACAATAAACTCAGAAAGTGTTGCTAGTTGTGTTTCACCAGAAGCTAACCACTGTGGATATTCTTCTGAGAATCTCGAACTTAATACTTTCATTCGTTCGTTTTGATGGGTGGTAAATTCCAGTTGCTTTTGCAAGGATTGAAGATTTTTTTGTAATTTCTCTTCGTCTTGTAAGAGTTTGTTTAATACCTCGTGGGAAACTTCTTCTTGATAAACAGTTTCTATATCAATTGCTCCTAACGAGCCTTTACCTTTCCCTGAAATCCTTACACTATCTTTGTACAGGTTTTTGGTTAAACCAGTAACACTTACTTGTTGAAATCCTTTTTTCAATTCAACTTTACCTGAGCGGAAAACTCTTGCTCCATCCAAGTAGACAACAACTCTATCAATTGTTGTTTTTAAAACAGTATAATTTTTTTCAGTCATGAAATATCCCTTCTAATTTGATGTCTCAGCTAATACGCTTTCGGTCAAAAAACCTTTCGAAATAAGAATTCAAGTATAAGAAAAGTTTTAACTTTCAACAATAGGTTAATATAACCTATTTATTTATGCTAATCAGCATACAATTGTTGGTGTTAAGATGGGAAATTTCATTGAGAAAAACTATCAGATACTATCAATAGCAGGATTCATAGTGATAGTTCTGGTAATTACAGGGGGACTAATCTTTGGTCCTTTTAATGAAATTCTACCTGAAACTTTGCGTGAGAAACTAGGTTATCCAGCAGAACATCCAAATTTGGAAACAGAAATTAACGTACAGTTAATTGTAGATTTTAATGGATTTCATGAAAACATCAATGAAACGATTCTGTTTGGAATTAATCAAACAGCTACAGCTTACTCCATTTTAACTGTTGCAAATTTAACTGTAAAAGTAAGGGAATACAATAACGGGTATTATGTTGAAGCCATTGAAGGAATTGAAGAAAATTCCAATTATTCTTGGTTTTACAAAGTGGATGGGGAAGCTGGAGCTATTGCTTCAAACAGATATGATTTGCGTGCAAATAACACCACATTTGTTCAATGGATGTATCAAAGCTATTGAAAAGAAGGATTGGAAGACATGTATAAATTGAAAAGAAAAACGATTATTGGAATATTAACTCTAATCATTAGTGGTTCACTGTTTAGTTCTTTTATGGTGAATAATAACGTATCAGCTAGTTTTCCAGGTGATTTCTATCATGGAGAGAATTTCACGTGGAGTATTGATAACATTTCTGAAGGTGTGAATGTTTGGTATAATTTTACTAGTTATGATGATATTGCTAATTGGAATGCTACAACTAATGGCTTAATAACATATGAAGTAACAAATTCTAAAATAATCAATGAAGAAGAGTATTTAGTAGGAAACTTAAATATTGGAAATTTATCACTTGTCACAGATAATAGAGATATTGGTATTAATTTAGCATTATCAGTTTATCCATGGTATGGTGGTTTAATATCATTAGAAGATGATTGGGATGGATTAGCTACTCTCATAAATACTATTGGTACATCTTCAATCTATACTGTTGAAGATGTAATTTTAGATCCACATATTGAAGCAAAGAAAATTACTTACAATGATGGTTTCCAACAAAGCGAGTTAGTTTATGAGAATAATACTGGTATTTTGATGTCCACAAATACATCAGCAGGAAACTTTTGGTTACAAATGCATTTAACTCAATCATCAATTCCAATTCCCTCAGAAACACAAAGCTTTCCTGTTTATTCAGCAATTATTATCTCGAGCATCTCATTTATCCTTGTCATACATCGACAAAAGAAAAAATAGTACCATCAAACAAATAGGAAGACTGCAAGTGAAAAGTAATTCAAGTCTTAGTGAAAAGCAATCTTCAGAACCTATTGCTAATGATGTTGCAGTTGAAACTAAAATACAAGAAGCAGATGATTTACCTTTCACAGAATTAAGACTTGATGAATATACGCCAAAAAAAGCAACTCTAAAAGTTGCCTTACTAGCAATCTTTACAGCACTGGGTCCAGCATTATCCATTTCCTTTATTTGGTTTCCTTATTTTGAATTAATGACATTAACAATTTTCATTGCTGGAATAGTACTTGGTTTCCTTTATGGTTCAGCTGTTGCATTGCTTTCAGCAACATTATATGAAATAATATCAATGGTTGCTATTGGTCCAGGATTCGTTGTTTTTCCATTCAAATTGATTGTTTACCTTTTGATCGCTTTAATTGGAGCATTCATCGGGAAAACAACGCCTACTAAAACAACTTACTTCTGGAGATTCTTTTTAGGAGTTACTGGAGGACTTCTAACTGTTCTTTATGATTTGGTAGTTAATATTGGAATGGTGCTTTTTTTGGAACTAACATTTACAAGCTACTTTATTGTCTTATTAACAGGATTGCCTGTAACAGCTGCTAAAGTCGGAGTGAATATAACACTATTTGCTTTCATCCCAGACATCCTGAATAGAGCTTTGTCTCCTTTGTTGCTTCGAGTAGAAGGATAAGATTTGAGTTCCAACATTTTTTGATTGATGATTGTTTGCTGATCCAAATACGAATCTGAATTTTTGAAAGCAAGAAGATAAAATAATACAATGTATAGTAGAAAATTACTCAAAAAAGCAATCCAATGATAAAAAAGGAAAGAATGAAAACTATTTTAAAGTTAAATTAGATATTTAGTTAATACTTAAAAATAGAAAACTTATCTTGATTATTGCTTTAAAGGCAATTTTCAAATATTAATTAAAACAATAACAATTGTTTAATATTTATAGATAAAGAAAATAATGGCGGAATTTGTTTCGGAGACAGAAAAATGAGCGATTTATCATTTGAAGAAGAGATGCGCCCTCCAGAAGAAGAAGGCATTTTACTTGATGTCCGTGGCATCAGAACTTATTTCTTTACAGAAGAAGGCATTGTAAAAGCACTTGAGAATGTCGGTTATAAAGTATATGAATCAAAAACACTTGGTATTGTAGGCGAATCTGGTTGTGGTAAATCAGTCAGTGCCCTTTCCGTTATGGGTATTGTACCCGACCCCCCTGGAAAAATTATTGAAGGTGAAGTTTGGTTCAGAGGAGAAGATTTGAGAAAGAAATCAGATGCTGAAATGAGAACCATTCGTGGTAACAAAATAGCTATGATTTTCCAAGATCCTATGACCTCTCTTAATCCCGTTCTCACAGTAGGAGATCAAATCATGGAAGCTATTAGACTACACCAAGAAGTAGATCTTCAAACTGCAAGAGAAAATTCTATCAAGATTATGGACCTGGTAGGTATCCCGAGTGCTGCTGATAGAATTGATGATTATCCATTTATGTTCTCTGGAGGTATGAGGCAAAGAGTTATGATTGCTATGGCTCTCTCATGCAACCCAGAATTACTTATTGCTGATGAACCAACAACTGCTTTGGATGTAACTATTCAAGCACAAATTTTGAACATTTTCAAAGCTATTCGTAATGAGTTTAACATGTCAATCATGCTTATTACTCACGATCTTGGTGTTATTGCAGAACTTTGCGATTACACGACAGTTATGTATGCAGGATACATTGTTGAATACGCTACTACTATTGAGTTATATAAGAATCCAATGCATCCTTACACTATTGCCCTACTTGGAGCAATTCCAAAACCAGAAACACGAAAGGATGATGACTTAACAATCATTCCTGGATCTATTCCAAACCTAATAGAGCCACCTGCAGGATGTCGTTTCCATCCAAGGTGTACACATACAATGGAACAATGTAAAACAGATATTCCACTGATAAGGCAAGTTGCCCCACATCATACTGTCAGATGTCACCTCTTCAATAAATATCCAGTTGCTGAGGTAGAAGAGTACACTGCTAAACTGCGCGAGATCTATCATGAAGACCAATTACAAGCAATCGAAGATAGAAAATTCGATAATCGTATGAGAAAGCTCATTAATCGCTTTAAAAGAGAAAAGCAAGAATGAAAATGATAGTAAGCTAATTTTTTAGCTCATCATTTTCCTTTATTCCGCCTTAAAATTCTTTATTAAAAACAGCTGGTTTTATGCGAAAAAGTTAATTGCTACTTATGTCATACTATTTGAAAACGTAAATTAGAAATAATCTAAAAAGAAGATGGTTAAAAACATGGTTAAAATACCTCGGGTGAATCGCTATGAGTGTGCTGGATGTTCACTATGCGTTATTGCATTACCTGAAGTATTTAGGTTAACACCAGATGGTTTTTCCGAAGTTTATGCTCCAAATAGCGCAAACAATGATGAGGTTCAGAAGGTTATTGATGACTGTCCTGTTAATTGCGTTCATTGGTTTGATAAAAATTAAGTAGCTTAATTTGACTTTTTATACAGCAAAATATCAAAGTTATTTTTATAAGAAAAAGAAATGAAAGGATATTACCCAGTTCTTAAGATTATATGATAGCCAAATTTGGTTTTTACAAGACCAGATAATTTACCCTTTTCTAAAGCAAAAGCAGCTTTTTCGAATTCTTTAACCATCTGTCCACGACCAAATTCACCTAAATTTCCACCTTTTTTCTTTGAAGGGCAAATGGAATTTTCTCTAGCTAATTTCGAAAAGAGGTTAGGTAATTGTTTTGGGTTTGTGGACTTTAGCTGATTTAACAGTTCTTCAGCCTTAGAGTGCTTTTCTACTAGTATATGTGAGGTTTTTATTTTACTCATAACTATCAATCCAATGATTTGTTTTGAGATAAAAAATCTCTAGTTTACATCTGTTACTCAGAAAGAATTGCTTTAATAATCTATTCGTAAATTTCTGTAATTTACGAAAGTAAGGAAAACACTAATTATTCTAAATTTTCTGTGTTAGCTAACCTCAAAATTCATTTGTGGAGATAGCTAGCTAGTAGATGATGAAGATGAAACCCGAATTTGTTGAGATAGCCCATGGTGCTGGTGGTACCAAAATGGACGAGCTTCTCGAAATAGTGATGAAGAATATAACATTGCGAAACATTGGCAATGGTATAGGGCTAGATGAAAAAGATGATGGAGCAACAATAGAAATTGGCAAAAAGCGTATAGTTACTTCTATTGATGGACATACAGTACATCCAATTTTCTTCCCTGGAGGAGATCTCGGACAATTAGCGATAACAGGTACAATAAATGATATTAGCGTTATGGGAGGCAAACCTTTAGCTATTTTATCCAGTATAATTATTGAAGAAGGATTTCCAATTGATAATTTAATAAAAATTGTTGATTCTATTGCTGTTACAGCTGAAGAAAATAACGTGGCTATCATTGCAGGTGATACTAAGGTGATGCCTAGAGGAACTTTGGATCAAATGATTGTTGTAACTGCGGGTATAGGCATTATCGAATCTGAGGAATTGGATATTCGAGATTCAAACCTAAAACCGGGTCATAAGATTATTATTTCTGGAACCGTTGGTGATCATGGCATTGCGTTAATGGCAGGAAGAGAAGGAATTTCTTTTGAAACAGAACTTGTCTCAGATGTCGCTTCAGTTCATGATATAGTTAATGCAGCATTACAAGTAGGAGGTATAGTTGCAATGAAAGATCCTACTCGTGGTGGTTTAGCATCAGCTTTAAATGAATTTGCTGAAAAGTCCAACGTTAGTCTATGGTTAGAAGATGAGAAAATACCAATCGATCCAGCAGTAAATGCTGCAAGTGAAATGTTAGGGTTAGAACCTCTTGGAGTAACTTGTGAAGGAAGAGTCCTTTTTGGTGTAGAAAATGATAAAGCTCAAGAGGTATTAAAGGCTATTAAAAAGCTACCAAATGGTAAAAACGCTGAAATAATAGGAGAGGTAAAAGCTGATAGACCTGGATATGTTCTATCAAAGACCATTGTTGGCGGACATAGAATTATTGAGAAACCATTTGGAGAACAAATACCAAGAGTGTGTTAAAACTAAGATTTTAGGATTAGATTAATAGAAGAGACAAATCCTAAATATAGTAGAGAGAAAAGATAATCATAAAAAGTCTTTTTAATACACATATTATTGATTAATGTTAATAACCAAAGCAATCTAATGTTCAAATTATACAATAGGAGGAAGCAATTTGAAAGTATCAGATGTAATGACTGTAAATCCAGTATGTGTAAAAGTACCAGGTACAAGAGAAGATCTGTTTGAACTAATTCGAAAAACAAATCTCACAAGTTTCCCTGTAATAAAGGGTGAAACAAATGAATTAATTGGCATTGTAACAGAAACTGATATAGTAAATAAGCCTTCAGAAACACAACTTGCACTTTTGATGACTAAAAATCCAATAACTGTTGCACCAAAGGATCTTATTGCAAATGTAGTCAAAATTCTTTCCGAAAATAATTTTCGTCAATTGCCTGTTGTTAAAGTAAAGAAGGTAGCTGGGATGATAACAATTGGTGATATAATTGCCAAAGTAATTGCTTTAGCTTCCTCTGATAAAACAATAAACGAGTACATGACCAGCAATGTTTTATGCTTATGGCAAGAAACACCTTTATCAGTTAGTCAGAGAATTATGGAATTTGCTGGTTCAGAAGCAGCCATGATTTTTGATGATAAAGCAAACATGATAGGCATTGTCACAATGATTGATTTTGTTAAATTCTTTGATTCCACAAACAGTGAAAAACGTAGTGAAATGACTGCTGGAGAAGGTAAAGAAGGTAGTTGGGATGCTGTCTCAACAATTATTATTCATACAAAAGACCTCACCTTACCAAATGTTCCTGTAAAAGAAATCATGACAAAGGATGTTATAACTACCTTTAGCAAAGCTACTATAAGCGATGTGGCTAAGAAAATGCATCGAATGGAGCTTTATCAAATGCCAGTAGTTAATGCCAAAGGAGAATTTGTTGGATTAATTCGTGATTTTGATTTGCTAAAAGCCTATGTTGAGATGAGTGAATAAAATCTTTAAACATCCTCAATTCTTTTTATTTTACGCTGTTTTTCTATTAAAATCTCAGAGAATAACAGAAAAAGATATATTTCTTAAGGGTGATGAAACCTCTATCACAATATATACATTGACTACAAAGGTGATCTAATATTGTCCAAAAGCAAAGCAACCGGTAGCGTTGTCTTCATAGGGTCTAAGCCCGTTATGTCATATGTCCTTGCGTGCATTACCCAGCTCAACGAAGGCAACCAAAAACTAATCTTAAAAGCTCGTGGAAGGGCAATCAGTCGTGCTGTTGATACTGCTGAAATTATACGACATCGTTTTGTTACTGATGCAGTTATCAAAGAGATTAAAATCAGTACAGAACAGATTGAACGAAGTGAAGGCGGCACAGCCAACGTCTCCGCAATAGAGATAACCATAAGCAAAAAGAAATAAGCTTCACCGCTAAACACAGTTGACATTCGACCGTGTGTTTAATTCTTTTTCTTTTTTTTTCTGAATTATTTATCAAGTAAATCGTCAACGCTGCTAATAATTAAAGGAACTACTAACTCATCTCTCCCTAAAGAACCATGAGTTGCATTTAATCCTAAATTATAAACTTGATCGAAATCACCCGAATGACCAAAAAAGATTGAAGCGTTTTCCCCGAGAATTATCTGAACATCACCAATTCTTTCTATGACTTCTAGACTGTCTGCACCCTTCCCCATGAGTTTAGGATATTCTTTTGGTGTAACAACAATTCCTTTATTGCCTATTTTCTCACTGAACCAATCAACAACTTCATCATGTTTTCCATCTTGCGAATACAAATGTATTACTCTACCACTTCTACCTCGAGTTTTCAGAAGATCATATAATTCTTCCTCGTCTTCAGATGAAACAACAACCTTTTGATCTTCGATTAAATTCTCTTGTCCATGATCAGCCATTATTATCACTGCTGTTTTTGATGCTATTTTTGAATCAAGTCTCTCAAGCATTTTGAATAGAAGTTGCTCAACATTTTCAACTTCATCTCTAAATACTTGGCTATTAGTTGTATAACGGTGAGATATGGCATCAATGGAACCTATGTAAATATCCAAGAGTCTTCTAGCTGATGTTGATGTTTCAAGAATTCTTTGAGCAGCAGCAAAACAATCAACATAGCTTGAATAACCCATTGAAATTGGCTTTTTATAAAGGAGATGGGATAAACCACTGTTAGCAATATGAGCATCTATTAGACCTACATGACTGATACTTGGATCATTGGCAATTGGAAAATCACACCATAACCAATTCTTGACATTAATACCAATACTTGGCAAATCAGTAATACTATTTTTTGTTCTTAATGTCAATGTATCAACAACAGTATCGATTTCAGCAAATCTGATTTTCTGACCAACAATGCCATGATTAATTGGCATTTCACCAAATCGCAAGGAAGCAATACATGTGCTAGTTATTGTTGGAAAAACAGATGAAAGAGTCAACCCATTCGAATCAAAATTTTTTTTCATCAAATTAGAATAATTCAAAAATTGATCAATACCTAAAGCATCTAGAACAATGAATAAGATATTAGAAATCTCTTTTTCTTGGAGTTTTCGCCAAGCTTCTTTTTTACTTAGATGGTCTATGAGAACTTTGTTTTTTGGATATTTTCGACCAAATAGAGTTAAAGCTGTAGGAAGAATCTTTGAAATATTCAAATCCAAATCTGGATAAAAAAGATCAGTTCTACCTTGAATCGGTTTTAAAGGAAAAGATTCTTCAAACAACATAATTCACATCAATAGGCATTAGAATAAAGAATTCATACTCTTTATTCAATTTTTTCCCAAAAATTTGGAATGATTTTCAAATAATCTTTAATAAGCAATATTCTTTTCTAATACTTCATGTACCAAAAAATTTTCAAGTTAGTATCAAAAGAATTCTCAGGTAAAAGTGCTAAAGAATTGATTGGTGGTATTGCCAACTTTCACCGAATCCAATCATCACCAGGATTTCGAGCTGCAGCAAAATACAGTCAGGAAAAACTCATGGAGTACAAAATACCCAATGTTAAAACTCATTCATATCCTGCAAATGGAAATAATACCTTTTGGGGTTCTCCTGTTCCAAAAGAATGGAGTATTGAAAGTGCTTCTTTGGATCTTATAGAACCAAAAGGAAATGAGAAAAGTTTATGCCGATTTTTTGAGAATCCTTGTTCAGTTATCCAACGATCTAAGACAACACCATCTGAAGGAATTACTGGCGAAGTAATCTTCCTACCTCGAGGATTAGAAGAAAAGGAAATGAGAAAATACGATCTGAAAGGGAAATTTATCTTAACAGATGATCCTAGCTTAAAGAAGCTAAGGCTTATTGCTGTAGGTAAATTGGGTGCTGCAGGTATAATTTATGACCTTGTAAGTGAACTTAAACCAATAAGAACAAGAGCTAATTTTCCAACTGCTAGAAGGTATACTTCATTCTGGTATGGTACTAAGGGAAACGAAGGGGATGCATTAGGTTTTGTCTTATCTGCACAGCAAGGTGATGAATTAAGAAAGCTAATAGCGAAAACTGAAAAGGAAAATGAGAAGCTGACCAAGGATGGGAAACCAACAAAGCAAGTTAAAGTTCATGCTAAAGTAAAATCCAGTTTTTATAATGGGGAAATGGAGGTTGTTGATTTCTCCATTCCTGGGAAAGAAAAGGGGAAAGAAGTACTTGCAGTAGCTCATCTTTGTCATCCTAAACCTAGCGCAGTGGACAATGCTTCTGGTTGTGGAATACTAATTGAAACTGCAAGAATCTTAAATGATTTAATTGAAAGTGGAAAACTGGAACGACCAAAAAGAGGAATTAGATTTTTGCTAATGGCGGAATTTACTGGAACATATTGTTATTTAGCGTCAAATGAAGAAAAAATCAAGGAATTTGTTGCAGGGATAAATCTCGACATGGTAGGCGCTGATCAAACTATTGGTGGTGGTCGAACATTGATTATGGAGAGAACACACAATGCATGTCCATCTTATGTGAACGATGTCTTAAGTGGCATTTTAGATGAAGCTAGTAGAGAAGTAAGTAATTTCCAAAATACTGGTGCAACTGCTATGTTCAAATTCGCCAATGATCAACCATTTTCCGGTGGTTCGGATCATATGGTTTTAGGACATCCAGATGTAGGTGTTGGCACTCCAATGTTTATTCAGTGGCCTGATAGATATTATCATACTGGAGAAGATACAATTGAGAAAGTTTCACCTGAGATAGTTCATTTAATTGGTTCACTTACAGCAACATATTGTTATTTCTTAGCTAATGCTGAACTTCCTGAAATATTACGAGTTATTAGAGAAGTTGCAACTAAAGGCAAAGAAAGAATAACTAAATTAAGTAGAAAAATAATCGATGAACTATTTACAAATATTGAAGAAAAGAAAGAGAAAGAACAATTAGTTGTGACTACCCTAGAAAGTGTTGATACTAAATTTAATTTTAGAAAGAACATCGAGCTACAAGCGCTTGATACAGTTAAAGTGTTACTATCTGATAAAAAAGAGATTGCTAAAGCAGAGGAACTAATTGATGAAATGAAGAAAGCAATTGGTACATATGTTGAAAACGAAATCAATCAAACAAAGAGTACGATAAAAACTATCTCAGAATCAATGAAAATAAAACCAGAACAACTACCAAAGAAAGAAAAAGATAAACATGAATTGCGAGCTGAAAAAACCATTGCTAAAAAGACCATTACAGGACCTCTTTCAAGTTTGAATTTAGGAGATCTCTTATACAAAGATATGGTCAAAATGAACAAAATATCTGAAGAGTATAAAGGGATGTATCCTGTTATTTCATCCGCACTCTTTTGGATCGATGGAAAACGAACAATAGCAGAAGTTGCTAAGCTAGTAGAAAATGATATAGGAAAAACAAGCATTTCATATATTTTGAAAATGTTAGAATTCTACAAAGTGCATGGAATAGTTGAATTTCTCGAGAAAAAATAGAAAGTTGGTAGATTTTAGAATTACTACCCACTTGTTGGTTCGAATTCTCCTTCTACTCCAACTGGAGCTACAGTATTCCTTACAGCAAATCCACCTGCTATTAACATGGAGAGTACCATGATTATGACAGATACTACTTATACATTGAGCTTTCTCATAGCTATCCGCCACCGCCTGTTCCAGCATCTCCCTGACCGAAGCCACTTGGGGAGAGTACTTCCTTCACTCCTAACCCTATGAGGAGAGAGAGGACCAACAGTGCTAAAGATACTATTTGTGCGTTTATTTTTTTCATTGTTCAGGCTCCTAAACATTAACAGTTACCCAAGAATTAGATTGTAAACTTATAAAACAAAAAAATAAAGTACTTTCGCAGAGAAAAAAGAAGTTCGAATCAAAATTGCTTATTTTTCCGAAGATTACTTTCAGTATTCCTCTTTTTATAGATTGGTCAAGCATACCTTTGTGACAGTAAAACGTTGATGTGAATACTATGGGGATAAAAATAGACAACATAAAGTACCGTACGGACTTTTGAAAGAAGCAACAGGAAATCTCCATGGAATCTGTGAGACAGAATGTAGAAAGTGAAGAGAAGAAAAACAATAAAAAAAAGAAAAGGAAGCAGAAACTATGATTTAGGCAAGAGACGCACACCGCAGTTTTCGCAGAAAAAGTCATCTTCCTCAATTTCGTGACCACATTCAGGGCACAAATTATGGGCAGGACTTTCTATTAGGACTTCTGTTTTAGAATCAGGAGGAGGAGCAAATCTTGTACCTTTTTGAACTTCAACTTTCTTGGTGATGCCATCTAATCTGACGTTTTTCTCTTTGGAATCTTTGTAAATCATTGAAGCCCAATAGATGGGGTAAAAGACCATTTTCTTATCAGTGATTATTAGTTTCTCAAAAATGACTCTTTTAGCAATATCAGGTCTTGTTGCATACTCATCAATGATATCTGTAGTGAATTTTTCGATGTCAATATATTCCTTGGGAACCATTTTAACATTGACTTCTAAGAACTGATCGTTAACATCTAAGAAGTCTACATCTGGAAGAGAATCGGGATTTATAGAACTGCCCTTATAGTTTATTGTTTCCATGATGTCCTTTTGGATATGTATGTGTTCTATGCCTTTTATTTGAATTTCAGGCTCTGGTTTTGCTTCTTTTTTACCTCCACCAGAAAACAGTCCATCAAAGAAACTTCGTTTCTTCTTACCTTTTATCTCGACCTCTGTTTCATCATCTTCCTTTTTAGGGACGATTATTTCTTCACCAAGAATAAACACTGATACAGTATCATCAATTAAATCAATATCGTAGGTTCTTTCCGCTAAATAGCGAATTTCATATTGACCACCAATTATTAGGTATGGTTCATAGCTTTTCTTTATACTTTTAATTTGTACTTCATTTTCCTTTGGACGTTTAAAGAATCCTTTAAACACCTCAATTTTCTCTCTGTCAAAGATTGATTTTGCATCATCTTCCGTCATATCTGATTTTGCTACCAAGAATTTAGTAGGGGCAATTTCATCAATTCTTTCAGCACTTGGATCGTCTATTCGATAATCATATTCTTCGCTCATGATACCTACCTCATTAATTAACAATTATTCTTTACTTCAAACATGTTGAAAAATATAACTGAATAATAGAGTTCAAAGCACAGAAATAAGAACTACTTTTCTTTGAATTCTGGATCAAAATCTCTTAACCTACTAATGATATCTTCTCGAGTATGATTGGGAATTGGTCCAGAAGTAGCAATTTTATATGATGCTGCAGATGCAGCAACTAGCCCAGAATAATGGCAATCTTTTGTTCGAAGATATTCTAATAAGAATGTAATTATGAATGTATCACCTGCACCAGTTTCATCAATAATATCTGTTGGAATTGCAGGAATATCATACCGGACATTTTCATGAAATATGATAGCTCCTTTGTCAGCTAACGTTATCACAAGTAATTTTAAACCTGTGTCTAACGCTAATTGTATTGCTTCTTCTAAATCTAATGTTGAAGTTATGCTCTTCAGTTCAGTATCATCAACCTTTAGGATATCCAATTGAGGTAAATACTCATCATAGTTTATCCAAGGTTCATGCACTATTTTCTTACTTTTCTTTTCTGCGTTTCTTGTAAATCCTTGCCCTTCTAATGAGACAAAATCAAACGATTCGCGAACTTTGGGAATCATGTCAAGATCTATTTCATTAAATACTGGACCAAGATGTATACAGGGTGCTTGTAAATAAACACTTGGTATATCATCAAAGGTGATTTTTTCTGAAACTGAAAGTACTTTTTGAGTTCTTTTACCTCGAGAATTATACTTGTTCTCAAAAACCATGGAATTTTGACCTGAAATTTTAAAACCATTCAAGTCCGCTTCTAAAGAATTTATCACTTTGAGATTTTTGACAGGAAAATCAGTACCAACTTTGGAAACTATACCTATTGTCTCTCCTAACGCTTTTGCAGCAGAAGCAGCATATACAGGAACACCTCCGATGAAACGTTTCTCATTTTTTCTAGGAGCTAGTATAATATCTTGTGTGATACTACCAGCGACAATAAGTTTAATCATTTTCTAGCTATGAATTGTGTTAATATTCAAAAATGATTCGAAGAGTGAATCGAATTTTGTAGACGTCAGTAAGCATTATATGTCCGGTTTAGAAAAGGAAACAATGATGTGTAAAGATGTTTTTACCAAAACGCTTGTTTGAGCAAGAAAAGGAACCTGAAGTTCCCACGCCTCCAACAATAGATAATCTAGAAGCTGTTGCAGCGCAAAATGAATTAAACAGTCTTTTGAAAAGAGAAGATATAAGCATCAATGCTGTACCTTCTAATGAAGAAAAGGTATTAACAGTATTTACTCACGGATACGGGTCCTCTAAATGGGTGTGGATAGACCCCTATTTTGGCAGCCATGGATGGTTACGTGATCATAGAAATGACCCTCCACTTAGATCCTATGGTTGGCATTCTAAACCACCTCCCAGTCATATGTATTCACCTTTCTCGATTAGTGTTTCACCTTTAGTCTTTCCAGAAGGTGTCTTTAATACCTTAAAAAGAAATGGTCAAGAAGTTCTTGCTTATTCACAAAGGGATCCTTTTGGTGATATTGATATTTCAGCAAAAGAATTAGAGATTTTACTTAATGGTGTAAAGAAAATATACGGAGAAAGAAAAATCATATTAGTAGGGCACTCAAGAGGTGGGATTTGCCTAAGACGATATCTCGATTTGAATACCAATCCAGATATTAAGAAGGTTATAACTTTAGCAACTCCCCATTTAGGTTCAAACTTTATGAATTTTAGAGTAATTAAGCAGCCAATTATTAAAATTCTAAATGATACGAACTTTAAGCGATTTTGGGATATAACTGGAACGAGAAAGGCGCATGATATCAATCATGAACAATTAGCTACTAATAGCAAGTATCTGTTTGACTTGAAAGATAGAGAGAAGTCTCCAGAAATTGAATATATTGTCACTGGTGGAACTTGTCCAACTTTTGCTAATTTCTATACTTGGAGCATGGTTAAAAGAAAAGTCTCAAAAGAAATTGTGAATCGCATTTTTCATAGAGAATCTAAAATCGTGAAAAAGAAAAAAGTTACTGAAGTTAAAAAAGAAGAAACAAAAAATTACCAATGGGTTGCTTATCCAAACAAGTTTTTATCGCTTTTTGAGAAAAGGGTTATACCAGAGCTCAATAATGGCGATGGTGTTATATCACTTAGAAGTGCTTTACTAAGCACTGCAATCAGGAAATACAAATTCAATAAGAATCATGAAGAAATAGCCATCTGTGGACAAACAAAGAAACTACTGTTAAAAGAAATAAAACTGACACAAAAAGAAACTTGAATATACATATTTGCTATCATATACTTTATTTGATTATCCTTGTGAATCTAACTTCCTACCACAATTAGGGCATCGTGTGTCTGTTGGGTATACTGTATGACTACAACGTTTACAACGAGATATTCTTTGACTTGGTCCTCTTGCAGGGGAAGCAGATGATACTGGAGCTAGAGGTTTACTGCAATTTGGGCAAACAGTTTGATGGGGATAGACTATAGCATTACATTTTGAACAACGAGCAGTTCCAGGAGGAGCTCGTCCGATTTCTTTGACTGCATCTTTCTTTTGACGAGTTGAAGGTGAAAGAATTCTACCACAATTATTACAACGAGTTTCATAATCGTAGACAATTGCTCCGCATTTAGCACATTTTGCAAACTTACTACCTGGCTTTTCTTGAAGACCAGGACGAGTTTGAGGAGGTGGTTGTGGTGGTCTTTGCGGTGTATAAGGTTGGCTTGGAGAATATGGTTGAGGAGAGGGACTGTATGGCGCAGGATATGGACTATCAGCTGTTTGATAGGATTTCCCACATCCAGGACATTGTTTATCATCTGAGCGTAAAACAGTTCCGCATCGTTCACAAACAATCTTTGTTCCAGGTTGCTGAGGACCTCTATAATCATATGGAGGATAACCAGCAGGATAGGCAGGTGATTGGGATTGATCAGGGGGAGGAGGTGTATAAGCAACATCAATACCAAATTGACTTGCTTGAGAACTAGATTCAATTTCAAAATCAATTGGCGTAGGTTCGCTTGCTGTAGTTTGATTTGTGGGGGTATCCACGAGTTTGGGAATTACATTGCCACATTCCGTACACATTTCAGCATCATCACGGTTTGCAGTTCCGCAACTGGGACAGAAGACTGTCGTTTTAATTACCTCATTATTATTTTTAGTAATTGATTTATTTAGTTTTAGAGTAAATAAATTTTAGCAAAATGTCAAGATAAAAAATAATTATACATTTTATTATTTTAACGTATATAATGTGGTAATTTAGCTTCTTTGAAGAAGAAAAGTTCCTTTAAATAATTTTAGGGAAAACATTAAAAGCTCAAAAGGGTAAGTTTACCAAATTTCTGACGATATGAATGCTTGAGAAAAGTGTTTCTCAGCGTTCTCAAAAAATTACTACCAATAAGAAGCTGATACAACTATGAGTGAAAATGAATATGATATTGTTATAGTTGGATCTGGTTGTGCAGGTCCGGCAGCTGCGAAGAAAGCAGCAGAATTGGGACTGAAAGTGTTACTTCTTGAAAAATCACAAAAACCAGGTGAAAAGAATGTTTCTGGAACTTGTTTGAATATGGCTGCTTTAGTGGATCCAGATTTACAATATTTAATGAAGGGACCCATTGAACGAGAAATCTATGAAATGCATTCCTATATGATTACTCCAGAACGAACAACAATGTTTCGTGAAACACCTAGCGAAGGAATTATTTTACTCTCTATAAGAAGAGATGTTTTTGATGCATGGCATACTGATATGGCAAAGAAAGCAGGAGCAGAAGTAAAACTATCAACTACAGTGATAGACATTATTGAAGAGAATGGCAAAATCAAAGGAGTAGTAACCGATTCAGGAGACAAATACTACGGAAAAATGGTTATTGATGCAGCAGGAGTAAACTCAATAGTAGGACGAAAAGCAGGATTAATTCCTAAGAGAAAAGGACAGAATATGATCCTCTATACAATCCTGAATGTTCATCTAGGAGAAAAACTAGTAGATGAGAGATTCGGTAATTCAATCTACTATTTCTTATCACCAAACGCTATGCACAAAACATGGGCGTGGGCGTTCCCGAAGAGAGAGGTAGTGACCTTCGGAACAGGAGGGTACATGGACGATGAACTGTTCAAGGATGGAATAACCTCAGTCAACGATTACATGCAGAACCTAATAGACTTGCCAGTCATCAAAGAGAAAATAGAAGGTGGGAAAATCGCTTCGTGGGGATTGCACTTGGAATTCGACGAAGCAATTGAACGAAGAACAAGGGATGGACTCATACTCACTGGGGAAGCTGGTGGATTCGTCATACCCTTTTTAGGTGAAGGGATGCCTGAGGCGTTTTTCACGGGAATCTATGCAGCTGAGTCAGCGAAGAAAGCGATAGATGCGAACGATTTCTCAGCCGAGAAACTCGAGGAACACTTCATGGAGAGATACCAAGAAAACATCTTTCTACAAGGATTCCGCTACGTAGCAGACTTGAACAAGAAATCAATACTCACCAAAACAGATGAGGAAATAGCAGAAATAATGCAGAACGTCTGTATTGGTGGAGGATTCATAAGCAATGCTATACACACTCTTTGGATGAAGGGGGCGGAAGAAGACAACATGGATTTCGTACAAGAAGCGAAAGATTTCTACGAGTTTATCCAACCCTACAGGCAAGTAGGATCAGAGACGATTGAAATCTACAAAAAAATGAGGGCACAAAAATGAAGGTAAAAATGGTAGTTGATTATTACTCAGGTGACACTGGAGAGTTTCTCAGAGTAGATGAGGAGAAGTGCACTGGATGCGGAGACTGTGCGAAGTTTTGCACAAGAAACGTTTGGGTTAAAAAGGGTGAAATGTATTATCCCAAGAATTTGAAGGATTGTGTAGAGTGTTTTGCTTGTTGGAACATCTGTGACTATGAAGCTGTGATAGCAGAAGAACCGAAAGGGGGAACTGGCGTTCGATTCGAGTATGGATGAAAGGAGATGAAGAAATGGTAACAGATGAGGAAATCGTATCAGAAATGAATATATTGCGAGAAAAGATGACCAGTGAGAAATTCGCAAAGCATTTTAAAACATGGAACAAGACTATGTAATATTTCTTCAAAGACACAGGTGAGTACTGGTATATTACCTTGAAAAACGGATAACCAGAAGAGCCAGTCAAAGGAAAAGTAGAGAAACCAGAGATAAGTTATGAGATGACTACAAGCGATTTCCTTGACTTAATGCAAGGAAAAATCTCTGGCTTGAAACTGTATAACCAGAAACGATTAAAGATAAAAGCTTCGATGCCTGACATCTTGAAACTGCAAAAATTGAATTAGTAATGATTATTTACCAGAATCTAATATGCTCTGTTTCTGGTAATTTCTTTTTTCTCAATCTTATGTTTTCTCAAGTAGTTCAAGAATTTCTACCATTTAGATGAGGATAACTACAACGAATTCGGTATTGAATCAAGAGATGAATTTTCGTTTTATTAATTGCGTTTGTTTATCGTTTTTAAAATAATATCAGCAATACAAGGACGTATTTCTATATTTTCAGTCCATGCACATACAATTGCTTCTTGTCCTTTCTTAACTATTCTTTCAGCTTCATCGGTTCTTTTAACGCATTCTTCTAACGGTATGTTTTTCGCACAAGCACTGCACTCATTTTGATACTCGTGTAATAATTCTACTTCTTCAGCTATTGGGTTATCCAAATCGAATGTTGGAATAAATCTCTCAGGTTGAGAATGAGTATCAAAAGTATCCAGCTTTTGTTTAGTAATAACCTTTTTCTCTACCTCTTCCTTGATGTAGTTGAATAGTTCAATAGCAACATAAGGTCTAATATCCTCTTGAACCCAGAGAAGATGTAATTGATTTAAGTCATTCTTGTGAATCAATTCTCGCGCTTTTAAACGTAAATTAGTAACGTCACCAGGAAGAGTTTTGTCCTTGTGGTTTTCCCAAAGAGAATAGAGGTATGCTTTAGTATCAATTAATTCTTCCTCTTTTTGTACAGATAAATTCAAAGAACTATTTCCCATTAATTGTTTAATAGTTGGTTCAGTTTTCAATCGTTCATCTTTCTGTTTGAATACAACTTTAGCATTATTAATTTCATTTTCTTCTGGTATAATTGCTAATACCCCTTCCTTAAATTTAAGAAAAGTCTCAACCGCATCCTCTCGAGATAATTTTCTCAAATCAGCAAAAATTCTAAGAAGAGTACAAATTGTGCATGATATTAATACTTCTTTTTCAGCTTCAGTGATTTTCGAATTTGAAAAAACCTCAAGATTTTAGCTAATTCCTTTCGAATTAATCCAATAGTTTTTGGTGGATCATCTTTCAAGCAGTGTGGATTTTTCAAATCAATCTCTTCAAACAAATTAATTCTGCGAATGAATAACCGTATTAATTCTGTTGCTACTGCACTATGCACTGTTTGTGAGTGCAAGAAACATTCTATTGGTTCTTTTATTACTTCATGTCTTATACAGTCCTTATCAAATAATTCTGTCAAGTAGTCATCACACTCATATCTATCATTTCCAATCCAGACAACTTTTTTTTCATGGTCTGATTTCTCTAACTCGTCTTCCAAAGGAAACTCGTTATGTGGGAACGGTTGAATTTCAATGTCATCTTCAAGTAACTGCTCATCAAAGAATTCTCCTTTTATCGTTTCCTTCTCTGCTTCTAGTTGTTTCTTGAATAGTTGAATATGGAGAGAACTATACCCTTTCTTTAGGAGGTAGTAATTCCGAAAAACAACAAGTATAAGTTTAGCATCTAATGGATCAACTTTCCCTTCTTGAATCTCTTCTCCCAACTTTTTACAAAAACCACAATAGACTAATTGCTGAATCATTTTCTTGCCAAATCTTTTCTGACCAGTCCTACCTTTAGGTGTTGTACTTACAAATCTGTAGCGAGAGGTTCATTCATAGTTATGAAATGCTTCGCTAAATCTTTACTAAATATGAGATTCTCAGTGGAACCTAAGTGTAGAAAACGATTAAATCCACTGATGTTTTTAGAAATCTGGAGAATTTCTTCTTTAAAATGTGTTAATAAACAGGTTTTGAAAGTAGAACGATTACGAATGCAGAGGTTCTGGATGAATGATAGTCTTCAAGGTTCTTTTCGTTCAAACTTTTCACTCCTCTAATCTGGTAAGAAATCAGTAAGGTGGAAAACATCATCAAAAGAAGTAGTTTCGTCAGTATCGAAAGGAGAGGAATAATCTAATTCAGCATCAAATGAGTAAGAACCCTCATCAACTTCTTGATTAAACGTATTTTCATCTTCAAAATAACTTGTTTCACGAATTACTTGCTTAGCTTCTTCAATGGGCAGGTACTTTGGGACAAGCTCTGAAAGGTATTTGAGAAAAACGCATGGTGCATCTTCTTTGTTTTCATCGTTCAACTGATTCCAAACATAATCCTTTAATGTATCTCTTTTGAAGAACATCTGATGGATTTTACTAGTGGTCAATTTTTTGAGTTTGTAACCTACACCAACTTCGAATTTATTATTAATAAAAGCACAAAGCTCTCTATCACAGTTCTTTCGACACTCAGCTATGAGTTCCTTTTTAGCTTCCCATTTTCGACCGAAACTTCCTAAAAGATCAGCTCTTGAGATTTCTTCGAATCTGTATTCATCTCGTAGCTGGTAGTATTGTTCTTCAGTCCAAAAGTAATCCAGTGTTTCTTCGGATGTCATTGCTCTTCTCTTAAACAACCTTGATTGAAAGAGTATACGATGAGAGAAATTATCCATTTTGAGAAACCCCATGCCTTTCTTATTTAAGTGAGTTTTTTCCTTTCGAAAATCTTCAAAGTTGAAAATATCGTTTAGTTCCCTTGATTCTGTACCACAATCTACAACAATGCCAGCTTGTCGAAACTTAGTACTCACTTCTTCGGGAATTTGAGTGAGTATCACATTAGCTACACCAAACCCTCGAGAGAGTTTGAACCATGATTCGATTTCATCTTTTTCTGATGCATCGAATTTTCTCCTTGCAGGACTGAAATTATCAGCTTCTTCAAAAACTGTTACTAACCAGAGAGGTTTATCTTCCCTATCTCTTAGTTCTCTCATGCTGAATTGCTTAATCATAGAAATGATGTAATTGACAATTATCTGCGCTGTAACAACATCATTATCCTTAATGAGTTCGCTGAGATCAATAATGACATTTTTCTCCTTCAAGATTGCTGGGTTGAAGTTTGATTTTGACACACTGAAGATATTCCTAAACCAACCAGCAAATAAATCATCAAAACGACTAATGAGTCCCATCCTTGTTTCTTCTACCCACTTTTTGTCTTGGGCTTCTAACTCATCTAATTCTTCATTAATATAATCCACCAAATTCCTCATACTTCTAAGCATTTTAGGAAGTTGTAAAACACAATTAATTGCTTTAGATAGAATAGCATACATTCTTGGAGAAAGCTTTCCTTGTTCTTTATTAACTGCATTCAAGAACGCTTGTAATGTATGTTTAAGGAATCGTTTATTATGTTCCTCATTGGGAAAATCTAATTGGAAAAGACTTAATCCCAAAGGTGCTTCCTCACTTCCAGGATGATAGACCAGAACATTAGAATGATTAAGAAAGAATCTAATCCATTCATTGCTTTTAGCGTTAAAAATCAAAGTGGTAATATCATTCGATTTTTGTAGAATCTCATCAACTAATACGTGGGCGAAATTTGTTTTCCCTCGACCAGTTTTACCAACAACCAATATTCCTTGTAATGAATCCTCTTCATTCAAATAAAAGGGATAATGCTCATCCCGTAAATTCCTAAACATTCGACCAATATGCCAGTCTCCAGAAGTTCGAGATAAATTAATATTATAAGATGTGCTTTCAACCAATTCTGCTCCAGGGATAAACTTCTCTTTAATTAACCTAAAGTAGTTTCGACCTGCACGAAGAGTACTCATTTTCGTGGGTTTATATGGTTTTACCTTCCTTACTACTTTCCAGAAGTGACTCATTGACCAACCAAACATTTTTTGAAATCTTGAGCTAAATCTTTCTTCTTCATCTGGATAGATAATTCCGCCTTTTAGCTCAAAGAAAAAACCACTATAATTTCCTTGTATAGAACGACACAAACGTTCAAGGGTTCTCCTAACTATCTGTTTCTTATTACCTCTAATAGCAATAACAAATGATTGGTGAACAGCTCACACCGTTCCATCTCTTCTTTATGATTGAATTCTGCTTCACTTCTTTTTGCTTTTGCAATATTTTTGGGATTTTTATTTGGCATAATATAATCAATTTCTCTTTGCTTCTTATAAAATAGACGTATTAAACCAAAACCAATTATTAACACTACGATAAAAACGATAAGATAATAATAAAATTGCATATCAAGCATTAAGCTTTTCAGTGTTTGTCCACCACGCCACACCCAAGGTAGAAAATCAATTGGAACAACATTTTTTCTTGGTATGTATGCAATGATTTTCCAAGTTAAAAACCATCCAAATGAAAATTCAATTCCAAACCAAATACTTACTATTAGAAAGATAATAAAATTTTGATTAGTATTCCAATCTCTTAATCTTAAGGAATCAATTAAACCATTTTGTTTTTGTATAGTTGAAATAATATAGCCTGAACACCCTTTTGGTATTGTTCTTCGAGATATATCTATAGCATTATCAAATGAGATTTTTGGATCATATTGATTCTCTTCGTCTGTTTCTGTATGACTTTTGTTCTTTGAAGGGACAGCTTGAAAAACGACAGCTCCTTCATACAAATATTTCTCCTTATTTATGTCCAATTCTTTTTGTTGAACTAACTCACAATCCAGTAAATCTTGTAACCCATCAAAAGTAAATTCTCCTTCTTCTAATGTTTTATTCTTTCCTATGAGATACTGCCCTTGTATCTCTTTATCCTTAATCTCTGTGAGATAACAGATACTTTCAAAATTTTTGTAAGAGTAATCAATAAATGACTCATTGTATTTTTGTAAGTTATCAGGTATTCTTTTAATTTTTCTAATGGAAATCTTATCTTGAGTATCTGCTCTGAAAAGTGCCATTTTGGTAACCTTAGAAGTGATTTTTGTCTTTACAAAATACTATTCTCCTCGAGAGTTAAAAACACCACAAAAAAAATTTTGGTAAATTAATTAGCATAATAGTATAATGTAATTGCTAAACTTTCTGACAAAATACCAAAACTTTTAAAAATTTTAATTACATATATTTTACTGAAATAAATAGCATTTTTAAGGAGGAGGGTAAGTATGAATAAGAAAATTCACTTAGCTATTATTATATTTCTATCATTGATTATTGTCTCATCTACAATTCTGCTAATAAATTATAGGGAAATTTATCGGTCTGATTATCTTTTGGATAAGAAAGTGCCGGGAATTGTTAAAGGGACAGCGAGAATGGTTGATACTGAAGCATACTTTACTAAGTATGAACTTCAAAAAAGCTCTATCAAACTTGATTTAGTATGTAATAACTCGAATAATCTGCGAATCTCTGTTGGGTATAAGAACCCTACAGAAGCATTATCAATAGCAGAGGATCCAATTAAGGAGCTATTGATTTGGTCAGGTGAGGACATTTATCCAAAGTTTAGTTTTGATTATAAATTGCAGGAAGAATCATTAACAAGTGATTTGAAAAGAATTACTAAAGAATGGAACTTACTCGATTTAGGTTTTAATTCAGATGAGTATGTCAAAGCTGATGAACGTATCTGGTTTCTAAGAATAAAGGATATTAGTGGGGGACCATATGGTTATGAGAAAAATGTATCAGTTGAAGTAAATGGTTCACAATACTCTATACCAGAGTTCATCCCTAATATCCATTATATCGAGGAATTCAAGTTAGTTTTTAACAAACTGATTTTTGAAACAATGCTTTATCCATTCTTCGATGGGAGTAGAGAAATAGTAGTTCCAATTCGTGGGGTTAATCATGAATTGGCTATAGAAGATGAAAAAACTAATACCAAGATAAAAGGTATGACTGCTAATGGTTCTTGGTCAACAACAACTACTCCATATGATCTTGGAGGTAATTATTGGGTCATAGTTTTTGGCACAGGTGAGTATCTTTGGCAATCAGGAAGTGATGATCTTCTATATCCACCAATGGAATGCCGAAGCTTCATTCTCGGATGTGCAAGACCTTCAACTCCTAATGAATACGAAGCGGGAATCTTAGATTATGGCTGGCGTGTCGCTTATTGCATGGATGGTAGTTCAGATCAAACGGATATTGCAACATGTAGTCAAACAGATGATAATTATTTTGAAAGTATGTTCGATTATGCAGATACTAAATTAGGATTTTTCGGAAGACTAATTGTCTTTGTAGCTGCCCATGGTAGAGCACCATATGGGGATCATATCACAATTACTGGTAATACCAGATTTTGGGGTTCCTATTACAGCAATGTCATAAAGCTTAGTGAATACGAAAACAAAGTAGATGCAAATACAAATGAGGGAACTCATGTTTTCTTATGGGTTAGTGCTTGCCATGGAGATGGCTTGGACAGCTTTAGTTCTGGTGATCACAATGATTGTCTGGAAAGTTGGTCATTTCGACCTAAACATGAGGGAACACCTTCTAATGGATATGCTACTGATGATACATATGAGACTTTTTGTTGGTTGTATTCAATGGATGCATACTATAATGTGATTCCCAGATCTGAGTGTGCTTTCTTTTTCTTAGGAGCAGCAGAGGGACCATATGAGACCACAGTAACAGAAATTGGACCAGATGCACAATCATATTACAACAATCATTTTGATTCAACTATGTATATACAATGCATTTGGGGCAGTCATATATTCTATATAGATTGGGGGTATTGAATAATATCCCCAATTTGAAATATGAATTGGATGTGAGACTAATTGGAAACAACATTAAACGAGCAAAAAAAGGAAGAAATTCCTCCAAAATCAAAAAAATTTCAAACAAGTTCAGTATTTGTACGAACCTCTTTTATTATAGGAATAATAACAGTAGCACTTTCAATAGCATATATGGGAACTTCTGGATTTTTACTACATTTTGGAGCTTTACCTTTAAACATAATTTGTAGCTTTACATTAGCTTTAGCACTTTCTGGTGTCATTTTAGGAAGTATATCATTACGTACAAATAGAAACATCTATGCCATCATAGGGATTGTAATAAATATAGTTATTATTGGTGTACAAATTCTATTTTTAGTTGTTGGAAACAATGTTGCTTAAAACAAGTTAAATGCCAAAATTCTGTTCATCTTTTTTTAGCTCTTTTTAAACCAAATTCTCTTAGGTGTTAGCTGAGATGATAGCAGATGCGAGGAAAAACACTCCTAATGATATTTATTGTGTCATTATCTTTATTAGTAAGATTTAGTAATCAACATTTAGCTGAGGTTAAAAGTCAAGCTATAGGTATTTCACTCGAATGGTCTTTTGAAACCGAATTAGGTGTATCAACTACTCCAAACATTATTGATATTGACAATGATGGTCAATTAGAAATCATTTTTGGATCAGATGAGGGGATTTTGTACTGTCTTGACATTAACGGTAATAAATTATGGAATTTTACTACTGATAGATGCCTCTATTCTTCTCCAACTATTGCTGACCTTGATAATAATGGGTTTTTTGAAATTGTTATAGGTTCTTATGATGAATATGTCTATTGTATAAATCATGATGCCTTTTCGATTCAAAAAAAGAGTATATAAAGATATAAGAGATGCTATCAAAACAGCAACAAAAGAAGAAGGATTTACAGCTTTTCTAAGTATAGATAAAGAAAGAAAAAGAATTAGACCTACATTATGGGAAAATCTAGTAGTAAATATGTTGGCTTGTAGATTTGGCATAGCAGTATTACCACCTGAGAAAATTACTGTACCAGAAGAAGAGCATAGATTGAAGATTTTTAATAATCCAAATGTAGCTTTAGAATATGGTTTTATGTATCTTAAGGGAGAGCACGATATACTTATTATTACTGAAAAATCCAAGGAGTTACCTGTTGATATTCAAGGAATGCTAGTAGAAAAAATTGACATGTATGACCCTTACAAAGATGTTTACAAAATTGTAAAAGAATGGTTACAAAGCAAAAAGCAAGTTTAAACTTATATTTTTCTGCAGATAAATCTTTCATCATCTATTGAAATTGCTATTGTATCTCCCTTCTTTATTCCTAAATGTTCAGCAATTTCAACAGGAATGTTTACTTGTAAACTTCCATGATTATCAATGACTTTTCGTTTAAATTCTATTGGCAAAGAATCCACCGTATAATACTATGGTTTCCATAATATTTAAATATGATGTTTGCCATAGTATAACCATAGAAAAACCATAGTGTGAGATTGAAACCATGTCTGAAAGATACTCCGAAGAAGTACTCGTCAAGTCACTTAAATTTGTGATGAAAACAAACAAACAACAATCAGACATACTTGAAAAAATGACTGCAAAACATACATTCGCAATAAGAAAAGCTGTTAAAATTCTAATCAATGAGAATTTTAAAGGTACCTCTAATGAATTAGAGCAATTAGTTATTCCATCAAAAAATCGATCTAATCCAAAATACAACATGAAACAAGAAACAGGAATGAATTATTCCGATGTTAAATGGTGTGTCTTTAAAGCATTAGAAATGTGGAAATCATATAACTATGACTTAACTAAATGGGAAAAAAGAAGTGAGTTTGTTTCTGAAAAGATTATAACCAAAATGCTTGCAATGATTAACATTAATCATACTGGAAAAGTAATTTTAAACGAAACAGATTTTAACGAAACGATAGATGGATTTTCTAAATTAAGGATTAATCGCAGATTAAAGAAAAATAAACCTTCTTTACCTTTTTCAAGTTACAAATACAAGAATAAAAAAATTCCAATGAGATTTATGTATAATACTAATCTTTTAGGATTTAGTTTTCAAGATGATAAACTTCTTCTAAAGATTTCAACATTAAAAAGAAGAAAACCAATTGCAATAGAATTGGAATATGGAAATTATCAAAAGCTTGAACTTGATAATTGTCGTGTGACAGGTGGACAAATAATAAAAAATCTTCAAAAGAAACATTGGGAGTTTATTGCTTCTGTTAGAAAAGATATATCTAACTCACAAAATAACCGAATAAAGAAAAAGAAAGCTATTCTTGGTGTGGACTTAGGCATTGTTACTGATGCTACAGTAGTTGTTTTGATTGAGAAAGAAAAATTAGCATATGAAAGATTTCATTTCATAAAGGAACCTCTTCTAAGAAAGAAAAAATTTAACATACAGAAAAGAAAGCGAATCTTACAACAGTTAATTGAAAAAACTTCTGGAAATAAAAGAAAGCAATTCTTACATGAATTGAAGCAACTTAACAGTAGTTATGTTAAAGTATCAAATGAAGCATGTCACAAGATTGCTAAACGAATAATGCTCGTTGCTAAAGATTATCTTGAAGGAGGTTTTGATGTTCATATTGCTATTGGTCGATTAACTGGTTTGAAAAGGAGTATTTCAAAGGGAGATGATAAAAGCAAAAAATTTAGAGGAAGAATTAACAAATTCCCTTATCAAAAACTTACTGAATTCATACATTATAAATGTCAAGAAATTGGTATTAGAAAACAAAATATCAGGAATATTCAAGAAAAAGGAACATCAAAAACCTGTCATTAATGTGATAGTCGAAATTCCATTAGAAAAACTCAAGCATCTTTCAAATGCTTAGATTGTGGACTACAATATAATGCTTATGCAAACGGAGCGATTAATATTGCTTTAAGATATTGGTCGAAAAATGCTTGCAGCAATTGCTTGAGCTTAGATACATCCTCTAAAGAATTAGGGATAATTCATTGTTCTGAATATAAAACAACTATTCCTTATACTGAGAATAGAGAAGCAAATTTAGAAATTGTTAAGCTGATTTTCTTACAAGGAGAATCAATCGAGTTTGAAGAATTAAGTCAATGGCTTAATTCACAAGAGACAAGTGACTCGCTCTCTCGCAATGAGTCAGCTGGAACTCAAAGAGTTCAATTAAAGGTTGAGGACGTGAGAAAAGAAAACTCTTCTTCTTGAAGAGTGGTCATACCTACGCATTCGCGCAACTCAGATAGAAGCGAATGCTTTTCTTTTTTTCCTTAGTAATTTCTCAAAAGCAGCTCGTGTTGGAGCGTTAAGTTCATCACTGTAAGTGATGAATAGCGACCACACGAATCGCCTCTAAGGCAAAATCTTTGGATTCAAATATTCTTAACTATTAACTATTACAATTAGTGAAATTAAGATCGTTTCTTAACTTACTAAAGGATAATCTATTATTGCAATCCTCCATCAAATTTGATTTCAGTTAATTTTCCTTTTATATTAAAGAAAAGTTGTCTTTTATCTTTTGGAACCATTACTTCAATAGCTTTAACTTCTTTAGGAGTTCGGATAGCAAATTCATAAAGGAGTTTATCTGATACCTTTTGACTTATTGATGGATCTTTGCTACTGAGAACATAAAGAAGTTGTTTATAATTTGACCAATCATTCTTCTGAGCTATCGTCCAAATGACCCAATCAAAACCATTCTTACATTCAGAATCATAAATTGGAATAGAAGGATATTTGAATATTGGAAAAATCTCTTTAGTTATTTCTTTCATTTTTTCAATATGATTTCCCCATGTGGCTTTTTGAAGACGATTTTTTGTATCTGATCTAGTTAGTTTTGCATTCCAGAAATCAATTATCGTCTGAAAGCTGGGCCAACCTTGAAGCCAAGCTGTTTCATCTTTGAATGGACCATAAAGAGCAAGAAAAGCTAAGTAGATATATTTCCAATGAGCATCTTTGATAATAGTTTGAAGATTAGAAAAAACTTTTTGTGCAAAATCCAATAATTCACTAAAAGATTTCCAACCATTTAGATGAGCATAGAACCACAATTTCCAATCAAGAACATCTTGACAGTGTTCATTAAAAGGGGGCATTAAATTATAATGTGGTTCAGAAGGGGCAGTTTCATCAATTTGTGTAAATAGTTCTTTTCTTTTTTGTTCAAATCGTTCTTGATCAGATAATCGACTATCACGAATGTAACCCCAAACGCTTTTTGCAGTTTTGTAATCAGGCCAGTTATTTTTGCGAGCTTTACGATCTTTGGCAAGAACATCAGGAGAGTGAATGGCTTTTGGTTTTGCTTCCAAATAATCTTCTACGGAATCAAAATCTCTCATATAATGAGCGAAAAGTTTGCCATGGACAAAAAAACCAATATAGTGTCCTTTTCTAACTTGAAAAGTTCGATGATCAATATTCTGCACAATATACCATTTTAGTAGTTTATTATCAGAAACAGAGTCAAGCATCTTAAAGAATCCGTTTAAATCATCCATCAAAGTTATAGGAGGAGGATTATGCCAATCACCTGTTTCTACAATTTCATACTTTGATAAATCAAAATTCATAGGCTCTCACCCATATAGCTAATAATGTATATGATTCAAATCTTAAAAGTTTGTCTAATCTAACTTTGAGAACGATTACTCCTTGGACTAATACCAAGAAGAGATTTAAAATTATCCAATCTACGATATGAATAAGCATAGCAGAAAGGAGGGGTTGTGGAAAAGGCTTTACTTATTTTTGTATAAGTTGACCAGAATTTCTTAACATCTTGCTCCTTTGGTAAAAGAAAAACAAAACGATGTTGTGAATATTGAAGATGATTATAGTAAGCAGTTAACAATCTCTGAGTAAGAAACTTACCAAAACCTTCTGTTCCAGTATAAGTTTCAATGAACCAATAAATAGAAGGTTCATGAGAAGAAATTAAACAAGCATCTAATAACCAATGTCCTTGATTATCAAAATGAGATAGCTTGAGAGATTTTTCTGAAGTAAAAGTGAGTAAACGTGAGTCGATGCCGGAATAGAGTTTTTGAAGGATTTTACAGTGTAAATCTTCATGTGGAGGATAAATGCTTAGCCAATTCTTCTCATTTAGTAAAGAATATCCACTTTCACGTGGGAAACCAATAGCTGTAGTATATGGTGCATGAGAATCGCTAACCCAATGATACATTCGAATAAGATTTTTAGCAAAAAAATTAGGATAGGATTTAGTGCTACTTGGACGACCACCTGCACAATAGTGTGCACCTTCTTTAAGATTACGAGAAAGAGTTGTCACAGCTAAAGATTGAAACTGCGGATAGAGATCCTTAATTATGGAAGCAAAATCTAAACGAGAGAATAGTGGAAGTTGAATACTGGATGAGCTTAGAGATAGTGAAAGATTTTGTGGAACAAGCTGCTCAAGTAATAACCAATCTTCTTCGGTTAATATATCAAGAAGCTCTCCAGGTAATGAGCGCCAATCAGAGGTAGATTTCATAAGAACTCAAAAGACAATACTTAGTGAAGTATAAAATGTCCACAATTATTAACTATAATAGGTCATGATGATGCGTTTTTAAACAAACATCAAATCGTTTTTTGATAGAGGATGTAATAGTTTGAAGTTTTTTCTTAATATCATCCGAAGCTAAAGAATCAGCAATTAATTCTGCAAATGCATCTCTTCCTAAAGGAAGATTCAACAAAAAGAAGATTAGTGAAACACGTAAATAATTAAGTATCTTAAGGAAAAGTTTTGGAAGCTCTTTATTCCAATCCTCTGGATATTTCGAACCATGAACAATTTTATTACGATAATTGTAAGCTCGTTTTACATAACTTTTAACCTGAGGTTGATCAAAATCAAATTCTTCAAGCAATTTAGAAACTCTTTGACTAAGTTTTGCAGCTTTTCCAGAAGTGAATTTTGGAAGAAATAGCGGTTCCAAACCCATCACTGCAAATAACAGGCGACGTTCAATGCTAATATCATCTCTCATAGACCAGTCAAAGCGTTCAAGAGCGAATTGAATAGCCTTATGTTTATCATCTTTCAATTGTTGTTGAAAAAGGGGCAATAGGGTTGTTGCAAAATCAGTGAGTTTATCCTTGTTAATTACTGGAAGAGTCCAAATATAATCAGGTTTTTTAT
Organism: Candidatus Heimdallarchaeota archaeon; assembly: GCA_019058275.1. GTDB lineage: Archaea > Asgardarchaeota > Heimdallarchaeia > JABLTI01 > JABLTI01 > JABLTI01. The sequence goes on from JAHLVW010000108.1 coordinate 83,460, forward strand.
GTTGGAAAGAACTTTTGTTTAATTTAGTCGTCTTGATTATTCTTTCTGGGAAAAAAACTCGATATGAGATATAAACTTCCCCAAAGCTAAATAGTCGTATAATAGTTAACAAGTGATTTTCTAATTCGAAAAGATCAGCTATTTTGGTGATTTTTGGATACATTTTAAGAATGAATAAACCAGGCAGATGGATTTCTTCTTGATTGATAAATACAGCAAACTCATTGATTTTGTCAAAATCACTATCATCATATTTCTTTAAATAATAATCAGTTCCTAATGAAACATTTTGATAAATCTCCAAACCAGATAAAGTTGCAAGATAAAAAATTCTTATTGGACGATTAAGAAGCTCGTCTATAAACACATCCGCATATCGTTGTTAAGAGAATTGGATAATATTCCTCGATGATGATTCATTAGATTTGCATAAATCAAATTGTTCAGAAATTGTTTAGCTCGATCTTTTGGATCAATTACAATCTCATAAGATGTATCAAGACCTTCTCGATAATTTGAAACCAACTCTTCTTGTAAATTAAGATACTCAGGTAAATCTGGAATGTCCTTTGTTAATGAAAACAAATTGATTCTTGGATGTTGATTTAAGTAGATACTAACAATTCTTTTCGCATAATTAGGTATAATAAACTGTAGATTGGATGTTTTAACTCCTAGTGCATTTAAAAAAGGCTTAAGAAAATCAAATCCGAAATTTATTTCAGAAGTATGAATTATTAATTGTTGATTAGTATAATTAGTAAAAGCATGCTTGTATAATTGATCGACGAACTCTTTAGTTAATAACTCAAGATTAATTGATGGTGCTTCTTCATTAGAAACAACAATTTCATCAATTATCCCAGATACTTTAGATGTAAAATGTGAAATTGACACATCAACAAGCTTAATCAAATCAGAAATTTCCATCTCAAGAATAACCCCAACAAAGAATAATAGAAAAAGAACGAATTAAAGGTTCCGAAGAAAGGAGATAGCAAACAGAACTCTTCTCAAGACAAAAACACTCGTGAGAAGAGAAAAGAGGAAAAGAATAAAAATCAGTAAGAATATCCAAAGAAGCATTGCTTCAACAAAAGAAGAAACTCTTCTCAAGTGAGAAGAGATGGAGAAAGCAGGAAATGAAAAAAGAAAGCCAGTGTGGAGCCTGTTGGAACATCTGTGACTATGACGCTGTTATTTTTGGTGAACCAAAAGGCGGTACTGGCATTAGATTCGAATATGGATAAAAATTTGATAAATAACAAATAAGGTGATGTAATTGGCAACAGAAGAAGAAATACTTGCTGAAATGAACAATTTTCGAACAAAATTTGTAAGTGAGAAATTTGCTAAACATTTCAAAGGGTATGGCAGTTGATTAAAGTTTGGACAAATAAGACAGATGAAATCTATGGAAGATTGGTGAACTGTTTAGGATATATTTCTTAATAGTGAC
>JAHLVW010000109.1 GCA_019058275.1 Candidatus Heimdallarchaeota archaeon
CAAAGGTTGATAGAACACAACCGAGTGAAAAGAAGGATGATCATTGGTTAGGAGTTTGCGAAGAAAGGAATTATACGTGCTAAGGATAATACGAGCATCGCCAAAAAGCTCACAAGAAACCTCCTGAGCTAAACTACTAATAGTAGTTGCTACCCGGCAATGGGAATTGAAGTTTGTTTGTAGGAAATGGTTAACTTTTCTCGCAAGAGAAGTATTTGGCACTACTAATACTGAAACTTTCCCAGAGTAGCGAGCCATGGATAGTGTTGCTGCTAGTGCAAGATCAAGGCTTGGAGAAAATTTCACAGGGAACAGTTTTTTGTATTCTTTTGAGTCGTCAATCGTAATGGCAAAAGATTCCTTTGATTTGAAAAAACACTTGAGGAGTTTAGATTGAATGAAACCTCCTGCTAAAATCGGGAGATGATGGATTACATGCGACACTGTTCGAGGAAGGTGGGAACAAAAGCGATTAGGCATCGAAGATGAAAAGTCTTGTTGCTTGTTGGTTTTTTCACTAACTGGTTCCTTAGTTACTTTTTCTGCTAATGTTGGTGCTTGCTCTCTTGAGTTATCTAAACCGTTATTCATACTAAAACCATCCTTGGCAAGGAATGTTTTTCATATCAGGTCAAATTAAATTCCTTTACAGCTAGCCTCTTGACAAAAATCGTTTAAAAAGAGCTAAATGATGCAAAAAGGATTTTCAAGAGGAACAGGACTTGCTCTCTTGTCTAAATGGTTGTATGTTTATTAGGGAAAAAAACAACTTTTTATTGTGAAAAAATGACTCCCCCACTCAGCTGGAAAACAGATCCTCTGTTATTAGAAAGAAAGCAAGGATTGTCTTTGAATGATTTATTAGTGAATTTTGAAGATAGTGCTCGGAGAGAACAGTTAGGAGAAAACCCTTTGAACAACTTTTATGGCTTTCTGATTAAAAGAGTGGATTTTATTCGGAAAGAAACTGCTCCAGCTGAAAAGAGAATAAGGATCCTCACTCGAATGCCTTTCATACCATTAAATAATTATTCCTTTTTAAAACAATTATTAGAAGATAAAAGATGGCTTATAGCAGAGGCTTCTCGAGATTATTTCTATCAATCAGCAATGAAGGATCATTCCATCAGAAACTGGAAGAATAGAATAGCGCGATATATAGAACGAGGAGCTATTCCCCTACCACTATTACGTGGAGATGAAGAGCTCTGGCAACAATTCACACAGCAAGTCAAACAAGAACAGCAGATAACCATCCAATCAGCAAAAGGAGAACATTCAACGATCCCACTTATGCTAACAGAGAAACTGGTTTATCTGTTGGGAGTCATTGATGGTGATGGCCACCTCTCCAAACACCAGGTGCACATAGTGGACTATTCTAAAAAGCACATCGAACAACTACAACAGTTCATTCAAGAATTATTTAGAGTAACAGGAGCGATACGAGAGGGTAAGGAGGGGAACTATTACATTTTACTAGTGAATGGTAAATGGCTCGTTCGATTAATCAATTTCCTCACCGGACATCCCCTCGGGAGAAAGTATGCTGCTCTCAGGGAACCGCTTATCTTGCGAGAAAAACCTTTCCAGCATCTTCGGGGTGCTTACTGGCGAGGACTATTTGATGCGGATGCAAGCTATAAGCAAGGTGTAACATTTGTTACAACTGCTAAAACTTTAGCAGATGATTTATATAATTATTTAGATTATAAAAAAATTAGCTATAGGACAAAGGAAAAGGATACCATTGGTAACCTATCATATGTTGTGTATATACCAACTGGATATCGAACTAATTTATATTCACAGATAGGGAGCTGGCATCCTGAAAAAAACCAAGAATTTTTGAGCTTGTTGAAACGTAGAAGAATGGGAGAAAAAGAAGGATTTCAAGGGATACCAAAACAAACACTTACCTCTGAAGGTTATTTCAATTTTTATCATCTTGATTCTTCAATTTTAGTAGTTAATGTTGGGTCTATATTGAACCAAATAAGAAAAAAAATGGTAATTTCTAGGAAGAAACTTGCTCAGGATTTATCCATTTCATATGAAACGATTACCGCTTATGAAAATGGAAGAGCTTTCCCACCTCTAAGAAATATTATCAAATTTGTAGAATTAACAAATCAAAAACTTATGCCTTTTCTCGAAGAAAATAGATTATTTTACTATAAAAGCCATTTAACTATACAATTACCATTAAAACCAACTGCTTTTTTAAAGCAAGCGATGCAATACTTACACCCTCGTAATGGTTCTAATATTACCATTCTGACTAAAGATGAACATTTTTTTGAAGAGATGAAAAGCTATTTTTCTTTGCCCAGTTCATTAACTATTTCACAAAGACGTTTTTGTACTAGAGTATTACATAATTTCTTAATTACCTTTGGAAACTATCAAAACGTGAAATAATTTAATACAAGCTTCAATGATCGTTATTCTTGTCTGGTATCTAGGAATAGAATTCTTGTTCGAGCTCCAAGTTTCTTATCATTTAGTTTGGGTTGCTTTTGAATGAAGTGAATGATTTTTAAATATGAATCTAATTGTTCCCAGCTAAAACCTAATTTCGAATAAACCGCTTTCATAGATTGAGGTCCTTTTTTCTCTATTAATTCAAAAATTTCTTGAATGCTCATTAAAGGAGTTCTTCTTTGTTGCAAGTATTCCACCATGCCTACTTAATAATTTATAAAACATTATATAAAATCATTGCAGTTTTTTTATAATCCTTACATAAAAGCAATTAATAAATCATTTAAAACACCCTAATAAATAATTGTAGGTATTTATATATCCCCCCTATTACTATTTTATGATACTAATGACTTCAATTGTAAGAGAAAAGAATAACAAAACTAACAATTTAGAAGTAATTTATCAAATAAGGAATGTTAATTCTACAAAAATAACATTTTATGGTGATGATTCCATTGAGATTACAGGAACTATATGCAAGTATGGTATCTATCTCCCAAAAACGTTCTCAAAATTTGTTAATATATCATTAATGAAAAATGCTCAAGCAGAAGTAAATGTAGAAACTGAGTTATTTTCTGTGCTTATAATAATTAAAGAAAAAAGAGCTAACAATCAATTAAAAAATTATATGCTAAGAGAAAAAAACATTAAAACGATCTTACGAGTGGAAAATGTTGGTAAAACAGCAACTATTAACATTCCTCTTATTAGTTCATATACAACAAAATTATACAAATCAATAAAACGCTTTGTCCAACAAGGATTTGATTATAATTATTTGAAAGGTATTATTGAGTCAAATATTTCTTCCCAATTCTCTATGAATCAACTTATTAGTATAATTAAAAACTATTCTCAAATATTATCAGATTCAAAAACTCCAATCACAACCATATCCTTTAATGATGATTGTTTATCTTTTTATGAAGATAATTTTCTGGCAGTAGAATTAGTAGTTCCAGAAAATAAGAAACAAATAACACTTCCAAAAATACTTTCAGAATTGTTACTAACCAAGAAGTCAACTCAAGTATTAATTGCACGAGATTTCAACCTTCAATTTGTAACAATGAGAAAGGAAGAATATTCTGTAGTTTGTAATTCAAAGATCAAAGGGAAATTCATGCAAATTTTTTGGTTTAGTGATCTAGAAAAACCTCCACTATATGATAAGTTAATTACTATCATGAAAACAGATACTAATCTTGATTCACGTTTTTATTATCAATTCATTAACTTACAAAACTATGAAAATTTTAGTAAGCTTTCTCATAAATTAATTGCTTTATATAATCAAGGCTTTATTCTTCCTTTAATTCAAATAAATGCACAGAAAAGTTTTCACAAAGATGCTGTTTGTGAGAACCATCTTAATTCTATTATTAAAAATAGCTCTTCCAAAGATGGTATCATTTATTTTAGAGAAGCTAAGCTAGTAAACAAAACTGCTAGTAGTTCGAAAATTGTTGATTGGTTTATTTTATTCTGCCCAAATAATGAAATTAAACGAATTACTATTGAGCTCAGAACTCTTGAGAATTTCAAGTACACAACAAGAAAATTACAGCAAGCAATTACTGAATATTCTCAATTAAGAAAAGCCATTCCTGAAATTGACTTAAGTGTTATTATTGTTAATTGGCCTCTCACTACTAAGTGGTTAAAATATGCTTACAATTTTGGTGTAATCTTGCTAGATATCAATGAGCTATTCAAGCTAACAAATTTAGCTGATTTTATTGCAAAGGTTGAAACATCTGAAAAACAAATGCAAATGAAATTCATTCAGAAGATTACCCAGCAAACAGAAGCTATAGAATTTGTTCAAAAATGGTTAACCATCGGTCAGATTCCCTATAGGGATATTAGTCATTATGCCAGTTTAACTGGATTTCAGATTCAACATATTAAGAATCTTTTAACTTATTTTCAAGTAATGGCTAATGTTGATGTTAACAATCGCTATCATAATCATCTACCGGTTATTATTGATAACCCTACTGGACTTCTTCAAGTACATAATCATCTTAAAAATAAAAATACTGCAATTATAATTGAGGAGGAATTGAGTTACTGCCAAAAACGCATTAAGAAAATAGTTGATTCACCTCAAAAACTAAATAACAACAGTGCTGTAACCCGACGTCGAGAAACATATGATCTTTCCCTATTGAAAGCCCTCGAAAGTGATCTAGCTTTACTCTTAAATATGCACCCGTTTTGGGATGAGCTTCAACCTATTGGTGTAAGATTATATCATGGATTAAGAGATGAGGGTACACTTTTCCTTAACTTCCTCTATGACTACTTTTCTGGTTTAGGTTTGCAAGTCGTTCGTTATGTTAACCTTTTAATTTGTAATCGTTCTCGTGAGATTGATCTTTTAGCATTTGTTCCCTCAAAAACAAATAATGAGTTCGCACCTTTGTTAGTCTCTGCTACGAATAAAAGCTCAATTAATTCAAAAGGACTTTTGACTCATCTTAATTGTAAATTCCTAGAAATTGCTGATATTGTTCACTATTGTGGTGTTGAGGGATTACTTGCTATTTTACTCAAAGATATAACAGAAGAAATCATAACAAAACTGACAAGACTAGTAGAATCCAGTAATGCAAAGATAAGTATCTTGTTAATTGAAAATTCAATTGTTATGAAAAAAGTAATGATTTCTACAACGAAGTATAAATGTCATAGGGAGGTCTCTTTCGAATCTATTTATATAGTTGAGCAGTTTTTCGGTGATTTTATCTTATATAGCTATAGAAAAATAATGCTCAAAATAATTTGGAGGGAGAAAATCAAAAAATGAAAAAAAGTAGAAGATAAGACTCAAAGGAAATGAGTCTAAAGTATTTAGAATCTACTTTCTAGGACCATTGTTAATAACTGCATGAGCAGCTGCTAAACGGGCTACTGGTACCCTTAATGGTGAGCAGCTTACATAATTTAAACTATAGATTATAGGAGATAATAAGAATAACATTAAATCTAAATATAATCTTAGGAAAGATGTTATGTTTCCAAAGTTGGTAATATTAGTTGAAAAAGCTATATGATTTTAAAAGAAAAAATATTCTTTCTCTATTCACTAGTTATAAAACTATTAAATATGAAATTATTAAAAAACTATTTGCTAAGTCTATATCAAATTAAGAATTCTAGTTTTAGGTCATTCAGATTTATAATTTTACTAAATATAATGGAAATTCAAACTAAAGGAAAAATGCCAGATTTTCACGTTTAGTTAGTAATAAAAATATCTTAGTGTAAAGGTAAGGGTTCTAATTTCTTAATTTCATATGGTTAAAAGAGTAAGGAAAAATTTATAATGACTTAGTATAACTGTTTTATTATTGAATTATGAGAAAGGAAAATAATGAGGAAAGGAAATTTACTTTTTATTTTATTACTTGTATTTACAATGTTTATTCCATATAATGTAAAACAAGTGTCAGCGATTGTTTATTACTATGGTTCTGATTGGGAAAAACAGTTACCTGGTTATCCAGATCCTGAAACCTTTGGTTCTTATCCAAATCGTACTCCATTTATATTACGTGTAAAATATGTTACAATACTTCTTTGGCCAGGAACAGGTAAAATAGAAGCACAAATGAAATTTGACTTGTACCCACGATATGGATGGGCAGGTATATTAGAACAATGGTTCTGGGCAGATAGTTATGAAAATGAACCAGTTTCCGACCACACAGCTCAAGTTTTTGTTACATACTCACCTCCTGGACTTACAGATCAATTAATCGAAACTCTTTCTGTCTATACAGGATCAATTTGGGATCCAAATGGGTATAGTGCTGATTTTACATTTTATTTTCAATATATAGGTGGTGGTGGTCAAACATACAAATATTGTGTATTTGCTGTTTATCTTGCACGTTCTGGTAGCTCGTATATTGCACTAACATCTGAACTTGGTGCTTTTAGCACCCATCAACCACATTTATATCTGACGTTATAACATCACTTAGTTTTACTTTTTTTTCTAAATCGTAGGTCTATAGGAGGGGAAAAAAAATAAAACATAATCTTTAACATTATAGAGAGAAGAAAAGATGACAAATAATAAATACCTATTACAAACAACTAATTTACTAGCAATACTGTCAATAATTATTCTCTCAAATCTGTTCTTTCTTAATTGCTCTTACATGAATTCACAACCAATAATAGTAGAGAAAACGGAAAACATTAAAGAAATCGCTCAATTTGATGATAACTTTGGATATTTTCGTAGTATTACAGGAGAAAAGGACACCTTAATAGTTTCAAGTTTTGACAGATTATACATTTTTAATGTATCAAATGTAGTTAATCCATTTATTGAAACTGAAATCCCGATTTATGATGTTAAAGATGTATTTCTGAAGGACAACATTCTATATGTTATTCAAAACAACCAATTCCAAATTTATTCTTTTATAAACAAGAGTCTATTATTACTTGATAGTTTGACATATAATGTATCATGTTTGCAATTTGCTATTCGTGAAGATTATGCATACATAATGTTGAGTGAGGGAAATATGAGTATAATTGATATTAGTGATCCCAATATTCTAGAGGAAAGAAGCAATTTCTCTGTTGGAGAACAGATTAAGAATTTTTGTTTGTTTGATAATTTTCTGTACATATTAAACTCTGACTTTGATTTTATCGTAAAAAACATCACTGATGTGTTAAATATCACTACAACATTAAACTATCATGTAGGAGCTGCGTATTACAGTAATTTTGAAATAATTAATGGTTACATGTATTTTATAAATGGTACAAGTAATGAATTAGTTACTTATAATTGTACATTACCAACTATTTTCGAATATGTTACTTCTTGTAGTGATTGTTTTGGTTTCTATCTAGAAAAAAAAGACAATTTAATAATAGTATTGAGTAACAACAATTTACAAATCATTAATGTTACAGATGTAGAGACCCCCATAAAAATTTCAGATGAAGAATTACTATCTGGAGCACCAGGAATAAAAGATGTTTACATAAGAAATGCAACACTTTTTATTACTGAGTGGTCAGAAGGATTAACAATAATCAATATTTCAGATAGTACACAACCTACAAAAATAACCAATATTGGCATAGGAGGAGATTCTAGAGATATACTAGCTTTTAATGACTGCCTGATAGTATGTGATTATAATGGTGGTATTGAAATTTTGACCATTGAAGAGGAAAGCGAGATAGTGAAAAGAACCTCTTATAAGGAGGAAAACGAAACAAGTTATTTTTATAGTAAAATAATAAATGTTGAGGGAATTCTGTACGTAACAACTGAAACAAAAACAATTTTACTTTTGGAAATGATGGAGAATAACTCATTAGCTAAAATAGGTGAATATCAAGATCCAGAAAGTTCACTAAGAAAAATAGTTAGTAACAATAAATTCCTATTTATAAATGCTGGAAACGGGATTGTAGTATTGGACATCAAAAATAGATTAAATCCAGAGAAGATCGATTTCTATTATGATGGATCAGCTATTATAGACATCACTGTAAAAAAGAGCAAATTATATGTTCTATACAGTAGAGGAGTAGAGCAAGGGATTAGAATCTATGATGTAAGTGACCCATTAAACAAAGTATTAGCTGGGGATTATCAACTAGAGTATAACCTTTTCTATGGTAAGATTAAGCTACATGGAAATAATCTGTTTGTTGGACTTGAAGAGGAATTACTAATAATAGATGTTGCTTCACCAGCACAAATGAATGAAATAACAATATATGACAAAAATGATTCAATAGTAACTTGTTTAGTTTTTGCAGGGAACTACATTTGTGTAGGAATGGTAGAAGGGATTTCAATAATTGATACTAACGATAAAACAAATTTAACGGAGAAAGCATACTATTACGATGGAGGGACAGCAAATAGTATTATTGTAGAAGATAATAAATTAATCATTGCAGATGGGTTGGATGGGGTAGAAGTTTTAGAAACAGCGTTCAATTTAGATACAAATACGTTAATCTATTTCTTTATTACATTAAGTATAATAGGTGTGCTTGGTGTAGCAATAGGGATAATGGTATATCTTCAAAAGAAAAAGAAATGAAAAAAAAGAGAGGATCACTTTCCTCCTAAAGGAAGAAAGTGATACTATTTTTATTCTCTTGGTCCATTGTTCATAACTACGTGAGCCACAGCTAATCGAGCAACAGGAACACGTAAAGGAGAGCAAGAAATATAGTCAAGACCAATGCGGTAGCAATAATTAATGGAGTTTAACTAATTCATATAACTAAAAATTACCTTTCCCAGGTATTAAATTATCATTACTAATTAATAGAAAATACCAAAGTCATTTTAATGTGAGAGGTATATCAAAACGAATTAAATCTCTTAGCAGTGAAGGGATTTTTTTCTTGATCATCAATAAAAATAAAATACCCGGTATCATTGCCTTCATCTGCTGTTGGAACCCAACAACCTGTACAATAGATCTTCATTGGTTCGTGATAGAATCGTTTGTGGAGATGACCCAATATAAGATAATCTTCTTCATTAATCTTAGGCAACCAACTAACTGGTTTAGCTATTAATTGCCTTTTAGCTCGTTCAGCACCTAGTTTTGCATGCTCTCCTTCTTCAGACCGATAATATAAACCAATATTATTCCCATGGATTACCAAAATTCGACCAATTTTCGTTGAAAGCAAACAAAAATCATTCATTAATAAATCTGGAAAAGAATGAAGTAATTTTATCTCATGCTTCATTCCCCCATAAACGAAGAAAAGCTTTTCAAAGAAACCATAATCTTCAGCTAGAACAAGATACTTCGAGAAAAGCTCTCGAGTAGCAGGAAGATCATTATCAACCACATCACCAGCGATAATTATTATATCTGACAACTTACTTATTGCCACGCTTGCATCAAAAAACTCGTTAACAAGTGCTTCCTTTCGTCCAATGTGTACATCACTAGTAATGGCTATTCTCATTCTGTTATCAACTCCAACAATCGGATAAGAAAAGGCTTGGGATTAAATTTAAAGAACCTTGTTAAGTCACCAAAACAATTGTTACAGCTTGAAGAGCAATCACATTGTAGTAGCTTTTCATGTATACCTTTCAGTAATTGTTTCAATTGTAGAAAGATCTTCTGACTATTCCCACTGGGTCCAGCAAGATCATAAATTGCTATTGCTTCCTTTCCTTTACTCCAAGAAATTGCTATTACCAGCTCCTTTTTTGTTAGATTTAACTCTTGAGTTGCTTCTACTAGAAGCATGTGAGCAAACATTCGGAGGAACTGGTATTTATGTTTGACAAGATATTTTAAGATGCTTTCAAGCACCTCTTGAGATATGGATAATACCATCCCGGTTGATTGAGTAATAAAAGTGAGGTTGGTATAGAGATTATTTATGTTGGTATCTTGTGAAAGATCTATCGTTGTATGCCCTAGAACTGAAGCATATGAATAGACCGTAGCAGGTTTTCGAATAATTTGAAGATCACCATATTCCACCGATAAAAATTTATATTGAACTTTTTTGGTAAAGCGCTTAAATGAAAATGCCGGGGAGAAACATTTATTCTTCTTCAATTTAGCTAAATCAGGTTTTTGTTGATGAGCTAATTCTTCAACAAATATCTCTTTTTGTCTTGGAAGGGTATTTTTCACTAACCAGAATAAACCATCATTTAGCAGCACATTACCTGGAAGAGCTTCTCGAAGCACTTTCCGAGAGTCAAAAACAAATAGCTCCTTTTTCGTCTGGAGATTCTTCACAGACCACTTAGGAGGAATTGCACGTAAGCTGTAATCTCTCAAGAATAATGCTAACTCGGTATAGGAACCAATAGAAATTTCATCATCAGTGATTGCAAGGATTCCAAGACTCATAAGGTAAGTTAATACTTGTCTTATTTTTTTCTCAGTCTCAAGCTTAGTTGCTTCATTAAAAATAGCTCTGCAATAGAGATCTTCTAATTTGCTAATTGAAGTTATCTCATAAGAAACGGCTAGGAATAGGAAACCCTGTATAATTCGAAAATTCTCTCGAGAAAAAATTAATGGAGGAAGCTTTTTTTCGAGTAGCTTTTTTGCAAGAACTTTTGGTTGAGCAAATAAATAACCTTCTTGCTCATTTTCAGTGTCAAAAACAAAGACAAAATAACGAATTTCATCCAGATTCCCTGTAAATCGAATCCTCCCGATGCGTTGCACTGCTCCTGTGAGACCGGTTATAGGCCACCCAATTTGCACACCCATATAGAAATCTGGAAAATTTAATCCTTGAGCTAACAAATCTGTTGAAATAAGATACTTGAGCTGATTTTCTTCAGCTTTTTGTACGATAACTTGCTTTCGTTCGGGTGGTAATTGTGAATGGATACAAGCAATACTATTTTGATTTAAATCAGTTATTTGTTGGAGCTCGAGACCAGTTGCATCAGATAGCTGTTGTTTTATGGTATAAGTTAAAGCTTCATTTTCGCTGATACTATCATTGAACAAAATCACTCTCCGATTTTTCTCAAAACTTCCTCTATTTCGTAATAATTTATTTTGTATATACTTGTTGAATGGCTCGAGATATTTCCTATCCATGGTCAATACCTGTATTGGTCCTCTGTGTGGTTTACCGGAAATTATCTCTGCTTGAGGAATAAAATCGTTCCGAAAACTTTCTGCTTCTGCAATAGTTGCTGAGGAGAGAATGAACCGACAAGTAGGATTCACTGTATGATGTACCATTAGATAATTGTGAACATTTGAAAGGAGCAACCCAGAATATACATGAATTTCATCAAACACAATCACTCCAGCTGAAGCAAGATGCTCGAAGAATCGTTGGTTTGCTGCAGTAGTTGTTGTCATTTCCAGAATATCTGCAGCACTTTTCTGATCTCGAACAATTCGATGAAATACTTTGTCAAATGTCGCTAGGAGGATTTCAGGACGTGCTCGTTCTATTCCAGCAATAGCATTTGATGACAAATCACCTGTATAAGAACTATAGGTTATCTTCTTCCCTAATTCTTTTTGTATCCAGGAGAGAAAGGTTCTTAGCCGTGCTTCTTGATTTTTGTATCAATTGTTTACTCGGATAAAAAATAATTGCTTTAGTAATCTTCTCTTGTAAAAGTAGTTCTAGAATAGCAAAGAGGAAAATTTCTGTTTTTCCACTCCCAGTTCCTGCGGTTAAAAGCAAATCTTTTCCGAGTATTATTTTTGGAATAGCTTCTGCTTGAAATTCAAAAGGATTATTTTGAAGATACTTATCAATTATAGGTCCTAAATGGATTAATTCCATCGAAGTATCAGACCAAGATGTAGGCATAACAGGATTAGTTGATTTGGGAAGCTCACAGACAAATTTCATCGGAGGAAGAGTAATCTCTTCTCCTATCGAGGTCTTATTCTCAGCTTTCATCAATAATCCCCTCTTTGAACTCCTGTATTGGATACAAGAAATTCTGAATTGCATTTTTTACTAAAACTTGTTCTTCCCACTCAAAATATAGCTCGAAATCCTCAAGTGATGGTAAATAAGTTTGGAGCTTACAAAATCGTTCTTGAAGGATACTTGGTAAATAACTAAAAGGTTGGAAATCAGTGTCAGTTAATATATCAGTTAGTTTTCCGCGAAGTTCTCCAACCAAAGTAGTTTGATGTTCAATGGTAAGATTATCCCACTGTTCAAGCCAATCCAAATAAGACAGTTGAACGCCTTCAAAACGAATCGTAGTTTCCTCTAGAATCATTGTAACTTGGTCCAACAATTGGAAAAACTTTCGAAGATACCTTTTATAGGCTTCTTCGAGGGAATGTGTTTGAGAAGCAAAATACACTTTTTCAGCAAAGAACTGTTCGACTAATTGTTCCATTTTTGGAATAGTTTTTTGTTTTACTGTGTATAAAATAGCACCTGAGGGGGAAACAATTTCCTCAACATCATCTGATCCAATAGTATTTGTAGCAATAGATTGTGTTAGAAAGTATAAAGCAGCTATTTTAATAGTGTCAATAAAATCAAGGAAAAATCCTCGCTCATCAAGTGCACTTGTTTTCTTTGTTCCATGCACAAATCCAGCAGATCCTTTCCAAGGAAGTCCAGTTTGAAGGTGTAAAACCATTAAATGGTCTTGCACCAAGAGAAGGAAAAAATTGATTAAAGCACTTATCGCTGAATACGCTAGTGTGCGTTTATCAGGATAAAATTCCTTTTCTAAAACATATCTATCTCGAACTCTTGAAAATAAATCCAAATTTTTCTGTCTGAACACTTCCTTCAAAAATTCCCACATAAGATTGCCTGCCAGACCTTCACATAGACGAGAAGTAAATGCATTGTGTACATTTCGTGAGAGTAAAAGAATATCAAGAAAGCACCAATCGAAATCGATTAAAGGAATGTTTGACAGGAGAACCTTATCCAGATTCTTCTGGAGTAAATTGAAGAGTTGATTTGTTACTGCCCATCGGGAGTAAATATTTGCATAGAGGAATGCATTGTTAGTTACACAAGTAATTCGCAAAGCAAATATGGCCACCACATGTTTAGTAGACAATGTTGAAACTACTGAAACCTCACCTTGCGCTAAGACTTGAAAAGCAATAGGATTAAAGCGTAGATGAACACCCTTCTCTTCTAAACGCGCAACAATTTCTGGAGCTAATGGTACTGATGAATATAAATACTCTAATTCCTCAATCTTCTTTCGAATGTTCTCTATGATTAAATAATCTCCTTCTAAGGATACTTTCTCACCAAGCCGAATGGTCATCCCATGTGCAGGAACGAGTTTGAACTGATACTCATCCCAGATCATCCCTGAAATGTCATAAAGAGTATTAACAAAAACATGTAAATTACCTTCTTGACATTTAACAATAATAGCCTCAGATTTCTTCTTGTTTTTACTTCGAGAAAGTTTGTAGAGTGAGCCACAATTTGAGCATGAGATTGTACTCGTACCTATCTGTGGCAAATAATCTGTACCAAATGCTTCGATGACTTTTATGCAGTAAAGACATTTATGCATGAAAGTAGTTCCAAAAGTAGTTAATCCTTGGACGACTCGAGTTAAATCACCAAATGCTCCCAATGTGTATGATTCCCGTTGTAAGGTTTTTGATGAGAAAAATCGACAAGGAACCGTTCCAGGTTTAAGTGGTTTAACAGCTCGGGAACGGTACTCATAAGGTAATTTATGCGGAGCTAATTTTCCAAGGGTTGAAAAAATGGAACAAATCCCGGTAGTAGTATAAAACTGATACTTCGAACAATAAAAGTCAAAATAATCCGGGAAATTTGTTATCGATGCAAAATAAATTCTTTGTCCTCTGGTTGTTGTCACTGTTTTGGATATTATCAACGGTTCAGCTTCTCGAACAAAAGAACGCAAGATGCGATCAGTCAAATTTCTATTCAGTTGTAAAGCAAGTGCAACTTGAGAAACTGTTTGAGGATTTTCAGTTGCTAACACCTCAGTTAAGACCAGCTCGCGTGCTTTTTGCTTATTATAAAGCACATTCTTTTTCCTACTAGGTTGGTGATTATAAAAGCTCTTCAGCATTTGCTCTGTAATAGCTTGTAAGCTATCAGTTAAAGAATCATTAGCAAATCTTTGACCAATACTCGTCAGTAATTTCAGATTTTGAAAATCACCAAATGAAAATTTTTTTGTCCGAAGCAAGTTAGTTAATTTCATGTTTGTTTTAACAGAATCATTCTCTGAACTTGACTCGTTCATTGCTGAGTAGTGTTTATGTATTTGCTGAATGAACTCTACCAATTGATTGAAAGATTGGTTGTACTTATATGCATCTTCTACTGGAAAGGATTTTCGAAGATACTCAAGTAATGAATCCCAAGTAAGAGCTCCTGTTTTCATTGCTGAGTACAGAAACAGTACTAGCTGACTGATGTCAGTAAGTTCAGCACTACTGTAGGAAATAGCTATTAGAAATTCCTCTCCGAAAGGTGTTAAAGTATAACGATTGTGTGATTTGGTTATGAATTGAAACGGACCTAAAACAGCTGAGCTAAGTAGAAGGAATGCTTTGTATAATTGCTTATCGAAGATTTGTTCAAACACAAGTTCATCAGGTTGTGAGTCTTTTTCTTGTGTGATACTTCGAAAAAGATAACTTGACTGCATCTCAGTGAACAGCTGCTTGCGAGTAAGATGTCTTTTAAACAATAATCCTAGCAATGGGATAAATGCATACCTGTAAATATCATCTGGTTTTGGTTTGAAGAGAGTCTCTAATTGTTCTAGTTGAAGACCAAAAGTTAAGCTCTTGTTACATCCTGTCAATATTTGATAGCTTTCTCTGGAAAGAATCTGTTGGTCACAGAAGAAGAATTTTCGCAACGCCTTGTTTTTACGAGAAGTGTATTTTACTCTGAGCATGAGAACATCAAATAAATAAGCAGTTAGAAGTGACTGGTTTTGGTGAGTTAATGGATGATAAAATACCATTGATTGTACAGATGGAAGATTCTTTTTAAGGGGGTTCGAAGAAGCGATCCTGGTGTGCTGAAAATGATCCGAGCATCACTGAACAACTCACAGGAAACCTCATTTGTTAGACTACTAATCGTGGTCGCTACTCGACAAGTTGGACCAAAAGTCGTTTGATGGCTTTCGACCAATTTTCTTGCATGAGTTGTTGTTGGAACCACTAACACTGTAGCTTTACCTGCATGACGTGCACTGAGTAATGTTACTACTAGCGCTAAATCAAGACTAGGAGAGAATTGTACAGGTAATCGAGTAGTGATCTCATTTACATCATCAACCACGAACATACAAGAATCTTTTTTTCTGAACAAAAAATCGAGAGCTTTCGTGGACAAGAACCTACTGATCATTATTGGAAAATGATAAATTATCTGACTAACAGTTCGAGGTTGATGTGCTAGGTGCTGTTTTGTGATTAATGCTGAGAAATTTTTATTCAAATTGCTTTTTGGATGTAAGTCAATCTTTTTGATCTGCTGAATGTTTTCTTCTCTGGTTACTCCTTGCTCCTCTATTTGATCATTCATTTCTTCAACCTCGAAGTGACATCATTCTGCCCCGACTTCCAAGATACAGTTGCAACTATTCTTACGAAAAAAAAACTAATAAGAGCAAAACTGATCGTGGAAAAAGTAAACACCCCATATCAAGATGTGGCAGCTGTTCTTTTCTCCCGAACAAGATTCAAAATATATGCCATGTCAGGCATGTTTACTATGCTAAATTCTATGGAGGGGTCTATCACTAAAGCCTTTTCTAGACTAGCAACAGCTTTTGTTGTGTGCCCTAATTTAAAGTATCCTGCAGTTAGCTCTAACAAAATCATGTCATCCTCGGGGAATTGTTGATGAGCTTTTTTCAAGACACCAATAGCAAGTTCATATTCATCCAAGAGACGATGCGTAGCAGCAAGTTCTCTATAAGCTTTATACAAGCCAGGATTTCCCTTTAACACTCGAGCATAGACTTTTTTTGCTTCCTTCAAATTATTAACTCGTCGATACAATACTGCCAGATCAACCAACAAACAAGGAGGTTCACCAACTTGAGCAAATAGCTTTTCATATAAATCGATTGCTTGATTAAACTCTTTTGCTTGTTTGAGTTGATGAATGTCACGAAACAATGCTTGAATTTCATTAGCTACCTTTGTTTCTGCTGAGAAATCGTTGACCAGCTCAGAGGAAGACAATTTCGCACCACATCCAGGACAATCACAAGTCATCTCTTGAATGGGTACAGGAACTGCTTCTTTGCTTATCTTTGTAAAATCTACTGCACGACCAATTGAAAGTGATACCAGAGTATCTCTAGTAAAATAATATCCAAGAGCTAAATAAAATTGATAATAGTTATGATTAGGCAGAATCTCCAGCGTCCGATGCATTAATGTTTTTAATTCTTGAAACCGTTTTTGTTTTAAGAGTGAAAAAGCAGCAAACTCGAGTCGATAAACACTCTCTTCGGAATGAGGTAAGCTAGTAAAGTCCTCCTCACTGAGAGGTATATCAACAATATCAGGCAAGTCATCTATATGAGATGATCCCATAAAATCTTTAGCAAACTGTTCAAATACGTTCATTATCTCTTCGTCATTAAGTGGTTGCACAAACATTGCATCCTTTACTAGTTCTCTTGCCAAAAAATCTTTAAAAACAGCTAAATGACGCGATTCGACTGCTAATGCGACTTTAAATTTGAAGAACTATCCTTTTCCAACTACAAATCTCTAATCCTAATTTATCATGAAATATCAATAATTGTTTGTATGCTTAAATCCAACAAAATTTATTTTTAAAAGTTCTAAAAAAGAAAAAAATCAAAAAACTTCTTACTACTATTATACTAAACACTATAATTTTTTACCGATAAACTTGGTTTTTTCACTGAATTCTTTAATTTGTTTTTTATCCGAATCTTTTACTTGATTTTTAGTATTAAGATAAGCTAGGAGCTTTTCTTCACCAATGATTTGTTTTAACTGTAAAGTTTCGAATCCTTGTTGTTCCATATTATAGGCTTTCTTAAATCGGTAGTATTTACTTTCTCCTTTTAAAGAATTTACTTGAATAGATGAATCAGGTGAATATATATTTGCAACCTCATGCTCCTCACGACAATTATGGTAACTGTAAGCTTGCTTATTGAATAATCTCACTTTGGGTTCTCGTTTCAGTTTTGCAACAAAAGCAGGAATAGCTCTTCGTCGATGATTACTACCAAGAATATCAAAACCAAATCCAAAGGATAAAATATCTTTTGCAGATGTGATATCTCCAAATTTCCCTGGGTTAGCATTAAGTGCATAAAAAGAGCAGTTACTCAAACTTTCTTCTTGAGTTATTGCTCTGAAGAATGTCCTTACATTATCTTTTAATACTAGAGGATTTTTCCCTTCAAAATCAAAGCAGAAAAAATTAATGCCTAAATCAAGATAAAAATTGGCTAAATCTCTCATATAAGCATAAGGGATGAAAGGAATTATTCCACCTACGGGTTTGTTATTCAATTGTTCAATTTTCTCATAAAACATACGAAGAAAATGTTTATACTCGTCGTATGGATAAGCGCTTTTCTTGTCAATTTTGGAAATAATTGGAGGTATAATAATATCAGAATTTCCATGGCAGACATCGGAAAGATATTCTAAAGTTATCTCTTTTGGAAAAGAATTATTGGTTGTCTCATATTCAGCAAAGAATAGGGTAATTTCTTGAGCAGTAGTTTTGTTAGCAAGTCTTACAAGATCTTTATTAAATTGGGTTTGTTTGGAAGTATCACTTGTGATTAGATCGATTCTACTCTCATTTAACACCTTGTAGATTTCATTCACTCCTTTAATGCTTGAGTGGAGCTCTAAATTAGCAGTAATTAATTTAGGTTCAATAGCTCTGATAGGTGTCTTTATGACTTTATTTCCTACGGAAATCTCTGTAGAATGATAAAGAGTTTCTTCATCCGAAGAAATACGATGAGTTTTTAATGCGACCATAATTATTTATGTATAATAAGAATTAATTAACTTAACTGGTAAGTACTATGAAAATCGAAGATATACTAGAGGATGCAAGTCCTTTAGTGAAAATAACCCTTGTCTTACTTTTTATGAAGAATAAAGAAAAAATACAAGGAAAGCTCTGGTTGCAAAAAGAGCTCTATATGATTGCTAAAAAACTAGAGGCACTAAGTGCAGAAGAGTTATATGAAGCACATTATTTTGGACAATTCAGTGAATCTGCAGAGGTAGCAGTTGAACAAATAGCTATGCTAGGATTACTAGAACCAAGAAAAAGTGGATTCAATTTATCAAAATTTGGGGAAGAAGTAGCAGAAGAAGCAAAAAAACAATTTTCACCTGAATCAATTCATTGAGGAAGTAAAAGAATTTCTAAATGATTTAGAAGAAGACGAGCTATTAGGTTATATTTACAATGCGTACCCTGAGATGGCTGAAAATTCTGTTAAAAAAGACATCATCAATCAAAAACGAGTTGAAATAGCTGTTCAATTGTATCTGAAAAATAAGATTAGCTTGGGGAAAGCAGTAGAAATAGCAGGAATAAATCGCATTGATTTAATGAACCTAATAAGGGAAAGGGACCCTTCAGTTATTTTTTATACTTACTAAAGTATTATATTGATTTAAAGAGGTAATTTCACAATTGACTTCGAAAATCATGTCCCTATGCAGCTGATAATTGCCTGTGAAAAACTATTTTACATATTTTATGGTTTTTTGCGAAAAAATTGCAGAAACTTCCATTACAGTTGCAGAAAAATCCATTTTTTTTACAGTTTAGTTGCACCTTCTCGTCAATTAATTAACTAATTATTGGTATTTGTAGAAACGATGTGGGATTTTTTCTCAAGAATAATTTGTAGAATAGGTTCTAATTCTGGCACATTGAACAATCCAAATTGTAAGGATGGATCTAGTCTCAAAGCTTTTTCAAGGCAGGTAACTGCTTTAGAGACATGATTCAATTTTGTGTAAGCGGAAGCAAGTTCAAGAAGAAGAATATCATCAGTAGGATTTTGTTTATGAGCTTTTTTCAACACTCCAACTGCTAACTCATATTCGCCCAAAATTCTGTGGGTTGCTGCTAAGCATCTACAAGCATTATATAATCCTGGATTTCCTTGTAAAGCTTTAGAAAGGTATTTCTTAGCTTCCTTATAATTCTTCACTTGCATATAGAGTGCTCCTAATTCAGCTAATAAACAAGGAGGTTCATCTATAAGCTCAAGTAATGATTTATAACTTTGAATTGCTTATTCATTTAAACCAGCTTGTTTAAACAAGTAGATACTTCGGAATAATTCTTGTGTTTTAAAGGCCAGATCATCTTCAGAGTAAAGAGGTGCATCTAGCTCATCATCAAAAAAATACTCATCGTCGTCTTCATCCCCATCAAAAGGATATATTAATGATAAATCATTGATAATGGTTTTAAAATCAAGTTTTCGAGCAATTGTTAGTG
>JAHLVW010000110.1 GCA_019058275.1 Candidatus Heimdallarchaeota archaeon
AAGTATAGGATTCTAAATTCCTTAGAGAGCGGTTCCAGAACGTCTTGCCAACTTTGAAAAACAGTTGCAAAACCTGGTATAATAAGTAAGGTATATTTGTTTGGATTTTTAGCAAAATCAAATTCCAATACTCTGATTTTTGTACAATCTGTCATTTCATAGAATGCAATATTTGCTTTTTTTTCTAATTCTGAACATAAATCTTCTTTTTTTCTTCTCATACAATATTATCTCCTGTTTATTCAATATATGTCTAGTCCCAATTTTCTAATTTATCTATGAATTTCTTTATTTCATCTACAAATGGATCTGAATGTGAAGCTCTGTTACTGCTTAAATCAACATAAATAGATTTAGGCATCAATTCATGTACTCTTAAACATTCTTCTGTTGCATGTATCCTGTCTAATGAAGCTTCAATTAAAAGTGTTCTAGTTTCCACTTTTGGTGGCATGTCCCAAGAATTGTACCTATAGAGTCTTCTAAACAAAGGCATAATCTTTCTCATATTGGCTTCCTCTAATGCACGCATGTATTTGTCCAATTGTTCAGGTTCATTTTTTTTATTGACATATTCAACAGAAATGTACCATCTTATTATTGGCATGAAAATTGTTTGAATTAGGAAATTTGGAATTAGTGCAGATAATACAACTACAAATCCTTGTAAGTGAAATTCAATTGCTCGTCCTACCATAATCGCCTCAGTCGGATTGATCCATTTCTTGTTTAAAGCTTCAGTTAGAACATTGCCACCAGTGGAACTACAAATAGTAATATACTTTCGACCATCTAGCTTTATTTGTTCAATGACTTCTTTCATATCATGAGCCATAATCGAAAGTGTAATTTTTCGTACAAGTTTTTTTGGCATTATAGAAGTAACTTTTTCTCGAGATTCAAAATATATTACTCGAAATTCTTGTGTTAGTAGTTCCATTACTCTTTGCCAACTCTGAAACACTGTAGCAAATCCAGGTATTAACATTATAATATATTCATTTGGGTTTTCAGCTAAATTAAAATCAAGAATGCGTATCTGACTACCATCTGTCACTGTGAAATACTTAGGAATTCCTTTTTTTTCAAGTTCAGTTCTGTAATCTTTTTTCTCCAAACCATTTACTACTATTTCTCCTGACTTTAAAATAAACAATCTTATTTCAAGTATTTTCGGAACAAAAGATATAAATCTTATACTAAAAACTGATAAATCTATTAGATAGTGATTTCTGATTCGATCTTTAAACCATGTTCACCCATAATGATTAGTAAATTCTCACGTTCCTCAGCTTTAAGATTTCTTAGTGGCGGTCGAACAAAAGATTCTCTTCCTGAAATTTTAGCAAAAATAAATTTCTGAGCAGACCTGGATGGAAATCTTTTCATTAAAGAACGAATACCAATTACTGCTTCTTGCTCAATCCAGGCCTGATCAGTATTTCCCTTTTTGTAGGTATCATATATCTTAAGCAAATATTCAGGCATGATGTTAGCAATTGCACTTACAGCACCATCACAGCCAGCATTAAGTCCATTATAGACCATTCTGTCGCTACCGACTAAAACAGATAATTCTTCAAATGCTCCTGCATAACCTAAAATGCTATCAGTAATTCCACTTAAGTCCTTAATACCAACAATATTCTTGTATTTCATTGTGAGGTTTTCAACTAGATTTATGCTTAAATCAATGAGTGAATATATTGGAACATTACATAAAAAGATTGGAAATTTCTTGACTTTTTCAAGAATTTTACTGAAATAACTATACAAGCCTTCCTCAGATGGTTTTCTGAAGAAAAATGGGGTGGTTAAAATTGCTGCAGTTGCACCATTTGCTTCTGCATATTCTACTAGCTCTATAGATTCTTTGTAGCTATTGGAATAAGCTCCTGCAATTACAGGAATACGATCTTTTGCAGCATTAACTGATACTTTGATTATCTTCTTCCTTTCACTAAGTGTTAAGCTTGAAAACTCACCATTAACTCCACAAGTAACAATACCATGTATTCCTTTTCCAATAACAAAGTCTATTTGTGCTTCAATTGTTTTATAATCGACTTCTAAATTTTCATCAAATGGGGTTAATGTTGAGACATAAATCCCCTTGAATTTCTTAATTTTACCCACCACCAATTATTAGGAGATTATATGATTTTTTTAACTTTTCCTTGTTTGATAGTTATCTGTATAACAACGAGGAGTATTATATTTTTTTAGGAAGAATGAGGAAAAAAAGAAGAAAAAAGAACCAAAACTTGGATAATTTTAATTCAAACTACCCATGTTTTCAATTACTTTTTTAATAACATTTCAAAGAATTCCTACGCTTTCAATTTCAATGAATTCATCTGGACTATGAGCATTGTGTATATTTGGACCTATTGAAGTAACCTGAAGTTCTGGATCTACCGCAACGAACAAACTACATTCCAAACCTGCATGTATAGCTTCTAATTCAACATCCTTTTCTAAAACCTCTTTATATTTTGCTTGAACAAGTTTAAGGAAAGCTGAATCAGGATTTGGTTTCCACGCAGGATATGCTTTATCAAGAATGATTTGTGCTTCATATTTTT
The DNA here is from genome assembly GCA_019058275.1 of Candidatus Heimdallarchaeota archaeon. Taxonomy (GTDB): domain Archaea; phylum Asgardarchaeota; class Heimdallarchaeia; order JABLTI01; family JABLTI01; genus JABLTI01. The sequence continues at coordinate 2,586 of JAHLVW010000110.1, forward strand.
CTCCCATTTTTTTCAAATTAGTTCGTACTTCTTCCAATTCTTCATTAACTGAGCTTCTAGTATTCACATGAATCTGTACTTCTTTTTCTGTTGTTTTTATGATAGCTAAATTACTTGAGGTTTGAACCAATCCAAAGATCTCTTTACTGTAAGAATAAGGACCATGATTTATTTCAGATAAAATATTTAATATTGATTTTGTGTTTTCAGAGTTAATTGCCACTGTTACTTTTATCTCAGTGATTTCAATCTCAATATTCTTCTCTGATATTTTTGCTATTTCCAGCGTGTTTTTTTTCCATACATACAATTTTTTCAAAATAGCTTGTTTGGTTTTTGTTGGAGCTAGGAATATTACTTCAAAATCTCTTGGTATAGCATTGTGTGCAGAACCTGCTGAAATAGAACTAATCAAAATTTCATCTTGAAGATCAAGAAGCGTATCAATTCCAACTTTAATATCATTTAATTTTGGCAGGTCAATATCTGTTCCAGAATGTCCACCTTGTAAACCTGTGACAGTAAGTTTTAATCCAGAATAATTAGTTTTATTTTCGAATTCAATTGGTATAGTAAAATCTGTTCCTCCTCCACCTGCACTACTTATAGTTATTTTACCTAGCTCTTCAATATCAACATTTAGTAGATATTTACCTGTGAAAAATCCGGGTTTAATGGCAAACGCACCAGTTAATCCTGTTTCTTCATCAACTGTAAAAAGCACCTCAATTGCTCCATGCTTTAAATCATCAGATATTAAAGATGCTAAACAAAAAGCCATGCCAATACCATTATCTGCTCCCAAAGTTGTACCTTTTGCTTTTACTTTACTACCTTCAATCATTACATTTATTGGGTCATTATCAAAATCAATCTCAATATCAGGTAGTTTCTGGCAAACCATGTCCAAATGTGCTTGGAATATTAATGTTGGATAATCTTCACAATCAGCTGAAGCTTCTTTATACAGCAAAATATTTCCAACATCATCCTCTTTTTTAACAGTAATATTGTACTTCTTAGCCCATTCTTTAACCCATTTGCGTATTTTCTCTTCTTTTTTAGAAGGTCTAGGAACCTTGGTAATTTCTTCAAAAATCTCCCAAACAATCTTTGGCTCAAGATTTGCTAAAACTTTCTCAGACATCGTGCTTCCTCATAATCTCATAGATGTGGGTAATCTTTGAATGAAAAAGATTTTGTTCTGTAGAAAAATGAAGTGATTTTAAATCTCATCACTTAACTTTGCTGCTTTCATCAAGAAGTTAATACCCATTTCAAAAGTGGTTCTAATAATCTCATAGTCTTCACGGTTTTTTGCAAGTATTTTAACACTATCAAAGAATCGTAAAAGATACCTACTGCTTTCATCTTCTGCAAATTTCTCACAAAACATTTCCAATACTTTATCCTTTGTTTTTATCCATATTTCTTCAGGTTTCACATTGTTATATGCTAGTAAAGAATACATTGTTGGATAAACTACTGTGGCAGCATATCTTGTTCTTCTAAAATTTGGTTATTAGAACTATCAGTAAAATTACGCACTAAATCTGAAATAATATTCCTTAATCTTTTCAATGAATTTACCATTTTCAGCTTAAAATTTTCTGTATTATAGTCTAATTCCTCAGGCAAATCCCCAAATAGGATTTGATAGCTTACATGCATTGGTGGTGTATACCAATCAGGCATTTTCTTTGGGTCATAGAAATATATTTGTAAGTAACTTGCACCTGTTTCTGAAAAGCCCAATGCCCCAACTAGTTCTTGCATTTTCAATGATTTCTTGAGTTTTAATCCAAATTCATCAAAAGCTGTTTCCTTAACAAATACCTGTACATCTATATCTGAAAAATCTCTAATCAGTCCACCCTTGACAAAAGAACCATGAATTAGTAAGCAAATTAGCTCTTCATTAAATACTTTTTTTACTGACTGTAATAAGTATGTAGTAATTTCATTTAAAGTTAAATCATCTGTTTTAATAGTCAAATTAACACCCCAATATACAACTGATTTGCCAAAGATTTCTAATTAATAAATATTGAGTTTTAGCAATAATTAAAAATAGTTATTATTAAAATGACTCCCATAATTAAACCGAAGTGGACTATTTGGAAGAATTTAAAGAAGTGCCGTTTGAAGACTCTCATGAAGATAATGAAATTTTAGAAGAAGATGAAACTACAACACATGAGGTTCTTGAGGAAAGGTCAAAACAAATTTCAAGTTTACTATTTAGACGTCTTGGATATATTGTATTATTTTTGGGTATCGGAATAATACCCTTAATTATCCTAACATTTTTCTTCAACACTGGTCAACCAGATGATACTTCGCTTTTAGTTGAGCAGATTGTTGGTTTCATACTTGTTGGACTAGCAGTGATAATTGGTACTTCCTTGCTTTTTACTGCTAAGAAAATAGAAAAATCTGAAGATTTAGTTCATGAACCAATATCTAAACCCGATACAGAGTAATTAACCTTTCAAAAAGAAAGAAAGGGAATCAATGAAAACTTCTGCAAATGGCGTTTCTTGCATATCCTTCATTAATAAGTTGCTTGCAAAGATCCCTGATGTTGCATGTGCACTTTGATATATCTGCTACTACAATCCACTCAGCAATCTCACCGTTCTGAATTGTTCTTGCTTCACTAGCAACTAAATTGATGTTGTTATTACTAAGAAACGTAGCGCATTTAGCTAATGCTCCAGTAGTATCACTCAAAATAATTTTAAATTCTACTAGATCTGCTTCAGACGCTGAAAAAGGTACAATTAGAATCTCCCTTCTTTCCACATCAGCTTTAAGTATGACATGCATTCCTTCAACTATTCCAAGATTATCTCTAATAACTTCTGGTATTTTTAAATCTCCATTTTCATTAATCCTAATTATTTCAGTAAACTTCATTTCCTGATTCTCCTCTTGAAGCTTAACTTCTTTAAAATTTTAACAGAAACATTTTCTGTTAAATATGATTAATTTTTTTTGCTAATTAATCTATCCGAAAAAACAACCATAAGCATTTTAATACCAAACCAGATGCTAACAATTTATTAAAATTCTATAATGATTTAAGTAAATGTGAAATGATCGATATGCACCCTCAAGAGCTTTTCCGAAAATTATTTGCATTCTATGGTCCACAAAATTGGTGGCCTGGTGAAGGTTTTGAAATAGCAATAGGTGCAGTTCTAACTCAAAATACTTCTTGGTCAAATGTTGAAAAAGCACTTCAAAATCTAAAACAAAACGGTTTGCTGAATCCACAAGCAATCTTGATTTATGATATTGAATTCTTGAAGCAATTAATAAAGCCTGCAGGTTTCTTCAATCAAAAAGCGAATTATCTGAGAAATCTTTGTTCATTATGGATTAAGAATTCTATACCAAGTAGAGATGATTTACTAGCAGTGAAAGGAATAGGCGAAGAAACTGCTGATTCAATTTTACTCTATTTGCTAAATAAACCAGAATTCGTAATTGATGCGTATACAGTAAGAATAAGTAAACGAATAGGATTTAACGGTCCAGATGAGAAAAGCTATTGGAAAAGATTCTATCAAGAAAAGATGAAAAAGGACATACAAGTTTACAACGAGTTTCACGCACTGTTAGTTATTCATGCTAAGAAATATTGTAAAAAAAGTACCCCTCTGTGTAAAGAATGCTTTTTGTATGAAGATTGTGCTTACAGTAAAAAATAAAGAGGGATGGTTACTCTAAATCAAATCTCTGTCTTCTTAGAACGTTAAGTAATGATTCCTTGTACCATGAACCTTGGGTAATTTTTCGACTTATATGCTCTGTCCAGGAATATTTATCAAAGCCAATTTTATCTTCACCTTTTTGAAGCGGAATTTTTGCATTTTGCTTAATATAATATCCTTGTGTAATGTAACCCTCATCCATTGCTTTCATACATTCTTTAATTTCTTCTTTTGAAAGATCTTTGTATTCATCCTTAAATGCTGAATGCTTCAAAGGAAATCTTGGCCTAACAGCCATGAAATGATCTGGATCAGGATAACCTATACATAGACCTACTACAGGGAAAGTTTTTGATGGAACATTAAATACTTCTGAAATTTGATCTGCCATCATTGGAGCACCACCAAGTAGCACTGAACCTAAACCTAATGCATCTGCTGCAAGAACAACATTCTCTACAACAAGTGAAACATCTTGAACACCTAACCAAAGAAGTAACCCATCATCAAAATTGTATTCATAATTTCTTTCTTTCACAATTTTTTCCATTCTATTGAAATCTATAAAGAAAACCATGAAAAGATTTGTTGTAGGATAAATGCCCATTCTACGAAGGTTCTTCATTTTCTCCTTATCTTTAGTATAAACAACACTACAAATTTGATAAGCAAAGGGGGCTTTAATTCCTGCTAGTAGAATTTTTTCAATAACATCCTCAGGAACTTCCTTATCTAGGAATTTTCTAATTGACCTACGATTGTTAATTATTTCAAAAAGATCATACTTAGTTTCATCTCTTTCCTTTGTCATATTTAACACCAATAATCCTCAATCTATTTTTCATAACTATCAATCTATGTTGAATATTAATTTACTTACAATTTGCCGCAAGATAATGAATTTAAAGTGTTAAACACATAGTTAATAGCACTTAAATGAGGATGGATTATTGTGAATGAAGAAGCATTAGCAAAGATTCCAGGAACAACCTTTTCACTAAAATTTGGCATTGAAGGAAAATACTACGCTGTCTATCTTTGTCGTGGTAGTACGCCATTTAAAACAAAACAACTGAACATTTTGAAAGGAACTACTCTTAATGAATTACCGGAGGAAGTTGAAAATGGTTTGCGTTACCTGTTAGATATGGAAGAAGTTTACCTATCCCCAGTTATTGTTGATCGTGTAGTTAATGATCTTATTGAGCAAATACCTAAGGGAGGGCAAGTGTTTACAAAAGAAACAACTAAAAAACAATATGTTACTCTATCTACTGGTGTATCTCAATTGATTAGTAAATCAGAGGATAGAGCTGGTAAAAAATCAGTTATAGAATACGCACCAAGTGAAAAATCGAAATTTGACGCAACAGCAGAAAGCATTGGGAAGATATTATTAAAAACACCAAAACCATTACCAAAAAGAGATACAACTATTGAACATTCAACTCTTAAACCAGCTATCAACTCCAAGGATGATTATCTAGCAATAGATGAAAAAGTAAATATTTTGACAAATGAGCTACAAATAGTGCAAGGATCAATAGATCAGCATACTAAAGAAATTAAAAACGTGAAAAAACAAATTACTACTCTCAAGAAACAAACAAAAGAGCTAAAAGAACTAACTAAACTAGCCACTGAATAAGAAAAGGTAATTTAATTCTTTAAATTGACAGGAATAAGTCAGAAAAAGGAAAAAGGCATTAGGGAATAAGCCTTTTTCTAAAATTTTCTCTTATTGTTGAACATGTTAGATAACGGACGTAAAACATTTGATATTATTTCATTCAAATTCTTACCGTTGATAATGACACCAGCAGCGCTTGTTTTTACTACTTCACCTTTATTGTTGGAAACTCTGACGCCTTCTTCTTTTGATATTTCAACGTAAGATTTCTTCTTTTTATCACAAACGATGACTTCTTTGTCATCTTTACCAATTGCTATGATTGATTCATTATCTTTTATTAGAATAAATTCTTCGGGTTCAAAAAGATAGATATAGAAATCTAAGTTATCAAGCTTATCTGGCCATCTGTATCGTTTACCATTTACAGTAAACTTTCCACGTATATTTTCCTGAGAATTATGCATTCTCTCAAAATATCGATAAGCTTCAATTTCGATTTTTCTGAAATCTCTACCAGATAGTTCATCTGATTTAGTATTTGAAAAGTCCAAATCATCGCATTTGAGAAAGGCTTGTTTGGATAACTTTTCAATTGGATCTCCAACAGCACCTTTGCTTGTATTTACGATTGTATCAGAACCGAGATAGATATCACCAGTAATATAATATCCAATTGTTTCAAAAGAACATGTTTCAACTACTGGAAAGATTTTCGATCTCTTGCCTAGTGTTACCATTGTATCCTCTAGATCTGCAATAATGGCTGTTCGGGTTATTTTTAGAGGTTCATTATCTAACTCTAATTTCATTCTTTGTAGCAACTCCTAATTACTTGATTCTAACATCGAATTCTTCATCAGAATCCATGTTTTTACCTTCTACTTTTGCTCGTTTTTTTTCCTCGAGATATCGCATGAATTGTATTTCAGCAAGTTTTAGAGCTTCACGACCACGTGTAGTTAATAGATACCTACCTCGAACAACTTCTTGAGTAACAAATTTCACTTCTTTATCTAGAAGTCGATCCATATGGTGTTTGAAGGTTCCACCTCGAAGGCTAGTGATATCACTTAACTCTTTTTGGTACTTGGGAGCTTTCTCTAATTCCTTAAGAATTTTTAATCTATTATGATCACCAATGGCTGAGACAATTTTGGAACCAATTTCATAAAATTCTTCAAGCTTTTTTTCAGGAATTCGGGGACCAATTGTTAGATGAACATCCCTGGTGATTTTGGAACCAATTTCTTTGCCAATTTTACCAATATCATCACCAACAATCTTTATCTCTTTACCAATGTCACCTGCACTTCTGACTGTAATTCCCATGGATGTCTTAATGCTATCTGCTACTGAAGCGAGAATAGATCTTGTATAATCACCAAGTCTTACTTCTAAATCAGATGTAATTCCTTCGATGTCTTCATCCATGTCCAAATCCCAAGTATAGCTAGAATGCTTCTGGTCTCTTAGGGCATGCTCTTTCTCTCTTATTTTTCGCTCTTTGTTACGAAGTTCTTTACGAATGTGGTTAAATTCTCGTTGCTTGCTTTGAAGATCCCTTTGTTCTTCAAGAAGATTACTTTTCATAGCATGTAATTCTTTGGAAATATCTTCACGTTTTCTTCTGAGCAATTCTCTTTCCTTAGCAATTCGCTTCTTCTGTTCGGAGGTTAGCTTCCTAGCTTCTGCAACTCGATAACTGTGTGGTCTAGCTGGTAACCCGGGCTTTGGTGGTAGTGGGGGCATAGGTTCATTACCTTTTATGAAAGGATCAAAATCATCATATTCCTCAAAATCGGTACCTTCAACATCAAGTTTGTCTAACTTCTTTCGAAGACGCTCGATTTCTTTTTCTAGTTCTTTCTTTCTTTTATCTTTTGACAAAAAAATACACCTCTTATTATCTTAATATATGGCACCTGCGATTAGTGCCATTTTTATTCTAGTTTGCTCCATTTCTTTCTTGATTTCTTCTTTGATTTTCTTCTTTTTTTCTGGCATTTTTTTCATAACTCCTTAGAAAGTATTACACTTTTCTATACATAAGTTACATAAAATAGTATATAAATATTTGTAATTATCTTACATTGGAGTGTAATTACTCATTCTCACGAAAAAATGATAATGATCACCTAAAGCACTTAAAATAGCAATTACTTCAATATAGTACTCTTCTCGTAAAGTTTTTAATAGAAAAACGAAATAATGTTTGAGTGAAGAAGCGAATCATAACAACTTAACAAATCACGCTTCTCGTCTCAATCTTAGAGCACACTCTGAGAACCTTTGGATAAACACCAGTTGCAGCGGGTTAGGTGTTTATTGAGCCACCAAAGAAAAAAGAGAAATCTTCTTACTTACCCGAAAGAAGAGAATGGTGCTCGATTATGATGAGACGTTAAGAGCCGGAACACAATAGCACAACTCAGATGAGTCCTAGAATGCCAAACCGTATGTTATTGTGTTAATTAGATGGTTGGACCCTAAGCCCATTTTCTCTATTGGTGCTTATTCCAACCATCTAACTGGTTTACTTCTATTATGGATTAACTGGGAATTTATACTAAATGTTATTAGATTTAAAAGGCATGAGTTTTTTTAGTGAATTCACTAATATTAGTAAGATGCAGAATTGACAATTTATAAATACAATGATTTACCATTTCAGATATAAATAAAATAGAGATTGTCAAATATAACTATTATAAGAGACTGGTGGCGTTTGACTTGGTTGTAGCTTTAAAAACAAAAGTAACAAAGGTATGTGTCGTGCTAATTCCTTTGATGCTATCTCTTGTAGCATTTCTAGTGCCACCTACAACAGTCAGATTGGAAATAGATGATTCTCAAAATGCAATTCTTAATTCGCAGGAAGTACAAACTAGTCTTACTGCAAGTATAAGTACAGAAAGTGAAACATCTAGAATCAAAGTTCAAAATTCTGATTCAATTAAAGATGAGCTTGGTCCAAATGCAGTAACCTCACCTATAATTCTTCGTGGAAATTACTTTACAGCAACAGGAAGACTTGAAGATACGCTTACAGGTTTAGGAGTTCCTGATGAACCAATCAAGATATTTTGGAATCACTTTTCGTGGACTGAATATGAAACTGATCGTTTTAATCTTGAAAGCAATTACCTGATTGGTCAAGGTCAAACTGATAGTAATGGTGATTTTTCAATAACTACGAGAGATTCTGATCATTCTAAAGCAACAGGAGTTATAACTGTCTATTCTGTTTTTGAAGGTGATCCATTATTGGGTCCTATTGAACAGAATCGTAACTTTACTACTGACATTGTTGATTGCTATGCAACAATCAGTATGAACTTAGCAGTAAATACTACAATAGTTCGGGAAGGAAGATCATTCATTGCTGATGCTAATTTGGTGTTTGATAATGGTACAACCCCTATAGTTGCTGCTGAAGGTGAAAACACAACCTTTGCTTGGTTAGGGAATATTACTGAAGTTACAATAGCAAGTTATGTAGCTAGCTCTACTTTCTTAGTTCCAATTGGAACAGCTGTAGGTGTTTTTTATCCTTTAGAAGCTTCGTTTAATGTCTCAATATTAGGATTGCCTCATGTAGTTGGAGATATCACATCTGAAGCTGATATAGGAACAGTAGCTGCTGATTGGGCAAATGCGTCTCGTTCTATTTTTGTTTTCACTGGTGCTGGTATTGTTTTTGATATTGATGAACCTGTAATACCAGGACCAGGGCAAAATCCTGAAGTTTTACGTGGTGAGACTCGAATAACTGTTTCAGGAATTTTATCAGATAGTGATGGATTACCTTTTGGATATGCAATTAGTGTTGATGTAAAAGTAAGCGGTATTATAATAATAACTGACACAACCGATAATGATGGTAATTTTTCAATTCCCTTCATCATAATTAATTCATCTTTAGCTGTAGGTGTTCATGGTGTTAGTGTTAATGCTTCTGCAGGGGAAGGTATTAATGCTATTATTGAAACTGAAAATATAACTATCCTTGGGAATTCAAGTATGACTACTCCTACTATAACAGGTCCTCCTGTTGTTACTCCTTCTTTAGTTCTAGCTATGCCCAATGAAACTGTTCGGATTTTAGGTATAGTAAGAGATGTTTATGGTACTAATGATCCAATACCAAACATGCCTATTTCCGCACAATGGGAAGATTATGGATTAGTATATAATACAATCACTTCCGTATCCGGATCATATACCTTCGATGTACAAATACCTGATACAATTAGTCCTGTTGAAAGAAATGGAACAGTCAATATAGTAACAAGTAGCACTCAATATTATACTGTATCTAGTTTAAGTGTCAATGTAGATGTTTTTACCAATAGTTTCTTCAACATTTGGATGAACGCTTCAACAATAGTTGGTGGGTCTACTGTAACAAATCTTGGAGGAAATACACTTTATACTAATACTAATTTTACATTTCAAGGTTTGATTAATGATCAATTTAATCGTCCTCTTGAAGACAGAATAATCGAATTTATAATCAATGGGAGTGTTGTAGACTCTGATAATCTAAATGCAAGCGGAGGTTATAGTTATAATTTCAATAGTATCAGTGCTGGAGTTATTGCTGCGAATTATAACTTAACAATAGCATTGGTTGATGATCCATCCATGGCCTTCAGTTATTGGGTTCGATTTGAAGATCCCCCTCAACCATCTATTACTCCAACAACTCCTACTAATACAACACCAAATGGTGATTTTAATATGAATTTAGCAATTGGAATATTTGTAACAATGGTATCACTCATTGTAGTTGTAGCATCTGTCTATGCCTTTGGTCGTTTTAGAAGAACGAAGAAGATGGCAGCAGATATGGTTAATGACTATATGAATTTACCAGCAATTTTGAATCTGATAGATGAATCCGAAAGAGCAAAGGATTTCCGTCGAGCAGCAATTCTGTGTTATCGTGCTTTTGAAGCAATTTGTATGCAGGACTTACGTATACTTAATGCTAGAACACAATCACCTCGAGAGCTTGCTCGAATAGTAGCTTCAACTAATCGTATCCCTGTAAGAGATGTAACAATGTTGGTTATGCGATATGAAGAAGCTCGATTTAGTGACCACAAAATAAACAAAAATTCATTCACACTCGCAAAGCAAGCTTTGGATAATGTGCAGTTAGCTTTAAGACAAGAACCAAAAGTAGGTTAGTTGATAGAGGTAAGAAAGATGGCAAGAAAATTCGATAGAAATGCATTCATCCTTACGATGATTTTCATAATATTTTGTTTGCCTATTCTCTTATCTGTAACAAGAATCGGTCGTGAAGAAACAAGACAGTTTTCAATCTATAACACTGGATGGGATGGTACAAGTACTCTCAGAACTCAATTAGAAAGTCAAGGTTTTGAATTTCATCCAATAATTTCAACTCTAAACACTTTAACTCGAGTTGATACTATGGGTGTTTTAGCTCTCATTGGTCCAACTATCTTTTTTGATCCAACAGAAACTGCTGCATTGGCTTATTATATAATGAGAGGTGGTAGTGTTATCATAGCTGATGATTTTGGAAGAGCTAATGATATTCTTGGCTTGATTAATTCTGTTATTGCACCATTTCTTAACAATATTAACCTTTCTGCTTTGGGTATTGAATCATTCCCATTAGCTGGAATAAAAATTAATCAATCTTTGTTATGTGATCCACTTTCAAATTATATAAGTCCAGTGATGCCAATAATTAGATCTTTTCATAATATTCCAGGGGGCCCTGATGTAAGTGGCTTGAGTAGCGTTATAACAAGCTTTCCATCATCAATATCCTTTTTAGGTTATGATGCAGAAGATGATAGAACCTTTTGGTCACCTAATATTAATCTCTATGTTAATAATGAATCAGTAGGATCAATAAATGGGATGCTTCAAAGTAGCAATCTTGGTTGGTTGGAATCAGATATCGCTGCTGCAAGAGAAGGTGATTTATTAAGAAGCTCTGGTGAGTGGAACGGAACTTTTGGTATAATGCTACCTCTAGGATTAGCAGGCGCTGGTGTTGGTAATATACTCATTTGTTCAGATCCAAGCATATTCATAAATGAGTTAATGGAACAACCAACCCATGATAATGCCCAATTGGCAAGCATTCTCTTTAATTGGTTAGATTTTAACAATTCAAGGACCATATATTATGATGAATCTCATTTATCATCTGCACAAGGAAGGGCAGCATTAAGTATTTTTGATCCTTTCAGTTACATTAGTATGTATTTGCGATATGTTGATTCTTTTACCATGTTTCCATTATTGGCTCCACTCTTTCCATTTATTGCTTTCATCTTTTTGAGAAGAAGATATCCAAAAACAAGAGGTCCATCACCTCTATTGATGACTAAGATTAAACAGCGAAGATCAAGATCATTTTTCGCAGCAAAAATGGTCTGGTACCTGAATTATCAGCAATTTGATAATGCGGTAGATTTGCTCTATAAACGAGTAAAACGACGTTTACAAAAGAAATTTGGTATTACTGAAGATATCAATAGTGATACAATAATTGAGTTATTAGATGAACATTATCCTGATAAATTCAACTTAAAAGAAGTAGATAAAACACTTAAACGCATTGAATTTGTAACTCAAAAATCAAGGAAAATATCAGAGGAAGAATTTACTGATTTGGTTCTTAAAATTAAAGATTTAGAGGACAATACAACCAAATCAAACATGTAGATTTTCCATATTTAATAAAAAAAGTAACTAAATACTATCATGATAAAAAAAATAAAATATTCGGGGTAAAAAAATGACAGAATTTGTACCACCACCTCCACCAGAGAAAAAAGCAGCACGAGCAACTAGTCTTGTTGGTGTTTCCGATGTAGAAAGAATAGCTAAAAACATATCAGAAGAATTATCAAGTCATATCATTGGTATGAAAAGCACAGTCCAAAATCTATTGATAAGTTTGTTATGTGATGGACATATTCTTTTAGAAGGTGTTCCTGGTATTGCAAAAACTACGTTAGCAAAATTATTTGCAGCTACATTAGGTTGCAAGTACAAACGTGTGCAATTTACACCTGATTTATTACCATCAGATGTATTAGGCACAAATGTTTTTGATCAACGATCTGGAACCTTTAAATTGCGAAGAGGACCTATTTTTACGAACATTCTTCTAGCTGATGAAATAAACAGAGCTCCACCAAAAACACAAAGTGCTCTTTTAGAAGCAATGGCTGAAAGACAAGTTTCGATTGAAGGTAATACGTATATCCTTTCATCACCATTTATCGTTATTGCAACCCAGAACCCAATTGAGCAAGAAGGAACTTATCCTTTACCTGAAGCACAAGTGGATCGCTTTTTAATGAAAGCAGTAGTAGGATTACCTAATCCAGTAGAAGAAGAAAAGATCATCAAACTTAAACATGAACCAGAAGATAATCGAATTAATGAAATCACAACACCTGAAACAATAGTCAAATTGCAAAAGGTCATACGAGAAGGTGTTTTTGTAGATCAAGGCATCATTGAATACATTAGAGACATAACAGTTCGAACTCGTACGGATCCAAGATTGTTTTTAGGAGGAAGTCCAAGAGCAAGTATTGCTATGCTAAATAGCTCTAAAGCTTACGCTGCAATTTGTGGTCGTGATTATGTTGTTCCTGACGATGTGAAAAGAATAGCAGTTGATGCTGTGTATCATCGTTTAATTTTGAAACCAGAAGCTGATCTCGAAGGAATTACTTCTCAATCAATTGTCAGAGAATTAATACGTGATATACCAATTCGAGAAACTAGATAGACAAAGTAACAAACACCAAGTTCTCACACTATAGTTGGATTGAATATTTATGATTTCAAAAAGAGGTTCCTTTATCCTTTTCGGAGGTTTATTCATGATTTCCGTAGGTTTAGCTTTGGAAGGTGTACAACCTGTTTTTGAAATAATAGAATTATTTACACAACAACAATTAGCATATGGAGTATCCAACATAATAGTAACTTATTTCCTTCTTATTGGAATCTTAATGGTTATTGGAACTACTTTTGGTTATCCTATTTTTCGAATACAAGCGAATACAGAAGGAATTGAAGTTCATAGAATTCTAGATAAGAAAAAATGCTTCGCAGGTGATTATATCCATGTACAGATTACAATCCATAATAAAGGACCAAATGCTATTGATCAATTAGAAATTTATGATGCATACCCCGAAACAATGGATTTGGTTCTAGGAGAAAATTATCTGTTTACAAGAATTAATGGAGGAGCAAAAGCAGAATTTTCCTATATATTACGAACACCAGTAAGAGGACTGTACAAAGTAGGTCCGACAAAAATAATAATACATGATAGATTAGGTTTTTATCAAGAGGAGAAGATAAAGAAAGACTTTGATGAGGTTTTAGTTTATCCTTCTTATGAAGATATAAAGAAATTGAAAACACTAGGCGCAAAAAGACAGCTTGGTAAAATATTTGGTATTCATAGAACGAAGCTAAAAGGTACTGGTATGGAATTTTGGGGAATTAGAGATTATTACCCCGAAGATGCTTTCAGATATATAGATTGGAAAGCATATAGTCGCACTAATAAATTACAAATACGTGAATTCGAAACTGAGAAAAACATCAGAATTATGGTACTACTTGATACTTCTCAAAGTATGGAACAAGGATTAATTCGTAATACTAAACTTGAATTTAGTATACGTTCTATTGTTTTATTAGCTCATATGGCTCAAGAAAGGAAAGATATTATGGGTCTTGCTACATTTAACAGCAAAGTAAATACATTCATACAACCTGGACAAGGGTTACATCATTTCAATAGAATTCTTGAAGATTTAGCTTATGTTCAGCCAGATGGACCATCTTATCTAACAAATGCTGTTCATAATCTAATTATGAGGTATCGAAGTAGAGGTTTGCTGTTTATCATAACTGATTTAGAAGGCAAGAAAAAGGATATTTTGGATGGCATTCGAAAAGCTTCAGCTGCTGGTTATGATGTAATAGTACTATCTCCATTTGGTCCATTCTTTGAGATACAGAATACTCGTTTAGGACCAACTGAAAAAGCATTAGGAGAAGCAATAGCTGAAGAATACTATGAAATTCGTCAGCGTTTGAGTAAAGACATTCAAAGATATCGTGCAGGAGTAATTTCTGTAGGTCCAGATGATTTCCTAGTATCAATAATAAATGAGTATCTAGAAGCAAAAAGGAGGGGTATTGGTCTTGTCTGAAAACTACAGCACCAGAGTAGAAGAAAGCAGAATAAGAAAAATGCGAAACTTACTTAATATGACTCGAGTATTCGCTGGAATAGTTTTCGTAAGTGCCTTTGCTCTAGTAGTGAGCTCAATAGATCCTGTGATTTGGAACTCTCAGTCATTTTGGTTTGGTTTGAAATTCTTTATCTTTGTATTTGAATTACTATTCCTCTTGATTGGTTATGCAATAGCTTTCATTTTGGGTTATGATGATGCAGGTGCAATTGCTTTAATGGATGCTATTCATACTGCTATATTTGGAGGAAATGAGACTATAATGGGAATTGATGCTCAGGATTTACTCACAAATCCTTTACAATTACCTACTCAACACAATATCATTGATTCCCTCTACGGTTTTCTAATAATAGTTGCACTTGCTGTTGCTCTTATTTCAGGATTAGGTTTCTTAAGAGATTGTAATCCCGCCATATCAGCAATTTCATTCTTTGCAATGAATATTGTTTTAGGTTTAGCTGCATTAAATGATAAATTGCTAATTTCAATGGATTTTGATACAGGAAATCTAATTCAGATGGTTTTCTCGAAATTAATCATGACAGCATTTATGATCTATTTCGCTTTAGAATTAAGTTTTCAAGCAGGATATATTTACAGCGTAATTGGTCCAAATATTCAACGACACAAAAGAATATCAATGAATATAAAAAGACTAAAGGAATTTGAGATGCCACTTGCTGAAACAAGAAGAACAACTGAAGAAGAAGATGAAGATTCAAGGAGTACTTTAGTACGAGGTAAAAATACCTCGGCTGCTAGACTAAAAGTTACTACTGCTTTTTCGCAATTCAGGGGAATGGTTGGTAAAAAATTATTCAAGATTTCAGCTGAAGAAGATTGGGATAAAATGAATAATCGGTTAAAAACCTTTTATTCTAAACTTGAAGTGAATGACCCTCTTATCTCAGTTTCTTTGTCCGCATCTTCGTATACTCCTTCGCTTGCTAGATTAATACTGATAATTACTTCAGGAACCTTATTTAGAATGGTCATGTTATTATTGCTATCTTGGCTTGCATTAAATCCAGTACCCATTTTACGTTTCTTAAATATGCCAGATTCAATAATAACTAGCATTGAATCAGGACAACCAGAAATGATACTAGTTGTTTTAGCACCATTATCAATACTATTCATGTTGATTGGTTTGATTGTTCAGTTTATACAAAGAAGAGCATCAGAAAGAATGGAAAAATTGAGAGCAGGACCTGTAATCCATTCAGTATCAGAAGAAAAGGACAAAGAAAGAAGATTGCGTTTAAGAAGGAGATCTTCCAGATCTGAACCGAGAACAGAAAGCAACCAAAATGCCCAATAGTTAAAGTATTTAACTGCTAATTTTCATTATGTTATGAAATAGATTATAATTAGTTGGGTGATATGTTTTGTCCAAAAAAAAGGATACCTTAGCAATTGGAGTAGACCTTGGAACTAGCCTTACAAAGCTAGTAGGTCCAGCTGGGAAGAAAATAGTAAAAATCCCTAGCCTTGTAGGAGATCCAAATCCTGGTTGGAAAGGATTAGGAACAGATAAATCTTGGATAAATAACCTTGTTCTTCAAACAGATGATGGTAAGAAGTATTTTGTTGGAGAATTAGCAAGACTTCAAAGTGAAATTAAACGACCATTAGCTGAATCTGGCAAAATGAAAAGTATGAAAGATGCAATAATTGCTATTAAAGCAGCATTATCTAATTTTGTAGAAAAAGATTATGCCAATCTTACTATTGCAACAGGCGTACCAGTAGCAAGTCCTCAAGATGAAATGACAACACTTAGTAAGGGTCTTAAAGGAGCAATGACCGTCAATGTAGCTAATGATGCAACTGGGGAAGAAAAACAAATCAATTTGAAAATTGAACAATGCTTAGTAATGCCAGTTTGTTACGGTTCATATTATGAAATCTTGAAAACCTCTGGTGAGGATCGAGCAGTTGATGCTGTGGTTGTAGATATAGGTGCTGGAGCAACAAATATACTAACGGTCTATGAAGGACGATTAATGAGAACTGCTAGTGGTTCAGTTCAGGAATCAATCTCAACTCTTGCTGAAAGATTAGCAAGTAATCTAAATCAACAAACCGGTAAGATTTTACGACCTTTCGAGTTGATTAAAGCTATTGAAGTAGGAAGGAAAAATGTCATGGTTGCTGGTGAGCAATATGACATTTCTGATACGATTAACTATTATGTAGGTTCAATTTCTGATATTATTGTTGATGAACTTCAAACACTTCTTGGTTCATTACCACCCGATGCTTGGATTGAAAAAGTAATTCTAACAGGTGGTGGTGCAGAAGTATTCGGAAGCAATATGAAGAACATTTTAACAGAAAATAACATTGTACATTCACCTGATGAAGTGATTGTACCAAAAGATCCTGTTCTAGCAAATGCAATGGGATTCCAGAAAATAGCAGAAGCTCGAGCCTAAATTAAAAACATAAAGTGATTCGCTAAAATAGCGAATCGTTTCTTTCATATTTTTCTATTAATCATTTTTTTTCTTTTGCTTAATGAACGTGCCATTTCGATATTCTTGAAAGGCAATTCGCAGTTCTTCATTTGTATTCATGACAATGGGTCCATTCCATGCAACAGGTTCACCTATTGGTTTGCCTGAGATTAGTAAGAATCGAACAGGAGCAACTCTAGTATAGATTTCAACAAAGTCTTCATCTTTATACAAAACTAAGTTATCTTTACCAATTGCTTCTTTCTGTTTTGAATCGAAAAATCCTTCGCCATCAAAAATGTAAGCAAAAACATTATGCCCTTGTTTTACCGGATGCTTAAAATGAGCATTCGATTCTAAAGCTACATCAAAATATTCAGGTTCAGTAACAATATCCTGTACTGGACCTTTTGTACCGTTTATTTCACCACAGATTATTTTTACTTTCACTTTATCTTTCAAAGTTACTTCTGGAATTTCATCACATGAGACATCTCTATAATGAGGATGCATCATTTTATCCTTTGCAGGGAGATTAGCCCATAACTGAAAACCTTGCATTAATCCTTTATGTTCATGTGGCATTTCTTGATGGATAATTCCGCAACCAGCAGTCATCCATTGAACATCACCAGTACCGATTGTTCCACTATTACCTAAACTATCCTCATGTAAAACCTTTCCTTCTATCATGTAAGTTATAGTTTCAATACCTCTGTGGGGGTGCCATGGAAAACCAGCAAGATAATCATCTGGATTATCTGATCCAAAATGATCAAGAAGTAGAAAGGGATCAAAAAGTGAAACCTCATGATAACCAAAAACACGTTTTAAATGAACTCCAGCTCCCTCAAGTGTTGGACGATTTTTTAGAATTTTTTTTATCATACGTTCTTTAGTCAAAATATTTTCTCCAAGAATTAGTTTTATCTCATAAGAAATAACACTAAAATTTGATTAAAACATTCTTCTACATAAAGTAAATTTGAACAATCGAAAAGTTTTCTAAAATAAGATAGAAGCTTTGAAACAAAATATTCTGACTTTCAATGACAAAAAAAGTATTGCCAATTGGAGAAATAACATTACCTTAGAGTTTTTCACCGATTTCTTTTCTTACAAGTTTATCTGCCAATAATAATGGTAGAGGAAGTTTTGTACGATAAACTTGATTTTGAATAAACTCTCGAGTAATATTGATAACTATATGCAAGTCAATGAGATGACCTTGAGATAAAAAGATAGGTTTGGCAGGAGGTTTTGATGATTGAAATGCCACACCAATAGTTTCTTCTTCAAAGATTATGTCCGAATAGCCACCTTTCAAGAGATTAGAATCATATTCACCTAAAAGTAACTTCTTAGCAACACCGAATGTTGGTTGATTTAATTCAAGTCCCATCTGAGATGCTAATCCAATTTTGTGAGGATGGATAATTCCATTACCATCAAAAATGTACACATCAGGTTTTTCTTCTAGTTTTTTGATAACTGCATGATACCCTAAAGATTCCCGAAAATGCAAAAAACTAGGAACATAAGGAATGGGTGGTTTAAAGAATTCAATGACCTCTTCAACAATTTCAAGAGTTCTAAAATCAACAACTACAATACCTGCACAAGCAATCTTGTCGGTTTTATCGTAAGCCACATCTAGACCAGCAACTAAACGAGTATCACCTAATTTTAAATTCCCATCTAAAATGATTTGATCTGCTAATTCAATTTGCTTTTGACGAACAGGTACTAATCTTGAATGGTATTCTTTTGGGATGTCTAATTGCTGATTATTGTTCATACTAATACAAATCACTCTTAAGTTTAAAAACATTCGAAAAAAATAGCAACAGATAACATCAAAAGATTAATCACAACTCAACCGTAATCTTTTTTAAATTGCTTTGAAAGACACAAAAATAGTCCCAAATAAATCAGCCGGGGTGTCCTAGCCTGGTAGGGAGATGGATTGCTAATCCATTGTGCTTACGCACGCGCGGGTTCAAATCCCGTCCCCGGCACCATTTTTTGATTTGTTTTATTCAACTCTTAAAATATAGCGATAACAAGGTTCAAACTTGAGTTCCAACTGCTCATAATGCTTGAGAAGGTTGACATCTCTCACTTCATGCCATAATGTTTCATAACCTACCTCTTTTGCTTTATTTGTTAGATACATAAAAGTGTCAATGATTACATCTTTGATTAAATCTTTATTACCATCATTTGCTAAATGATGAACCTCTAAAAATGCTCTACCTGGAATTTCTAGATAGTTATCACCTTTAAAGACAAGGCCATAAGCAATATTTTGCTCTATTTGAGTAATTGCTCGAGCAATTAGAGTTTTATTTGCATAATAGTTATCTAATCTCTCACGTAACTCATCTCTGGATTGAGAATTGATCTTGCTTATCGTTTCAATTAAGTAATCATTATAGTTCTCATCACTTTCATTGAAAATTGAACTCTTGGTATCAATATAGCCTGAAGTTAATAAATTACTAACAGAAAATAAAGTCACATAACTAAGCAATATACGTTCACCAAAACCATGCCTTTCTAGAATTTGTATTGTATCACCCCATCCAGGCATAGCAATAGTTCGAATTACTTTTACTCCTTGAGATGCTAAAATATTGTTTGCTATATCCATAAGCTCTTTTTCTATGTGTTCAAAACCTTTGCGAATAAAAGGTATATGAATAGACCCCCATAAGACTTCATCAATTTCTTTCTCAACTGTGCTACTTAGAAATCCCACTAATTTATTATTTTCATATGCAATAATGATGAGTGTTTGCTGTAAATCCCTTTTGGGAATAGCTCTTTGAGAGTGATTCTTTATTTGGATACCAAATAACCCAATCCCATTCCTTAATTACATCCTTTACAAGTTCAATCTGATCATCAAGTTGGGATCCGTCATAGGTTTTGAAAATAGCCATAAGCAATCAACTACAAAATAATTCTTATTTTAGAACATAAATAGCTTCATTTTTATCTTTTTACAATAAATACAAGTTGTGTTTCTATAAATTATACTAGATTGCTCAAAATATATTTTACTACCAATTTTTATTACATATTCATGAACTCCAAGAATTTCCTAATGAAGCAATTAGAGGAAACAGCGAAAATTATTGATTGGACAGTCAATCAAATATCTAAGGAAAGATTACTAGAAACCCCTCCTCATGGAAATCATCCAAACGCAACAGATTATATCAAAGGGTATTTTGGAAAATGGTCTGCTTATAGAATATTATTCCATCTTGTTTTCTATGAAGAAAATCATGTTATATCTAGTTTAAAGAAGTATTTAGAAGAACCCGTAGCTATTTCTGAAAACGAGTTAAACGAAGAGGATGCTTGGAATAGAGATTTAGTCCTAGGTGTAAATGTGGATGAATTGTTGAAACGACTTCATCTTGTGAGAAAGATGCAAATAAAAATTATTAATAGAATGGATGAAAATCAATGGTCTGCTGATACTGGTCACTCAAGTTGTTTGGATTCATCTCCTGAATTTATTACCTCAAAAACAATTCAACATACTTTAGAGCACGGGAATAAATTATTACGAATAGCTTTATTCTGGGATAGACACTTACAAATGCTAGATCAAAAGAAAAAAAATCCCGATTAAATTAAATTCATTTCGAAAATGCAATTGCTGATTCTGCTTTTTCTTTCATATTTGTTTTTTACAAATTGTGAGTTAATCTTAAAAGATAAGTACACAGTAAGATGTTTAGGATGATTTTCTATGAGAGATTTATTGAAAATTGCTATCGATGAAAGACCAGATGGAGTACATGTCGAAGCACGGTATCATCAAAGAAAGAGAATAGAAGTTCGTGCAGATAAAGGAAGACTCCAAAGGACAATCGTCGATGATTTTGCCGGTATTGGAATCAGAGTTCTTCATAAAGGAGCATGGGGGTATGCAAGCACTAGTGAATTAAATAACAAAGCAGTAAAAGAAACATTGAAAAACGCTGTAGCTGCTGCTGAGAATTTGGCTCCAAGTATGAAAGAGAAGATTGAGCTTGCTCCAATAAAACCTGTAACTGGTTCATTCAAATCAATAGGTAAGGATCCATTTGCAAATCACACTATTGAAGAAAGAGTAAATCTTGTAATGAATGCTGACAAGTTAGTTAGAGAAGCTGATGAGAGAATAAAAGGATCAATGGTTTTCTTAAGAGAACCAAGCAATCATCGAATAATAATGAATTCAGATGGAACTGATGTAGAATTATTTGACAGTAGACCTGATTTCTACATTCAAGCAACTGCTGCTGAAGCGGGAAAAATAATGCCATATTATTCAGTAAATGGTATAACTGGTGGATGGGAGATATTTAAGAAATATACACCAGAAGACATGGCTAAGAAAGCAGTAGAAACTTCAATTGATTTGCTAGAGGCTCCATTAGCTAAAGGCGGAAAACATACAGTTATTATGGAACCATCAGTAGTAGGAATAATTTGTCATGAAGCAATAGGACATACAGTTGAAAGTGATTTTGTTCTAGCAGGAAGCGCTGCAAAAGGTAAAATTGGGAAAAAAGTTGCTAGCGAACTAGTAACAATGGTAGATACAGGAGAACAAAAAACTGCTGGAGGATGGTTAGAAGTGGATGATGCAGGAGTAAAAAGTAAAAAAACTGTTATCATTAAAGAAGGGATAATGAAATCCTATCTACACAGTAGATTTACTGCACACCATTTTGGAGTAAAACCAACTGGAAACGAACGAGCATGGGAATATAATGTAGAACCACTGATAAGAATGAGAAACACTTACCTAGAACCAGGAAACTTTACAAAAGAAGAACTACTGGAGGATATAAAATTTGGATATCTGTGTGTTCAACCGGGAGGTGGACAAGCAGATAGTACAGCAGAATTCATGTTTTCTATAACAGAAGCTTATGAAATAAAGGATGGAGAAATAGGTGGACTAGTGAAAAATGTCACTTTAACTGGAGATGCCTTTGAGGTATTACAATCAGTGAAAGGAGTAGGAAAGGATTGGAAACTAGACATGGGGAGCGGACATTGTGGTAAGTGGCAGCCAGCTAAAGTTGATGGCGGTGGTGGACCAACTAAAGCAACAACTTTAGTCTCAGGTGAAGTAGGAGGAAAATAAGATGTCTGATATTTTAGCTACGTTAGAACCATTAATTGGTAAGGCTCAAAAATTGGGTGCCGATGAAGTTGAATTTTTCGCACAAAAATACTGTGTTAAAACAGTTAACTTTGAACACAATAATATGAAATCTGCTGTTGCCAGTATTGTTGATGGTATTGGCATTCGTGTTCTTAAGAATAAAGCTCTTGGTTTTGCTAGTGCTAATTCTCTTGATAAAATCAAAATCGAGGATGCTTTGAAGGAAGCTGTTGCTATTGCTAAGGTTACTCCTCCTGAAGATAATTACTTTTTATCTCCTAAACAAAAGATTACCAAAATTCCTGAAATGTATGATAAAGCCATAGAATCCTTTTCTATGGATGATACAATTTCCTATAGTAGTAAGCTTTTGAAGACTGCTACTGAACACGACTCAAGAGTTACTGTTGATTCTGGTACATTTGCAGCTACTATTAGAGAGAGTGCTCTTGTTAACTCTAATGGAGTTAGTATTTCTGAAACTAAATCCCTCTTCAATTGGATGCTTTTCGGTATGGCGATTGATGGTGAAGATATTGGTTCATTTGATTATTGCTATGATTCAGTGGTCAATGTGAGTGATATCGACATAGAATTTACTGCTAAAGATTTTGCTGAAAAAGTTGTACGCAATCTAAATGCTCAAAAAACAGAATCCTTTGAAGGTCTTGCTGTTTTAACACCAGATGCTGTTGGTGATTTATTCTGGCTTTTAGTTAATGCCGCTACTGCTACTCAAATTCAAGCTGGATCAAGTTTCTTACAAGATAAACTAGGAGATAAAATCGCTGTCGATGAGCTAACCATTGTTGATGATGGAACTCTGAAAGGTCAAAGTGCAAGTTCATCTTTTGATCGTGAGGGAGTCCCACACAAAAAATATAGTGTAATCGACAAAGGTATTTTCACTGGTGTCCTATATGATACTTTCACTGCTAACAAAGAAAACATAGAAAGCACGGGTCATGCATCTGGTACCTATAGAAATATTCCAAACATTTGGACCACTAATCTTGAATTGAAACCTGGCACTAAATCATATGAAGAACTAATTTCTGAAATTGATCATGGAATTGTAGTAAACAGAATTAGTGCTGCTCCTGATCCAATCTCTGGTGATTTCTCTGCTGCTCTCAAAGGTTCTCAACTCATCAAAAACGGTGAAATGACTGATACATTACGAGAGATTACTGCTGTTGGTAATATTTTCACAAATCTGAATACTATTACTGGTATAAGTAAAGAACAAAGAGCACTTAGAGGAAATCAGAGCTGGTTAGTTCCATACATAGTCATGGATAAAATCAAATTTGTCTCATAAACTTATGAGACATTTCTATTCATTTTTGAGGAATTCAATGCTTGATGAATTGTTGACAATATTGGAACCTCTTTCTGCAAAAGCAGAAAAGGTAGGTGCTGATGAAGTTGAATTTTTTGCTCAAAAGATAAATCAAAAAACTATATTTATTGAAGCTAATAATTTAAAGTCAGCTATCTCAAATTCTTTGAATGGTGTTGGTATAAGGGTTATCAAGAATAAATCTGTTGGGTTTGCAAGTACAAATTCTCTTGACAAAATAAAAATTGAAGATGCCTTAAATGAAGCGCTAGCTATAACAAAAGTTACTCTACCAGAAAATAGTAATTACCTTCCTCAAAAACGAGTTATAAAAAAGATTCCTGAATTATATGATGAAGCAATTGAACAATATTCTTTAGATGATTTAATAAGTTTAAGTTCAAAAACTCTGGATTTAATTAATGATACTGACTTAAGGATTAATGTAGAAAGTGGAGAATTTAGAGCAATTAAAACAGAATTTGCTGTTACAAATTCAAATGGCATTGAAACTTCTGAGATTAGATCATCTTTTAGTTGGGATTATGCTGGAATGGCTGTAGATGAATCAGATATAGGTTCATGGGATTTCGTATCTGATAGTGTAGTGAAAGCCAAAGATATAGACATTGAATCAAGTGTTCAGAAATTTACTAAAAAGGTTCTTGGAAATCTTAAGGCAAAAAAAACTCATTCTTTTGTTGGTTTTATGGTTTTATCCCCAGAAGCAGTATTCGATTTATTCAATATCGTTATCGAATCAGCTACTGCTTATCCAATACAACAAGGTGGAAGCTATTTACAAGATAAATTGGGCGATCAAATAGCTATAAAAGATTTAACTATTACCGATAATGGTACACTTGAAAACAGTTGTTCAAGTAGATCATTCGATCGAGAAGGATTACCTCCTAATGAATTGAAAATAATCAATAATGGGATTTTCACAGGTGTACTTTACAATACTTTTACCGCTAATAAGGAAAATCTTGAATCAACTGGACACGCAAGTGGTGGATTTCGAAATATTCCTTTGATTAGTTCCACAAATGTTACAATAGCTATTGGAAATAAATCAATTGAACAAATGATTGCTGAAATCGATCATGGAATTTATGTTAAAAGAATAAGTGCTTCTCCTGATTATGTTTCAGGTGATTTTTCAGCGGTATTAAAAGGAAGCAAGTTAATTGAAAAGGGTGAAATCAAGCATACTTTGAAAGAGATCACTGCTTCTGGAAACATTTATACTAGTTTGAATGAAATCTTTGCAATTAGTAATAAAAAACATGCCCTGCGATATGGTGATGTTAGTTTTTTTGTTCCCGAGATTTCAATAGATAACATTAGTTTCGCATCTTAATTTTTATAATTCCTTGAGCTGTAACAACAAAAAAATTGTAATATTAGGTATTTTTCTCTATAAACCTTAGAGAATAATAGTTAATCTTTATTAGCTATTACTCTCAAAAATCACTTGTATAACAAAAACTGAGAGTGAAATACTTGACTCTTGAAAGCATTGATGAACTATCATTTACTCCTCGAGATTATCAAACTGCTGCTGCTATAAGTATTTTAAAATCTATTACTGAAGATAAGAAACGGTCAACAGTTCTCCTTCTTCCTACAGGTATGGGTAAAACAAATGTAGCAGTTATGGTTGTTTTTGAGATGTTAAAGAAAGGTTTAATCTCACCAGAAGGCAAAGTTCTTTTCTTATCTCCAGATAGAAAACTAAAACACCAACTTCATGATGTTTGTCAAGCAGATCTCTCAACCTATGGAAGTTCCTTTTTATTACCTGAAGGTGGAAGTTTACCTCCATCATTAACTCAGAAACATTTTGCGATTTCAAGATTTATTTTTGCAACACCCGCATTGTTAATGAATTCACTATTTGCTCGAACACCAAGTCAAAGAAGAGTTCGACCTGAAGATCTTGATAAAATTGAATTCATTGTTATTGATGAGATTCTTGATGTTACAGCTCAAACAATAAAAGGCGGTGGTTTCAGAATGGATAAACGTTTTGCTCCGTTAATTGATCGATTAATGGCTAAACCAACAAATCAATTCCTTGGTTTAACAGCTTCTATCCTCCAAAAAGGCAAATTATCGTTTATTGAAAACATGTTCGGTGGAGCAGATAAGGTTGAATTCATTTATCCAAAGGGAAAAGATTTCCAAGAACATGCACCAGCCATTAAACTAAAGCGATTTTACGTTTTCGATGACATGCGAAAAGAAATGGATACGCTTTTAATGGTTTTACGATCTAGAACTCAGAAAGTGCTAGTGAGCGGTTATTATAGACTATCAGGTGGGCAGAAGCTTCCTTCTAATAGAACACTCCTTTTTGCTAATGAAGTTATGAAAAAATCCTATCAAGGTACAAATTTTGAAGCTGGTTCTGAAGCATTTTTTAAAAATTTAATCATAAATGCTGGAGCGTATCTTGATTTAATTGTAGCAAGACAATTTCTCTTTGAACACACATTTCCAAAATTCGCTAATTTTGTTAGAGGGATAAAAAATACTTTACTCAACAATGCTGATGAATGGCAAGAGGTTAAAGAGTTAATCGAAATGGCAGTTAAGCAAGGGAAGGACTCTAAAGTATCACCAAAAGATTTGCGTTTAATTCAAGTGGTAAAAAAATTGGTACAAGAAGAAGATAATTCAGTTATTATCTTTTTGCGATTTGTTGAAATGACCAAGCACCTTTCATTTCTATTAGAACGAGAAGGCATTCCAAATCTCTTTGTTCATGGGCGAATGAGTGGTGAATCTCAAAACATGCAGCTTAAACGCTTCAAAAATGGAGAAGTAAAAGTCCTATTTGCTAGTGAACGATTGATTAGAAAAGGAACTGATTTGCCAGAAGCAGATAGATGTATACATTTCGGAACAACTCTATCTATTGAAGCACGTGAACAAGCTATGGGTCGTATTAGAAGCACTCGATCAGACTTGAAAGAAGATATTACGATAATTTATCATCAAACTGCTGAGCAAGAGAAGTATACAAAACTAGTTGAACAATTCCTTGAATCAGTTAAAAGCTTGAAGACATCAGCTGGCTGGACTATCTATGATGACGGATCAGTTGAAGCTAGTGGACAAGAGCAACCAGAATTTGTGGTTGAAGAACAAGAGAAAAAGGATTAGTAATAATATTTCCTAAACCTTTTCAGGTTGTTTTGGTATGAGATTTATTTTAGTATAGTGTAAAATCAGTAAGGTAAGTGGAATCACTAGAAGCACAAAAAACCCTATGCTGCCAATTAGGAAAACAGCAGAATAACAGGTAGCTAAGATAATTGGCTGGAAAATTATAGGTGATAAGGATTCACCGATATACCACATAGTGTTATATCCACTAACTACTTTTCCTCGATTTTTAATTGAAGTATTACTAACAAGATACAAACTAAAATTTGGTAATAGAAAACCAAAACCAAATCCCCCTACTAACGCTGCAACTAAAAAAATAGCAAAATTACTAGCAAAAGATAATATAATAAATCCTATTCCCAACAAACCAAAACCGATTAATGATATTATATGGAAATTCAAGATTTTCTTAAATTGATTATATAATATTCCTATTAAAGCTGCAGCAACCATAACAGCAGCCATAATTATCCCTACTCTAAAGCTAGATATTTCTAGTTCCAAATCATCAACATAGTATGAAATTTGCGAGGGACCTAGATAAAAGAAAAACATCAAAGCAAAAATTGAGAAATAGCAAACAGCAATAATCCATTTTGTGCTTAAACCTTCAACTGTGCATGTATTCTCGGAATCTTGTGTCTTTTTATTTAGTGGGGTTGCTTCTTTGATGATATCATCACCCATCTCTTGATTTTTAGGTCCGTGAAGGATAAAAATCGTTGTAGGTAGGAGGATAGCTGGAAATAAGTACACTAAGAAGGGGTAATTCTATTGGATATCAAATAAAGCTCCACCAATTAAAGCAAAAACCACTGAACCTATTGCTCCAGTAGCAACCTGGAATCCTAATACTCTATCCCGTTTTTCTCCTTGATAATAATCGCCTATCAAAGTTAAAATTGTGTTCATATTACCTGCAGCAGCAATACCAAGAAAAGCTCGACTCACTATAATACCATATAAATTAGTAATGTAAAATCCCATGGATCCTGCAACAATATAAAGAATTAATGAACTAATAAGAACAGGTTTTCTACCCCATTTATCAATAAGAAAACCAATAATAAACGCAAAAAGTGCAAAAGTTAAAGTAGGTACTGTTAAACTGAATTTAGTAAGAAATTCTGCATTAGCAACTATTCCATCAAAATGCTCAGTAATTTTTGATAATCCAGGAGAAATCGGTGTACCAACCATGACTGTTAATGTACTCAGTAATAATAGAGTTGTTTCGCGTAAGAGTCCTTTGATTGGTTTCTCATCTTCTTCCAACAATTCTATCCTTCCTAGATACTAAATTATTTAACTTAATATAGACTATTAATGAACCTATTTAGAAATTTGTTACTTTGTTTTATCTGTCATCAGACAGCAGAACAAGGAAAGTATACCAAATTAGTAGAGCAATTCCTAGAATCTGTAGAGTCTAAAAACACATGCTTGATGGACGATCTTTGATGATGGTTCAGTTCAAACAGGAACCAAGCAACAACTAGATTTCGTAGTCGAAGATGAGAATGCTTCAACAGAATAAGTGCAAAAAAAATTAAATTTTAATTTCTCGTTTCTTGATATAATCTTTGAAATTATTTGCTTCAACAATTAAGGATTCTAATCCAGTGTCTATCATATCCTCTAGTAAATTAGCCAAACCAGAAACTAATTTGCTGTCGTGTGTAAAATCTTCTTGTTTAATAGCATTAAATTGTTTTTGTATCAGATCAGCAATTCATACAAATAATTCTGGTGTTGATTTGATTCTTTCTTCACCAGCATTATAGATTGATTGGAGTAGATGTAGCCATCTAGAGTAAGCTTCTTCATCATTGAATAAAACAAATTTAATGTAAGCATACTGCATCTTTTGAAGAAATTTCTGATCAATGCTTGAATGAGTGTCATAAAATGCCTGTTCAAATCTAGACTTAAATATTTAGATACCAATTTTCCAAATCTGTAGAAGACAAATCTTCTGGTGGCGTCATAGGTTCTTCATAGTGTATTGTATATGGATAATCTGCTTCTATTAGATAAGAAGTCAGCTCTTTCCAAAACTTAGCTCTACTATAATCTCGTTGCTTGACTGATATAAGATCATGATCCATTGCACCACTTGTTGCCATTGCCTTATATCGTTGTTCTTCTTCTGAATTGCAATCGTTGAATTGTTTGCTCTCGTAATCATAGATTTTTACAATAGCATCATTTGGTTTTACAAAACACTAAAAACCTTCACTCATATTGTCACCATCATTTACGCTGACATAATGAATGCCTGGTTCAACTTCAGCATACCCTCGAAAGCCACCCTTGATTTCAAATATTGAGAAATCCAATTGGGCTTCTTCTTTTGGAATATCTCTTAATATAATATAACCAAACATGATGATTACCTCCTTAGATTTTTTGGTCTAAGGTTGTAAATCAGTAAAATTAGGTTGAATTTATATAAAAGAATGCTATAGCAATAATGGTGTTAATAAAAATGAAATGTAAAGTAATAAGGGTAACTCTGAATGTTAGTCTTTCCAACTATTCACTCCTTGAAGATACAATTAATATCTGGTTGAAAAATAACCCAAATGTGAAAATCCACCGTGTAAGTCAAGCTGGTTTAGGTTCTAAAACAGTTATTACAACAATTTTTTATGAATAGATTGTCTACGATGTTGGTTTTGAACAAATGATATCTATCTAATCTATTTGAGGAATTTAGAAACAAAGTGATTTATTGCTTGTTATTGCATTTCGTTTTTTGTAAAGAGTATCAACTTCACTAAAATAGAAAAATATAATACTCATAGAGCTACGAATCAGATAACTCTAACTCAAAGGATGAAAAAATAATGTTTGATAAAGAATTAGTTAAAAACATTAGGGCAGCGTTCCCTCGAGCTGTAAAAGATTTTAATGGAAGGGAGCGAGCTTTTTTTGATAATGGAACAGGAACACTTGTCTTAGAAAGTGCTGCTCAAGCAGAAGCTAAAGCACGAATCGATTGTAGTGCTAATGTAGGTGGTATTTTCGATGAATCCAAGAGCGCAGAGGAAACTATCGAAACAGGAAGACAAGTAGTGGCAGATTATCTTAATGCTCCCTCACTCAATACTATTGTCTCTGGAGAATCAGCAACAACATTATTCTTTACTGTTAGCTATGCATTAGGAAAAGAATTCAAGGGAACTGAAAATGTTGTTACTACTGAACTCGAACATTACGCAAATGTGAGTCCATGGAATGAGTTGGTTAGACAAGGGAAAATCAAAGAAGTACGATTTGCACGTATGAATAAAGAAGATGGTACTCTCGATTTAGAACATATGAAGGAATTAATAGACTCTAACACAAAGGTAGTATCTGTTACTTCTGCATCAAATATGACTGGAACGAAAATTCCACTTGAACCTGTATGCAAAATAGCTCGAGAAGCACAAGCATACTTTCTAGTAGATGCTGTTCACCATGTTCCCCATGAACCAATTGATGTTCAAGCAATAGACTGTGACTTTCTTGTTTTCTCTGGATACAAACTTTTTGGATCGCATGGGAGCTTTATGTATAGCAATGTGGATTATCTCGAGAGCTTAAAACCATATAAGGTGAAACCTTCAAAGAATTATGGACCCGCTAAATGGGAATCGGGTACTAGGAATCAAGCAATGTTTGCATCAATTAAAGGAGTTATGGATCATTTCCTTTGGTTATCTGAACAGGTACAGTCCCAGTATGATGGGGAATTCAAGGAATATGCAGAAAATAAAAGAGCCTTAAAAATTGCAATGGATGCTATCCAGCAAAATGAAAAAGGACTATCTAAAACTGTCTTAAAAGGATTTGATGATATCCCAGGTCTTCTAAATATCCTGAATGTGAAAGTCTATGGTATAATAGATACAAATCGTTTAAATGAGAGAGATCCGACGTTTGCATTCTCAGTAGATAACACACCTCATGAAGAAGTAGTTAAACGCTTATGGGAAGAAGGTGGAATAGCTGCTCGTGCTGGGAATTTCTACTCATATGCACAAGAAGTCTATAACCAACTAAACGTTATTCGAATCAGTTTAGTACATTACAATACAATAGAAGAAGTACGAATTTTCCTTAAAACCTTAAATGCAATTTGCAGTAAGTTGTAAAAAAAGTAGGATTTAAAAATTGGTGTGCGAGGCAGGATTTGAACCAGTGATTAATTCTAAAACTATAAAAAGAATAGTAAATGTAAAGTTTCTAATAGATCCCTATCTTTAGATTTATTTATTAAACCTTATACTAGGATAAATGGAAAAAGCTAGAAACTAATTCAAACATTTATTATCAATTGATTTTTCGATGTTTTGAAGAATATCTATCAAAATAGGAAAAGAAAAATGCTTATGAAGAAAAATACAAATAAGCATTTACATTTTCTCAAAAAAACCTACTTTCTTTAGTTTTTTATAGCAATCTTTTATTTGCTCTTCTGGAAATGATCCATCCCAATTTGAGAAATACTTGTCCAAAAATCCTTTATAACCTTCTTTCTGAATATCTTCTTTAGTTAATGATGAGAAATGATTTTCCTCTTTGTCGTATTCATCAATAATTTCCTCAATCTCTTTTGAAGACAACCTTTGGTATTTATTGTAATGGATAACTCCTTTCCGAACACGTCCCTTAAAATGCTCAGGTTCCTCTTTTGCATAACCAAGACAAATTGAAATTAGAGGAAAACAATACTTGTCTGGAAGATTAAGAATCTTGTAGACTTTCTCTAATTCCATCCGGAATAACTTTGATGTTGCCAGGGAATCTATTCCCAGTGATTTTGCTGCTATAATCGCTGTTTGAGAAGCCATTATAGCGTCAATATTCCCAAGAAAAAATCCTCTAATATCACCTACTTGAATGGAATGATTAAGATGATTTGCACAATCAATCCAACGATTAAAATCAACACAAAAAACCAATGCTTTATTTGCTTTGAAAAAATATTCATCTAATAACTTTCTATCATCGACAACAACTACTGAATATACTTGTCTTCCTCCAGAATTTGCTGTTCGTAAAGTCGTTTCAAGTATTTCTTCTAATTTTTTTCCTTCGATTTCCATATCTGAGAATTTTCTTATTGATCTCATACTATGTAAAGTTTCCATTGTTTTGTTCATTCTCTTTCGCCAATACTAAATCTGATAAATTAGTACTATATAGAACTAATTTAAACTTTTCAATAAATCCGTATTAATTATTATTGAATCAAAAATAACCTTCTCTTTTTTGCAATAACTTGGGACTATATTGCTAATGTTTAATCTTTTTATAACATATATGTATCTTTAACAGTCTTTAAATTTCTTCGAAATTACATTACACACCTTTAGTAGATTCAGTAAAAAGCTATAGCTAAATAGATTTCTATCTTAGAAAGTTATGAAGATTAATAATTGGTGTGTGAGGCCGGATTTGAACTAACGATATTCAGCTATTTCGGTAATGAAGGTAAACCTCAAACAAATGTAAGGCTAACATCATACCAAGCTATAACTTTCTAATATTCTTTCTAAATCTATTATTTTTAATTACATAAAAATTAAGTTATAATTGCTATATTAAAGCTTTTAAAAAGAATTTTTATTATAAAAAAAAGAAAAGGGAAATTCATTAAAAAATTATTTCCCTTTCATACCCTTACTTGAGAGTGTGACCAGTCCCAACTTAGACCATCAATAAATACATTATAAACACATCTATGGTAAAATCCTCATGTAGGTCTGCAATAAGTTTGTATGAATAAATCGACATCAAGGCCACCATAGCTAACTCCACCAGGTACTGGTCCATAGGCAGACCATTTATGGCAGGTATCACCATCATCATATACTCGATAATTTTCAGAATATACTGTATGATCAGCGATTTTTAGTATTATATAGTCATTGAGGTATGTTTTGTATATTTTATAGTTGGAAAAGTCAATTTCAAATTCCCATTTTTGATATGTATAACAATCTTCGCTTGGAAAATATGTGTACCAAATCTTTATTGTTATGTCCAAACTTTCATATTTGCTTGGCCACCATTCAGATTCAATCTCTACTTGATATGTTGTTGTAGGTGGTGGTATTGAATATACAGGTTGTAATCCTACGATAATAATTATCGATAAGATAATAGTCATTAGAGATAAAAATATGCTAAAATGTTTCCTTTTCAAACATTTCCCTCCAATTTTTTTCTAATATTTTTGTTATTCTTAATTCTGTAATAACAAAAATATATGTTAAAAGGATTTAAATTTTTTATAAAAATATTTTGATTTTTTATCAGCACATTTTTTATCATATATAGGTATGAAATTTTTCAGATAATAAGAAAAATTTAATACCATTTTATTCTTATTAATATATTGGAATAGGGAACAATGAATTTCTCAAAAGATGATGAAAACAATGTAAATTACTATAGACCCAATTATAAGAAACTAATTAGTATTATTATTAAATCAAGGAAAAAAAGTATAATTGTTTCATGTTTTTTCAATATGATTATCTTTCTTCTTATAACTTCATTATTTATAATTTGGATTTCATATCGAGAAAATTATTTCAATAATTATCTTTCAGAAATTGATTGGTATGATGATAACAACACCTCTTCATTTATTTCAGAGATTAACTTTTTCTTCAAATTCAACTTCACATTACTTTGAGGATATTTTTTATAATGTTGAAAAAGTTATTAATGAAATCATTCCGAATGTAACAATTCACAAAACTGGAAGAATTACCACATTAGTAAGAGGGAATGATTTATCATATTATGCTTTACAGACATATGATCTAAACACTTGCTCAATTTTAGAACAATCATTAGTTAAGGGCAATCTACCACAAAATCATACTGAAATCTTAGTTTATAATCAAGAATATAATTTAGTTGATTACGAAGTGGGTCAAAGTATTAGCTTTATACCTGATTCGTTTAAAACAAATTATACTGACACAGTTTATAATAATTTTACTATTTCAGGTATTCTTGAAAATTTTGATAGTACCCTACATCTCTTAGGTTATTCTAATGACTTTAATTGGGAAGGTTACCCATTAGAAGATGAACAATACGATATGGGAAGCTCCCCTATTTCTTGTATATTTATTACTTCCCAAGAGAATTTTGTTAGAATAATTAATAATTTCACAGATTTCTCATCGTTATTTATAGTTAATATTGATTTCTTATATGATTATTCAATGATTGATTTTAACAATGTTTCTTATTACTTGCAAAAATATCAAGGACTATTTGATGAAGGAACTACTATCTCAAATAATATTCAAGTTAAATTAGGTGCTGATTTTATAAACGTGATAATAAATTATCAGACTTCTTGGATAATAGAGACAATAAAAGTCGTTTCTGTTAACTTTTCAATTTTGTTGATTCTAATTTTAATTTCTTATGAAATACTAAACTATAATTCAAAAAAATTGTCTTTAATATTTCAGCTGATAAAATCATACGGACTTGATTTGTCTACTGCAAGACGTGTAATTTTTGCTGAATCAGGTCTGGTATTAAGTGCTAGTTTAGTCACTGGTTTTACTGTAGGCTTACTAATCAGCTATCCAATACTCTACTTGTTAAACCATACTTTAAAATTAAAAATTGTATTTCAAGTTTTGAAAAATCCATTTTTTATAAGTCTAACAATTGTTTTTATAGCCATTATTTTCTTGCTAGATTATTACTATAAAATTTCTGTTGCTAAAAAAGTTGAGAGTACAATTCCCTTACAGTTTAAACTAAAACGCGCAAATAAATTTAAAAGATTTTTTTCAAAATTCTGGATTTTATCACTCTTTCTCGGTACAATTTTGCTTCCTGCTGGTTTAATTAGTTCCATTTTCTTAAGTGATTATTTAGCCTGGAGTGAAAATGCAAATCTAAGAATTGAATCTTTTTTAGCTTTATCAATTGCCATTTTAATATTTGGAATATTCTTCATTCTATATGCTTTCTTTTACAATTTCTCAAAACTCATAGCCAAGATTTATACATCAGTAGGAGAGAAATTTTGGTTAAAGAAAAAAAATTTTATAACATTAGTTATGAAGAATATATCCTTCTCGAAAAAAAACATCCAACAGATATTGTTTGGTGTTTTTATCGTATCCATAAATATTATACCAAGTTTTGTGATAAAACCTTCAATACAAAATCATTTAGATTTAAATGCAACTATAGCAACTGGATTTTCAGATTTGGAAATAAATAGTTGGAATTCAAATCAAACACTAAAACAAGAAATTAGTGACATTAATGGGGTAAATTTTACAGCTGAGATTATTAATGTTAAATTATATACCGAAACAGGTTATAGTACTTTAGATTTTAATCAATACTTGATAAATATATTAGTGATTAATGTTTCTAATTTTGCAAAACTTATTAAATTCAATCCATACAAAAACGAGAAAGCATTAGAATATGATAAAATTCAATCATTAGAACAAAATATGTCCTATATGACAAATAGTAATTTTGCTAAAAAATTCGCCTTTAATAAAGGGAATATCTTGAATAGCTGGGATTTTATTAATACTCCTAGAAATTATCAAATGGTATATATTGACAACTTTGATTATTTTCCAGCTATGGCTGTTTTTGAAAAGGATTTACTTTTCAAATTGTATTATCCTGAAACTGATACATTCCAAATGGTCCTAAATTATAACTCATATTGGACTTTAATAAATAATTCACAAGATTTTGAATTTATCTCGATTCAATCAAAATTACTAATTAAAACTGATAAAGGAATAAATAATACAATAATAAAAGAATATCTTTTGAAAAATTACAATATCAACGCTTTTACTTTGGATGAAATAAAAGAATCAATGAATAAAGAAACTTCTGAGTTTATTTTTGGTTTATTTAAATTTCAATCTATTCTGTATGTTTTTACTTTTGTTCTTGTAGGGTATTTTGCTAGTTGTAACACTTTTCTACAAAGAACTAGAAACATTGAAAATGCACTTCGTATCGGAGCTTCTCGCAAACAAATTTTCTTAGAATATACACTTGAATTTATATTTCTAGTATTTATCCAAGTTCTAATTTCAATACTATTAGGTATATTACTCCTAAGATTATATGTTGCTTTGTTAAATATCAATCAAAACTTCGTATTATATAAACCTCGCTTACCTTGGTGGTTTTATATTTTTTCGTTTTTATTAGGATCTATTTCATTGATGATTGGCTGGTTTGTAGGTTCATCATTAAAATTTCGCCAATATCAGCAAACAAGAAATATGTAGAATATTATCTTAATCTTAAAGACGAAGGATGAAAAAGTAATGGTAAAAAATGAAAAAGTAGAAAAGTCCTTTAGCTATTCAATTAAGAAGATTATTCAGATTTACTTAAAGAGTGGAAAAAAGAGAATCATTTACACTTCATTTTTTGTATTGGTTTCATTTCTCTCAATGTCCTTATTATTCATAACTTGGTCTACTTATCAAAATGAATTATTTAATACAAATATTTCAAGCTATTCATGGTATGGTGATGGCTTACATTCTTCCTTCACCGTTTATGAAAAAAATCTTGACTCATCAATTCCTTCAAACTATATTGATAGAGGAATTAATGATGTAAAAAATGCTATAAGTAATGTAACATCTAATGCAGTTACAAAAGCTTCAGCGTCCTTGGAGATTTTCTTAAGAGGTCCAAATCCAATTTATGAAATTTTAGCTGATTATAAAATTAAAGCGTTTGATTTAAACACCAGTAGAATCCTAAGTCAAAGTCTTGTTGCTGGACGTATGCCAAAAAACGATTCGGAAATAATTTATTATAAAGCTGAAAATTTAATCTTAAATTTCTCTGTGAATGATACTATAGAGTTAAAACCTGATTTACCTGATATGCCTATGAGAGTATTTACAATTACTGGGATTATTGACGATCTTGAAACAACATTTCAAATGCATGGATTTTCAAAGGATCTTATCTGGGAGAGTGCGAGAAATGAAAAATATGGTTATTCTACATACACCCAAAGTATTGGAACTTTTATAACTACTCCAAATTATTTATATAATTTAATAAATAATTTCACTGATTTCTATTCAACATTCGTTTTTTTAGTAGACATTAAATATGAAGCAAATTCAATAAACTATTACGAACTGAATTCTTATTTACCAGGATTAAAAGAATTACAAAATGGCATTAACTTAGATTTCACAGATAATGTATCTTTCAAAATGGCTGTAGACTTATATGATTTCATCAATAACTTTCATATGACGCAATTATTAGAAACTACAAGATTAAGTGCTATTAGTATCATTATTGCTCTTTTATTTTTACTTGCTATCTCCGAACTTTTTTCTTATAAAAAACAAGAACTTTCTTCCATTTTCAATTTAATGTTACGATATGGGTTAGATAGTAAACCAATAAAATTAACCATATTGACTGAAATTAGTATAATTACTTCCGTTGGAATACTAGGAGGTACAATTCTTGGTATTTTTTCAGGTTTTATTTTTACTTTGATTTTAAAATGGGAAGTTTCTCTAAGTTCCTTTTTGAATAGTTTAGCTACTATTCAATTCTTAATAATCTTTTTTATATTATCAGTCATACAATTTGTGCTTGGTATCTATTCTAGGCAATCTATTTTTAAAACTGTAAAAAATTCACAATTATCAGAGATAGAAATTGAAGGCAATACAAGTTTTATAAATAAAATATTTTCATTTAATGAAATTTTATTTCTTTTTCCTGGCATAATACTTTTAGCAATTGGCATTCCAGGACTTCTTTATACAAATACTATTCTTGATATATATTCAAATCCCTATATTGAATTTCTAAAAGTTCTTTTTGTGACATTGCTTTTTATTGGGATTGTTCTTATCAGCTTCGCACTTTTTTATCTATTATCTAGAATTTTCTCTTATTTTTTTAAAATTTTTGGAAAATTTATTTGGCAAAAAAGAAAGAGCTTTCTAACATTATCCCTTAAAAACATCTCAAAAGACTTTCGTTATTACCAAAAAATAATATTAGTTATATTTTTTATTGGATTAGGATTTATACCAGGTCTAACGATAAACAGTACAATTAACAATCATTTACAATTGAATTCAATATTAGCAACTGGATGTTCTGATCTAATAATTGATGATTGGAATTTGAATCAAACCTTAAGAAAGGAAATAGATGATTTGAAAGAAATCGAATCAACTACAGAAATCATTTTTCTAGAATTTACTTCAATAGGTAATAATAATGTGAGATATTTAATTAAGATGCTTGCCATAAATGCAACTGAATTTGTCAATGTAGCAAATATTAACAAACTAAAAAAATCTAATTACTCCCTAGATGATATATTAGCATTAAATAGAAATATGACCTGTTTGCTAGATGATAACTTTGTGCGAAATAATAGAGATGTAAATTTAAACAAGAAATTTACATGTAATAACTATTGGAAATCAGTTGATAGTAATGAGTTAGATGTTATACAAAGTTTTGATAATTTCCCATCATTACTTAACGTGAATAATCAGATACTATATCAACAAATTAATAAAATTGAACAGTTTCGAATGGTCGTGAATCTTCAGACCTATGAAAAGATGATGAATGATGTTTATAGCATAGAAATAACATCCTCCAAGCAACAATTATTGCTAAAAATCAACCAAAATTCAGAAACAAATAAGGCAAAAAGTCAGCTTTCAAACCTTTTTAATATTGTCTCCTTTGATTCTGAAGATGTTAAATCAACTATGATAAAAAAAGCATCTGTATTTTCTTTACAAATTCTTTCAGTTATTTTGATATTTACAATATTTCTAACAATCTTATTTGGCTTCATTTATGGGAATAATCAATACCTGAAACGAATAAGGAATGTTGAGTCAGATTTTCGACTTGGTGCTACAAAAAATCAAATTTGGATTGGATTTCTTATAGAAATAATAGTATTAGCAACAATTCCCTTAATTATTTCAGTAATTAGTGGCTTTCTATTAGTAAAGATTTATCCACAGTTTCTAAATATAGATCAAAGCTATATAACATATAATCTTTGGGAAAATTGGTGGGTGTTATTTGTTGCATTTATTATTGGAGAAATAGCTATCTGCATTGGTTGGTTATTAGGATTAATTCCTCAAATTAAATATTACAAACTACAAAAACAGGAATGATATAGATGATTGTAACATGTAAAGATTTAATAAAAATATACAAAGATTCAGTAAGAAAGATTAATGTTCCAGCTTTACGAGGATGTGATTTTGAAGTTAACCAAGGAGAATTAGTTTCTATTGTGGGGCCAAGTGGATCAGGTAAAACTACTTTGATAAATATTTTAGCTGGTTTAGATACACCATCTAGTGGAGAGGTTGAAGTTGCTGGATATAAATTGGATAAACTCAACCCTAAATTCTTGCAAGCATTTCGGTTACTAACAATTGGATTAGTAGATCAATTTCCAGAAAGAACACTTTTTCTTAATGTTACTATTGATGATAATTTGACATATGCTGAAAGTGTTATTAATAAACCAAATTCTTCAGAAAATTTATCAAACCAAACTATTTTAGAGCAATTAGGAATTTTAAAACTTAAAAATAGGTGTGTAAATACCTTATCTGGTGGTGAAATTACAAGGGTTGCCTTAGCATGTGCTCTTGCAAAAGGGGTTCCACTAATTCTTTGTGATGAACCTACTGGCCAACTAGATGGTTTAAACACTGATAAAATAAAATTTTTATTAAAAATGATAGTTCGAGACTTTGGTACTACCATCATTGTGGTCACTCATGATAAAAGGTTTTTAGATGGTGTCGATAGAACATTTGAAATAAAAGATGGACGGGTAACAGCCATTCTTACACATGCTGAAAGAGTTTTATTACAACAGAGCCCAAAGTTTCCATTAAGATTTAAAAGTTATATTGATACAACCAGAACAATGCATGTACCTGATATGATATACAAAACTTTAAAATTAACAGATTCAGGTGAATTCCTTCTTAAAAAAAAGTGGAAAAGTAGTGTTTGAAAATCCTAGTGATATTCAACCAGAGAAAATTAACTTAGAGCAACTTAAACCAAAAAGGGAAACAATTAAAAAAGTTCCAATAGATGACCATTATAGCGAAAATAAAGAACTTTTAATTATGCTTAGAAACCTCTCAAAAACATATAAAACTAAGGGCGGTTTAGTTGAAGCATTAACTGATACAAATTTAGTAATCTATAAAGGTGACATTTTATATATTATGGGTCCTAGTGGTTCTGGAAAAACTACTCTTCTCCGATTAATCTCAGGTCTTGAATTAGCATCAAAAGGCGAGATCTTTATTTTAGAAGAAAATTTTAGTAAATGGGATGATACCAAACGTGCAATCTTTCGTAGAGATAATATGGGAATTGTAGCACAACATGGAAATCTTAATCCATTTTTAACTATTAGTGAAAACTTAATCCTAAAAAAGATTTATCAAGGTAATAAATTAACAGATACCATTGAACAAAATCAATCAATACTTAATTTATTTGTTGATTTACAAATCAAAGAAAGATTTCAAGCATATCCTTTAGAAATATCTGGCGGTGAATTACAAAGAGCCTCTTTAGCTATAGCTATAAATGAATC
This sequence comes from Candidatus Heimdallarchaeota archaeon, assembly GCA_019058275.1. Classification (GTDB taxonomy): domain Archaea; phylum Asgardarchaeota; class Heimdallarchaeia; order JABLTI01; family JABLTI01; genus JABLTI01. Next base: position 43,060 of record JAHLVW010000110.1, read on the forward strand.
ACCAAAAATATTACTTCTTGATGAGCCTACTGCAAACCTTGATTCAGATTTGGCAAAACATGTAGTTAATCTGATATTTGAAAAATGCAAAACACTTGGTTTAACAGCATTAATTTCAACTCATGATTTAAATATTCTTAAAGAAGGAGTTCGTTTGATCGAGTTATCGGATGGACAGATTATTAAAAACAGCTATATTGCTAAGGCTTAATCTTTTTATAACATATATGTATCTTTAACAGTCTTTCAATTTCTTCGAAATTACTTTATACACCTTTAGTAGATTCAGTAAAAATGCTATTGCAAAATATATTTTTTTCTTAGAGAGTAATAAAGACTAATGATTGGTGTGCGAGGCCGGATTTGAACCAGCGATATCCAGCTATCTCACTACCTAAGAACTTGGTAGCAGTGAGGCTGGCGTCATACCGAGCTAGACCACTCGCACTTACCTAATTTTATCTGTTAAAAGCAACCTATTGAATATTTCTACAACCTTATGTACCTTTTATGTAAACATTGAATAAAAGGAATA
>JAHLVW010000111.1 GCA_019058275.1 Candidatus Heimdallarchaeota archaeon
ACTTACAGATTTGTAACCCATGAAAATCAATCCTATAAGATATCATATAGGATGAACTTATTTAAAGCAATCGATTAAACAACTACAATAAGAAAAAGAAACCGGAAAATGGTGGCCAGGGTAGAATGCGAATCCGTGACCATAAGAAACTGTTTTACTATTTATTGGAGATTTTATTAATTTCAGCTTTAAAACTATGAGAAGATAGATTGATAATTGGGATTTTACCAAGATCACTTTTAAAATCACTATCGAAAGTTATGAAACACTTTACATGAGACTTTAGAGCAGTTGTTGCATGTAATGCATCTGCAGCATAGAGATTGCGTTTAAAGATAGGTTCTCTTGAAGCGACAAGGAGAGCATTTGTTACAGGTACAAATTTTAGAAGATTAGTTTTAATCATTTCACCAACGTCTGAGAGAAAATAGTCGAGAGTAATTTGAGCATCCTTCTCATTAATCGTACCTAAATTCGTTTGTTTCTTTAAAGCTCGAAACATTTCGATAAGACACCATTCACTAGTTATGGCCTGAAACTCGGGATGTAGTTGACTAAAAAGCCAATCAATAATGAGAGAATCCTCAAGAGGGCAATAAGCATGATAGAAAATATTAGTATCAAGATAAAGAGACATTATTCTTCTTGCCTCACAGAACGAATAGCTTCAACGCCTGATTGAAAAGGCTTTTTTTGTTGGGTTTTAAGGTAAGCCCGTAAATCAGCACGAGTAGAAATACCAAGCTTTTCTCTAACATAGGAAAAAATTCCACCACGAACAGCTTCGCTACGAGAATTGATTACACCACGTTCGATAAGTTGATCTAACCACTCAAGAAGCTCTTCATCAATAGAAACTGAAATAGTCGTCATAATAACACCAAAAAATACCATCCAAGTAATAATATAAAAAATGTACTATAAAAACACTAGTACTTAAAACAAGAAAAAATCTGTGGGAAAAAAGAAAGAGTAAAAGCAGTGGTGGCCGGGGACGGAACTGGAATCCGCGACTATTCAATCTGCAATTCATTTTTTATTTTTAAGAGGAGTTTATCTGAACCAAAACCAACTGATAATTTCTCAAGAAGAGACCAATCAATAATATTAGTAGATCGCAGTAAAATACCTCGAACATCATCTAGATCTTTCTCTGACCGGAAACCAGGAAGGAGTTTTACTACTATTAGACTTTCAGGAGAAGATATCCAAAAAGTTTTACCAGAACCAAATAAATCAACTTCTCAAATCATAAATTGAATAATCTAACTTTGTTCTAATCTGTTCAAATCTAACCGGAGGATAGGATTCTTTAAATCAAAAACAGTAATGTGAGAGTTTTCTTCTAAACCCATAATTAATTCATTTGCTGTTATTGAAAGATCATTTTTTTGAAAACAGTCAACTAATGCAGTAATCTTAGCTTTCTCGTTACTTTCAAGTTTAATCATCAAATCAATATCTTCAGTTGAACGAATTACTCCATAAACACCAACTGTGGCTCCACCAACAAGAACATAATCAACATTACATTCGTCTAAACAAGTAACAGCAATTAATGCAAGCTCTTGAAATCGACGAAAATCAGTCATTAAATTCTCTCCTTCGAAGTTTATAATGGGATTCTTTATGACCATACTGAATTAATTCATCAAAAGTAGCATCAGGATATTTCTTCCTAAGTGATTCAAGATAGGTTTGAACCAAATCATCAATTAAATCACCGAGAAGTATCATAGATTCATCTATGGTTAATGGTTTTAATTTGGATACTCGTTCGGGTAATGAAATTTGATTCAATAGGAACACTCCAAAAATACCTATTATATTATACTAGAGATTAAGATATTTAAATTATAACTCGTAGAAAGAAAATGGTGACCGGGGCGGAATTCGAATCCGCGACCACCATTCAAAAATGAATTATTGAATTACTTTATCATCTTTTATTATATAACCAATATCTTGTGTTACAATTTTGATGATTTGTTCTTTGGGAAGATTTGTAATTACTATTAAATAATCAAGATAAACCGCTATTTTATTTCCAATTAGATATTTAATTCGTTCTAAAGTAGCTCGATCATCTGAAACTTGCAACTCTTCAATTTTAACAAGTTTATTGTCTTTAACGTTCATTCCTAAATGCAAAGAAGCAATTTTTATTACTTTCTCTCTTAACATACCTGAAAATGAAACTAACCAATTAATTTTGACACTTTTTTGTTCATCAATAATAGCAAAAATTTTATCAATGTCTGTATGAGAAATTGTTATTTCTAAATCATCAAATTCTTCATCAGGTGATTTTGATTGAGCTATGTTGGGATCTTAACCTCAAAAAGATTTTTCGAAAAAGGAAGTAGAGTAACTAAAGAAAGCAGACAGCTATCTTGCTCAATAATCATTTGTGAAAATCACTCCATTTAACGAAAATGTTCTGATAACATTTCACCCAAAGATTGTTTTTCTCATGGGATTTTTCATTAGCAGAAAATATCTTGAAGAGAACTTTAGGGAACACTACAACGAATCCTCAACACTTATCTGTTCACTCAAAAGAACTTTCAAGAGATACTTATTTATTTTTCCTAGATTTTTCAATTTAATATAATCTTTAAATAAGTTGCTTTCTATATATATCAATTCTCAATTTTAGAGGGAAATAAGGTTGGTGATGTATTGGGAAATCTAAAATATTATAGATATTTCAATTTTTTCATTGTTATTTTTATAGTTAGTGTTCCATTTCTTCAAGCTTTTTCAGTGCCTATTCCAGGATCGTATGCTATAAAACTAGATGATGATTCTGCAATTTTAATTTTGCAAGATAACATTCCAAATATAAATGTGATTGAATACGACTCCTTAAAATATCATCTATTTTTACATAGAATTATCCAACCTATAGTTTGGATTGGACATGGAAGTACTCAAGGAATTCAAATTAACAATAAACTTCAATCCTGGAGTGATTTTTCAAAAGATGTTGTATCTACTCCTGGAATTGATGTTATACTCTCATGTAATTCATACGAGATTATTAAATAAACAACTTTAACAGGAGAAGATGCTATCACTTTTGATGGAGAAATAGATTCAAAATTAGGTAGTTACATAACTGCATGGGTTTTAACAGGTTCAGATGTTACTCTTTCTAGAGCAATGAATCATTATGGACAACTACTTCTTGGTGAAACACAATATGAATCATTAACTGAACTTGATCCAGGTGGTGGCAATGATGATGGTGGTTCAGAAGGTCTAGTTATTGATTTACCTAGTTCTTATTATGACCTTGAAACTTTTAATAACTATGTTTTTTGTAAAATGAGTGGCATAGAATTATCCTATCATATAATTATGTTTTTTCTATTGATATTTGCCATATTGTTATCTGTTGCTATACCATCGACATTTACATTCCTACAATCTGCAGCAGAAATATTTTTCACTATTGGACTAACAACTCTAATTATAACTGCTTATTATTATGAACAAGGATGGATATCAGATACTGAGTTAGCTGAGAATATAGCTGGAGTAATGCATGGATCATTGGAAGCTTTGGTTTCAGCATTAAACAGTGCTCCATTTGGTGAGATTTTATTAATATGGATCTATTGTGGATGTTCTGCTGCTCTTCTTCTAGCAGATGCCTTCACAGCAGGCGCAACAACAATAATAAGAATTGTTGCAGCAGCAGCTTCTATAATTATGTATACAGTAGAATTTATTTGTGATATGTTAGATGAAGATATTTTGGCAGGATAAATTCCTGCCTTTTTTTATTGAAATATTAAAAAAATATAATAACGAATTTTTGAAATTTAAGTATGATTCTAAAAAAAGGATAAATGTAAAATGACATCACAGAGAGCCAAGATAAGGTTCATAATAAAACAAAACAGTGGATTGAAAAACCGATTCTTAAAGGCTCGAATTGGTTTTTATGTATTTTTTTCCATAATGGTTTTTATTACATCAATTTCATTAGGGAATTTTAATATCTTGTATTATATTCAAAGCGTACTAAAATATGTCGTCTGTTTTTCAATCTTTGTAGCAGGATTGTATTTGATGGTTGGTGATAAGGAAACTGCTGAGAACTGGCAGAAGGCTTCTATAAGGAAAAAAGATATTATTGGTAAGCTACAACTATCGATATTAGAGGGAATAATATTTCTAGTAATACCTTCAGTTATACTAGGGATTTTTTATTTAACAGGTTTTCCATATGATTATGAACAAACATATTTAGCAGAACATACTGGTGAGAGCCCATTAAGATATATACCAACAACTGTTGAAGCAGTATTATTTAGTGGTATTATTCTTCTGACAATAGTTTCACTTTTTACTAGTATATATTGGTTTTATTCACGATGTGGAAAAGTAATTGGTTATCGGGATAATGAAAAAGAGATGAAAGTAGATATTACTAGAGCGATGATAGGAGTTATGGTTAACTTTTTCATATGGGCAGTTATTATCCCAGTTTTAGATGTGGTTTTTTTTGACATAGTGTATCCTGAAAGATCAAATAGATTTGAATTCCTTAAAGAAATTTCTTCATCAAAACCATATCTCTATTTGGTGATTCAGTTAGGTTTTATCCTTTTAGTCAATCTATACTATGTAATCGATGGATTGTTAGCAAATAAAAGAAGAAAAAACTTTGTTAAAATCGATTTGACAGATATTAATGATATATTAAATTTCTAAGTTTTAGGTTGATTAGTAATTGTCTTTTCAAATGACAATTATTCTCCCTACAACTATAAGATACTTGACATTTTGATTACAACTAGTTATTAGAGAGCAATTAATTTTTTAATTCATAAGAAAAGGCTATCACGTAGTATATAGAAATAGGAAAGAAAAGGTAATGGTGACCGGAGCGGAATTGGAATCCGCGACCAACTTTAGAAACAAGTAAGAAATATCGCTATCGTTTTGCTTAGTGATTGATTAAAATAAAAATAGAAATTATTTATTAAAATTATAATCTCTTTTAACCCAGCTTTTAGCAAATCTAGTAATCACATTAGAATGAACTGTTTCATAATTAATAATCCCGATCACTTGTTTAGAACCTTCCTTTTCAACAACAGGTAGACGATTGACCTTATTTTTTCGCATGATATTTTCCGCATCATAAAGAGTAGCAGTTCTATCAATCATAATTACAGGTTTGACCATACAATCCTTTGCTAATAACTCGGGAGAAAACAAACCACCTTCTTTAAGAATCAATCTGTGGATATCTCTATCAGAGATAATTCCAATAGTATCATTATTGGTCCGAGTCACAAGCACACAACCCTTCTTTGTTTGTAAAAGTCTTTTAATTATAGTAAGAATGTTATCATTTACATTCACAAAAATGGGATTATCCATTATTGAATCTACAATTATTCTATCAATTGGAATAATATTCACCTCATAAGATGATGAATGAATTAATTAGACGACTATTTAAAAAGTTAGTTATTTAGTAGATTTTTCAAAAAAACATAGTTTATTTAAAAATACTTTTTAAAATGAGTATAAAAGAAGAAATGGTGGCCGGGGCGGAATTCGAATCCACGACCTATTGTCAGGATTTAAAATAGTTATACACGAATAGAACTCTACTTGTGATTCTATTAATTTGAAAGACTAGCAAGCAGTAATTGAAAGTCTCTGTCCGATTTAAGAAAAGTAAAGGCTTCTTCTTTCAAAATTTCTTCACAGAGCGGAAAATCTTCATCCTTAGCAAGTCGTAAAGTTTCCAGAGTCATTTCTTTATTCTTTTTGAGAGCATAAACAACTGCAATCTCAAAAACAATTGATGGATCATACATCACTGCACGGTTTGCTTGCCAAAGACAATCCAAACTCTCATCATATGCAACCAACGATTTATGGCAGAATCCTAATTGACACCAATATTCAGCACAAAAAGGATTTCTTCCTATCGCATTTGTTAAACATTTCATTTCTTCTTGTAAATTACCCTGTTTGTGATAGACAAGGGAGAGATTGTACCAAATAGTATCATTCGTGGGTTCAAGTGTGGTTGCTTTCTGTAGAAACACTAAAGCTTTAGCTTGCTGACCCTCGATAGAGTAATGACAACCGAGAACAACTAATGCCTGGACATTCGTAGGTTCTAATGCTAAAATTTCTTCAGCAACTTGTTTAGTCTCCTCCGGAGGACCCATGAGTTCATAATACGCTCAGAGATTCACAAGATTTTGAACATCTAGAGGATCTAGTCGACGGGCAGTTTCAAGGTGCTCCTTTGCAGAGGGAATATCACCATATCTTAAATGGAACTCACCAAGTTTTGCATGCCCAACTGCTAGCTCAGGACAGAGCTTTGTTGCTTGCAGAAGTGGTTCCTCCACTTTTGTATATTTATGCACACTCAGAAAATAATCACTAACAAGAAGCAATTTAGTATACTGCTTTGACTTGTTCACCGACGCACTCATCTGTTGGTCAATAATTGCTGACTGTTCTTCGCTATCCAAATTACTACCTTCTTTAGTTGATTCTCAAAGAACACTAAAGAAAATAGTTTATAAAATACTAAATGAAAAATCTTGAGTTTATGGATTAGGGCACAGGACAAAGAAAGGGAAAGAATATCATCAAAAGTGTGTGATGGAAATAAAACCAACAGAAACAATGGAAGCATTAAGATTAAGGAAAGTTGATAGAGAATAGAAAAATAAAGTGAAGTGATGGCCGGGGCGGAAATCGAATCCTTCAAACGA
>JAHLVW010000112.1 GCA_019058275.1 Candidatus Heimdallarchaeota archaeon
GATTTTAATTTTTCAAATGATAATTAAATTAGCAAAAAATATTTTCTGATTTAACAAATCAGGAGGATTAATTCTTATGACTGATAAAGAAAAGAAACTAATTTGGGTTCATCCATGTGTTGATTGCGGTTGTGATTGTGATGATATAGGTGATGATCATTATCACATAAACATTGAACTTCCTGGAGTGAAAAAGAAGGATATTAACTTACAAATAATTAAATTTGGATTACGTCTACGAGCAAAGAAAGGTAAAGACATTGAGTACGTAAGTGAACTAAAATTCTTGTGTGATGCGAATACAAGTGATATTAAAGCTGAATACGAAGATGGCTTATTAACAGTAGATGTTCCATTTGATTGTCCAGATCCATTCAAAGAAATAGAACCCATAAAAATATCTTAAAATATCCCCTTCTTTCTTCTTTTTTCTATTCGATTTCTCATGTTTATTCTACTTGATAAACACTTATAATTTACTAGGTAACTACTATCATGGTTTACCAAGTGATTGATATTGGCTAGAGATGATTTGAATTCTATTGAACTTGATGGAAATTCCACTGATGCAAATTCTCTATCTGTGATAAAAGACCAAGAAGACCAACCAGTTAGAATGGGTATCCTTGTTACTGCAATTGGAATTGGTATGTTCATGAGCGCTTTAGATGAGTCCATTATTACTATTGGTATTCCAACAATAGCTGATGCATTTGGAGTTGTTAAGCTAAGAGCTCAGTGGGCTGTTCTTGTTTATCTGCTTATTATTGTTGGATTAACTGCAGCAGCAGGTCATTTAGGAGACAGATTTAGTACAAAATTGGTTTTTCAAATTGGTATAATAATTTTTTCTCTTGGGTCATTGATTTGTGCTTTATCGTTTAATCTACCTATGCTTGTTGGTGCACGTATGTTTCAAGCAATAGGTGCAGCAGGAGTCTTAGCTAATGGAAATGCAATTGTTACTCGTTTTACTGATGAAGAAAAAAGAGGTTTAGCTATTGGACTTACAGCATTGGTATCTGCTTTAGGTGTAGTTGTAGGACCGGGTATTGGTGGAGTTATGATTAATTATTGGGGTTGGCAAAGTGTTTTCTGGATAAATGTACCGATAGGAGTTATTGGATTCATTTATGTTCAGTTTGCCATTCCAGCTACCCCATCACTAGAAAAGGGTCATAAAGGTGACCCATTTGGATCCATAATTTTTGCTGTTTTCATGACACTTTTTGTTGTAAGCATTACGTTGTTAGTAGAAACAGAAATTGCTCGTCCTTATTTGTGGTCTGGGCTCAGTTTTGCATTGAGTATACTTTTACTTATAGGATTCATGTTCTGGGAAAGAAGATTTGATTATCCATTCATTGATCTAAAATTATTTAAAAATAGAAAATTCACAATTGGTATATTCTGTGCACTAGCAACTTACATAGCCTTAAATTCAGTTGCATTTCAATTACCTTTTTACATGAATGACATTCTCAATTATAGTACAATAAAAATTGCTTTAGTAATTGTAGGAGTGCCTATAGGTTTAGCTATCACAGCTCCAATTTCTGGTAAAATCTCAAGCAAAATAGATTCAAGAATTCTTTCTTCATTTGGACTTGGCCTAATTCTTATATCCTTACTAGTTGGTGCTCTTTTAGTTTCATTTACCACACCACTTTGGTTCTATGTCTTAATAGCAACCATTATTGGTCTAGCTATTGGAATATTTACTTCACCAAACAGCAATTCTGTAATGTCAAGCGTTCCAAAAGATGCATTAGGAGTAGTTAGCGGTTTTTTACAACTATCAAGAAATATTGGATACACAATAGGAACTGCATTATCAACTACAGTTTTCTACATTATATTGGATTTAGTTATGAAAAGTACAGGAATATCAGATACATTAGCAGAAGAAAATTACATTCCTACAATTAAGATTTTATTTGGACTTCTTTGTGTTTTTGTAGCTATAGCAATAATCCTTTCCGTACTACGCGGTCCCGAACTATGGCTCGAAAATAATCAAAACGATGATTCTCTAGAAGATAAAGAAGTAACTAATTAACAAAGCTATACTGTGTGCCAAATCTTTAAATAAGTTCGACATAAATAAACTATCAAATTACCATCTATTCGATTATCTAATCTATCGAATCTATAACATCGGTGCACAGCTATGTGTGATCATTGTTTGAAACATGGTGCTGCTGGTAAGTGGTACCTTAATGCAAAGAATTATTCTAATGAAGTTGTAGAAGAATATAATCTTCGAGAATTCTTAATGGAGCAATACTTGAATTTTGAACAGATTGCAGTTCGAAAAATAGCTGGTTTTAATGCTGTTGGTCTGGGCTACAAGATACAGATGCCAATCATTGGTCGTATTGTAAAGAATATAGCTGAGAACATGCTTAAAAGTATGAAACCTCCAACTAATCCTTTCAAAGCAGAAGGTCACATTGGTCAAGTTGTCCCATTAGATGATGCTATCGCAATTCTCGAACACTGCGCAGCAGAACCAATAATTCAGAAATATTGTATGTGCAGGTATATGCATAGAGGCGAAAAAGAAGCTAGCTGTATCAATTTTGGTGTGATGTCAGAAATTATAGAAAAGCTTCCTAGATTTATTCCTGTAGATGAAAAATTCCAATTAACTTGAGAAGAAGCTATTGAACGGTTCAAAGAGCACAATGAGAAGGGCTATATAGGCACTATCTGGTCTGGTCCTTATCCTTATATTAACAATTTATGTTCTTGTGCTAATCCCGAATGTGCAGGCATTCGTCCTCGACTTGATTTTGGCATTCAATCAATTTACAAAGCTGAATATATTGTAGATATTGATGATACTCTTTGCATTGGTTGTAATTCATGCGTTTCTCGTTGCCAATTTAATGCTCTAAAATACGATGCAGTCTCTAGACAAGTTAAGGTTGATAAAGATAAATGCTATGGATGTGGAGTTTGCTTATATGCCTGTGAAAATGATGCATTAAGAATTTATCCACGAAATGATTTTCCGGAATTAAGAAACAAGTACTAATTTGAGGTTGTGAACACATTGGGCAAAAAAACGAAAATTTCGATCGATTATTTCCTTTGTGGTGATGGTAATAAAGTTGATCCTCGAGAGTGCAGTAAATGTTTGCGAATTTGTGAACCAGCATTATTCCTCTTGCATGAAACTATTGGTGCTGTAGAAGAAGATCCTTATGCCCCTCAGATTTGGCGAATAACTCCTCTTTATTCTTCACTTTGCACTCGCTGTCTGAAATGTGTAGAAATTTGCCCTGAAGAAGCTATATCTGTTACTTGGTGAATGAAATGAATGACTCAATAAATAATGATGATTTTGAAAGATGCTTGGTTATAGGTGGATCCGGAATGCTGGGATTCGAAATAGTTAAGCAATTACAAGCAGAAGGGAAATTCGTTCGAGTTATGGACATTCAACCATTACCTAAAGCAGTAAATGGTGTTGAATTTATTCTGGGAGACATTCGTAACGTTTTTGATGTTCAGCTAGCTTGCAAAAATATTGATATCGTTTTTCAAACTGCTGCTGCTGTTTGGAACCCAAAGCTTCCAAAACATGTCTTTTATAATGTAAATGTCCTTGGTAATCGAAATGTAATTGATGTTTGCAAGAAATATGCCATTAGAAAACTAGTTTATTCTAGTACATTAGATGTTGTCGTTGATGGTAAGAAACCCATTGTATATGGTGATGAATCTCTGCCTTATCCAGAAAAAATGCCAAAAGATCATTACTCACATTCAAAAATTATTGCAGAACAATTAATGATAGAAGCTAATAATCCTGAGCTTTTAACTTGTTCATTACGACCAGTTGGAATGTATGGCCCTCGAGATAGATATCATATTGCAAACATCATTGAAGTAGCAAAAAGCAAGAATAACATAAAACTTGGTGATGGTTCAGCACATTTCAGTCATGTGTATTCAGAAAATGCTGCTTATGCACATGTATTAGCTGCCAAAAACTTGACTCAAGATTCACCAGTTGCAGGACAATCATATTTCATAACTGACCATCAACCTGCTGAAAACTTATTTGCATTTATGGAACCGTTCTTGAAAGGATTAGGATTACCAATTCCCAAAAGATCTATTCCTTACAGATTAGCAATGGTCTTAGCAGTGTTTGCAGAGATATTTAGTCCAAAATCTAATTTCAATCGATTTTCAGTTATTCAAACATGTGTAGATCATACTTTTGTTCATGATAAAGCAACAAAGGATTTTGGTTATGAACCTATCGTTTCCAAAGAGGAAGCATTTGAAAGAACCCTTAATTGGTTTAAGGACCAAGAAGCAAAAATTCCTAATCGGAATGAGATTACTTAAAATATGAAAGAAACCTATTATTAGAGTGATATAACTAAAGACTGTACGTGGAGGATTTGTCTTGGAACCAAGTATAATAGTTGGTTTGATAACATTAGCATTAGGTTCGTATATCTATGGCTCAATCTGCTGGGCTATAGTAATAAGCTACTTCAAACTCAAACAAGATATTCGCTTACTTGGTGATGGGAATCCGGGTGCTTATAATGTTGGAAAAAATTTAGGAGGAAAATGGGGTGTTCTTACCATGCTTCTTGATTGTACGAAGGGGTTAATACCAGCTATCGTATCTACAACTGTTAATTTCAAAGAATATCAAAATTGGGCTATTGGTTTAGCCGGTACAATGTCACTACTTGGTCATTGTTATCCTATTTTCTTTGGTTTAAAAGGTGGAAATGGCTTTTCAACTATTTTTGGATTCATGGTTATTTTTAATCCTTGGATGGTATTAGAATGGGGTATATTCGTTTTTCTGTTAACTTTGATTTTCAAATACATTAGACCGATGCAATGGATTACTATGATTCTTATTGGTTCCTTAAGTATACTCATCAAATGGCGATTTTACTGGCAAAATTTCATGCCCTTATTAACACCGGAATTAGCAATGGGAACAATTCCAACGATGGTTCTAATAGTCTCACTTATTCAATTACCAAGATTTATTCCTTATTTCTATGGGATTTACAAAGGTACTGAACAAAAGATGTTATTCTTTAAACCACTTTTCCGAAAGAGAGAATCTGTTATCGAAAATGAATAATCGTTGCATAATTTTATACACTTCAGTAGTTTTTTCTGCAAATAGTTATGAATATGTTTAATTTTAATCCATTACAAAATATCTTTTATAAGAAATTGAGATTTTGAGTTAAAATGTCATATAAATCAAAAGAACCGATTACAAATGAAATGATCACTAAAGTCATTAAGAAACACTTTCCAGCACAAAAAATTCAAGCTGTTTCTGAAATTACTGAATCTTTTGTCAATCCAGTTTATTCATTTTCTTTGGATTCAGATGAGTCTTATATTCTGAAATTTAATAATCCTCGTTGGCCTATGAAACAAAGACGAGAAATTGAATCAATGAAGAAGGTTCAATCTAATACTTCAGTTCCTACTCCAAATGTTTTTGCGTTCTCATCTAACAAAGAACTTATACCCTATATGATTCTTGAAAAGGCTCCTGGAATGGAATTACGTCAAGTAATTAAATCAAAGGAATTAACTACTGATGAAGTTCTATCAATAATACAAAAGATCGGTTTCTTTTTAGGTGAGCTACATACAATTAAATTCGACTTTTTTGGTGATTTTACCTCGATATATAATGAGGTCGATAAAACAAAGAATTTCCTATGGGGTAATCGCTTCCAAACTTGGCAATCCTGCTTTAAGGCATATTGCCAGGATATTCTGAATTGGACTGATCGAGAAAGCTTTCCTGAATACCGTAAAAAACTACTCAAAGAAATTGATGAGTATGCTGCTAACATACCATCAACAACAGAGGCCTGTTTTGTTCATTCAGACATTCAACCATCTAATATAATCATCAACAAAAAAGATATTTCAGCAATTATTGATTTCGAATGGTCATTTGCTGGTTCAGCTAGTTTTGATTTTTATATGACTAAAGCTGGATTTTACTTCAGCATATTCCCAACAGTATTCTCGACAGATATTTACGCAGATTATTCGAACTTAAACCATCAAAGAATTAGTCAAGCATTTATCGAAGGTTATAGTAAATCTAATCCCAGTCAATTGGATACTTATCCTGATGATTTTATGGATTTCATCTGGTTACTCTATATGATTGGTTCATGGAATTGGTCAAAAAGTTCAAGCATACCTGAAGAGATTGCTCAATATGAAGCAGATATTCACAAAATATATTCTCAATTGATTAAATAGTAACTCATTTTGAATTATGATAAGTAATTTTATTTACTATTTTATCAATGAATTATAGTAACGTGTAACAAAATACTATATTTAACACGCAGGAATGTTGAAATGAAATCAAAAAAAATCCAGACATTAATGGTAATCTCTCTGTTGTTAACTATCTCTGTTTTTGCATCTTTAAGTAATAATAGCTTCAATGTTAATCTGCAAGTACCAAATGTACGTACATTTGTTTTTAATCCAAATGCTGAAGGTGAATTAGTCATTTACACACATGATAGCTTTCTTACTTGGGGACTTGATCCTACCTCAGTAAAACAGAAAGCATTTGAGGATTTTGGCCTTTTACATGATGTAACAGTTAGGGTTCAGGTATTTAGTGGAATGGTTGAAGCATTAAACTCTTTAATTAGCCAAAAGGAAAACCCGCAAGCTGATATTGTTATTGGTTTAGATTCAGTTATGATTAATCGTGCAAAGGATGAAGAAATCC
>JAHLVW010000113.1 GCA_019058275.1 Candidatus Heimdallarchaeota archaeon
ATCTTTTCATATAATGAAATAGCATTTTGATTTTTTGCAGTAACTTCAAGCTCTACAAATTGGATATCTTCTTGGGTTGCGATATTAAAAGCATGATTGATTAGTTTCTTACCAAGTCCTTTTCCTCTATACTTTTCAAGTACACCAATTTTATCAATATAAAGAGTCTTTTCTGGAAGTTTAAAAGGTGGACCAAAACCAAGTAACATGAGACTCGTTCTAAGTGATTTGATGATATTCATTTGCCTCAATAAGATCTTAATAGTAGATCCCAATGGAGCTCTTTTTCCTTTGGAAACCAATTCATGATTGCTCTTGATAGTTCGACAGGATTAGTGAAAGGACTTCATTTTCGCGGTTGGGCACAAGGTTCCTGTAATAATTTAGCTGTAGATCTTGTTCTTGACTATCATTATGAACTCTCTTCATACTCATTACCTCGCTTTCACTATGGCACTTTTCCCCAATCCCCGTATCTTCTTCTAACTATTATACCCTCAGTATTTATCGTCCTACTTGTACCTTTACTGTTATATATTCGTAAGCGCAAGCGTAAACAAGAAGTAAATGTTGAAGCATAATTTCCTCTCCCAAAAACTTGTTTATTGTATAAAAAAAGTAAAAAGAAGAAAGGGTTATTGCTGAGTCCTATCTGAGTAAAAGCATGGAAGAATTTCTACCTGAGGAAACAAGTAATGACGCTGACGAAACAACACAAATAAACAATAATTAGTAATATCATGTTACAATGCCTTAAACACTGTTTTTGGTCTGCCTATCTTACCATTCTTAAGATAGTCAAGAGAAATCTTATCTTTCTGGACTAACTTCATTAACGCATCAAAGATAGTCGTTCGGGGTAGGTTGGTATATTTAGCTAATTGGTCTCGAGTAAGCCCACCAAAAGTAGTAAAGAGATCCAATAGCACATCTGGTAGAAAGGTAATCTTCTCTAATTCTGATTCTTGACAAAAGAGATACCCTACTCGTTCACTGATAATTAGCTTCTTTTTTGTGAATTCAGTTGCTGGTTTACATTTGAGTATACTGATATTCTCTACCCATTTTGGTTGGGTAACAGTTTCCATTCGAATCATTGGTCTAACCTATCTTGTTGTTCTTTTTTCGCTATTAAAACTCTCGAGATTTCTTGCGTCAGTTACGAATGATACTTGAAATTGTTATCAAAGCGATAGTCGGAAAGACAACCAAGACACCTATGTTTGAAATCGGCAAACTGGGTTCTTCTTGATTAGTATAAGGATACTTAGGACTGTAGAGATAACTCTCAGTTAAATCGTCAATAATATCATTATCAGAATCCATCCAACCTGTATGAAGAACTGTTCCACGATGACAGTACCATGGATTACTACCAGATTGACTGACACCAGATAAAGAAAGGCAATAAACAATATCATCTGTTGAACCGAAAATAATCTCAAACAAACCATTATTATCAATATCAACAACTAAAGGTGTTGAATGTATATAGTCATCTGTTTCATATTTCCAAATCATTTGTCCAGTACTGTCAATACAATAGAGATAATTATCACCTGAACCAATTACTAACTTCCATGAGTCCATCATTATCTAAATCAGCAATAGTAGGTGAAGAAGCGATTTTCTCATCTGTTTCAAAAGTCCATTTCATTGTACCTTCTGAATTTATACAATGTATTTTGTAATCATAAGAACCAATTAAAACTTCAGTCAAACCATCATTATCAATATCTGCAACTGCGGGAGATGAAAAAACCCAATCTTTTGTATCGTAAGACCAAATCTTCCTACCAGTTTGATCTAAACAGAGAACTTTACTATTTTCTGAACCCACAATGATTTCTAAAAAATCATCATTATTAACATCTGTGATAGCTGGTGATGAACGAACATTTCTCCAAGTATCGTATGACCATAATTCTTGTCCATGATAATTTAAACAGTAGATTTTGTTACCTTCAGAACCAAAGATAACTTCTAAGTAATCGTCAGCATTAATATTTGCTATAGCTGGTGAAGAATATATACTATCACCTACTATGAATGACCATTTTAATTGACCGTTATTTGTTAAACAATACAGTTTGTTATCTGTAGAGCCAAAGATTATTTCAAATGAACATCTAAATCTATATCCGCTATTGCTGGTGAGGTAAACACATTATCTTTAGTTGTGTATGACCAAATTTCATTGCTTGCTATATCAAGACAATAAAGATTGCCATTATCAGACCCGAAGAGAATTTCAACTTGATTATTACCGTCAATATCCCAAATTGCTGATGAAGAACGAACATCACTATTTGTTTGGAAGTTCCATATTTCGTTTCCTTGATTGTTAAGGCAATATAGTTTATCGTCAGTTGATCCAATTAGTATTTCATATTGCTTATCCTTTTCAATATGCAATATTGTAGGAGAGGATACTATATAACCATCTGTTTTATATGACCATTCAAGAGTAACTTCTATAGATTCTGTTTCAACACCACTAACAAAACTAAACATTGAAGTTAAAATAATCGTTACTACTAACAGATTTTTTCCTTGCAACTTTCATCATCTCAAACCTCACTCAATGGTTTTTGTTTAAAAAGAGCTAAAAAAAGAAAAAAAGTAGTTTTTAATTTTAAGAAAAATCATTTTAGATTCCAGAAGTAGCAAATAAGCCAATTACAATACTATGATATATTATAACAACTAAGCTAAAAATGAACCCTGAAATACTGTATCTACTTCTTTTTTCACCTAAAGTAAAACTACCAATAATCAGATCAATAAATGCTATTGAAGCAATTATTCCTAAAATTATGTACAAACCATTTAATGATGGTTTTTGTGTAGCTGTAAAAACAATCATAAAAATAATCGAACTTGCCAATACACTAAACCCAATGATGAAAATGATTTTTGCGAGAATATGATTATTTTTGAATTTTTTGAGATTATTTATATCACTTCCGTTTTCATTAATTGAATCATTATTCATTTCTAAATCTCCTTTAAACTAATACCCCCAATTAATATAAAATGTATATGTTCCCCAAGTACTTTGTATATACATCACTGATTCCTCATCTTCACTGTCATATTTATCATCATACCAGTCTTTGATATCTGGACCAATATCCGTTACTGTTACTTGGCATGTTCCTTCATAAGCCACAGAAAAGAAAAACGCCATTTCATCTTTAGGTACCACCACTGTACCGCCTGAAATAACATCATGTCCCCAGCAATAGTTTGAATATGAGTCTCCATATACATTCATATAATGCTTTTCCCTAAATGACCAACTTTCTAAACATTCATTATGGTCACCAGAAGCAAAGCTATCTAAGCCATAGCCTTTACAAGCAGCTATCCAAAGCAAAACCTTAGTACTCTCAGATGTAATATCATCTATTAAATTCTCATATTCTGATAGCTTTACAACATTTGTCCACCATAGTCCGAGAATGTTATGTGATGTCCCAGTCATTGTATAATGGTTTCCACCCCATTTTATCCCATGACTATTAGCAAAAACGATAAGTTTCCCAGTAAGTCCTAATTGGCTATCAGCATAAGTAAGCATATTTTCAAGATTATTATCATCTGTTTGAGTTGAGTTTCCATCCATGCAGTAAGTAACACACCAACCATAATCCAAGATACCTGCTTTGTATTCATCTGGTGCTGATGATCTTACACATCCAAGGATGAAACTTCGGCATTCTATAGGAGGATAATCAAGTTTATCAGATAATACATATTTGAAGTTACTTGTACCAAAAATCACTGCCCACATACTACTGCTACCAGTACCTGGTGTTGTGGTTGAGAAACTACTTGTACCCTTTCCTTTAATTTCGTATTCAGTGGCAGCATCTTCCAGAGCAAGCTCATGATTAACTCCGCGAATTGGTATAATAATCTCAGTGCTACCATCAAAAAATGGATATAGCATCGTTTCAAAAATTAAGTTATCAAAAGATAAACGAAATTCTTCAATATAATGAATATTTGGTATATATTCCGGTGTTTCGTAGAATGTTCCATTAATTTCTGTTGTGATATTTTTCTCATACCCATAAGGACCACCACTGATATCGATTATTCGCAGATAATAGATTCGTTCATCAGCTTTGACATACTCTTCATTAGTAAATCCAAAAGTCGATAAGTTACTATCCATAGTTAATCTATCTCGTTTATCACTAACAGATCTATCCAATGAATTATGGTTCTTAGACCAAATCATTTTCTCTTTTATCAGATGATTAGCTTTCATCAATGGTTCATTTGGTGACTTGTATCCCAAAGAAATTTCTAAATTAGCTGAATTATTGCATACTAAGTCAAGTTTGATTGAACTTTGTTGAAGCTCATGTTTTGTAAAATAAGCTTCTGTGTCCACCATTTTAGCTGTGCCTTTAACTATTCCTGGCACTGGTTTATCAAGTAGATATCCTGCTCTATATTTCTGGTCATAATTTATTAATACAACTGTTGAAGATATAACACTAAGTGATAGAAGTAAAATTACAACCCCTCTTAATTTTCCCTTCATATTATTCAATCACATATAGTTGTAATATTAATTACAATTCCAAACTTAAAGATATTTTGTTTTTCTGTCGCTAAAGATTATTCATGCTCTAATTATGACTACAACGAGTTTTTTTGGTGTTTTTATTTGTTGATAATAACTATCTTTTAGCTAATATTATTGCATTAAAGGTTACTCTCGAGATGACAACGAAAGAGGAATTTTACAGTTTCAAGAAACCACCCATTTATGATATACTATTTGGAATCTTTATCGTTAAATGCTAAACATATAATTTTAGAAAACGATGGAATGTCTTTGCGTTTACATTTAACTATAGCAATGCTATTCATATGATTCAACCTGAAGATCACTTAATTATAGTCAATAGTCATTTCAATTTTTCAAGGTATTCTTTACTGAAAGTGTGAGTATAAAGAGAATGTTTTTATAACTCTTCAAAACCAAGATTTTATGTGATATAAATGGCATTCTTTGACAAATATAGAGAAAAAGCTGAAAATGAGTTGCTAGTCGAAGTAAGAATGGCTAAAGAACTCGGTTACTATCCTTATTTCAAAGAACTTTGTAGTGAACAAGGACCTGTTGTGGATATTTGTGGTAGAGAAGTAATTATGCTTGGCTCAAATAATTACTTGGGTATGACAACAAATCCAAAAGTGAAAGCTGCTGCAAAAAAAGCAATCGATGAATTTGGTGTTGGCTCCACTGGTTCGAGACTGCTTAATGGAACTATGGAACTTCATGTAGAATTAGAAAAACGTTTAGCTAATTTCTTTGGCACAGAAGAAGCAGTAATCTTTTCAACAGGAATGCAAGCAAATCTTGGGACACTATCATGTTTCTTAGATAAAGATGATTGGGTAATCTCAGATGAACAAAACCATGCGTCCATAATAGATGGCATCAGACTAGGAAGAATTACTTCTGATCGAAAAAAGATTTACAAACATAATGATATGGATGATCTCAAGAGATGTTTAAAAGAAATACCAAAAGGTGAACATGCACTAATTGTCACTGATGGTGTTTTCTCTATGCATGGTGATATTGCTCCTTTGAATGTTATCACTGAATTAGCTGAACAATATGGTGCTGGAGTCTATGTAGATGATGCCCATGCTGTAGGCGTTATGGGATCAAATGGCAGAGGAACAGCACATCATTTTGGCGTTCAAGATAAAGTAGATATCATTATGGGTA
This sequence comes from Candidatus Heimdallarchaeota archaeon, assembly GCA_019058275.1. Classification (GTDB taxonomy): domain Archaea; phylum Asgardarchaeota; class Heimdallarchaeia; order JABLTI01; family JABLTI01; genus JABLTI01. Next base: position 5,762 of record JAHLVW010000113.1, read on the forward strand.
CTTTTTCCAAGAGTTTTGCTTCTATAGGAGGTTATGTTGCTGGCTCAGAATCCATTTGCCAATGGATTAAACATCGTGCTAGATCTTTAATCTTTAGTGCAAGTGCTCCACCAGCTTCAGTTGCTACTGTAATAGCAATTCTTGATATCGTTGAAAAAGATGATTCTATTCGAAAGAAACTATGGTCAAATACAAAACGTTTGCGAGAAGGATATTTGGATGCAGGATTCGACATAGGCAGTTCAGAAACACCAATCATACCAATAATCGTTGGGAATGACATGCTAACATTTCAATTCTTCAAGAATCTTTTTGAAGAAACTCCTAGAAGCGTTTATACTAATCCTGTTCGTGTTCCTGCAGTTCCACAAGGTGGTCAACTTTTGCGAACTTCTTGTCAAGCATCTTTTGAATATGAAGTTCTTGATGAAGCAGTAGAGATTATCACAAAACATGGAAAAGAACTTGCAATAATTAGTTGAAAGTAATGATTAAACATACACTTTTGTGTGTTTAATCAACCACTACTTTTTTTCTCAAAATTTATTTATACTAACATTTCATGTAGTTACATTACTTTGGATGTTAAGTTGATTTTTTGGTTTGGCGATTCATAATGGAGAGGAACAGTTCTTCTGATATTACATCAGAGGGAGTAAAAGAACCAGAAGTAATAGAACTAGCAAGAGTAGATGAAGCTAAAACAACTAGTAAAAAAAACATTCTTTATTGGGCATTCTATGATGCTGCAGATACTGTTTTTGCTATGGCAATAATATCAATAACCTTGTTTCAATGGGGGGAACTTGCTGGTATGAAAGAGGGTTTTTCTTTCTATAATGCCCATTTAATGGTTAGTACTTTCCTTATGATATCGAATATTCTTGTAGCGATTTTAATGCCTATTTTCGGAGCTCATTCAGATATAATTGGGAGAAGGAAACCTATAGTGCTTATTTTTGCTTCATTGACAATAATATTAACACCTTTAATTGTTATTACTCGGAAATTTGTTTTAGGTTTGGTTATTTTCACTATTGCAAATATTTGTTATCAAGCTGCTAATCTTTACTATGAATCAATGCTACCTTATATTAGTGATACCAAATCTCGAGCTAAGGTGTCAGCATTTGCCATAGCATTTGGTTACATTGGGACAATTGTGTCTGTAGTTCTAATTTTTGTTTTACCGATACTTTTTGGTGAAGCAACAGATGCTGATGATGTAATGAAATATTTTGTTTCTCGAGAATTTATTGAGCTTAATTGGGTTTTCTGGATGTTCATCTTTGCTGCTATATTTTACTTGCTTCTTGCAATTCCCTTTTTCTTTACAAAAGAAAGAGCTGCTAAATTCGAAAAAAGGGAAAACTTAAGTAAAGTTATCCGAAGCTCCTTTGTTCAACTTGGTAGAACTACAAAAGAGATCTTTAAAGAAAATCGCAATATGGTTATATTTATTTTCAGCTGGTTTTTAATTAACGATGCAATCGGAACAGCAATTGCTGTTTTAGTGGACTACTTAAGAGAGGGGTTAGGTTTTCAAGAAAGAATTGCTGGTGTTATTCTAATTATTGGAATTATTGTTGGCATTGGTTTTCTTTACTTAATGGGTCCGACAATAGACAAGAAGGGTCCAAAATTTGGTTTAGTTATTACTGCAATAACTTGGGCATTAGGAATAATACTTATAGTTTTAGCTGGGATAAACAGTAAAATTAGATTCTTTGTTTACATTGGTTCCATATTTCTCTCTTTTGGAATGGGTTCTGTTTTTATTGTGGGACGACAATTTATCCTAGAATTATCTCCTCCAAATAAGATTGGCCAATATATGGGTTTCAAGAAAATCTCTGGGAAAGCTAGTGCTGCCTTAGGTCCTTTGATCTTTTCAAGTATTCTTGCATCAGGTAAGCTATTAGGTAAGACAATAGCATATCAGTTAGCAATATCATCACTTCTTGGCTTCTTTGTAATTGGGGTTGTTATTGGATTATTTATCAAAAATTATCATCCATTGTACATAAAAGGACAAAGATTCCCATATGCTGGTGAAAAAATAGAAAATGAAGGCGTTAAGGATAACGCCTAAGATTGCTTCAACTTTGAATTAGTTTTAAGAAATATTCATGGAATCGGAAGTCGTGTGTTAATTCTGGATGGAAAGTAACTGCAAGGAGTTTATCTTGTTTGGCAGCGAAAATTTCTTCTGAATTCCTGCAGAGAACTTCAACATTCTTTTTCACTGAAGTAATTATTGGAGCACGAATGAAAACACCTGGAAAAGGTTTCTTTCCTAGTACATCGATTAACAATTCCTTTTCAAAGGATTCTTGTTGTCTTCCATACTTATTCCTAACTACTTCTATATCCATTAATTCAAGAAGTGTTTGAGAAAACTCTTTCACAACATTGTCTGATGAGGTTTTTGATAGCATAATAGTTCCAGCACAGGTACCAAATATCGCCAAGCCATTCTTGACTTTCTCTTTTATTTTATTGATTAATTTGTCACCAAATCGCATTTCAGAGACAAGTCGACTCATGACTGTGCTTTCTCCTCCTGGGATTATCAAACCATCTAATAGCTCTATTTCTTCTGGTTTCTTAACCCAAATGGTATTAGGTTTATACCCGTTTTTCTTTAGAACTTCATTCATCATGTTAACATGTTCAAGAACATCACCTTGAACTGCAAGAACACCAATTGCTATACTTTTCTTCATTGACATTATAATTTCGCACCTCTGTTTTGCATTTTGAATTTCATCTCAGAACCAGTAAGACCCATCATGGCTTTTTGTTCACTAACCATTTCTTGAGCTTCATAAACAACTTCTGGATTGTCCCAATAAGATGTTGCTAGGACAACAGCAGAAGCTCTTTGCATTGGATCTTCACTCTTGAAAATGCCTGAACCAACAAAAATTCCATCTGCACCAAGCATCATCATTTGTGCTGCATCAGCGGGTGTGGTTATTCCACCTGCAGCAAAATTAACAACAGGTAAACGTCCTATTTTTGCTGTTTCTAAGACAGTATCATAAGAGCATGTCATTTCTCTTGATTTGAAAAGTAATTGCTGATAATCTTCAACTTCGAGAAGTCGCTTAATCTCATTGATTTCACCATTCACAAGTCTGATATGTCGAATAGCTTCAGCAACATTGCCAGTTCCGGGTTCGCCTTTTGTTCTAATCATAGCTGCCCCCTCATCTATACGACGAAGAGCACTGCCAAGATCTAAAGCTCCACAAACAAAAGGTGCTGCAAAATCCCACTTCCAAATATGTCTTAGCTCATCTGCAGGTGTTAGTACCTCTGATTCATCAATACAGTCTGCACCTGTTTCCTGTAAAACTTTTGCTTCGTAGGTGTGACCTAATCGACATTTAGCCATAACAGGGATAGTTATCGCTTCAAGAATATCGCAAATGATTGGAATCGAAGCTGGTCTGGCAACACCACCAGCTCTGCGAACATCAATAGGTAACTTATCGAGAACCATTGCTGCAACCGAGCCCGCATCTTCTGCAATGTGCGCTTGTTCGACTGAGGTAACGTCCATAATTACCCCACCTTTTGTCATTCGGGCGAAACCTCTTTTCACTTTGTTTGTCCCCCGAGTAACTTTCTCATCGGGAGTTAACTGTTGAATTGATAAACCGGTTTTCATGTATGATCTTTCTGGGAATAGATTTTTCATTTTTGAAAATCAACCTCCTCAATATACAAGTTATAACTTGTATATTAAGGTTGAAACATTAGCTTTTTAAATATTGCTTGAAATATTGTTTTTTAGTAAACAGTAAAGGTAATAGAAATAAGAACGATTAATCCGGAGCGGTCTTTGTGAACGAAAAAATTATCTGTCAAAACTGCCAAGCAGAGCTTTATTCCTTACAACGTTCATTGACTTGTCCACAATGCAGCTCTAATTCTGTTGAATTTTTATTTGATTCGCTAAATAAATATTTGAAAGTTAATGAAAAGGAAAAGGGAATCTGGAGGTATCGTTCATTTTTACCTAATTTTACAAAAACAATTACTCTTGGAGAAGGACAAACTCCTTTACGAAAAGCTCTTCATTTATTCTCAAATAAAATCGATTTGTATCTTAAAATTGAAGGTTCAAATCCAACTGGGTCCTATTTAGATCGAGTTTCACCATTGATGGTTTCAGATGCAATGAGTAGAGAAATGCAGTCATTAGTTTGTGCATCTGATGGCAATCTCGGAGCTTCCTTAAGTGCATATTGTGCAGCTGCTCAAATCAAATGCTTTTGTGTAACGCCAAAGAGCACATCACCAGAAAAACGAACTCAGATGTCAGCATTTGGAGCTGATGTTATTGATTATGGAGAAACCATTGATGATAGTTTGGATTTAGCTAAAAAAATGATTGAAAAGGGTCGTTATCAAGCTACTCCTGAATTCAATATTCTTACAATTGAAGGGGCAAAAACAATTTCATTTGAAATTGCTGAGCAACAACAGACATTTGATTCAATTGAACAGCTTGATTATATTGTTGTCCCTATGGGAAGTGGTGGTTTGCTTTACTCCTTATGGAAAGGATTGAAGCAAGCTAAGAAAATTAATTTAATCCCATCAAAGGCAAAATTACCAAAAATTATTGGAGTTCAAGTTAAGGGTTATGACACAATAACTAAATCCTTTGATTCTGGAGATCCTCTGCAAGATTCAACTAAAAAGAAACTTGTAAAAAACCAATTAGCAGATGCAATTATGGTTCGCAACCCTACATTTGGTGAAAAAGCAATTGAGAGTATTAAGGAAAGTAATGGAATAGCTATCACAGTTTCAGAGAAAGATATAATATCTGCAAGCAAACTATTGGGGAAGAAGGAAGGAATTTTTGCTGAGTTGAGTAGCGCAACAGTTATAGCTGCAGTTGATAAACTAACTGAAGAAAAAATTCTCCTTCAAAATTCATCAGTTTTGGCTATCATTACTGCAAGTGGTCTTAAAACTTCCAGAGCTTTCCAAAAAAGTACTACTCAAGATAAAAAGGTTGAATCATTTAGAAGTATGGGAACAAAGGTAGAAATTTTACGAATCATAGATTCTGGTGAATCTAATTTTGGCTATGGAATTTGGAAGTCATTAGGACAATCTATATCATTACAAGCAATTTATCAGCATCTAAAAGAATTGCTAAATACAACTCTAATTGCTGAACTAGAATCAGATGATCGACAAAAGAAATATGTAATAAGCACGAAAGGAAGAAGATTAATAGAAAAAATGGGAGAGTTAGAGGAGCTACTTGTCTAATTTTTTACTTCTCTAGATATTAAAAATAAGATGAATCAATGGAATATCAGAAATAATCCATCATTATTTCTTCAACCCAAGAAGGCGTTTCAGCGTCATCAATCTTATCAAAACAAGCGAAATATGGTTTGATATCAACAATAGGTGTACCATCTATTGCATCAAGTCCTTTTACTGTGAGTATATTATTTTTCACATTAATAATTTGCACTGAAGTAATTTCTATAGGATTTGGTCGATGTCTTGCTCTTTGAGCAAAAATATCTATTTTTGGTAAATCTAAGCGTCTTTTTGGATGATGTTCGAGATGTTTTTCCTTACTGAAAGATGCTTTGTGCATAAAGAAAATTATTATTGCATGAGTAAAATCCTCTAACCCAATTAAACCAGATACATAATTCTCATTAACAATTATTTCTGAAATAACTTTACCCCACTCCCTATCGTATGGATTTAATACTTCGTTTTTAACAAAACCAATAGGCTCTAAATTCAATTGTCAATCTCGAGTAAAAGAAGAGATGAATTATCTAGAAATCTATCTTAATACCGCCTGCTTTTAAGTGCTGTTTGTCATGTTGCCATAGGTCAAGGATTCTGTCTGTTCTATAAAATGATTTTTCATCCTCAACTGTTTCTGGGAATTTAATTAACTTTTCATATAAGGTAATTATTTTGTAACGTGTTTCCTTATATTTTTGCCTAGCTTCATCAAGTGTCAAATTGCTCATTTTTTCTAAAACGTAATCATTCCACTCGACATAGTCCATATTCATCTTTTTGAACTCAAATTCACATTGATCTAAAGAATCATTCATTTTTCCTTCGCAAATTTTTGTGAATTCATCATCCCAAGACCATAAATGCAACAGGAGTTCTTTTAATCCCCACCCATTAGGAAGAGAAAATGATACAGGTAAATCAAGAATTAGCTCGGTTATTTTTTTAGTGTTTAGCATTTTTTGTTCTAAAGAAATCTTATTTGTCATAAGTAAACATGACAATAATCGCTATTGAGGATTTTGATTAAAAAAAAGAGAGAAATAACCTTCTTCCTGTTGGAAGAAAGTTTGTTTTCTATTATTTTCTGGGTCTATTGTTCATTACTGCATGAGCAGCTGCTAAACGGGCTACAGGAACTCTTAATGGAGAACAACTGACATAATCCAAGCCAATTCGATAACAGAAATCTATTGACAATAACTCCCCTTCTTGTTCACCATAAATACAAATCTCTACTTTTTCGTAGCTATTATAATATTCGGAGAGAAGTAAAATCTATTTTAAAAAAAAGTAAAGATTATTTTTACAAAAATACTTGGTCATCTATTAGCATAGAATAATACATAGAAAAATTTATAAGTTTACATAAACGTAATCAATATACGGAGAGGTAAATATTATTGAGGTGATTAGATGGAAGTTGCATCAGTAAGACTAACTGAAGAAGAAAGACAATTCTTGGAAGTATTAGTAGCAAAGGGTAGATATTCATCAATAAGTGAAGCATTGAAAGCAGGTCTATATGAATTAATGCAAGAAGAAAAGCTAAAGGAATTACCATGGAAATCGAGAGCTGAAGTAAGAAAATATTTCTCGAAAAGAAAAGTAAAAGGTCTAGAGGATTTGCATGATGAAGAAGATTAAATGTTACTTGGAGAGCTCTTCCCTATGGAACCTTTATTATGAGGAAAAAGGAAGTGAAATAATCGAATATTGTCTTAATAATTCACAATTTGACTGTATTAGCTCTGTCTGGAGTCAATTAGAGATTGTAAGAGGGATAAAAAAAAGAGAGAATCAAGAAGAAATAAATTCAGGTGAAGCAGAAAAATTACAGTTATTTATTGATACTGATTTAAAAAGGCTAATAAGCAAGAAAAAATTAACTTTAGAAAAGATTAAAGAAGATACTATTCTAATTGCAAAAAAATTCATCTGGCAATATAACCTTTATGCATCTGATGCTTTACATCTAGCAACAGCAACTTGTTTGAGCTGTAAAGTAATCCTAGTTGATGACTATCATTTTAAACGGTTGGATAAAACAATTATGAAAAAAGAAGGATTATTAATTTACTCAACGCTGAATACTATTTCTAATCTAGAGAAAAAAATAAATATTTAAAAAATAAGGATTACAAAAAAAATTTTAATCAGTTTATTATTTGTAGAATTAATAAAACCACTTTTGATAGTTAAAATGGAAAAAAGAAAGAAAGGAATCTTCCCTCTTATCCTTGCAAGAGAGATACACCTTTGTTTATAATTATTTTCTTGGACCATTGGTGATCACTGCATGAGCAGCTGCTAAACGGGCTACAGGAACTCTTAATGGAGAACAACTGACATAATCCAAGCCAATTCGATAACAGAAATCAATTGATTTTGGTTCACCACCTTGTTTACCACAGATACCTATCTCAATTTCTTTGTACCCCTTACGACCACCTTCAACAGTCATTTCCATTAGCTGACCAATACCAGCTTGCTCAATGGAAACGAAAGGATCTTCATCGAGTATTCCAAGTTCAAGATACAGACCAATAAATTTACCAGCATCGTCACGGGAGAACCCCATACCCATTTAGTGAAGATCGAATTATAACCAGAAGTAGTAGTGAAACTAAATGAGCTACAGAGGCAGAAGACTTCAATTTAGAAACAGAAAGGAATATCAGATTATTGGTTGTTAGAATAGACTATTTAAGTCTAAAATCCTGTTGAATTTTTTCAACTTTCGCCTTTTAGCATGTAAACCATTCGTTAACAAAATC
>JAHLVW010000114.1 GCA_019058275.1 Candidatus Heimdallarchaeota archaeon
GGCAATGAAGGTAGTTTTCTTAGTTTCAACTAAAGGTGATTTTCCTAAATGTAAATATTCGCAATTATGATTTTCTGGTAAACGGTGAACACTACAAAACGATTTGCTGCAATATTTACATTTGAAAGGTAGCATCTGAGTATTTTCGCAATCTGTAAAATCACATTTAGCCATAATATATTCTCACATTATTGGTAGATAAAAAATTTATGACCAATGCCTTTATTAAAATATAATTAAATTGTTGCAGAGAAGATTTTATGTATAGTTTCTTTCTTTAGTAGTTCTCTTGAACATCGTGTAAATTCCATTCCAGTTCTTATCAGGAACCAGACAATTGTAATCAGAATTATAGATACCCAAACCTCAACAGGAATCACTTGGGTTAATTTAAGCGCTGGATTGACAATTAGTGTATAAAATGGTGTATTCTCAGATGCTGCAAGCTTGGAAAGCTCTAGAAACGTTACAGAATTCGATGCTTCAAAGAAAATCAAAGCTAGTCCACTCACAATGGTTAAAATAGAATATTCAAGTAGCAAAACCAGTTTTTTACGAAGTGCAAAATAAGGCGTGAGCCATGCAAGTACTTGTATGTTAATTGCTTTGAAGCTTAAGCTAAATATGAAGAGAGGAATAAAAACAAAATTTGTTATTGTTGATAAAGGTAATGTGCCTATGCTGTTAGATCGCATATATTTCTTGTATCTGAAGATATATACAAAGAAGATTATTGCATACATTATAATAAAGAGAGGTAGGTAGAGATGTTTGACAAACCAAGGTTCATCAGCGCTAGCATAAGTGTCATCAATGCCACCAATATACTTCATTTTAAATCCATTCCAAAAAATATAGATTGCATGCCAAATTGAAAATCCATAAGCTATATGCGAATCCCTTAACAAAATCGCTTGTATGAACTCATTTGGTACTGTTATTAAGAATGGAAAAATTGGCAGGAAACCTAGTAACAGTCCCAGGATAAATGGAATTATGTCTTCCTTTTTCATCCAAAAAATTACAAATGGTAAGAAAATTATTCCAATATATTTTGTTGATGTACCTAATGCAGCATAAAATCCAATTCCAAACCAATTATTCCTTTGAATGCAAAATACTACCATTGTAAAGCAAAAAATCATTAGACTATCATATCTTCCCCCACCTGTTTGTAGTATTAATGGTAAACTAAATGCAATAAAATATCCAGCTATTAGCTTTGTTTTTCTTACATCCTCAAAAGAAAGCTCATCAATTGCTTCACCATCATAATCTCTTTTTAATTTCTCTTTTTCAACTATCTTAATAATAGCAAATGCTATCCCAATATCCGCCACTAAATATGGAAATTTCATAAACAACCTCAAAGCGATTATGTTTCCTTTCCATGGGCAAATAATATACATTGCAACATAAATAATGTCTACAAGTGGCATATGTGTTGATTGGATATCAACATACAATTTTTCACCTGCTAAGACTCTTTGTGCAATTTCAATATAAAAATCAAAATCCATTCCCCAGTGAGTAAATATAATAAAAAACATTCTACTTACAATGAGAAGAAAGATGATTTGTATTTCAGGTTTTTTCCATAGATATTTGAAAAATCCACTAAATTTTGATCCTAACAAATGTCTTTGATGAAATGCAGAACCCTTTTTGTTTTCGATAATATCATTGAATTGATTTTCCAAAAATTTCTGAGAACTCCTATTACCTTTTCCATAAAATAATTCATTAAAGTTGAAATCTATTTTTCTCAAACCAATAACCTCGACACATTAATTTGGAATCCTCATGTCTATCAATGGATAATATTAACATTCAATAGTGTATTATGCTAAATCTCTATCAGAAATTTACTTTAAAAGAAGCTAAATTTGTTGATACTTGTTGAATTAAAAAAAAGAATGAATATGCGATAATAAATCGCACTTCTTGTTTTACTGTATGTTTATTTCTTACGTCTTATGATAGTAATCACTGCGATACTAAGAATTGCAGGTATTGATACTAACCAAGTGTATCCTGGTATTACTCCTGTACCAAGTGGATCAGGAACTTTGTATTCTGGATTTGTTAGTAAAAGGTTCAAGTCTATTGCAATTGTACCAGCAGGAATATCTGTATAAGTATCATAGTCTGTGGTAACCTCGACATTGATATCTAGATCTAATTGTATTCCTGCGAGGTAACCATCTTCATGATATGCTACCCAACCAGTTTGTTTAATTATTACACCAACACCCATTGACAATTGTTGTGGTGTCAAATCCTTAGCGGTTAAGTTTAAACTTTCTGAATCAAGATCTAAATTTATATCAAATGTATTCTGCAAGTAAAAGAATTTTCTTTTCTCTATTACTTGAAATGAACCATCGATGGCGTTAATGCTAATTCCTGATGTTTCAAGGTTTGGTAAGAATCCTATCAAATCATCCAAATAAACACCAACAATTGAATCGAAGAGAAGCATATATCCGGTATAAATATCATAATCTGCAGTTAATGCAGGGGAGATGATTGATCCTATTTGAACATCAGTTCCATTAAGCGTAGAATTTGTAGATGGAGATGAACCTAAGAATGCACTATACAAGTAAGAACCTTGAGAGACTAATGCTTGTGTCCCAAAATCGTACATACTAACTTCTGCTTTAATATACAGTCCATGAATGGCTTCTATCACGAATTTAACGACAGTTTGTTCTTCCATAGCAAAAACAGAATCCTCATATGATTCGTAGGTTGATAGATTCAACATGGTAACAATATCACCAGTGCTAACAATATCTAAGAATGCTAAATCAGCTTGTAAAGAAATTTCATCACCAACAGCTAATTCAATGCCAAGTGTTTCTACACTATTTAAAGCAAGAACAACTTCATAATCAGTCATATCAGTTTCATAGAAGTATAGGTCATTCATTACAATGTCAGTTAAAATACCATCAGATTTTCTCCAATTTAATAGAAGATGTCCTGTACCATTAATAAACTCCGCAATTAGAGCTTCTGCATTAATTGTTACCGTAAAGCCCATAGATTCTAACACTGTCTCATGATCAGTCCAACCATCATCAAGGAAGAATAAACCCATAGGATTGAAGTCTCCTCCAGCAAAGTGTGGAAAACCTTCCATTGGAATTGGTGGTGTTGCCGATCCAGCGGGAATTAACATTTCAACAGATTCATAACCTTCTCCTATTGAAATTGTTTCATCAGTGAGAAAGATTAAGCCTAAACCATAGAAGACATATTTTCCAGCGGCTCCCCCGCCAAAATCTTGATCTTCAACAGCTAGTATCTTTAAGTAAAGCTGATTACCTGATAGATCTGACACTGATATATTGTCAAGTAAATCAGGAACTGTAAAATCAGTTATATCATATTTTATTGTCATACCAGCTTCTACGCCAACATCATCACCAAAATCATTTGGAGTAATTGCTATATTCTCTATATCAGCAGAACCAATTACTCCCGATATAGGTAATAACATTAGCAGTATAACTGTCAGAACTATTATCTTGTTATACCTCAAAATCATATCACCTTTTAGTGAATAGCTTTAGCAAGTTGCAATAAACTTACATGCTAACCTATTATAGCTTAAAATAACTTATAAAGAGTTGCTATTAGATTTGGAAATCAAAATGCATTAAATATTTTATTTTCTAAGATATATCTCCTACTTCTCGATCCCTCTTTCCTATTTTTCCTATGTTAAATCCTACAAACATTAAAACAGGACCTATTATCCAATAAATTTCAGCAACAATCCAACCAATATATTCAAAGGTTACAGATTCTTGACTGAATATCTGTTCATATATACCACTTAATGCATAAGTCAGAACTCCTGCAACAATGAATGTAAATCCTAATATGAAATAAAGGATTCTCCTTTTAATTAATGGATCTTCAACCTCTTTTCTTGTTCTAATAAAGAAAAAGATTGCAAAACATATCACAATAGTAGGAATAAGATAGATAAATATCATTACCCATGGTTCTTGAGTTGTTTTTATTCCTTCAGTTGTTGGTAAACCATCCTCACTATCCCAGACTACACTATCAAAATAACTACCAACAATGGTATTTACTAATACGCAAGCTATGAATGGTAAAAACAAATACCATTTTTTAAGATAATGTTCACCATGAAACATAGAGAAAGCTGTTGCGAAAATCAGAAAAGCAGCAACTGAAGCAGTACCGGTAACAAAATCTCTGATTAAATTTGCTCCTACTGTTGGTTCAGTATATAGAAAAGTTAAACCATTAAGTAAAAGTGAAAGTCCCCAGAAAGACAAAGCACTTGAAAAGAGAATATTCAAAAAAGCTTTAATGTCTTTTACGAGAATCAAAAAACTAACAGCTATTGCTATAAAACCAGTAATAATATTCACATAATTTAAGGGATTATTAAAGAGCATAGCTATGACCCTTTCAGTGGTCTTTATCTGAAATTGTTTGAGATAGGATATTCTAACATTTAAATAAATTGGTTTTATTTAAACGTGAGTAGTTTTTTTGCCAAAAGTATTATTACGATGAATTTTTATTTTAGAATTATCTTTTTAAAGTTAGTATAATAGTAGTTCACTATTGAGGGTATTACAATGAGCAGAAAACTTGATTTACGAGCATTAGCTGGTTGTGTTCTAGAGACAGATGCTGATTTTGATGAAGTATATATCTTAGGTGGTTTAGTATCAAATGGTAGCTTGAATGCTAATTTAGTTGATATAAAAGGTTCTGTCAAAATTAGAGGAAGTCTTTGGGCAAACAGATTAATGATAATGGGTGGAATAAATATCGGAGAAGATGTAATAACAGAGATGGATATTGACATCAAAGGAGGAGTGGAAGTTGGTGGGAAAATTCAAGCTAGGAACATTGAAGCATTTGGTGGATTACATGCCAAAGAAGGTATAGAAGCTTCTAACATGGTTGTTAAAGGTGGAGTAAAATGCAACAACAAAATTCATGTGGAAGGTTTAATCGACATTGCTGGTGGATTGGAAGCTCAAGGGGAAATACTAGCAGCAGAGATATCAGCAATTGGTGGTTTGGCAGCTGAAGGAAGAGTGAAAGTTGTTGGACCCATAAATGTTCGTGGTAAAGTAGAAGTCGAAGGAGATATTGAATGTGATGAGTTTATCTTTCTTATCAGTGGACCTTCCTTCATAAATGGTAAATTACAAGCAAATCGAATTAAAATTGAACTTGATGAACATGCAAAAATGGAATCATTTATGCGCGTGGAGGAAATCGTTTCTCCTAATAAAATAGAGATAGATTATGTTATTGCTGAACGAGTTGTATGTCCTAAAATGAAAGCAGGAGAGAATACTCGTATTAGTGAACCTATCGAAAAAGATTATGATCCAGATTATTAATTTAAAATGAGTAAATTAGTGCTGGATTTTCTTTCTTTTTGGTACTTTAAAAATAAAATCTCTTAGTGATATTTGAATTCACATAGAGCGAGTTATTAAAATGACCAGATTACTTGTTACAGGTGGGGCAGGATTCATTGGTTATCATGTCTCAAAGTACTTACTCGAGAGAGGGCTAGAAGTAGTAGTTTTTGACAATTTTTCGGATTATTATTCTCCACATTTAAAACGAATGAATGCTCATGAAATTGAAAAACTCGGAGCCAAAATCGTTGATGGTGATATTTTAAACAAAAAAGCACTTGCTTCAACGATTGAAAATGAAAGATGTAGAAGAGTTATTCATTTAGCAGCTCAGCCGGGTGTTAGATATTCAACAATAAATCCAGATAAATCTCTACGTATTAACGTTGAAGGAACTTCTAATGTCTTGAATATTTCCAGAGAATGTAATTTGGATCGAGTTGTTGTAACTAGTTCATCTTCAGTCTTTGGTCCAACAATCTTTATGCCAATAAATGAGGAGCATCCAAAAAATCCAATGTCAGTTTATGGAGTCAGCAAGTATACAACAGAGCTTTTAGTTTCAGTTTTTAGACATTTGTACCCTGAATTTGATACAACAATAATTAGACCATTTACTGTCGTCGGAGCACGACAAAGACCAGATATGGCAATTAATAAATTTGTATCAAAAGTCATGACCAGTTCACCAATTACTGTTTTTGGAGATGGAAGTCAAACAAGAGATTGGACGCACGTTGAAAATATGGCCCAAGCATTCCATCTAGCAGCATTAAAACCAAAAGCTAAAAATCAAGACTTTAACATTGGTGCAGGATCTAGAATTTCTGTTAATGTCGTTCTTGAAATGGTTTCTCAAATAACCAACAGAGGATTATCCATTGAATATACTGAAATGAATAAAGCTGATGCTAAAGATACATTTGCAGACATCTCGAAAGCTAAGAAGTTATTAGGTTATGATCCCAAGAAAAACATCTATGATGCTATTGAAGACTTTACAGAATTTTGGTTGAAACAATTCCATAGTGAACGAATGCTAAAGCAAGAAGCACAGCCTGCTACAATATAGAATTCAATTAACAAACAAAACTGTTGGAATATGAAGTATGGATGCAATCGATTATAGGACTGGACAAAATTGACAGATGATCTGTATGACAATGCAATTACACATCAAGCAAATTTCGAAATAGATGCTTCATTTGATCCAGAGGAAAAGATTGTCATACCTAAGCTAAAATGGAACAAAGTAATCACCATTTCTGAAACAATGCCTAAGAATGATTGGTTTAAAAGAAATTGGAAATACATAATGGGAATAGTTATAACATTTGGATTAATGGGGTATTTGATTTGGAGAAGTAAACCAATAGCTATTTGGGAAACTCTTGTTGAATCCAACTACTTATTGATACTCTCATCATTTGGTGGAACAATTATCCTGTTTTTAATTAAAACCCTCAGATGGAAAGCGATTCTTAAAACACAAGGAATAAACATACCATTTTTCCAAGTTCTAGATCTAGTTTTTATCGGTGCATTTGGGTCCTCAATAACACCAGCAAAAGTAGGAGATATATTGAGAGCTGTTTATTTAACAAAAAGAGAGAAAAATGCAAAAATGGGAACTGCAGTATTCTCAGTTGTTTTTGATAGAATATTAGATTTTGTTGGAATATTTATCATAATTGGAATATCTGCTCCATTTATTTTATTGAGATTTGATAATATTGATTGGAAAATTCCTTTAGGATTAGCTGTCGGTTTTGTAATTTTTGTAGTTCTCACAATTGCAGTTTTCAGTGAAAGGATAACTAAACCTATACTTAGATTTGTTGTCAAATTTATTTCCAAAGTCTTTAGAAATCAAGAAGCTAAAGACAAAATTAGTTTGAATTCAAATGAAATAATTGATGATTTCTTTACTGGACAGAAGAATTGCAAAATTAAAAATTATCTTTTGTTGGGATTTCTATCAGTTTTGTTTTGGCTAATACTTGGTTTACAAGGATTTTTACTATTGAAAGGATTTCGAGTAGAGAATGTTAATCCTCTTGTAATTATTTCAGTACTTTGTATTGCAGCAATAGTTGCTACTGGAATTCCTACAAGCATTGCTGGTATAGGTATTAGGGATTTTGTAATTGTCACCTTGCTACATCTAATCTTAGGAATAAGTGATGCACATGCAATTAGCTTATCAATGATTCAGACATTTCTCAATGTTATGATTCCAGGTTTGATTGGTGGTATTCTTATATTAAGAAGCAGAAGTTCTAAAGATGATCTAAAACCAAAACAGATTGCTTTTTCTTAAGATAAAAAAAAGAGATGAAAAGCATGAAAACAGAAGTTTCATGCAATTTCTTATTCTATATGCTTTTAGATTCCTATCAAGGCTTTGGCAGCTTCACTTGCAAGATTAGAGAAGTACCCTGGAAAGATTCCTACTACAAACATTAAGAGAACTAATACCATGAGAGGTATTACAATCTCTACTGGAGTCTCTTTAATGTCTTCCAAATGTTCACCTGGTTCTTTGAACCAGAGTCTTTGTAAGACAATTAGATAATAGACTACGCTGATAACGCTTGAGAGAAGGAATAAAGCTACTCCTACGAAATATTGCCAGTTTCCACTACCAACAGCAGCAACGACCATGTTAAATTTGCTCCAGAAACCTGGAAGTGGTGGAACACCTGCTAAACTCAGTAATGAAATTGTTAATGCTCCAATTGTCAATGGCATCTTTTTACCAATACCCTTGAGACGATCTAGACCGCGATCATGGAATCGATATAGGATTGCTCCAGCGCATAAAAATGCAAGGCCTTTTCCAAGTGCATGTGTAAAGATATGGAAGTAACCACCTTGAATTCCTACTGCTGCAACATCTGTATCAATACCACTTAAGGACATAGATAATCCGAAGAGGATAAACCCAACGTTTAGAACGGTGGAGAATGCTAACAATCGTTTAATGTCGTTTTGTCGTAATGCTAGTAAGTTTCCAACAGCCATGGTTATAACTGATATCCAGAGCAAAGCTGAACCAATTGCTTCGGTTCCTGTTGAGCCAGAGAAGAATACTGTAAGCGTATTGGTCATTCCAAACATACCTGTCATAATCACAACACCAGACAACATCGCACTAATTCCACTTGGAGCCGCGGGATGTGCATCTGGAAGCCATGTGTGTAAAGGTACAATAGCAGCTTTCACACCAAAGCCTAAGATTAGACAGATAATGGTTATGACATACACTCCTGAAAATCCATTTGCTGTAATATCAGCAGTTAGGATTGTACCAATTTCTGCTATGTTTAGTGTTCCGGAAACACCATAAAGTAAGCTCATTCCAAAGAGTAGTAAAACGCTACCGAAAGCACTCATAAAGAGGTATTTAATACCTGCTTCAATAGGTTCTGGATCATCTTTTCTGAATGAAACTAAAATATAGCTTGCTATGCTCATTGTTTCCCAGAAGATGAACAGGGTAAGTAAATCACCAGCCATTACCACTCCTATCATTCCAGCGACAAGAAAAAGTAATAGTAGATAGTATTTATCAAGTCTGTCATCCTGATCCATGTATCGAATCGAGAAAATTGCCACTACTGAACCTAAAAGTACGAAGATAAGCATAAACCACCATGTGAGGCTATCTAATCTAAAGATAGTATAGACACCAGCAACATAGCTCTTATCACCTAACTTCAAGTAAAGGTCTTCAGCAGGGATAGATCCGACACTGCTGTAGAAGAATATGATTAATCCTAATACGACTAGGAGACAGACATTGGCAATTACTGCGTAAGCTAAGTTCCAACCCACTGTTTCTTTTCGTGCAAATCGTCCTAATAATGCAATTAAGACAGCACCTGCAATGAGGATTATTATTGGGAGTAACCAAATAATGTTCATTATTTTTTTAGCCTCCAAAGATTTTACTGACTGCTTCAGTCACGAAGACTAGGACACTCTTTGGGAAAAGTCCGATAACTAAGCTTAAGATTGCAAGGATAATTAATGGAATCCACATTGATGGACTTGGATCCTTGACATCTTTGAATTCTTCTTTTTCTGGTCCTAGAAAGACGTTCTTCATAAAGAGAAGGACGTAAGTCGCTGTTAAGGCTGTTGAGAGTATAGCGAAAATCACAGCAATAATTCCTAAAGTATTATTTGCTTGTAAACCGCCTTGGAAAATGATCCACTCAGACATAAAGCCTGCTAGTGGAGGTGTGCCGGCAAGACTTAATGCAGCAATGATTGCTACAATCGTAGTTATAGGCATTCTACAAGCTAGACCTCCTAGCTTGTCTATTCTTCTACCTTTATGGTGACCAATTTGAGTCATAAGTATGCCAGCGACCATAAAGAGGGTCCCCTTAGCAAGGGCATGGCTCACGATATGGAATGTTGAACCAGTTGAACCGAAAAGTTCGAAGGTTCCTAAACCAAACAAGATGTAGCCCATCTGTGAGATAGATGAAAAAGCAAACAATCTTTTTGTGTCTTTTTGTGCTAAAGCCATAAGACCTCCGTAAAGCATAGTGAATACTGCGAAACCAATTAGCACCCAGCGCATCCAACCACCCATTCCTTCCTCGCCAAATATGCTTGTGCAAATTCTGAGGATACCGTAGGCAGCTGTTTCTATCATGACACCACTTAGGATAGCACTAATTGGAGTTGGTGCTTCACCATGAGTGTCAGGTAACCAGGTGTGGATTGGGAAGATCGCCATTTTCACACTAAAACCGAGCATCATTAGAATTGTTAATAGTCTAATGATATTTGCAGGGGCACTTATTCCTGTTGAAATTAATGTTGCAATGTTAAATGTTCCACCAAAAGCCCAGAGACCACCAATACCGATTAAAATTGCCATTGCACCTACATGTGTGAAGATGAAATATTTGAAAGCAATTTTCACTGCGTTTGGTTTTGATCCCCATTTAGCAATGATGAAATATGATGGAATTAACATTAATTCCCAGAATACATAGAATTGTGCTAAATCACCAGCAAGTACTACTCCAACCATTCCAGCAATATAAAGGACTAGTAGAGCGTAGTACCCACCTTGGCTTTCTTCTTTCTTCATGTATCCAAAGCTGAAAGATACTGCAGCTAATGATAGTATGAAGATGATTGCTGCCATTGTGAAACTTAAACCATCAGCTACTAATGAAAAGCCAATGTCAATTGTTCTTGAACCAATTGTGAAATTAATCCAATCCCAACCTTCGAAAACATCGGAATCAGTACTTGTTACTCCAAGAACATCACCCATTGTTAAGGCAAAGAAGACAGTGGCTATAAGGACAGCTATTAATGCTGACCATTTTGCTGCTTTATCATTCCACTTACCTAGAAGGAAAATAACTATTGGTGCTCCTAGCAGAATAGCTAAGGAAATAAATAGTGTAGATTCAAACATTGTTCTTCATTTCCTCCTAAAGTGTGAATAATAATATCGCCAGTAGGATTATTGCTCCTAATAGCATATAGATGAAATTCACTGAAAGAATTCCTGTATGAGTCTTTCTGAAAACTTCACCCGACTTCATGGTTCCAGAAGCGATGATATAGTTCGATCGGTCAATAATCTTCAGATCGAAGTATTCATAAGCTAGTTCTGAGAATCGCTTGAATTTACGTATGCACCAGTAGATTGCAGTATTCATATACCATCTCTTATAGAGGAAGGTGTTAATACTGCGTATGAATTTACTCTTTTCTTGGATTTTACCTGCATCCCATTTTCTTCCAATATAGAAGAGGTATGCTGGTAAACCACCTGCCAACAAGATAACTAGAGTAATCCAGAATGTTGGAGGAGCAAATCCAAATGTATGTCCTAAGAAATGACCATAGTCTATGGGTGATATTTCGGGATTTAAGATACTTGGGAACCACTCATTGTGAGACATGAAATTCTTCACAATTGGTGATAACCAACCCAAAGCGATTGTTCCAACAGCTAGTATAACTAATGGAATCCACATTGTTGGACCAGTTTTGTGTAGATGACCGCCTGATTCTTTCTCAATATGCTTGACATTTTCTGTTTTCTCACCAAAGAATGTTTTTCCAATGAATCTGAGAGTATAGAAGATTGTCATTGCAGCTGAGATAGCAGCAACAGCGAAGAATATCCATCCGAAAGGATTGTGTTCATGTTGACCTAATTCCCAGCAAACGCCAAAGACTGATTCCTTACTGAAGAATCCACCCAATGGGGGTATTCCAGCAAGTGACAAACCACCTATAAGCATTGGCCAGAAGACTTTAGGCATATCTTTTCTCAGACCGCCCATTTCATCGACGTATTTGGAATGGATAGTGTGAATTACAGCTCCCGCGGAAAGGAATAACAATCCTTTGAATACTGCGTGTGATAACATATGGAATGTACCAGCAAAGTAGCCAGTAACACCTAACTCACCAGTTAACAAACCACCAGCACCAAGTCCTATAAACATGTAACCAAGTTGTGAGATGGTACTGAATGCTAGTATTTTCTTTAGTTCTGTAGCAGCCATACCCATTGTTGCTGCCATGAATGCTGTAAAAGCACCAATTGCTGCGACAAATAGGAAGTAAATTTGTAGTGAATCGTGTCCAAGTTGGTGATAACCGATATACCACATAGGATATGTTCTAGCAACCATGTAGACACCTGCTTTAACCATTGCAGCTGCATGTATCAGAGCTGAAACAGTTGTGGGTCCGGCCATTGCTTCTGGAAGCCAGAATTGTAGTGGAAATTGTGCTGATTTACCGATAGGTCCACCAAAGATCAAAATAGCAGTTAAGACAAGGATTCTATCATTTGCTAAGTTATTCATCCAAGCTGTATTACTGAGGAGTGACATATAATTGAAAGTTCCAGCATAAGCAAAAACAATCATAATACCAGTCAACATCATTACATCACCAATTCTGGTGGTAACGAATGCTTTTAGACCAGCATGTGAATTATAATCACCTTCTGTTTCTTCACGAATGGTGAATTCTCTTGGGTCTTGTTTTTCCTTCTTTGTGAAGAAATACCCAATTAAGGCATATGAACAAAAACCAACTATTTCCCAACCAACAAATGATTGTAATAAATTGTTAGACATTACAAGGAAAACCATTCCTCCAATGAACAATTGCATTAGGAACCAATATCGGTTAAGATGTTTGTCACCTTTCATGTAACCCACACCATAAATCATGATCATTGTTCCTACACCAGTAGCGAAGCAAGCGATCATAACTGTTAGTGGGTCAACTAGTACTCCGAATTCTACTCCGTATGTACCTCCACCAAGTCCGAAGAACCATTCAGTTTGGAATAATTCTACACCAGTGTCTCCATTGAAGACATCAACAACTAACAGGAGACTGAAAATGAATGCAATAAATGAAGTTGCTACTGCCATCCAATCACGGATGATATAGAGAACTTTCTTTATGCCTTCTGCTTTTAGTAAACCTGCGATCCAACCAATTACTGGAGTAATTAATGCACCAGCAAAAGGAATAGCCCAATTTAATATTGCAGCTGATTCTAGTATCATTGTTTTGTATCTCCTAATGTTTCAATTGTGATAGTCTTCTTGAGTTCAAGGTAGCGTGCATCCTATAGGCTTGAATTATCAAGGCTAAAGCAACACCTGCTATACATCCTCCAACACAAATGCTGATAATAACAACAGCATGTGGTAAAGGATCAACTAATCCACTTGCTCCAAAGATGTTTGAAAATACAATGAAGTTCAAGTGAGCTGCATCAAGCAGCAGTTCAATAGCAATCAAGAATTTAATCATGTTTTGTTTCGAGGTGAGACCATAGATGCCTATAGCAAGAAGCAAAATTGAGAAAATCAAAATGATGTATATATTATCAAATGGAATTTCAACTGCCATGTCTATCCTGCCTCCTCAAGTTCTTCCGCATCTTTTCGTTCAAGAATGACGAATTTGTCAGTCTCACACATTTCAGTACGGAATTCTGCGCATTGGTCTTCGATTCCTTTTACAACTGTAGAAGCTGCTTCAGAAGCGACCAACAACATGATACCTACAATAATGATATCAACACCTCTGGCTTCCCAAAGAAGATATCCTACTGCTTCACCGATGTCCTTAAAGGTAACATCAGACCCTCCAACGAAGGTATAATCACCTCTAGAATTATCGTCAGTATCATCTAGTCGTAAACCTCGATCATTCGTTCCTTCTGGATCATAGAAATCCCATAATCCGAACATCATAAATCCAACGATACCCAGAACGAGGACTATGCTTGAAGCGAATATAAGATATTTTCTCATTTTCTTGTTCATGCAGATGCTTCCTCCTTAGTATCATCTTCTCCGAATAATCGATCTAGATCCTCTGCTGGTTCACCAGTTTCGAATCTCTCAGTTAGAGCAACTGTGGTGATAAGTAACACTGTAACAGCTCCTCCATAGATCATTAGCTGAAAGAGAGCAACCCACGGAGCATTTAGGATCCAGAAGACTCCAGCCAAGGCTATACTTAGAACAGCTAACGCAATTGCTGCATATATTAAATCTCGCAATTCAATTGCAAATATTGCTGCGATAACCACAATGACTAGTAAAATAATCAATAATATAGTATTGACATCCATATTTCTTGCACATCCTTTGGTTCGACACGAGTGTCGCTCTAGCTTTCTTCCTCCTTTGGAGACTCTTCAGTAGCTTCTTCTTTTTTAGCTAATGAAGGTTCTTCTTTCGAGTAGATGATCATTTCATCTTGTTCGAAAGCTGATAGTTCAATGTAATCAGTAAGAACCAATGCATCGTATCTGCACGCGTCTTCACAGAGACCACAGAAAATGCATTCACCGAGGTTAATAACTGGTCTTTTACCTGTTTTAGTAATTTCTGAAGGAACCATTACAATTGCCAGAGGTGGACAAGCTCGTTCACAAGCTCTACAACCTGTGCACAGAGTAATGTCTAAATAGTGCGCACCTCTGAGTCCTATCGCAGGTTTAACTCCTGGTTCGAAAGGATAATCAATGGTCGCTTTTTTTCGTTTGAAAGCGTTTCTCAATGCTTCCCAAATAATTACTGCTGGTCTTGTCATGTGTCATCAAATCCTCCTTTATGTTGCTCCTCCAGGGAACAATGCTTCAAATTTGCTCCACAGTGTATTATCTAACCATGGAACCCAGAAGAATGTAACAATCATTAATCCAAGACTTACAGGGATTAACCATTTCCATGAAAATTCTAAGAATTGTTCAATTCGTAACCTTGCCATTAATGCTCTCATAGTCGAGAAAACAAGAACGATCAAGGTAGTCTTAATTGCAAACATTAAAGCATAATATGCTATTCGTATAGCACCTACCCACATGACACCAGCTGGTTGAGCTAAGGAAGCTCCTGTACCTAACCAGTCAGCAAAAGAGGGTATCCATATTTCAACTCCTATTGGTCCACCTAAGAATAAGGCTGCACCAAGTCCAGCTGCGTACAACATTTGTAAGTCAGCAGACAATCTGAAGAATGCTAACTTCTTTCCAGAGTACTCAACTTCCCATCCACCGACAATTTCTGTTTCAGCTGTTGGTATATCAAATGGACTTCTTTCTAATTCTGCTTGAGATGAAAGCAAGAATATCAAGAAGAAGATTACCATTGGTAAGCTGAATAGAACTGGTCTGTGGTGTTCGAGTTGCCATGTAACTATTCCTGCAACAGACAAGCTTTCGGTTCGTAATGCTACTGCAAACATTGCCATGAGAATTGGTATTTCATAGCTTAATAATTGTGATGCAACACGCATTGTTCCAGGCATCGCCAACTTATTGGCAGAGAACCATCCTGCAAGGTATATGACTAAAGCTAAGATTGTAGTTAAGAATGATAGCAATAATAAATCTGCTTCAAATGAGAGAATTCCACTTATGTTAATAATTGGAACAAATAACAATGCTAGTAAAGGAATTGTTAATCCAATAACTGCAACGATTCTCATTCCCCATTTATCAGCAGCCTTTGGTTCGATATCTTCATTTGTCATTAGCTTGAGGAAATCTGCTAAAGGTTGTAAAATACCTTTAAAGCCTGTATGTAAAGGACCTATTCGGTCTTGCAGAGCAGCATAAAACTTCCGATCAATCCATTCATCAAATAATGCTATTGAAATACAGAAGCCTATGCCAGGGAAGAAAAGTATCCCCAATATTAGTAATAACCATGGTGCCCATACTGCTAACATTATTTTTTCCACCTTTTGTTTTTGGCATTCCATTCTTTGGAATATTTTCTTAGTTGGTCTAAATTCCATGTCCAAACTTTTGATTTCCTTCGGTCTTTGTTGATAATAATTATCATTCTGTCTTCACAACTGAAGCAAGGATCAATTGAAGCTAATGATATTGTAGAATCAGCAATGTAGTCTCCTTTCAACATTTCACTAACTGAAAGTATGTTAGCTAATGTTGGAGTAGTAATTTTCAATCTGTATGGTTTGTTTGTATTATTTGACCAAAGGTAGTGAATCAGTTCACCACGAGGAGCCTCTGTTCTTGAGAGAATTTGAGCTTCTGGAATCTTCCTTGGTGGTTTAGCAAAAACAGGTCCATTTGGCATGTTCTCAACTAACCATATAATGTATTTACAAGCCTCAATAGTTTCAATCAAACGAACAACAACTCTTGAGAATACATCATTGGTATCATAAGTCACAACTTTGAAGATATCTCTTAAAGGCCCCTTATAAGCACTATAGGGATCATCATATCGAATATCAATAGCTAGTCCAGATGCACGTGCTGTAGGACCACAAGCGCAAAGTTCTTTGGCTTTGCTTGGTAAAAGGATTCCAACTCCTTGTGTTCGTAAACGAACTGTATCTTCTTTAATACAGATATCAACATACCTTTCTAATCTCTCAATGGTTAGATTCATATACTTGACAGTTCTGTCCAATTGTTCTTGGGTCATGTTTCTTCGTATACCACCGATTTCATTGATACCATAGTTGACTCTGTTGCCAGTAATTTCTTCTAAAAGATCCATAGATAATTCACGATCACGCCATGAAAGCATAAATAATGTATCAAAACCAATTTCATGGGCAGCTATGCCTAACCAAAGTATGTGGCTATGAATTCGTTCTAATTCAAGTATAATTGTTCGTATGTATTGTGCTCTCTCTGGTACTTCAAAGTCATGTGAGCTAAGTATTCCTTCTACAGCATTTACCAATGAAATAGAATGTACATGACTACAAATACCACAGACACGCTCAACCAAAGTGAGATTCTGGGAATAGGTTTTTGTTTCAGCTAATTTCTCAATTCCACGGTGAACATAACCAATTCTTGGAGTAACATTAACAATGACTTCTCCTTCAACTTCTAATAAGAAATGTTCTGGTTCTTTCAACGCGGGATGTTGAGGACCAAGAGGAATTTCCATAGTATTGGGTATGCAAGCAGCACATCCTGTTTTTGGGCTTGCGACTTTAATTTTCTTTTTCGCCAATCTATCACCTCATTTTTTAGCCTTTTTTGCAGCTTCTTCCTTTTGTATTTCCAACAGGAAGTCTTTACGCAATGGGTGTACCCCATCTGGAAAATCTTCTGGTAAGATAAGTCGACTAAGGTCTGGATGTCCTTCAAAAAAGATACCCAGTAAATCATGTGTTTCACGTTCGAAAAATTGCACCCCTGGAATTACCTCTGAAGATGAGGTTAGTTTAGGGTTATTATAATCAGTACAATCCACATGTAAATTCATGGTTACTGCAGTTTCCCCGTTATGAGGTGGTATAATATCAAAATGATATACACAAGCTATTACTTTTTCTGGTGTATCAACACCTGAAATAGCGATCATATGCCAAGCATTCCATTTTTCCTTTGCAAAAACAAATACCTCTAATTGGTCGGGGTCAGCAACTTTGACATAAATTCTCCTTAGGGCTCGTATTTCTGCCTCGAGAATCTTATCTCCAAATTGACTTTTCAATGCGTCAATTACCTTTTGTTCTCTTTTCGTATCACTCATTATATAGCAAAAGCCTCCTTATCTTTTATATGACTCTTTAAGTCAATCTCCTTCGGAGTTATAACAGGGGTTTCTTTACCTTGTAATTTTGCTAACAATTGAGCAATGCCAAAAATAATCGCCTCTGGTTTAGGAGGACATCCAGGAATATAGATATCTACGGGGATAACTGTATCAATTCCCAAACAAGGAATGTAGCTGTGTCTAAAAATACCACCACTACAAGCGCAAGCGCCAATAGCAATAACAAATTTAGGATCTGGTGTCTGTTCCCATAATAGCTTAAGACGATTTTTCATTTGTTGGGTTGCGGGTCCTGTCACTACTAAGACATCTGCATGTCTAGGGCTACCTTGAATAAGTATTCCAAGGCGTTCCACATCGTATCTAGGAGTTAGAACATCGACTACTTCGATATCACATCCGTTACAACCTCCTGTATTGACATGAATTATCCAGGGTGACTTCACTCGCGCCCAATTGACTATCTTCTTCAGAACCATAGTAATTTTCACCTTCTGAGTGATATCACTCCTAAAAGTCCAATACCAGCGAATATTGCTGCTACTGCACTAAATTCATACCCTTGCTTAAGGGTCACCATAGCGGTTGCTAGGACGAATGCTAATATATCAAAAATAGTGAAATAGATAGCAAAGATGAATACATTGGGATAGAATTGTGATTGACCACCTTCCATGTCTTCTCCGCATGCATAGCTTTTCAGCTTTTCTGGTGGAGGGGTTCGCGGGGCCAACCGGCGACCTAAAATGTATAATAGGAGTACGGCAACCAGGATTACGACTAAAGCAAGCCAAAGGTTATACGGTTCAGGTGCTCGGGCC
>JAHLVW010000115.1 GCA_019058275.1 Candidatus Heimdallarchaeota archaeon
AATACTTATACATATCAATTCCAAGTTGAAGGTCTTGAACAAGGTCAAATGCTACAGCTAAGAATTACTTACAATAACGGAAAAGTTTTCATGTATAATTTTGAAGTTAATAATTAGTTTAAATTATAGAAAAGGAAAATTAATTTTTTCTTTCTTTTTTTTTCTTTGTCATAATTATTGTCATAGCAAATGTTGTTATCCCGACTATAGATAAAAGAAATATAAATCTTGGAACATTCCTAGTAATATATTCAAGAACATCTCTATAGAAATCAGTTCCATTATTTCGATGACGAGTATCCATATTAGCATTTATTGGTTCTAGATCTGTTGTGATTAAAGAAGCATTCAAAATTGGATAGTAGATAGTGTTTCCAAACATCTCTATGGTATTATTAATTTTTGTATTTACAATAATTCCACTTGTACTGTTTACTAGTTTTGTTTGTGATATTATGTGACCTTGATTGCAATGATCATCTGTAAAATTAGCATTTTGATCACCATTCCAGTAAACAATGAAATCATAGAAATTATCGATGTGAAGAATAGGGGTATCTTGAAATATTACAGCAACAAAACTTTCATTCTTTTCTAATGAAATAATATCAATCTCTGGATGAACTGCTAGGTTAGATGCTTGTGTAACGCCATCAATCATGTGAATAATATCTTATATTTCATCAACTAAGGTTAAATCTACTCCATGAACCCATGTAGTTTTAGATGTAATTAGAATACAGCAGATTAAAGTAATTATTGAAACTAAAGTCTTTTTCTTCATAGTAACCACATTGTAGCAAAATAATTGCAAGAAGTAATTTATAGAAATAAATTTTATCTTACTGAGCTTTTTATGCAAATTACTAGAAATTTTAATTTTATTAATAGATTGAAAAGCAAATATGAATTTTATATTTATTCTTGATGAACTCCTAATATTTCCTGATTAAGTTTAAATTAAATCTTAAATCGAGTCATTTGTCAAATTTCTTTTAGTTGAGCATTTGTGATGCTAATAAACCTATTATATTCCGGTGTCGACATGAGATGAAACTCAAATGGATGAACAAATGGCAAGCTAACCTTATCTTCGATTCTTAAAATTATTGAAGCTCGTTCCCTTTGGTTTTTAAACTCCCTTTCAGTTACGATAAGTATATCTATATCACTTGCAGCAACTAGTTTCCCACTTAGAGCACTTCCAAAAAGAAAAATTTTAGCTTTTGGTAAAAGTTGGAGACAAGCTGATTTAATTGGTTCTAGATATTGCTTGTATTTTTTAATTAGCTTATACTTTTCTTTCCCGATTTCGTATATTTTCAACATGAGCTATTAATTCCTTTGCAATATTTATTGCATCTTTAGCTTGTTCTTCATCGTAAGTAACTGCAATATACCTTGCATTAAAATAAGCGCTTTCAAGCATAAAAAGACTTTTACGATCATAGACAATTTCCTTTTCAATAATTTTTCCGAGTTGGGCAAGTAATTGTCTAATGGAATGAGTCCTAGGTGTTTGACCTACTTCTTCTAATATAATTGCTTTTAGATATAATTGAACTGATTGTTCTGCTAAGAAACAAGTTAGATCCCAGTCTTCTTTTTTAAACCTCTGTTCTGCACCCTCTAGAAAATTCTTACTTCTTTTTAGCAGCAGTTCTACTTCTTTTTTATGCAAGATTATATCCTCAAAACTATTTACCATACGCTAACTTATAAATAGTAACCTTAATTGTAGCATTTAAATAAGTGTTTATTGTATGGAAGATTTTCCTAAAGAGTTGGGTGGATTATGGGTTGATGAAGATGGAAGAGTAGTTTATATTATTAAAACAAAACCTTTTTTCTTCAAAACAGCAATTATTTTCAATCTTCTTGAACAATTAAAACAAATATCTGTTGATTTTGATGCTGGGGACATAAATCAGAGATTTCGACTCTGTCAGGTATTGCTTTTTAAAACAAGTACTCGAATTCGAGATAGAGGAAAAACTGAAGAATTACTAGTAGAGCTTGTAGAAGATGTTACCACCTATTCTATTATTACCAAAATTGCATTGATTAATCTATCTGAACTACTATTAAGTGAGCTAAGATCAACTGGTAATTCTAGTATTTTATCTGAAATTAATTCATACGTTACTATACTACTAAAGATTGCAGAATCAAAGAATTCATATTTGCTTTATGCAGAAATTTATTGGTTACAAGCGCAAATGGCATTATTTGATTTGAATACCAAGAAAGCTAAAGATCTTTTGCTACAAGCACATAAAATTACTGAAGAAAGAGGTTTGATACTACTAAGACAAGAGATTGAAAATGAACAGAGGAAATTGGATGAACAATTCGGACTTTGAGAAGAGCTATGCAAGCAAAAAGCATCAATCGTTGAAACGTTACAACATATTAGTCCTGAAATAACAGTGAAAAGAATGCACAGAGTGACAACTTCAGAAACGTCAATGGAATCAGAAGTAGCAATAACAAGTACTAAATTATTCACTATCAAAATATAAAATTAGTTTCTTTTAGTTTATTCAATTTAATTTCAAAGGAACAATGTGAAGTATTTTTAGTCATTTTTAAAAGAACTGTGTTAACGAAAACTAGTAAATCATTATTGACATAAATATCACTAATCATATAGATCTCTGTTGGAAAAACAAAAAAGTAGTGTATACTATTCCTTCGATTATCAATTTTACATCTGAAAAGACATCTTCATAGACTTAAAAAATATAGAAATAGTATTAATAATCTAAACTTCTTACAAAATTAGATAAAAAAACCCTACAGAAGAGATAAAACACATTTTTTTTAATTATTTTGAACCTTCCCGATACCTAACTAAAACCTTTACAACCTAATTACAACTTTTGTCAGAGATTGTTTAAGTATTTTTTTGGTTACTATTATCTTGTGACTAAATTTGAAAAAAACAACACTTATATCAATAATAACAGTAAGCATTCTTGTAGTACTTGCTGGAGCATCAGTAGGATTAGTGTATGCTTTTTCTCCGAGTAATGATAGTGAGATCTCAGTTGTTAATGTAACAACTCAATCTGATAATAATACAGTAACTCTTGTTTTAAAATGCGAAGGAAATGAAGAAGGAAATAATCATAGATTCAAAAGAAACTTTGCTTATATGCACAAGTTACAATTCAAAAATTCTGTAACAGGTGAAACACTATGCGAAGAACAATTCCAGAATCAATGGAGACATAGAGTACAATCAGGCAAAAATCTTAGCTATCAATATCAAGTTGAAGGTCTTGAAAACGGACAAATGATTCAACTTAGATTAGAATTCAATAATGGAAAAGCATTAACTTATACCTTCCAAGTTAGAAATTGATAGTAATTTGTCTCTATAGAATGAAGAAAGAAATACTTTCGTTACGAGTATTTCTCAATTAATCTTTTTTTTACTAAATGAAGTACAAATCCCTCTTCTCTATCTTGTAATATCTTTTATTCTTAAAGCTCAACTGAATCCATTTTCAAATCGTTAACAACTAGTTTATATCAATAATATCCATACCAGTTCTAGAAAAGGGAGCAGCTTAACAATTGAAATAATATTTTCTTAACAAAATTCTCACATAAGGTCATTGACTTGAGGAATTCAAACAATAATTACATTATAATGTTGAATTATTACTAATAAAGATTCTCTACTTGAACAAAAGAATATTTTGTAACAAAAAAATAATTGCTTTTATTGTTTTAATCCTTTCAATAATACTTAAGATTCCTTAATTATCACTCTCTTTATTAAATTCAAAAATTATATTTTCTTGCTCAACGTTTTCAATTAGTAGTAATCGTCCATTTGGATAGCTTTCTTTTCCGCAAGTTGAGTCTTTAAAGGCTATATAATAACCATTTGTTTGTTCATCATATACAAAAAACAAACGAATGTATCTCTTATTGTATTCGAATTCTACATATCCAGTTTCAAGAAATAGTTCACTTGGTGTACCATCTTCTTTGAGAATGTTCTCTCCTTTTTGTTTTCTGATAGAGTGATTCTTGCATCAAATTTAAAATTGGCATTATTTGGAAAGAAGTTTAATATCAAATTCTTACGCTCATTTTCAGGAACTGGTGACCATAACATATCTCCAATCATAATTCCTTCACTCAAATCCTTTTCTCGATTTTTTCTCCACGTAATAATTTCTTCCTGGTATACCATAACAATCAACTGATAAATGTACTATGTAAACATCCTATTTCAAAGAATAAAAGGTTCTGATATGAAAAATAAATTATAATGAAAATTATATTTACTTATTTTGATAATATAAAATCACCAGTATCAATTGATAGCTCATCATACATTTTTATTTTGGATCCAAGAATAAGCTCAACATCAGAGAACTTACATGGTAGCGGTTCATCATTAAGGAAATCCATACCATTCATTAACTGATAATGTAAATGAGAATAAACTGATGCTGCACCAGAAAAACCTATTTTAGCAATTGGTTGATTTCGAGTAACATTTTGACCAACATTTACAGTTATGCTTCATTTTAAAAGATGAAAAAGATGACTATATTCACTTTCATTATGTTTTATTATTAGGTAATTACCTGCAATTTCCTTTATTTTATCTTCCTTTATTGATTTGTCCATATTGAATGATGTTTCATATAAATCTTCGAGATGATTAACTAGCTCAACAACTTTACCACCTGCTGGAGCATAAACTATTGCTTCATGTGTATAGAATTTGGTGACATCATAGTTTTTTGTTAATTCGTCTGATGTCATTTTTCGGGTATCACCATCAGAGCCTAATAAAGTAAAATCAATGGCAAAACGACTAAAATTAGAATTAAACCTATTTGCTGTAGCATTTCTTACAATAGTCATTCCAAATCTACGATGATGTGAATAATAATCATGACCATCTAAAATTGTAATCATCCCCTTTAAGGGAAGAGATAATTTAACTTTCTGCTGATAGTATTTTGGTTTAACAATAGTGTTCCCATAATAATACTCTGTTTTTGTTTCAGGATCAAAAATTGTAAACATATATCTTAGGTAATTAATTGGCATATCCTTTGGATAACTATGAAATGGATTGAAGATATCAAAAGATTCTTGCCCATCAATTTCATACTTACCAATTGTATAAATTCCAGGAATTCCAACACCATTATGATTCAAATGTTTGAAAGTTATTAGATTGTCATTCTCATCATAAACAGCAACTTTGATGAAATTTATAACCAGTTTTTTTTCAGTTAATCCCTTTATTAGAAAATCAAAGTTTATATTGATTGTATTACGTGCGTCTTCAATGTATATTATTTCAGGTTCAGTTTTTATTGAAACAACTTTATCTTGTGAAACATGATCTGATAAAAATCCCCGTAGCATTGGTTTTGAATGAGTTGATTTTTCTTTTGTTTTTTTCATTTTGAAAATCTTCTAACGAGTGTATTAATGCTAAACCATAATCATTCAAATGAGTGAAATAAGTATTTTTATAAACTATTTATAATACCAGAAATCAGTATAGTTATTATTACTGTTAATCAATGTGTTGTTTTGAAGTTAAAATCAGTATCATATCTCTGCAAACATTAGTTTTCTATAAAAAAATTCTATTCAAAAGAAAGAATTATTGGGTGGTTAATTTCTTTATATTCCACCCATTTTTAAACAAACAATTATTTATAATCGCTTTCCAAATCTTCTTACAACAATTACTATACTAACAATTATTCCAGCAGATACTAAACCAATACTAAAGAAGATTAAGTATTCTGCATAACTAAGTAATCCTGGAAAGAAATCCCCAGTTGTAGTATTTGTTGGAGTAGGGGTTGGAGTAGGTGTGGGAGTTGGAGTTGGTTCATCTGGTACATCTAATTCTCCTTTTATTATTTTGTAGAAATAACCTCCAACAGATGATGATGTTATAACTAAAAATTCT
>JAHLVW010000116.1 GCA_019058275.1 Candidatus Heimdallarchaeota archaeon
AAAGAAGGGAAAATAAAGATAGGAGATTTTTCAAGGAAATATCGTATGCACTGAGATACTGCAAAACAAGCTAGTGAAGTCTTGCATGAAATAGGTTTAATTATTTTTGAAAGAGAAGGGAGAAAGAAGTTTTTAGTTTTGACGGAGAAGGGAAAATCAATAATAAGAAAGCTGATGAAATAACTATTTATCTTTTCATTCTTCTCACTAACTTTCATCGAATTTCCAGTAATGAGAATACAGTAATATATAAATAATGAAACTTGTTTAATAATTTTATAAGCTAATTAATTGGAAAGAGTTTTAATGAGTTATGGTGGTGGGTGGACTAGATTCCTATTGTGGAAATATCGAAAGCATTATTCCGAAATAATAAGAAAAATTATTTTCTAATGTTGTTAGGATTCGCTTTAGTTAGTTTATGTTTCACTCAAATTTTTGTTGTAACTGAATCAAATGAAGTTTCGATGAGAAGATACCTATACGAAGAAGGTTCAGCTTCCTTTTCAATTAAATGTGTAGCTAATTTATTATTTTATGATTACTATTTTGACAATAACCAATCTTTTGAAGGATACCCGACACCCTCAGAATTCAATAATGCTATACTGGAGGAGATTGATAAAAGTCTTTTAAATGAAAAACTACCGCTTAGCTCCACAAATTTTAGACTTAATACAAAAGTAATAACCACTGAAAATAATTTACTTGGTAGTATATTGTTTAATGTGATTCCTGATAATATATTTCAATTCATTACTCCTTTTGCATATTGGGAAAATCTCAATGTTTCAGCTGAAGATTATGCTATACTATTTATTGCTAGTAGAGATTTAGAAGATTCAGGTTATCATAGTTTTCCATATGATATTATTCTTGATCAAAAAAACATCACATTAGCAGTTATTGATAATGAATTATTTTATTCTAATCCCACAACTTTCAATATTAGTCACAAAATTATTTATGAACCAGTAGATAATTCCGAAATAGGTGTTGCATTAAATACCTATATACGTTCTTTTCAAGATTCAGGTTTAATAATTACAGAGAGATTGTTCAAAAAATTTCTTTCCTCAATTAATGCCACAAGTTACATAACTAATTTCCAAAATGATAAAACTTTTGTTAATGCACAAATAATTCATGATGTATCTAAACTTGAATTTACGAGGGAAGAATTTCAACAAATAATTGATCTAAAAGAAGATATTAATAGCAATTTGATTGAAAAAACACCCTTACTCACCGAATTACGTATGATGGGAATAACAAGTTCTTCTTATGAAAGTTTTTATGTGCTCTTTCGCATTGAGCAGCTAAAACTATCTTTGTTAGCTATACCCATTGTGTTTCTTTTGTGTTTTTCGATCTATTTTGAAAATCGAATATTGAATTCTAAGAAAATAGAAATAACTGGTTTTCTTAAGACTCGTGGAATAACTCGGAATCAATTCTTTATTTCAGAATTAGTGCTTTTACTTATCTTTGCTTTAACTGGTTTTATATTAGGATTATCTCTAGCAATCCCAATAATACTTTTTGGATATACTTCAATTGGATTTCTAACATCACTTTCAACATCTGCAATAATTATTTCAGGGAATGCAATTCTCCATTCATTTATTATTTATAGTTCACTAATTGTATTGTTTAGCATTTCTCTTCTTATAAGTCGAATGAAAAGATATACTTCTTCAGATCAAAAAATCAGAGAAAAGAAACCAATACCAAGAACACGTCAAATAATCTTTTTTGTAGCGAGTTTAGTAGTTACATTAGCATTAATAGCTTTAATATTATTCATTCCTAGATCAACTATTTCTCGTAATTACTATATTTCTTCATCGGTATACTTTCTTATAGCCATTCTAGCGATTGGATCATTAATATTAACAATTAACTTATTCCAACAGCTTTTGGTCAATTATTTTTCAAAAAAACTCTGGAAAAAGAATCGAAATATTTTCGGATTCTCCTTACGAAATATCTCGATCAACAAAGAAAGGTTTAAACAAGGTTTATTGATTTTTGCAACAGGTTTTCTGGTAACTACTTTTTTTGTGAGCACATCTTTTGGTTTAATTTCTACCAAATCTGATGAAGCAAAATATAGTACAGGTGCGGATGCCCGAATTTCTCTAACATCTGATGCAAACTTGACTACTATTTCTAAGGTTTTTCCCTCAACAATTCGCTTTTCCGAAGTTTTGAAAATCGATTCCATCAAAAATAGTATGAATAGTCATGTCTTATCCTTTTACATCATAAATACAAAAACCTACTCAAATGTAGCATATTATCCAACTAGTGATATAGGAGTAAGTAAGCAAAAAGCAATGAGTAGTTTAGAAAACACTAACTCATGTTTAATAGGTATTGAACGGGCAGAGGATTTTGGTCTGCAGATGGGAGAGAGTTATTCATACAGAATTCAACAAGGAGAGTCCTCTATTACTCAGAATTTAGAAATTGGTCATCTGGTTAAATCTTGGCCATTCTTCATTATAGAGCGAAAAATCCAATTAGGAGAATTTGATGTGAACGCTCCTTTAGAAATAATTGTCAATTACAATACTGGTCAATATCTTATCAATAATTTTGAAGATTTAATACTAAAACGATATTTATTACTAGATTTTACCAAATATGAAAACGACTTAAATGCTGTTAAAACCATTGTTCAAGAATCAGAGGATCTCGATGATTTAATAATTTATCAAGAGGAGTTTCAAGATTATCTTGATGATCCTATGGTAAGCACTACTA
Source organism: Candidatus Heimdallarchaeota archaeon (assembly GCA_019058275.1). Taxonomy (GTDB): domain Archaea; phylum Asgardarchaeota; class Heimdallarchaeia; order JABLTI01; family JABLTI01; genus JABLTI01. The sequence goes on from JAHLVW010000116.1 coordinate 2,770, forward strand.
TTAATTTTTCAGCGTTTTGCTGTATATTGACGATACTGGTAACTATAGGCTCTCTATTATTTTATATTCAGAAAATATTCATTGATCAAAAGGAACAAATGCATCTCTATCTTTCACTTGGAGCCACAACAAAACAAATAAGATTATTGTTCTTCTTTGAAGTACTTTATCTTGTTATTCTAGGAGCTATAATTGGATTTTTGACGGGATTATTGTCTTTAAATTTTCTTAATGAAATAACAATAACATCTACTTTTGTTAAGAGTTTCTCACCTAAGATATCAATATTAGCTTTGATTCTTATGAGTGTTTTAGTAGCAGGAATTGGTATATCTCTTGCTTTGGGATTAACTAGTATTAATTATAATATTAAGAGAGAACTAAAAATAAACAAAAAAACGGAGAAGGATGAGAGTGGTTATAAGATTATTAGATAATATTACAGTGATGTTTTCTTATCTAAACACAATTAAAAGCGCATTTTTGTTAAAGAAAGTTGCTTTAACT
>JAHLVW010000117.1 GCA_019058275.1 Candidatus Heimdallarchaeota archaeon
ACAGTGAAAGCCATAGCTCTCATCATTGAACCAATTTCGTTGTTCAAAATTGCTATCCAAGTAGCATAAAGAGCATCTTCAAACTCATCAGCAGTTTTGAAACCTACCCCTTTAACAGTATTGTCTTGGAAATTTTCAGTGTAATCAACTCCATGAGCCATAACCTGCTCCCATTCATTTGTTAAAGCATAACTGGTTTGATTTTCTGCTGTGGTTCGTGAACCCATGAATATTTCAGCATAACGCTCATCAGTAAAGTTTTGATTTGCAGGTAGATCATAAATGTAGATAGCATCGCAAATTAACTCATCAAAATTGATGTTGATAATATATGGTCGTGAGCTGTTGGTTGCTTCTAAATCTAATCTAAAGAATAGATGTTGTTGCACTGGTAGGAATTTGTTTAAAATTGTGGTGTTCGTCGTATCTGCTCCATCGGTGATATTACCTGTTAGAGCATCAGAATAAGAAACATTTACTAGAGTGTTACTAGTTAATGCTGATCGTGCTTTATGAATTGCTAAATATTGGTAAGTTTCTGAATTAAAATTATCAGTGATCTCGTAGGCATCTGTTTGATCAGTTACATTTTCAAAATAATTGCTAGTTCCTTTATTAAGGAATCTTTCAAGTTGCCAACTTGAAATCTCTTCCTCTTTTTCAGTTGTGCAGTCAACATTGACCTTATCAACATCTGAAGAGGATATTACCATCTCTGAATCAATATCCATTTGCAGTTGACCGTTAGGTGTCAAACGAATATTGGAGATGTGTTCAGTGTTAGGGAATGATAAAAACTGTGATTTACAACTTAAAGTCGCATCATTATCGAATGTGATAGGTGCTGTAGTGGTGATAGTCACGTCAGGAAAAAGTTCTACTTTAGTAGTTGTTGCTGCATGACTATTCGAAATACTAGCAGTATTAACAACAATCAAACCAGAAAGAATGAGTGTTGCTAATAATATTCTGATTTTTGTATTTAGCTTCATTTTTTTGAAAACCTCCCGGGGATCCCCGTCTGGCCCTGGCCTTGGAACAGGCATTTTTGTTCGAATGGTCCCTGAGGGAAGATGTTCGAACTATGATTTTGAGTATTGGATTAGCGAGGATCCCAGGAATTCAATTATATACTAGTAGATTTTCTTTAAAAGTGTATTGACAAGTGTCTGGACAAGAAAAATTATTTCAAGTAAAACAAAACGTTAATAATGGCATAAAATTGATTTCGCTTTAGACATTGATAACAAGCACAGGTGTATATATTTGTCTAAACGAAATATTTTGCTAATAATTACAATTGTAGTGTTTACATTATTTATTTCACAAGTAAATATAGTAAAAGGCATTTCATTTATTGAAGATGCTACAGATGATGTTTTGAGATATGAAATTGGGGAATTTGATGAAAAAGGAGATTTCCAAAACGAAATCGACATTGTAAGTTTAACTTTCGTTGGAATTGATTTGTGTCTAACACTTCAATCTGATCCTTTGCTTGATGATAATTTTCACTTATATGAAGTTACTATCATCTGGGATAAAACAGGAACATATGAAAACAAAACAGATATAGAAGTTGGTAGTATAAACGGCACTCCAATGACTGATACAATAACTCATACTCTTGTAAATGCTTCAGGTGTTGCTTTACCCGACCAACCAGATCCAATCTCAGATAGTACTAAAATTGATGATAATCAATTAATATGGGAAATGAATGTCCTTATTTTTGAAAATATGGCTAATCCATATTATGTTAATGCTTCTGCACAGTATTCAACAATGGAAAATCTTAGTGTAGTTTTATACCAAGATTCCTATTTGGAAGGCGAGAAACCAACTCCACCTCCAGTAGAACCTCGCTTCGATTTTAATACAATCTTGTCGATATTAGGAACATTACTTGTTTGTGGTTTTGCAGGATACACAATTGGTTCAATCTCAGTGTATTTCCTAACAACAAACATCAAAGCTAAACAAAACAATACCATATTCATGGCTGTATTTGTCCTTGCTCTGGCAATTCTGGTTAATGTCTGGTTTTGGTCTGGACCTTGGCAAATACTTTGGAATGTTGGAATATTCTTTGTAACAATTGTAATCGGTTATCTATGGGCAGCTAGAGGAATTATGAATCTAAAATTCGATTCACCGTTACCGGATAATTTACCAATAGATACAGATGAAGACAAAAGAGCTGTCATAGTTTTATCAAAAGGAGAAGCAGAGGAATATAATCCATTAGCAGTTATAAGGCAATACTATAAAAAATCTGAAACAGGCGTAAACCAAAAAGCAAAGTATTTGCAACCTTTTGAATTTTATAAAGAGAAAAGAAAATACCGTAAAATTATCAAAGGACAATCTGCTTTAACAACAGATGACATAAAGTTAAATCAACCAAAGAATCCATATCGCAAAATCTCAAAAACGATTACAGAGAAATTAGAAGGGGCATTTTTGGATTATGATCTGTATCTAGAAGCTTTCGTTAATGATTGGCCTACAATGAATCAGGCATTACTTACAGTAATATCTCAAGGTGCAAACAAGATTACTATTCTTAATCTCTTCATGACTAATGATTTCAAATATGATATTGCTCTTGATGAAATGAAAAGAATTGATTACTCAGAAATCGGTGTATCTATATTACAAACAGATTTCTTAGCTACATCAAAAGAAATACCAAACTTGATTTCTAAGAAGATCAAAGCAGCTGTTCCTGGTGGTAAAGATATCAAAAAGATTGGAGTACTTCTCATTGCTGAAGGTCAACCATTTGAATGGGATGAAGTGTATCCAATAACAGATCAAGAAAATTTCTTCAGAGACAAAATTAAAAAGAAATTGAAGAAAGAAGGATTCAAAGAAGAGAACATAAAAACAGCTTGGATTTATGATAGAAAACCAACAATAACTGAAGCAGTTGAAAGACTTGTTAATAATGGTTGTAAAACAATCATTCACGTTGCTACAACAACTCCAATCGACTGCATTCACTCATTATATGACATACCAGAGGCAATGACTAAACTTTCAAAGGAAAAGGAATTTGAAGCAATACCAATTAACGCATGGAATGACAATGAAGAAATAATACAAACCTACCTCGGATTAATTACAAATGCAAAAGAAATGCCATTAGCTGAACTCGGAAAGGATGCAGAAATCATACTTCAATCAACAAAAATAGGAGCAAAATTAACAGAACCTACTGTTGAAGAAGAAAAAGAAGTTGAACCTAATTCTGAAAATTAAGCCAGGAAAAATAAAACGTGCCTTTATAAGGTACTATTCCAATTTTTTTTAAGAATACTTAAATTTAATAAAACTTAATTAAATTCGTTTTTAAGTTATGATTCGATATTAATGAACAATTTTTGTGATGAAATTGAGAGATAAAGCAATAATCGATGGACACACAGATGTTTTACTAGCATTAGTAGAACAAAGACGTAAATTCTATGAAGAATCTGATAGAGGGCACGTTGATTTACCAAGAATGAAAAAAGCAAATCTAATTGCTTCGTTTTTTGCTATATGGCCTGCTATAAATCAATATTATATTCAGAAAGGAACAAGACAATTATTGGAACTTGTTGAGGATCCTAGGAATGAAGCATTATTAATCAGAAAAAAAGAAGACATAGAGAAAGCTGATAAAGAGAATAAAATAGGAGTCATTTTTCACATTGAGGGTATTGGTGGTTTTGATTCAGAATTTCACTTATTGAATATTCTTTATAGAACTGGTTTACGTTCCTTTGGTATCACTTGGTCTGACAAGAATCTCTTTGGATCTGGTTCGTCATTTGTTCCAAATACTCCAGAAGATACTCGAGGTATTACTGCTGAAGGAAGAGAATTGATAGCTGAAGCGAATAAATTAGGTATAATTATCGATGTATCTCATCTCTCAGATAAAAGCTTCTGGGATGTTTTAGATGTAACAAAGAAACCTGTTATTGCATCTCACTCCTCAGTTAGAAAAATCTCTCCTCATGTTAGGAACTTGTCTGATGAAATGATTAAAGCTCTTGTTGATAATGGAGGTATGATGGGTATAAATTTTGGCAATGTATTTTTACGTGAAGATTGTGCAAGAGATGCTGATACTCCCTTAACCAAAGTTATCGATCATATAGACCATGTTGTAAATTTAGTTGGTCCAGATCACATAGCTTTTGGCAGTGATTTTGATGGTACAGGTGTTCCTTCAGAAATAAAAGATGTAACAGGTTTTATTGCATTAGTTAAGGAACTAGAAAATAGAGGTTATTCAGATAAAGACATTAACAAAATCTGTCATGGAAATTACATCAGGATTTTTTCCAAAGTTTGGAAATGATGTTATTTTTTGAAAGGTTTTTTTCGGAACAATAGTTTAATTATTGTTCCTTTACCTTCTTCACTTTCTATTTTAATATCTCCTTCATGTGCTCGCATAACGGTTACGACAATTAACAAACCAAATGATGAATATCTCTTTGTGGTCCAAGATTCATTAATTTCCTTCAACTTCTTTTTAGAGATACCCTTTCCATTATCTTTTACTGAGATTATAAAATGCTTTTTAGTTTCTTCACTATCAATTACTGATTCTGTTGCTTCAGCATGCTTTACAATATTCATTAAAAGATTCTCAAAAACCTGTTGAAGTTTTATTGAATCTCCTAAGACCTTTGGAAGTTTATTAACCTCAATTTTTAATTCTGGATTTAATGAAGTAATTTTCTCTGACATCTTTGTAAGCATATCATTAAGATTTACTTTTGATACTTCACCTAATAATTCACCTTTCTTTGCAAGCAAAAGCAAATCTTCAATAAATGAAGACATTTCATCTATACTTTCAGATATTTTCTGACTATACTCCGAATCCAACATTGAATTATATAAGGAAATAACTTGCATTTTACCTCTTAAGTCATGAGCAATGGTAGAAGCAAAAGATTCAAGCTCATCACGTTGTTTTTGCAGCTCCATTTGGCTCTGCATTAACTTTTCCTCTGATAGAATTCTTTCAGTAATATCTGTTATAACAGCAAAACTACCATCATATTGACCTTCGGAATCAAAAATTGGTTGTGGTGAAATAATTGTTGGTTTTTTAGTTCCATCCTTTCTAACCCAACTAATCTCATAAGACTCTATTGTTCCTTCAGCTCTGTTTTTTGAGTGTTCTAAATAGAGTTTCTTGTTTTCTTCATCAAGAAAATCTGTTACCTTTCGACCAAGCACTTCATTTTCATGATATCCAAGCATATTACATAATTTAGCATTAACATAAGTGTTTACTCCATCTTTATTATCAATACCTAAACCATCATTCATAGTTTCAATTAATGTTCGAAATCTTTTTTCACTGTTCTGTAATTCATCTTCTGCTTGTTTACGAACTAATGCAACTGATGCTTGGTTAGCAAAAGCTACCAACATTGGAATTCTTGAGATTTTTTTATTTTTCTTCAATAGTATGATAACTGCTCCCACAAGTTTTCCTTTACTCTTGAATGGAATTGTGTAAGCTTTTCCAATATTCAATAATTTAATCATAGTAGCAGTAACTTTTTTCTGAATAGCTCCTTGAGTTATTTCTGACATTGGTTTATCTATTTCTATAAATTGGTTTGCTATCAATCTTTTAAGAGATTCTTCTCTAATTGGTATCTCCAATTCCATTGGATTCTTACCTAGTATTGCTACTAAATTCTTAGTGAAGCCTTCCAAACCTGTTAAAGATTGAGTCTTAAATGAATAATTGTCTTCATCAAAAGATGTAACAATAATATATGAGTCATCAATTAATTCACTCATTCTTTCTCCAATATATTTGTAAATATCAAAATCTGATGAGAATCCTATAAGGTCCATAGCGGTTTGGGACAAAAAGGTTAGATTTAGGATATTTCTCTCCTCTTCCTCTTTAGCGACTTTCTTTTCAGTTATATCTTGGAATATAACTACAACTGATCCTGGTTTTGAATGAAATACTCTAACCTCAAATGCACTAGAAACATTCTTATCTTGATAATATATCTGCTCAGTTTCCCAGACCCCTCCTTCCTCAGCTATTTTCTTATAGATTTTAGCTAAACCTGATTCAACAGAAGTTGGAAAAGCATCCTCAATTTTCTTACCTCTTAATGTATCATGATCTATCCTTAGGATTTCATTTGCAGATGGATTGGCTCCTTGAAAAATCAAATTATTCTCTGCATCTAAATTATACATGTGTATACCTAAAGGAGTGGAATTAATTATATTCCTAAAACGTTCTTCACTTTTTTGTAGCTCTGATTGTGCTTCGTTTCTTAGGATAGCAACAGAAGACTGATTGACAAATGCTTCAATTAGATCTTTATTCTTTAAATTATACCCCTTTTTCATTAGTATAAGAACTGCCCCAGCTATATGTTTATCTTTGCTAAATGTTGCTGAATACACTTTACCAATTTTTAATAACCTGAAAATTAAAGAACTCTCTCTTTTAGTTATTCCTCCCAAAGAAAGATCATGTAAATCATCTTCAATCTTAATAATTTTACCAAAAATCTCTCTCTCTAGATATTTAGGATTTAATTTTGCAGTAACCTTATATGGATCTCTACCTAGGATTTTAGTAATCGTTTGAAATTGTTTACTAATCCCTAATAATGATTTAATATTGAAATCTTCATTAATTTCATTGTATGATGCTGTAATTATATATGCATTACCTGCTAGATCTTTGATTTGCTCTGCTATGTACTGGTAAATATTTTTTGTGAAAGTTTGTTCTACAAAATGCATAGCTGAATTAGAAAGGAACAATAAGTCTTTGATTCTTTTTGATTGAACATCTTCCATTAGTTTTCTTGTTGTAATGTCTCTTATAATCCCTTGAACAATCTTGCTTCCACTCAATTCTATAACTGAAGCTGAAAGTTCTCCAAAAATTTCTTCACCATTTCTTTTTCTAATAATGACTTCAGAATTAATTGATTTTGTTTCTTGAATTTGAATAAGAGCTTTTCTAGTCTGTTCAATATTCGTTGGTGTAGCAAATTCAAATAGATTCATTTTGAGAATTTCATCTTTAAAATATCCCAAAATTTCCAATGTTCTTTGATTTACATCTAATATTTTACTATCCAAATTGAAGAGAATTACAATATCGTTTGATTTGTGGAAAAGTATGCTATATTTTTCAGCTACCTCTCGTAGATTATTCTCTATTTGGACATTTTCTGATATATCACTAATTATTGTAATAATACGAACAACTTTACCATTATCAAAAATTGGTATCTTTCTTGTTTTTGTATGTATAGTCCTGTCTTCAAGTTCATCTGAACCATAAGTTACCAAAATTTCTCCTGTTTTGAACACATGATCATATTCATCTCTAACTTCATCAGGTAAAAATGGAAATGCTTCAAATACACTTTTCCCCATTAGATTTGATTCAATCTTAAGACTGGTTAACCAATCAATTAAAGCTTTATTAGTTAAAACGAAGTTCAGATTTTCGTCTACAACATGAAGTGGATCAGCAAGTGAATCCAAAGTTGATCTATATTTTCTTTCAGATGATTCAATAGTATCTTCTATCGCAACATTTTGATCAATTATATCTAACCCAGAGCTAAGAAAACCAATTATTTGATTTCTATTATCTCGAAGAATATTTGTTTTCCAAGAAATATTTCTTTCTTTACCAGATTTTGTTAATATTGGATTTTCAACATAAACAGTTGTAACAGTTTGGATGTTGTTGTTCTTTACAATTTTTGATAATCTTTCACGTAAACCTTTTCGAAGTCGTTTTGGTAGGAAATTTTCAACCCAATCTTTGTTTATGATTTCTTCTTCAGTATATCCAAGTATTTCACAACCTCTTTTATTAATCATTTGGACGTTTGCATTTAAATCAAAAACAACTACTATGACATCAACAACATCCAAATACATTTGTGTTCGATTTTTTTCTGCTAATAATTCGATATTTGTTTGCTGTAGCAAATTAAATAACCTAGCATTTTGAATAGCAATTGCAGCTACGTTTGCTAATGCTGATAGTAATTCAATATCTTGTTGTGAGTATGCATTATAATCGTAACTTTGTACTTCTATTACACCAATAATTTCTCCACCAATCTTCATAGGAACATATACAGCTGATTTTGTATAATCTCCCTCGTAATGTTTCTTCTTCTCATTCTCAGTTTCTTTACCTAAAGTTCTACGTAAGTCAGGTAAGTATACATATTCTTCGGTTGTAATAACCTTATTTTGTATTTCACTTTCACGATGTGATAAGGACATTGGCGGGAAAACAGTTATGTCTAAAACATTTCCTTCGATTAATGCATAACCAGGTGAAATCGTTTCCTTTGCTTTGTTATAGAAAGAAACGACGAAAGTATCTGCATCCATAATCGAATAAATATGATGAAAGATAGTTTTGTAGATTTTATTCAGATCTCGAGTTTCGCCAAGTGTTAATGCAAGTTCGTTTATCGAGATTTGTTGGTCTAACAAATGCTTTCGAGCTAAATCTGTTTGTTTCTTTTCAAAGAGATTGTCAATTAGATTTTCAAGTTCATGGAATTGACTTGTTGTTTCTCCACCCTTTTGTAAATAGAAATCTGCCCCTAAGTTTAGAGCTTGAATAGCAACTTCTTCTCTTCCTTTACCAGTGAAAATAATAAATGGTATTTCATTGCCATCTTCTCTTAATGCAGATAGAAATTCTAAACCATTCATTTTTGGCATTCGATAATCCGAAATTATAACATCGAATTCTTCTTTCTTAATGATCTCTAGTGCTTTTATTGCAGAATCAGTTGTAATAATTGAATATCTTTCATTCATTTTCTTAAGATAAATTTTAGATACTTCTAGTAAGGTTTCTTCATCATCTACAAGTAAGATCTTTATCTCAAGCACTGCTAAACACCAAATCGTGAAAAGATATTTTTACAAACTTAGCTTTTATGTTTATCTAATTTTTTCTTATGGCAAGACTTTACCAATTAAGGTATCAATTCATTATTATTATCAATAAGTCTTTGATAGCGGCAAAAGATTCGAATAATTATCAGATTTTTGTCAGTAAATTTGCAACAAAATTCTCAATATTTCTTGTTATTATTACGTTTTAGCTGATCTTCCCATCTTCTAAGTAATTTTACTTCTTTATTATCATAATCAATGAAATCATTCTCTACTAACCACTTGACTGATTCATGAATTACTTGAATACCATCTGTATGCTTTGGTTCCCATTTTAGGTCGTTTTTGATCTTTGATATATCTAGTATTCGAGTATTACTATAACGCATGACTCTGTATCGTGTTAGAGTTGGTTTACCTAATCCCCTAATTTTAGTACCTACTTCTTTGGTCCAAGCATAAAACATTGCAAACCAACGAGGAAAGACTGGAATTTTAAAATTAGATTTTATTGCTTTTTTGTGCTCAAACCAATAATCTTTCTGACTTATATCAAAGCTCTTCACATTGTAGACGTTACCATCTCCTTCCTTATGTAGTCCCATAGCTAAAATTGCTCGAGCAGCATCTACAACATGAACTCCGGAAAATTTGTTCTTTCCTCTGCCAATCATTTTAATTTTCTCATCAAAAAAGGCTTGAACAACTCGAGGTGTTGTTAATGTATCACCTGAACCTAAAATCATAGATAACCTTGCAACAGCAATTGGTATTTTGTGCTCCTTATGGTATTTCCAGGTTATTTGTTCTGATGCGAGTTTAGATTTATGGTATTCATTTGTGGGATTGAAAGGTTGATTTTCAGTCATTGGAGTTGCTTTTACTTTGTAACCGTATACACCCCATGTACTAACAAAAACAAATTTCTGTGCAGTTTTCTCTTTCACAAAAGCTTCAAGCAGTCCTTCAGTTCCAAGAACATTCACCTTTTCCAACATCTCAGGTGAAACTTGATCTAAAACAACAGCTCCCAAATGAAAAACAATTGATTTTCCTTTAACAGCAATTTTTAACGATTCATGGTCAGTTAAATCACCTCTAATAAATTCCACTCCCAGTTTCTTTAAATGCTCAATATTGCTGTTTTCTCTTACGAGAACAAATATTTCTTCTTTCTTTATTCCCCATTCTTGCTGATTCTTTACTAACTCCTCGACTAATGCTCCCCCAACAAACCCTGTACCACCAGTAATTAGTATTGCCAATTGACTTATTCACCACTATCTCTTGTTTAATAAGACTAATAATTATTCCGTTTAAAAATTTTCAGAGGAAATAGCTTTTCTAACATTAAGATAGAATTTATCTATTTTAGTTAAAAACAGAGGAAATTTTAGAATTTATCCTATCCAAAGAAGTTATAAAAGAAATTGCATTCAAATATTCATGTAAGTTAAATACTTATATAAAATAATGAAAACTATAGTAAATAGAATAACTTGTCTCTAACAGTTTGGAGGAAAAAGTATTGTCTCAATTTGATCAAAACCCAGCAAGATTTGGATTACCAGTTTTAGATGCTGCTCTAGGAGGAGGAATCCCGAGAGGTTCAGTAATCCTTCTTGAAGACGAAATTGGTGTAACAGCTGATCTTATGGCTTTGCACTTCTTAACAGAAGGATTGCGTAGCGGTGAAACAGGTTATGTTTTGAGCACTGAACATCCATACAAATATTATGTGGACAATTTAAGAGTTTTAGGTGTAAATGCTGACATCCTTTTAGAAACAGAAAGAATGGTGTTTATTGATGCATTTTCGAATCCATATGGTTATTCTGATATGCGCTCTGAGTTTAAGAATGTCGTAAATAATATAACACAACCTCGTGCTGTTTCTGAAGCCATTAGAAGAGCAATGCTTCATACCCAAAGTCAAAAGATTCCTTGTAGGGGTCTAGTAGACAGTGTCTCTGCAATTTTATTAGCAAGTGAAAATGTGAGAACTGCTTTATCATTCGTCCAAAATCGCATTGCAACTAACAAAGATGATGGAACAGTAACTCTCATGACTTTGCATAAAGATATACATTCAGATCATGATCTTAAAGCATTAGAGCATCTTGTTGATGGTGTCATTAGGATTTCTATAGGTGATGATACATATAGTTCAGTTAAAATTATCAAAATGAGAGGTTCATACACTTTCAGTAAAAAACCAATGGCTATGACTGTTTCTGCAGGACAGCTTTCAATTATGGAATATCAATAAATATCTTGTTTTTTTTGGGAGATATTTCCCCTAATATCTTCAATTTTTAAGCATCATCAAGAAGTAGTTCCCAAATATAGCCATCTTTCTTTAAATGCCCAATTATCTAACCCTTTTCTTGTAGTTTTTTAAGTGCCCTATAGACACTATCTGCTGATGAACAGGTTATACATTCGTTTACATATTCCTTTGAAAGTGCTAATTCAACAAGCTTAGTAGTGGGAATACAATTTTCTTTGCACAAAATAGAATATACACAAACAAGCACTTTACTTTCACCTGCTTTGTAGAGCTTATCAAAATTATTTTGAATTTTATTATGTTTGAAATGACTGGCTTTATTTTCATGTGTCAAATTAAACATCACAGGTTTTTGTGATTAGACTAATAATTGCCATCTGTAACCACCTTTCCCCAAAGATGATTTGAGATAACCGTATTTTTCTAATTTCTTAACTGCTCTTAGAAATGAATCTCCCGAAACACATCCTGTACAGATCGCTTCAAATTCCTCAGTTGTTGCCATATCTAGAATTTGTTTTGAAGTAAGATTATTTTCTTTTTTAAGAATCTGATAAATACAATTTGTATCTTCATCTAGTTTTAGCTCGTTGGACATTTTCTCTGTTACCCTGCCTATTTTATTCACATTATTTCTGTTGAGGAACCTAAATAAAAATCCTATGTTCTCATCAAAATTCCTTCTTGATTAAAGTTAATGTTTTTAATATTAAATTAAGAGAATAATTCAAATAGTTAGTATTTTCCTTGAAATTGTGATTAACATTTGAATTACTATCTCTTTGCAGCAATTGGAAATATGGTTCTCTCAGGCATTGCTACTGTTATTTACAAATCACAAAGTGACAAGATGAAACCATCTACAATGCTATTAATCCAAATCATCATCTCAAGTGTTTCTTTTTTAATTATAACTGCTGCAATGGGTGATTTCAATGAAATGTTTAGAATAGGAACATATCCTTTCTTAGCATTGCTCTCTGCAGCTATCCTTGGTATAATTTTTGGTAATCTTATGTATTTAACAAGCTTAAAATTAATTGGCGTTTCAAAGGCTTATCCTATTGCTATGACCTACACTCTTCTAACTTATATTTTAGAAATAATATTTCTTGATGGAGAATTTAAATGGTTTAAAATTCTTGGAATAGTTTTTGTTATCATTGGTGTTGTTTTCATTTCTATATCAAAGGTTAATGGTACAAATAAAACTGCAGAAGCAATTGGAACTACTGAAAAAAATGAAAATGATTTAAGTGAAATTATTGTTCAAAAACCTTCTGAAGTCACCTCAGAAGAAGATGAAATAACTGCTAATAATTCTCTGAAAAAGAAATCCAGGCTTATTGCTGCAATTCAATCGAATAAAAATATTCTAGGTATAACTCTTGCAACCTTAACGACAATCACATGGGCATCTGGAACAACATTAATTGCTTATGGATTAAGTAAAACAGATGTAGATGTAATACCTATAAGTGCAGCAAGAATGCCAATGCTAATTCCTATTGCATTTCTTATCTTTATGTTAAACACTAAGAAAAAGGATAGGAAGAATTTCGAGTGGAAGTCAAAATCTACTTGGTTATCTATACTACTAATAGCTTTTGGAGCATTAATGAGTCTAGTAGCAGCAAATATACTCTATCTACTTTCAATAGAGAAATTAAATAGCACATCTATTCCTGCTGTAATAGCTGCTTCAGGACCATTGGTAACTACTCCACTTTCTATATTGTTTTTAAAAGAGAAAGTAGATTGGAAGATATTTCTCGGAACACTATTAACTATTGGTGGTAATGTTTTGGTACTATTAATTACATAAAAAAAACGATGTGGTAATGATGGCTGACCTTCTAAACGCTCGAGATAATCTGAAAGAAAATCCCAATGATCAATTTCTAGCAGAAGAATTAGCAAAGATACTTTCATCAAAAGTAGAGGATTTAATTCGTGAAGATAAGATACCAAAGATAACAATATTACTGGAAGAACTTGATGAGTTGTCTATTAGATTTAACAAATCAAAAAACATTCACAGAATTTATGGTTCATCTGTTCTCAATTCATTACCAATTTACTTTGCTCATACTACACAAACTGCTGTTAAACAACTAATAAATAAACTACGTGAAACAGCAATACAAACGAAAAGCGAACCTTTAACTGATATTTTATCAATGATTCTAGTTAATGCAATTTACGATTTCAGTTTAATAAATCAGGTTGGATCAATAAACATGTTTGCTATTGAGTTAAGTGATCTATCAAAACAATACCCAACAAATGAAAGAATACAAACAGCTGCTGCGAAAGGAATGATGAATGCTACATTCTATTTCATACAAAATAAAGACTTACAAGCTGCCAGAAAATACTTCCAAACATTAGAAAAGGTTTTACAGCAAAACCAAAAGAAGGAATTTGTTGATTCTAGACAACTTATCCAATTACGAGAATTTTTTTCCAAAGAGTGATACTAAGTAATTCTAATCTTTAATTTTAGTCTAGTTTTGTAGTGATGATATCAAAAGAGTAAATGATTAAACTAAAGGAAACCCTTGTTCTCGAACCAGAAGAGGAATAAACTATAATTGGACCTGAGCCTTTATTCACTGTAAGATAGAAATCATCACCAGAAGTTGTTATTGGATCTCCATTTGCGTTAAATCCATGAATGGTTGGATTAACAATAATTGCTGTTTTATTTAATTTCATGTTATATGTTCCGGAATGTAAACCTCTTACAGATTCAGCTGCATTAATCTCCACAGCAACTAAAGTAACATCTATTGTTCCACCAACACCTGTATCCTTCACTAAAAGAACTAATCGATACCAAAGTTCCATCAAGTATAGATCAGAGGTTGGTCGTTCTAATGTAATTGTTCCAGGGTCACCTGTTTCATCTCCAGTTGTAACTACCGGAGAATAGTAAGGACTGCCCTTGATATAATCTTTGGAGTTATGTGGCATTATTGCTGTATCACCAGGTATAGTCAATTTAGCTACACCATATTCTAATCCAGGTATAGGCAAATATAGAGATCCATCAATGAAAGCTCTAAAATTGATTCCATAAGAAATAAACTCAAGATTGCCAGAAAAAGCATCAACTTCAAAAGATCGAGATGAACCTACACCATCATAGAACATTGTTTGGACAGCGCCATCCATTTTAACTAAAAATAATGCTGAAGTTGCAATAGTTGCATTCATATTCCCTCGATTCATTGTCGGAATGATATAAGCATAAGTTAAAGCTAGAGAGGTAACCATGATACTAGTTATCAATAGCGTAGAAATAATGCTGGAAACACCCTTTTTGTTTCGCTTAATTTTAAGTAAACTCATAGTATCACCGACAACAGAACTACTTATGTTCTACCTATTTATCTTACTTTCTAGGTTAAAATATTTCTGTTAGGGTGAAAGGAGAAAAAATATTTACTAAAAAAAGAAAAGGATGAACTGGTTTGCAGTTCAATTTCAATTAATATTGACCAATAGTACCTTTGGATCGCAGTATCTTCTCCATTGAAGCAAAGGACTTTACTCCAATTATGGTTACAATAATTCCTAATCCGAGTAATATGCCTAAGTACAAAAAGGTTAACCAATTTGTACCGAACATTATTGCATTTCTGAAACCTTCGATACCATAGGTAATTGGATTGGCATATGCTAGATACTGAAGATATGTTGGCATTGTTACAATTGGGTATGTAACTGGTGTGACGATTTCCATTAGAACTTGGATGAACATGACTGCTCTATAACCTTGTTTTTGCCAGAGGACGAATCCACTCAAGATCATTGCTAATCCTTGAATAAGTAATATACATACTAGCAAGAAAAGCAATGAAATTACTAGGTCTTTCCAAGCAAACATGCCCCAATACCAATAGACTATTACACCAAGTTGAATGAATAATCCAATACTATTGTGCATTAGACTTTTCAATGCATTACCGAAGATAATTGTGATTCTGCTAATGGGTGTTATGTAAAGTATTTCAAATGTTCCAGTCCATTCTTCTCGTCTTATTCCATAGGCAGTACTCCAGAGAGTTATTGCTATGAACATGTTAAATACAAGACCTAGTGAAGTATAGACCCAAACATCACTGGTTCCAGTCAAAGATTCCAATGTGTCACTGTATCTTCCGCCAATTAATGCTGAACCATAGATTAGTTGTGGAAGGAGCCATAGGATAGGTGCAACTGCGAAGTAAAGTAAAGATAATGGATATCTCATTTCAATTCGCCATCTTTTTTCAGCTAAAGCCCAAGCTCCTCTGATTTCGTTTATCATTCTTGATGGTTTTTTATTGGATTGTCTTTTTTGTTTTACTTTCTTAGAAAGCACCTAAATCACCTTTTTTCAATGTTTTTCGTTCTGCAAGTCTAAATAGCAGGTAACCTCCTAACCAAAAGATTATGTCAATCCCAATTAGGATACCAACCATGTAGAGCATACTAATAATCGAGTCATTTGTCATGAGTAATGCTCTTATTGCCATCAATCCCCATGAAAATGGTACAACTAAACCAATCCATTTTGCCCAATTGGGTAAAACATTTAGCGGATACCTAATAGGGGAGCAAATGTATAGAGCACTGTCAACGAATTCAGTAAGAACACCTGGTTC
>JAHLVW010000012.1 GCA_019058275.1 Candidatus Heimdallarchaeota archaeon
ATACAAACCACCTACAAAAAGGGTCAATGAGACGGAAGGGAAAAACCCTCCTTTAAAAGACCGCCACTCAAACTGAGTTTGAGCATTACAGAGGAGGTGATCCAGCCGCAGGTTCCCCTACGGCTACCTTGTTACGACTTTTGCCTCCTAATATGCCACCGTATTGACTGCCGCATTAAATCAGTAGCCTCAACCATGACACGGTTGGTTGCAACGACGGGCGGTGTGTACAAGGCGCGGGGACGTATTCACCGTGTCTTGATGAAACACGATTACTAGGAATTCCATATTCATGCGGTTGAGTTGCAAACCGCAATCCTGACTGAGACCGGCTTTCGGGATTGGCTTCCTCTCTCGAGGTTGCAGCCCATTGTACCGACCATTGCAGCCCGCGTGTAGCCCTAATCTATCGGAGCTTTAGCGAAAGTGGCTCGCAGCCAGATTTCTATACTGACCTGCCGTTGCCCACTCCTTCCTCTGGTTTAGCACCAAGCAGTCTCTGCAAGGTTCCCGGCATCCCTAAGGGATCCGCTGGCAATTGCAGATGTGGATCTCGTTCGTTGCCTGACTTAACAGGACACTTCACAGCACGAACTGTCGACGGCCATGCACTTCCTCTCGGCGAGTTAGCTAAAGTCATTAGCTTGAGCTTCATCCTGCCGTCTGATTAGGTGAGTTTTTCGGCGTTGAATCCAATTAAACCGCAGGCTTCACTCCTGGTGGTGCGCCCCCGTCAATTCCTTTAAGTTTCAGACTTGCATCCGTACTCCCCAGGTGGCGGACTTAACGCCTTCGCTGTGGCACCGCAGTGGCTCTTGACCACCGCAACACCTAGTCCGCATCGTTTACGGCTAGGACTAACCGGGTATCTAATCCGGGTCGCTCCCCTAGCTTTCGCCCCTCACCGTCGAATACGTTCCAGACAGATGCCTTCGCCATCGGTGGTCGCCATGGGATCACTGGATTTCACCCCTGCCCCATGACTACCTCTGTCCTCTCCCGCTTCCAAGACTAGCGGTATTCCCAGCGAGCCAACAGTTATGCTGTCGGGTTTTACCAGGAACCTACTTGTCCGGCTACGAGCGCTTTAGACCCAATATACGTCCCGACCACTCGAAGAGCTGGTTTTACCGCGGCGGCTGGCACCAGCCTTGCCCTCTCCTTCCTTTCTCAGCTTGTAATACTGAGCGACAGTCATCCGTAAGAATGACACTTGGAGTAGCCCACTCACACTTTCGTGCATTGGCGAGTTTTCGCGACCGCTAAGCCTCGTAAGGCTCGGCCCCTTGTCTCAGTGGCCGACTCTGGGCTCCGACTTCCATCGCCCATACCGATCGTCGCCATGGTGGTCCTTTACACCGCCATCAAGCATAATCGGCCGCAGCCCCATCCTAAGGCCCGTATCTAACGGCTAGCCGGTTTTCGGAAAGATACCGTTCCAGGCCAAATTTCCTATCGGGTATTATCCACAGTTTCCCGTGGTTGTACCCGTCCTCAGGGCAGATTGACTACGTGTTACTGAGCCGTGCGCTAGGTGCTCCATTCCGCACCTTTAACTAGCGTGACTTAGTCCTACTCCAATAGCAGTCGGGTCCGGCAGGATCAACCGGTGTTGATTCCTGTTTTTTACGTTATTGTTTTTGGTTTGTTTGTTTTGTTCGTAAACTAACTTTCTAAACATAACAGGTTTATTGTACGGATATTGTACTTGTTGTTGTCTTTTTTTATGATCTTTTTTTCACATTCCGTTTTTTGAGTTCATTTCTCTTTTAGTAGGATGTGAGTGTTTGTACAACCTTCTCATGTTTTTCAGCCAGACTGATAACTTTCAGTTATCTTGACTTGGGTAGTTGCGCGAGTTTGTTTTCCTCAACCCCGAACCGTTAATTTTCGGGATCTCATGCAAATACTACTTCTTTTCCGTTGTTTGCTCGGTTGGATTTTTTCGACCTTTCATCCTTCAGGGCTCATGCCCCAGTCGGGTCGTCGCCTTTTTCGAGCGATTTTTACGGAAACTAGTTTTGTTAGGTGCAAGGTTTTCTTTTTAAAGTTTTGCTCTAATGAGCGAATCAGCTGTGAGTCTTTTTTCTCCGTTGATTCCCTGCCCTTGACTATCTTTCGACTTGTTTTTTAGCTTTCTGCGTCTATTAAAATCTTTTGTCAACATTATTATTATGTCTCTTTGAATTTATTTTTTTCTATTAGCTTTTGGTGTTAGTTTTCCAGCGAATTTGATTTTCTAACATTAATTGCAAATTCTAGATAAGTTCCTGCTACTAGCAAGGATAAAATGAATTGGATACCAAAAAAAAAGAGTAATCGAAATAATAGCAGAAGATCAATTCCTTATAATTGAAAACGATTATGTGATAAACACAAATATGCTCGAAGAAGAAGAACAGTTAAGTATTAGAGAGAACAAGAAGAACCCAAGAATGGAAAGGAAAGATGAAGAAAATAGCTGTAGGAATCTTTTCTGAATGTAATAGTATTTTTGAAAGTGGTTCAGGATATTGTTTAGTCTGTGGAAATGGTTTCGAACAATATAAAGTACACTGAATGTTAAAGAGAGATTAGAGTTTTTTATTAGTTGAAACATTTTTCTAGCTTTTTTGCATACTTTGGTTAATCTAACATCACAAATATAATGCCCAAGAATAATGTAAAACCACACATCAAAAGAAATGGCATTTTCCCTAAAAATGACCTTAATCTCTTTCTTTTTATTGTGATAAAAAATCTATGATTTTGGAATCAATTTCAGAGTAAGTGTTTACAAGAAAATCTTTCAAGGAGTTTTCAGAAATGCATCCCTCAGAAAAGGAGAAATTCAAAATATTGCTAAGATGTTTTACCATTGTTTTTCTTTCTTTTGTATCCCAATTATCTTCTGAAATCTTTGAAGAATAGAAGAGCTCACCATTTATTGCATACAAATACCAATTATTAAGAAACAATACCACTTCGATAAATTTTTCCATCCATAAGTTCGATTACTCGTAATCCTTTTCTTAATAAATTAATATCATGTGTAGATATTATTGTTGTTATCCCCATTTCTGTACACTTGGCAAACAAAAGTGTTATTGTTTGTTCAGCAAGTTCAGAATCAAGATTAGCTGTTGGTTCATCCAACAATAATATTTGTGGTATATCATTCATAGCAATTGCTAATGAAGCTCGTTGTAACTCTCCACCAGAAATCTCTAATGGATAAGCATTTTGTCGATGGGTTATTTGAAAATCAAATAATAATTTTTTTCTTTTCTCTTCAAATTCATCATCATCTACTATTTTAGTCCCTCGATAGATTTCTTTTAGAAATAAATTTTCATCAACTCTTAAATATGGATTAAGACTACCTTGTTGTGCAACCAATCCCATATGATCTCTTCGCATAATAGCACGATCCTTATCAGATAATTTAGCGAAATCCTTCCCAAGGATCTTTAAACTCCCTTTAGTAATTGGAACCATTCCTGAAATGAGTTTAATTAATGTTGTTTTTCCAGAACCACTTGGTCCTACAATAAAAACAATCTCTTTTTCAAAAATAGTTAGGTTAATATCAGAAAGTGCATCCAGAGCTCCTCCTTCTGTAGGATAAATTTTGAAGATTCCTTTAAGTTTAATAATTGGATTTTTTCCCTTATCATAATCCTCTGGTAGTGGTTTAACAGTTAAAATCTTTCTTCGTTCCTTCACTTCTTTTAAAAAGATTTTTTCTGGGGTTAAGCCATCAGGATTACGAAAATCAACTTCTCCAGTCTTTTTTAAGGAAAATTCTCCAACATCAGAAAGCTTCAATGTCTTAAATACTAAATCTGGCACACGAATTGTTCTTGTTGAATCGATATGACCTTTAAAGTTTAGTGGAAATTTAGGTTGTTGTCCAATTATTACTCGCTCTTCAGCAGTAAGTACCGAAGAAAGTCGACCATCACGAATTTCATAAGTTCGATCCACCCCTTCCAAGAATTGAACATCATGAGTTACAACAACAATTGTTGTACCAATATTTAATGTGATTTTTCGGAGAGTTTCCCTAACTTTTTCAGTATTTCCACTATCCAATTGTCCTGTAGGTTCATCACAGAGTAATATTGGAACATTTTTAGCAAGTGCACAAGCAAGTGCAACTCTTGTCATTTCACCACCCGATAAAGTTGCAACAACTCTTTTGCATAAATGTGAAATTCCTAACATTTCAAGAATTTCTTGGTTAGAAGATTGACTTTTCATTGTCTTTTTATTTAGTAGACTTCTAGTAAAATCCATGTTATCGTCCACTGTAACATTTAAGAGCAGTGTTCGTTCAGGAAACTGATCAATAAGACCGATTTTTACCAAACGAAAAATATTAAGAGAATTAGGTTTCATTTGTTCGAGGTGATAACCTGCAACTTCTACAATGCCACTAGAAGGACTGTTCAATCCTGCTAAGATATTTACCAGAGTAGTTTTACCTGAACCACTAGGTCCAATAATGGAGACAAGTTCTCCTTCCTTAACGTCGAAGTCACAACCTCTAAGAGCTGGAACATTGAACTTCTTTTCTTCGTCTTTATAGATTTTGATTAAGTCTTTACATTTAATGATCAATTCTACTCACTCCTGCTTTATTGGTTTATAATTATTCATTTTTGGTATTAATCCGACTAACCATCCGAAAAGAATTATCAAAAAGATTATGAAAAATAATAAGAAAATGAACCACCATGGAATCCAAGGCTTAAAAGATAAATAACTTTCATCAATATTTAATATAATTGGATACAAAAGCAAACTCAATTTTCCAAAAACAATAGATATTATAATTGGTAATATTGATAAAACTACCAATTCTAAAGTAAATTCTAACCACAACTGTTGCAATGTGGCTCCAATACGATAATCAGTTTCAATATTCCTAATCCGTTCCAGGAAAATATTTTGACTGGCAACAAATCCAAAAAAGAATCCTACAAAAATGATTATGATTGAAATATAACGGAGTAAAATCAGACCAAATGGTGTAATGAGATTTTCCATTTCTTTCTTGATATCCTCATATGTTTGGGGATTTATAGAATAATTTTCTCTTAGTATTGTTGTGATGTCAGAAATATTCATACTATGATCTGTTTTTACAAGTAATTGGTGTTGTAATGAGTTAACATATAGATTATTTGTGTCCTTCATTAGTATTTCATAAGTTTGAAAACTCATTACTAGTTGAAATTTCTCAACTTGTTCTATTTGTTGATAGAAAGGTTTATTTTGTATTTTCGGTAATGCAGGAAAAATGTTGAAACTATTAATATAACTTAAATTATAATTATGAAGTGAATCCCAGAAATCATTAGCCATAAATATTTGTCCTTTGTCATAATTATGTTTTTTTGCGAATTTCAAGTCCATTAAATAAGTTAGATTAGTAGATAATGACTCGATATCATAGTCAGTATATTGTTTGGAACCAAGTTTTGAGAAGTCAATTGTTTGTATAAATTCCGTTGAGTTAATAATGAGAATTGTAATTTTAAATGATCTTTCATATGTGATAGAAAATACTTCAGTAAGAATGATTTCTGTTGTTTGAACAACACCTTTAATTTGATTGATATTTTGTCTTAAAGTTGCATTCATATTCCAATTATCAATTAAAATATCTGTACAACCACTAGCTAAAGTAGCATTTTGATCTAGATGTTTATTGATTGAAGTATTCAAGATAAATCCAGGAATAATTGTAATCCCTATCATAAGAATAGCAAGAAGAGTACGTTGATAGGTACTTGGATGTATTGTTAGATTTTTTAATGAAAGAGTAAAGAAGAGTTTCTTCTTAATCCAAATTTTCTTACCAATAAACGACCAAGTTATTGTAACTAGCTTTGATATGAGAATAAACAACGAGAAAGTAATTAAAATTATACCTAAAAGGGCTATTATCAAAGAAAGTACATATAATAATTCTATTGTAGTGCTTATATCTAACATTATTAATCCAGAAGTAAAAATATAGCCTGGTATACCTCCAGCTAACAATAAAAGCCCAGAGAGGAAGAGCAATTGTTCTATTTTTACGGATAATTTTCCAAGCACTCTTTTTTTATGTTTACTTTCGTAGTCTTCTTTAACAAGTATATTTGTTTTTTTTGTGGAAGAATATCTAATAAAGTATCCCGTAATAAAAACACCAAATGAAAACACAATTAAGGTGATAAGTAGAAAAGGATTTTTTAAGCCTTTAATATAATAGATAAAGCTTACATTTAAATTTAAAAAGAGTTTACCTAAATAACCAATTATTGTTCCTAAAATCAGTCCACAGACTAGGCTTATTACTGTAACAATGATATTTTCAGCAAGAATAACTAGCTGAATAGGTTTATCATCTAAACCTTGAAGTTTCATTAGGCGAAAAATTGTTTCTAGATCATGAGCTTCAAAATTAAATATTTCATAAATTATCATGATAAGCAGAAAAAAAACAATGACAATAATACTACTTATTCTAGTAGATTCTAGTAACCAATGATACCGAAATGAAGAAAAATTATCAATTAAATCTGCACCAATTTTTATGTTGATATCTGGATCAAAATCCAAAGAAACTCCTTGAAATTTCTGTTCAAGAGTATTTATGTAAAATTTCAAATTGCGATAATCTATTGTTGTGGTATCATATATGATATCAACAGCAAGTGCAAAAGTAGCTGAGAAAGATGAAAAGTTATTGATGAGTTCGTAGAAATAATTAGGTAATGTAAGAAATGTGCAGAAACTTTCTGAAAAAGTACTGTAACAATAACGCTCATTTTCATAACTTTTCCAAATAAGATCTTTAGAGTAACCATTCATTAATAATGACTCTCCAAAATTTTCCACAATTCCTGTGATTGTAAAATTTTGTAAAGAAACACCTACAAGGTCTGGTTTTAATTGTACTGTATCATTAACATTGTAATAATTGAACAACTCATTTTGTCTGAATAAGAGAATCTCAGAGCTGTTTCTTGGCAACCGACCAGCAACAAGGCTCTGACTTAATGAAATATTTGAATTAGAATTCAATGTCTTAATAGTATAATTTGTAAACTGTCCATAAACAGGTTCAATACCTCTAATAATTACCTCAATAGTTCCAGTACTTTTTGATACCACATTAGGAATTATGGCATTAAAAACATCTTCGATGTTTGTTATGGCATTATCAAGATAATCATTTTCAATATCTGAAGAAATGCTCTTATCAAATATGGTGTAGGATGAATGGTTACCATCATCATACCAATCATTTTGTGAGAGGAATTGATGGAAAGAGTTACTCTGATAAGCAAACCAAACCATAAACAATGAGGTAATTAGAAGAAAGGTTAATACTCCAAAAACACATGATAAGAAAATCCTCTTTTTACTTGCTTTCAAAAAGATTTTCACAATTGTTTTAACATCAGGATTATACGAATCTATAAGTTTTTTATAGTCTTGTTTTTTCCCCATTTCTACAAAATCCTCTTTGTGTTTTATAAGTTGTTTTTTTCACTCCTGTTTTATAGGTTGATATCTTTTTAATTTTACATGAAACCCTAAGAACCATCCACTGAGAATAAAAATATTAAGTATCAGAAATACGCTTGTTATAAGCCACAAAGGTATCCATAACGAGACCATTGAATAACTTTGATCTACATTTAAGAGCACAGAATAGATTTTAACCAAAAAAACACTCAAAAATTCAGAGAATAGTAAAGGTACTATAACCAATGGTGTTAGAATAATTGCAAATCCTAAACCTATTTGCTGACGAGTAGCACCAAGTCTATAGCTGAATTCAATGTTTCTTAGTTGATTTTGATAAATCTCATTACCTAAACTATAAGCAAAAAAGAATGCAAATAGAATTGAAATCACTGTAATTATTTGTTGAATAACAATAACAAAGTTAGACATGCCATCAATCATTTCCTCTTTTCTATCATCTATACTAAATACAGCAACGTTGAAATCATCTTTAATCTCATGTTTAATATAAGTAAGATTTGAAAAAGTATGTGTATTTATAAGTACTGTTTTCTTAAAATTAACTATTGTATAATCATAAGAATTATTGATTATAGTATTAAAGGTATTAATATCTAAAACAAGCTGAAATTTATCAATATCTGGAAAAAAACTAGAAAACATGGGTTCATTAGAAATAGGAATTCCTGGAAATGTTTTAAAGCTACAAACATATCTAAGATCGAAACTATCTTTTGAATTGAGAAAGTCATTTACCGATAATAATTTTCCTTTATTAAAACCATTCTTTTTAGTAAATGCATCATCCATGAAATAGGTTAAATTTGTTTTAAGTAGAAGTATATCATCAATGGTATATTTTTCATTCTTTCCAAGTTTTGTAGAGTCAATAGTTTGAACAAATTCAGTTGTATTAATAACTAAAAGAGTAATAAGATGGTTTTTAGCATTAAATTGACTATATTCTGTTTCACTATCAATTTCACATAAAGTAATTTCAGTTACTTTATCTATTCCTTCAATTTGGTTTATTTGATCTCTTAGATTGTCATTTAAATCATAGTTATTTATTGTTAAATCAACACAACTATTAGCTAAAGTAGCATTATAACTAACATGTCTATCAATGTTTGATTGTATCATTATTCCTGGCAATGTTGTCATCCCAATTAATAAAATTCCAATTAGAAATTTATTGTAATATTTAAGATTATTTGAAAAATTTTTGAATGATAGAGATAGAAGATTCTTCTTTCTTGACCAATAACTTTGACTTATAAAATCACAAGTTCTATTAATGATCTTAGATATGATAATTAAAAGTGAGAAGACCGTTAAAATACCACTTATAAGGATTAACAACAAAATTGCATAAATAATATTACTATTAAATCCAAAATAGTAGTTGCCAATATCAGCATATTCAACCAATTGGACATGACTGATAAATTGAAATAGTCCTATTCCAAATAATGATCCAAAAAAAACAAGCCATATTCCTTCTTTCAATAGAATTAGTTTTAGAAAGTTTTTTCTTTCTATTTTTCCCTTATATTGATGTGAATATTCTAAAGTTACTTTTTTTACTGTTGAGATTCTCGAAAACAGTCCCCAGAAAGAATATCCAGTCAGAAAAATGAAATATATTATTAATAAAGAAGGATTCTTTGAATTGTTCCAAAATTGGACGAAACTTTGATTAAATCTTAGTAAAATATTCAGGGAATATCCTATAATCAAACCAGAAATAATCCCTCCTGAAATTGCAATGCCTGAAATAATAGTATTTTCGACTACTACTAAACGATTAATTACTTTATTTGTTAAACCTTGTAACTTCATTCGTTTTATTATATTTTTAAGTTCTTTTTCACCTGATAAATGGATTTCATACATTGCAAAAATTATTAGTACAAATAAACAAATACTTGTTGCACCAACTCGAAATGTTTCAAATGGCCAGTAATAATTAAAATAAAATATGCGTTCAAGTATATCTCCACCTAATCTAAAATATATATCAGTACCAAAATTAAGGTCTAATTTTGAAAAGTAGATTGGGGTATAATCTTCTATACAAGAATCAATAGTATTAATATTAAAAGATGAAGGATCATATTCGAAATCAATTGCAAGTGTAAAACCAATAGACATACTGGAATTAAAACTATTTAGAAGCTCAAAAAAGTAATTGGGAGTTGTTAAGAAAGTACATGTATCCAAGAGATCAAAGGGAGCAATAGAAATCTCATTATCAAAAAAATCAAAACGTTTATGTGCTTGATTTGATAAAAGATCTTTTGAAAGATTATTATTAACAAAAACAAGATCTAAACTTTCCACTATTCCACAAACAGTATAATTTATTGTATCAGATGAAGACCAGAGATACTGCGATGGTTCTAATGTAATTGTTTGATTGATTGAATAATTGTAGCTAGAGTTAATTGATTTATAGAAAAGAATTTCTGAATTATTTCTTGGAAGTCTACCCGAAATTAAACTTTGATTAAGCAAAGTTGAAGCTTTTACATCAAAGGTTTTAAGGTAATAGTAGGTTCGATTAATTGTGTCCAAATCTCGTAAGAAAAATGACAAATAACTTGAATAGTTAATTATACTATTTGGGAAATAAGACTCAAATAAGTTAGTTACTTCAACAACAGCATTATCCAAATAATCATTATGAAAAGTTAAGCTTAAATTTCTACCATATACGTCATAAAATGAAACCCAAGAATTAT
Organism: Candidatus Heimdallarchaeota archaeon; assembly: GCA_019058275.1. Classification (GTDB taxonomy): domain Archaea; phylum Asgardarchaeota; class Heimdallarchaeia; order JABLTI01; family JABLTI01; genus JABLTI01. The sequence goes on from JAHLVW010000012.1 coordinate 10,254, forward strand.
CATTCCAATTTTGTTGATTAATAATACCTTGAAATGATGTATCACGATATGAATTCCAAATCACAAAAAAAGAAGTTAGAAGGATTATCATGAAAAGTCCAAAAAAGCAATTGGTAATAATTCGTTTCTTACGCGATTTTAAAAATATTTTAATCAATGTTTTATAGTTAGACCTAGAATTATCTAAGAGTTCATTATAATTACCTATAGTCACCATTAATTCCTCTTCCTTTATGATTAATGCGATTTTTTAATTAAATATTTCTAAAATTATTAAAAATTGAAAAAAACAATTAATCTGACAAAAAACCAAAAATTTTAATAATAATTACTAAATAGTCTATTGTAATTACTATTTCTAGAAAGGGGAAATACACAACTTTCTTGAACTAATTTAATTACATTGATAAAAAGGAATTTGTGATTTATATAAGAAAAAAAATCTATCTTTTAATAATTAGTACAATTTTTTTTATGTCATCTATTACTCCATTGATTGTTCAAGCAACTGAACCAAAAATAACTACTACTTATGAAATTACTTCTACTTATGGTTACGAAGTGCATACTAAAACCATAAGACAGGAATGGAATCCAAATAAATACCATGAAGTAAAACTAACAGTACATTATCAATACTGGACTTTGGATGGAAGCATATATACTTATCAACAATGGAAATTCACTGTAGAATTCAAAATGAATCGTGTCAAAAAGAATGCTGACAATGATGTCATTCAATATTACGTTGGAGGTCGTTCTATTTATTTCGAGCAATCAAAAATCTATGAAGATGGCGATAGTATTACAAAATCAGGCACATCTTGTCCAGGTAGTTCTAGTGTAAATAATCTATATATTAAGCTTTATGTCTGTAGTCGTGTCAGACCTAGATTTGGTTTTTACCATACATATCACTATAAAATTTGGAATGATGGACTGCCTGGTTCACCTTGGCATTGGGATCTAAGAGAAACATAAAAGCAATTGACTAGTAGAAGGATTTAGGTAATTTGGAAAAAAAACTAAATTTTCCTATTTCTCATTTTTTTTCACATTCCGTTTTTTAAGTTCATTTCTCTTTTAGTGGAAAGTGATCGTTTGTACAACCTTCTCATATTTTTCAGCCAAACTGATAACTTGTAGTTATCTTGACTTGGGCAGTTGCGCGAGTTTGTTTTCCTCAACCCGAACCGTTACATTTCTAATTTTTATAGCAAATTCCAGATAGTTCCCAGCTATTAACAAGCATACAATAATTTGTAAGCTAATATATGGAAAATAAATTGCTAGTCTTGATTCACTACCCACCATTGGTAATATTAAGTAATTTATCAAACCATCCAACCATAATAGAAAAACTACTAGTACAATGTATGTAAATAATTGCTCTCTTTTCGCAGTTTCAGCATAAAAACTACTTTTTCTTAGAACATAGATCAATGCCACCATTGTCATTATAAAAATTGCAAATACTACCATACTACCTCTATTTAGAAAGAAGAGAGGTAGTAATCCTAAACCAGGTGTTACAATGTCGAAATAAATCGTATCAAGATAAAATGCTGTATCAAGTATATTATATAGAAGCACTAAAATCAATTATTGTAATAAAATCGAATGAATTTATTGTATACATTAAGAAATAGACTACCAGTATACTTGCACCTATACTAATTAGTAATCTGCCATCCAACCTTTCTTTACTTTCGATTCTTCCTTCAACCATCTCTTCATTTTCAAACATTTTCTTTCCCCTTTCTAACATTTCTATTTATTGTTTTCTTCTTTTGATTTAAATTTATCTTATTTCAAATTTCAATTTAACCATATCTTCTAGATTAACAATAATTATATTGGTTGAAACTTTTAGATTTCCTGATTTTTACAACCAATTCTATATAGGCTATTGCTGCAAGTATTGCTATGATTATCTGACTCCAGTAGTATCCCAGAATAATTGTTTCTCTATTTATTGAAGCATCCATTGAATGGCGATACAATTGAATCATAAAGACCAAGCATGGTATTATAGCCATGATAATAATGTAAAGGAAAACTTGAGTTTTTACTAATCTTGTATCAAATAATCCTACTTTTCTGATTACTTTGTTTTGTTCGACGATTGTTAATCCAAAAATTATCAGTTTTACTGGTGATATTACCATGATGATAGCTAACCAAATGAGATCTCTTTCAGAAGTAATTGTGTTGAAGATTTCACTGAAACCCATTTTCATCGAAATGATGTTTAGTATTATCTCCACACTTACTATTATTATGAACAAAGCTATTAGCATCTGTATTCTCTTCTTATTTCTCTTCCTTTGATTTTCTCGTAGATTTGCCAATCCCTTTGTAAATGTTATCAATCCACAAATCAGTAGTGCAATATTGATTGCTGGTAGTATTGCTTTAGCCCAAAAAAGCTTGCTTATTAATTGTGCTTCGTTTATTTTTTCCATTAGCAAATAGAAAACATAAATATCTATTGAATATAGAACAAAAAAAACTGCTAGGAATCCTGCTCCTATTTGCATTAGTATTCTATTACTCTTAATCCAGTATATTTCCAATTCTATTTTTGCTATTTCTTCTATCATTTTACCTTTCTTCCATATTAAACTCCTTACTTATACTATAGTCTCAAAATTATTTATTATTTCACGGACAACAGTTTCAAAACAGTTTAGAAACAATTTAACAAGCAAGATAAATAGAAGAAATAAAAAAAACAAAACACTTGTAGGGATCTATCAACTCTTTACAGACTCTATTTCCTTGATTAAGTGTTCAAAGACATCTTTATTGTTAAGATTGTCAATTAAGCTTATTGTCAATGTTTTTTGTATGTAATATTTCTCTATCAATTCCATAAGCATTGGTTTAATTTCTTTTTCAAAATGCTCTATTACTTCTATTTGCTCTTCTTTCATGTCATCATATAGACAATAGCTTGTTATGTATGGATCAGGTCTATCCTTTTCTTCTTTTACTCTTTTTTCAGCCCATTTCCTGCACAATTCAATTGGTGTGTCTAAGAAGATTATCAATTCTGCAGCATTAAACCGAGCTCTAAAAGTAGAAGTGTAACCTACTCCGTCAATAATCCAATTGTTCAATTCTACAAGCTCATCATGTTTTTTAGTAAATTGCTCCTCGCTTGTTTTCTTCCAGTTTTTTTTCCAAAGAATTAGATCTAAATGATGAACAGGAATTTTGTAATGTTTTGATAACAAATCAGCTAGAGTTGATTTTCCTGATGCTGAGTTTCCAATTATTGTTATTTTTGGCATTGATTATCTTCCTTGTTTTTTCTCTGATAAATTGAACGGTTTAATAAAACAGATTAGTTGTTTAAGTTTTTCCTTACTGAATTACCCATTTCCTCTCTTTCGACCATTTGCAGCGAATACTTGTACTATTCCCCTTGTCATACAAAAGACTACAAAATCAGCTATTTTATCCAATGTAGTATTTATCTTATGTGTTACTTCCATCACATTCTTCGTACCATCGAATTCTTTGTAAGCTTTACTAAAATTTTTGAAGAACTTCTTTTGCATTTCTCCTTCTAGTGCTTCATATTCTTCTTGTTTTATTAAGCTTTTAGGCATGAGATGATCTGCTTGAATCATTATTACAGCTACTTCTTTCATTAGTTGTTCTTTTTCATCTTTTTGGATTCTTTGATCTATTATCTCGAGAGTCTTTTTCATTGGTTCTTTGTTAAAGTTCAGACCTGCATCAGATATTGCTTCATTTATGATATCGATTTCTTGCACTATTTGTGGTATTTTTGTCAATCCTGTTTGTGTTGGGAAAATGATTGTTGAAAATCGTAAGTTGTTTGTTGATACTACAATAAGTTGTCGTCCCTTGAGACTTACCATGGTAAATTTCTGTTTTGCTCTAGGAATTATTACCCCTTGTGCATACATTTCGTGAATTTTCTGAGCAATGTCTAGTGGGTCTACTTTGTTTGCTTCTATCCAATCTGGCAAGAATGAGCTATTGATTTTATCTCCTTCAAAATCTATGAAAAGTATTCCATTCCAATTCTGAAACATTTTTCCAGCATTTCTTTCTTTTTCTTTCGACAAATCCCTAAATGTTGTTTTGCTACCCAGCGCTGCTGCTTTTTTCTTTCCGATGTCTTGATACTTGAGTAGAATTCTATCTATAAGATCACAAAAGTTTCTTGGATTACCATAGGATGTTCTTATAGCAAATTTCAGCATTTTGACTATTTCTTCTTGGTATTCTGTGGATTCTACTAAAGCAACTGCTATGTCGATAAATTCTGTTTCATTTACCTTTCTTATTGCTCTGCCTACAATTAGCTCTTCACCAGTCCTAGTAGTAACTTTATCAATTTGTGCATGTGAAATTCCCGTGTAGAATTCTCCTAAGTGAGCTAAACTTTTCAAAAATTCAAGGTATTCACTTTTTTCAGGAGTAAGTTTGTTGATATAAGCTATAGGTCCTAAAATGATATCAAATGTCACCAAGAAGATTGCCTTTACCCTCATCTCCCTTAATATTGGCTTGGAAAATGTGGATATCTCTAGGTCTTTGATGTGTTCTTCTTTGGCAGACATTTTTCTCACCACTTCTGTGGGTGTTCGTCGAATAAAGTCTTCAAAGTTACTGTCACTCTTTTCACTAGAGTGTATAACTTTTTCCTCTTTGACTTTCTCATTCTCTGATGTTTTGAACGTTTGGTTTTTTTGTCGGAGACAATTTGCTCTACATTTTGCTTTTGTTTTTTCGATTAAATACCTAACTTTTACAGCATTTTCGATTTTTTTGCACTAAAAAGCACACTGGTTCACTTGTACTCCTTACTCTAAATCTTTGTTTGATACTTTTTAGGTTTTATGGGAAATTTATCCGTGCTTTTTTTGTCGGTTTAATGCCCTTTTTGCTCACTCTTCTAATCTATTATCTCGATATTGCAGTGCTTTATATTGGTAATTATGTAGATTTAATGTATACTAGAATGAATTGAGGATTTAGTTACAAATGCCTGTTGAACTAGATTATTGGGCACAGAATCTGAAGAAGGTCTATTCTGAAAGAGACCATAATAAAGAAATTGTTCTTCGTTCATCTTATAATAAATCAAAATATCAAAAATCTAGGCAGAATTCTTACTCAATTTTTGAAACAGATTAGCTGAATTCCTTACGTTCTTTAATTTGAGTAAATATTATTTTACAAATAGTTAAATCTAATTCTTCTTTATTGGCATCGGTAGGAGTTAATCCATTCTTCCTTAGTTCTTGTGTAATTGTGGTTTTAGCTTCACTTTCTGTTAATAACAAACCTAACTCTAAAGAATATTTTTTCAAAACTTTGGCTCCAGCAATTAGCTCTTCAGGATTATCAAACAATTCTTTCAAATATTCATCTCTTACCATTATCCACAAATCTTTTTCTGATGAATCCATTATTTTCGATCTTAGTGAAGGTTTAACCGTTTCTTCAGTTGCTTCTTGTGCTCTTACTTTATTTCTTATTCCAAGATGTGAAGGTAATGATTCAGCTTTCTTTAGATCGGTTTCTTTTCTTAATTCAGCTTTCTGTTGGATAATTTCCTTTATCTTCTCTTCTAATAATAACAGAACTTTTTCATCGACACTTAGATTGGGGAATTCTTTGCTTCCTACTGGTGATAATCGATTCATAAGTTGAACATCAAATTGCTTTAAAAATTTAGAAACTTTATCTGAGCTAATACCTAATTCAATCATCATTCGTTCAAAAAATTCTTTTGCAAAAATGGAAGGTTTCTGATGATTTACTTTTGTTGCAACTTCAAAATTCTCATCAATAAGCTCTTTTATAATCGGTTTTGCTTGTTCATCAGAAAGTTCTTCAATATTAGTAATTATTAGTGTGAATTTGTCTGTTATTATTTCATCTTTTTTAGCAACAAAACCAACATTTCCCATTACTTTCTTCCCATCAATCATTTGTGTCATCGGGTGGTCTATTTCAGTCTTGAGATCTAAAGACTCGTATTCCTCAATCAATCGATTTTCTAAAATTAACTCGCTGGCTATTCGCAAATTCATTTGGGTTTTATCATTCGTACAGGTTTCCAAGCTTTGATGGATTACCTCAAATTCGCTTATTGCTTTATTTGCCCAACCCTTTGTTTCGAGTTCTGAAATAATGAATTTTAGAGAGTCTATGTTTGCCTTTAATCTGTTGTATAATTCATCGATTATTACTTTAGCTTTTTTCATCGATTTGTGACGCATACCACTTACAATGTATTTCGCTGCTTCATAATAACTTGAACTTTGATGTTCTTTCATCCATGAGACAATTACTGGTTTAATAGTTTTATTAATGATATAGTATCTTTCAATGATATAGAGCGCAGAATCTTCCATATCCCCTGCCAAGTCACCAAATAATGATCTATCTAATGTGATTAATTTGGCTACTTTTCGCAGCATTTTCTTTGAAAAATCATTTGCAATATACTTTATCCAAAAACCTTCTTCCATGGCAAATCGTATACAAAATGAATAAATGTCTGGAAGTTCGTAATTTGTCTTTTTTAGTCTTTTTTCTTCAAAAGTGAAATAATCAGCTGATAATTTTCTTGGAACATCATAATCATATTCTAAAACATAGATAACTTTGGCTATCTCTTCTGGTACCTTTAGTTCCTTAGCTATTTCCTTATAACCAATTTCACTGACTGCAGAAGTTCTTTCTAAGATGCGATCTTGGATGCTTGTTTTTATTTTATTAAAGGCTTCTAGAGATTCCTTTAATGCTTCTTTACTGCTTATTTCTCCAAGATCTGGTTCTAACATTGAATTATTGTTCTCCAAATTTTTTGAAAAGCTTATAATTGCTTTATTGATTCTACTTCAAGTAAATTGTAATTGCCTTTTTCTTAACTAAATAACTTACTGTTGAGGATTTTTAAATTCAAATGGTATCGGCAAATTGTAAGATAACATTAGGAAATAATAGTTTGGGTTAGGATTATTGAAAAAATATGATTATTCATCAAAAACTTCAGATTCAACTTCTGCTGCTTCTTTTTCCTTTTCTTCCTCTTTTTTAGCAAAATATAGTAACGCGAAAAATAAACCACAACCAAGTAAGAATGCACCAAAAACAATCCAAAGAGATACTTCTAATAGGGCTAAAACGATTGCTACTACCCAACAGACAATTAATACTACAAGCATGAGATCATATGCTAAAGCTAAGCTTACATCTTTTACATCTTCTTTTATTGAGGTCATGTTTTTCACTTAAATTAATGGAAATAATATTATTGTATGTTAAGGTTTTCTGCTTTTTTAGTCTTTGCCAAGTAGTTAGAATTTAGTGTTTAGAGGACTGATTCAGCAACAAGTTTTTTGAACTACTTAGTTATAATGTATTCAGTATTAATACTAAAAACAGGAGATAAACATGTATCAATTTTTCATAGCACCACTTATTGGGTATTTTTTTGGTTCACTACCATTTGCTTGGATTATTGTTAAACTTACTACAGGACAAGATGTTAGGGACTCAGGTTCTGGATCTGTAAGTACTCGTAACACAATTCGTACTGCAGGATGGAGTTGGGCAGTTTTAACTGGTTCTCTTGATATTACTAAGGGATTCCTAGGTGTGTTTCTTGTAAAATTTGTTATTTTCTCAAGTGATGCATACCCAGCATTTCCAGAATTTCTTGACTTATTGGCAGCTCTTGCAGGCATAGCAGCTTTTGCTGGTCATTGCTGGATGCCATGGATGAAATTCCGTGGAGGTAAAGGATTTGCAGTCCTTTCAGGAGCTCTCGTTATAATAAATCCATGGGGAATTTTGATTTGGTGGGTTAGTCTTCCAATCTATTTAGTAATCATTAGATATAGTGGAATTTCTGGCCTCTGTTCAACTGCTTCAGTTGCTATATGCAATACGTTCTTCTATATTTTTGAAGCGACTTATTGGAGTACTTGGCCCACTATGGTTTTCGGTTGGGGGTGCACCTTACTAATCACTCTACGATTGATCCCTGATTTCATAGGTATGAAGAAAGGTGAAATAAAACGCTGGAAAGGTATCAAAGTAACCCAATGGATGCGATAAAGAAAAAAAGGTACTTACTATAATTTGTTCCACTTGTAAGTGTAAAGGATTTTAAGCCTCACTTACAACATATTCCTTATAGGTTTTCTGATTTTTTGGTAAAGTAAATTTGAAAATTGAACCCTTGTTCTTACCTTCTGATATAGCTTCAATAGTTCCGCCGTGTGCTTCTACTAGGCTTTTCACTACTGCTAAGCCTAATCCTGAACCTGAACTTTTGGAATCTACTTTAGCATATTGGTCAAAAATTCTTTTGATATTCTTTTTCGCTATTCCTATACCATTATCTTTGATACTAACATCGATGAATCCGTTTTTCAGGTTTTGAGCTGAAATATGTATCTTACAATCCTTTTCTGTGAAATTTATTGCATTTATTATTAAATTCTTCAAGATTCTAATGACTTGTTCCTTATCACACCAAGCATCTACTTTCTCAGGAATGTCTCGAGTAACAATAAATCCTTTATCAATAACTACTGATCCTATAGCTTCCAATGTATCAGTGACAATTTCTTTAATGCTATGTTTCTTAGGTTCTAAAGTAAAACCTTGTGATTCAAGTGTCGAGAAGTCAAGGATGTCTATCATGCTCTTGTAGACGTTTTCTAGATTATTTCGTAGATATTCTAATGTTCCAAAAGTTTCTTCGTTTATTTCTCCTGATTGACCAGATAGAATTTGATCAATTAATTCTCGAGAACTTTTTAGTGGATCCAATAATCCAGTAGTTGTAACTTCTACAAAATCTGATCGTTCTTTATTCATTTTCAATAATTGTTCATTCAATTCTTCTAATTTCGAGTAGGATTTTACCAATTCATCCTCTTGAATTGCTGAAGTTGTTACATCTTCACTTAAAACCAAAACCTCAGTTGTTTCTCCTTCCTTATTAGTCATTGGAACTAGCTTAAAGCTAATTATAGAAAATGATTGAGGATTCTTTTCATCCAATTCTTTTATTTTTAATCTATTGACTGCGACTTTTTCTCCCGTTAGACCTTTTTTGAAATAGCTAATTAATGAATTTGGGAAAATCTGCTCCTCTTTCTTTGATTTTTTCATAACATTTATGCCAACTAGGTTATCACGATTCCTTCCAGTCATCATTTCAACTAATGGATTTACTCCTGTTAGAATCCCCTTTTTATTAATTGTGAATATAGCTATAGGTGAGTTGGATATAAGATTGTCTAATTCCTGTCTTGTTCTTCTGAATTTTTCTTCAGGAACTAATGCACTAAATAATGCTGAATGAAGCTTGAACATATCTGGTACTGAAGTTAATTGTTCATCACCAACAACTATAGTTGGGAGAGACATAATATCATATTTTTCTGCTAGTTCTGGTTCCTCTTCTATGTCTACCTTTCTGTAGGTAAGCTTGCCACCATATGAAGCTAAAACTTCTTGTAAAACCTCTTCTGCTGGAGCACAATAGACACAATCTTTTGATGTAAAAAGATAGATATCAGTAAAAATTGTAGTTGAATCCGCAATAATAACTGCAAGCTGTTCATATAACTCTAGGAGATTGTTGTATAGTGTTTGGAGTTCAATGTTTTTGCTTCTGAGCTCTTTTTCTATGATTTTTCTATATCTAATGTCTGTAATTATTGCATATGTACCAATTGATTCACTATTAGGTCCTAATATTGGTGTACCACTAATTATTACTGGCACTTTTGAGCCAACTTTAGTTTTGAATGTAATTTCATATTGAGATGTTGCTTTTTCATTAAATCTTTTTTCTGACTCACGCCTAACTCTTGCTCGGTCTTTTGCTACAACTATGCTTAGGGAATCCATACCTATGAGTTCTTTATCTGCATAACCAATCATCTGATGAATTTTTGGATTTGCATAGACAATTATCCCATTCATATCAGAAGCTATTATTCCCTCAGGCATAGTCTCAACTAATGTTTTGTACCATCCACTTTCATTTAGAATCTTTACCAGTATAGGGTTGGGTTTGAATTCTCCCTCTCCTTCTGTAGAGGCTTTCACAATTATTAGCTCCGGAACAAAACTATCTTGAGTTAGTAGTCTATACAGAATTTTGTCATTTAAAGTAAAATAAATCTTATGATTAAGTACCTTTCGTTAAAAAAATGAGTTTTTGGTCTTATGTAGAGAGTAATTTCCTATCTAGTTCATTTTTTCATTCAATTTATCATTTTCGAGCAATTCTTTGGACCGTTTCTGTTTCTTTCCTAGTCCTCCTCCACCAGGTGTTTCGATAACTATAACATCATCTGATTCTAGAGGTGTTGTTATCTTACCTTGTAGAATGATTTTCTGACCATCTTTTGTTATTCTGTAGTAAACACCTGTAAGTCCATCTTCACCATCTTTTAATCCCCAAGGTGGGACCTTCTGTCTTTCACCTAACAAACTAACAACAACAGGAACCTTTGCCCTAAATCTTCGAATAATACCCAAGCCACCTCTAAACTTACCCTTTCCACCACTATTTTCTCTAAAAGAATATTCTTCAACAATTAATGGATATCTAACTTCGATTTCTTCTATTGGGGTATTCATAGTATTTGTCATATTTGTGTGTATTCCATCTACACCATCCTTTGTTGGTCTACCACCAGAACCTCCACCTATAGTTTCATAGAATGTAAAGGGATTTCCTTGTTGATCTCTTCCACCAATTATTAGATTATTCATTGTCCCTTGGGATGCTGCAGGTATTCTGTCAGGAATTATTTTTGAGAATGCTTTCAAGAGAGTATCAACAATTCTTTGAGAAGTTTCCACATTTCCACCAACAACAGCTGCAGGTGGTAATGCATTTAGAACAGTTCCCTTTGGTACTGTTACGGTAAGATGTCTGTATAATCCTTCATTAGCAGGTATTGTAGGATCTGTTATGGATCGCAATACGTAATAAGAACCTGATAGTGTTACAGCATAAGGGCAATTTACTGCTCCCCTTACTTGATTAGATGTGCCTGTGAAGTCAAAGTAGACATGGTCTTTTGTTGTTTTTACATTAACAACTAACTCAACTAATTTATCATCTACCCCGTCCCCATCCAAATAGTCTCTTCCCTCAGATTCAGATTCGGGGAAGTTTTTGATTATTGATAAGAATCTTCTTTCAGAATAATTTAGTATATCATCAACTGCTAATTTGTATGTCTCTAAGCCTCTTACAGAAATTAATTCTTTTAACCTCTTCTCACCAATCCAATTGGCAGATAATTGAGCCATCAGGTCCCCTTTTCTTACTTTTGGTGTTCTTGAATTAATCATAATCAGATTTAAAATGTCTTTATTTACTTCTCCTTTTGAAACAATCTTCACAGGAGGAATCCTTAGACCTTCTTGAAAAATATCTGTTGCATTACCTGGCATGGAACCAGGTGTCATACCACCAATATCGCTATGATGTGCTCTGCTAACTGAGTAACCAACAAGATTTTCCTTATAGAATATCGGAGTAACTATAGTGATATCCGGTAAGTGTGTTCCTCCTAGATAAGGATCATTTAGTATGAATGAATCCCCAGGGAATATTTCACCTTCAAATTTCTCCAAAACACTCTTTACAGTTAATGGCATCGCTCCCAAATGTACTGGAATGTGTTCTGCTTGTGCTGTCATCCTGCCTTCAAAATCGAATAACGAACAGCTATGATCCATCCTTTCCTTAATATTAGTACTATAAGCAGCATTTCTTAGGATAATTCCCATCTCTTCAGCGATGTATTCCAATCCACCACGAATAACTTCTCGAGTAATTACATCTACAGGTGTTGTTTTCATCTTATCACTTCCTGGTTAAATGTATAAGACCAAAAACATCTATTGATGCCTTCCAACCTGGAGGTACAACTGTTGTTGTATCATATTGTTCTATGATTACAGGCCCTACAATTACATTGTTCGCTTCCAACATACCTCTATTCAGTATTGGTGTTGGTTTGAAATCTTTTAGCTGTTCAAAATACACATCTCGAGTCTCAACATGAGCTTCTTCCAGTGGTTTCTGTTTACCTTTGGTTATTTTTGTTAGTGTTGGTTTCTTTATTACACCAATACTATTTATTCTGATATTCACCATCTCTATTTCTTCATCATCCAATACGTAACCATAAATCGCTTTGTGCTTATAACAAAAGAGCTTGTAAAGTTGTTCTATGCCATTTTTATTGTTCAAGTTAACATCAGAAATAGGAATTAGTAATTCAAATCCTTGACCACTATAACGTAAATCAACAAACCTTTGATGAACCATGTTTTTCTCTATAAATCCCTCTTCTTTTAGTATGTTTGAACCTTTATTCTGTAATTCTCCATAAAATGTTTCGAGTTCTTTGTAGTCGATATCAGCTAATTTCTTACGTATAGATTTTACATAGGTGTGTTTAGCATCAGTATATAGTAAACCCATCGTTGAAAATAGTCCAGGATTATTTGGGACAATTATTTCTTTTATTTCCAGTTCACTAGCCAAAGCACAAGAATGTAATGGACCTGCTCCACCAAAAGCTAACAAAACAAAATCCCTAGGATCTAATCCTCTTTCAATTGTAACGATTCTTAAAATTCGACTCATATTTATGTTAGCGATTTTAATTATCCCTAAAGTACTTTCAATTGTATCTAAATTCAATAGCGCAGATACTTTTTGCTTGATACTTTTTTCTGCTAAATCTGGGTGAATAGGGAACGTTTTATCTAGCAATCCTTTTGGATTTAGTCTTCCAAAATAGAGATTCGCATCTGTTATTGTTGGGTTTTCCCCATTACGTCCATAACATGCAGGTCCAGGGTCAGAGCCAGCACTTATAGGTCCAACTTTCAAAGCATTCCCTTGATCAACCCAAGCGATAGAACCTCCACCAGAGGAGATTTCTGCTAAATCAATAAATGGAAATCTAGCAGGATAACCACTACCTTTTTTTATTCTACCACTATGGACTTCTCCACCAACTTCATACTCAGATGTTAATGTAATAGCCTCATTAATAATAGTTCCAGCTTTTGCTGTTGTTCCACCCATGTCAAAAGATAACAAGTTTGGTAAATCAAGAAATTCAGCTAGAAATCTGGATGCAACTACACCTGCTGAAGGACCACTTTCAATAATACTGACTGGAAGCTGTTGAATTTGTTCTGATTTGCTTACTCCCCCATTACTCTGCATGATAAATAATGGAGCATCTATTTGCAAATCAGTAAATGAATCAGTAAGCGATTTAACATATCTCGAGACTATTGGCATTAAAACTGCATTAATTGCTGTTGTACTTGTTCGTTCAAACTCCCTGTGCTCAGGAGATACTTCATAGCTAGCAGATAAATAAAAATCGCCTAATTTTTTCTTGAGATAGTTTTTAATTTCCTTTTCATGATTCGCATTTCTGTAGGAATGTAGAAGGGATATTGCTATGCTATTAACTTCTTCTTTCCTAATTGTCTCAATTATCGCATCAAGATCGTTAATCTGTAATGGTAAAAGAACTTGCCCTTGTGAATCAATTCGCTCAGATATTTCAAATCGGTATCTCCTTGGAATTATAGGAGAAGGACGTTCAAAGAAGAAATCATATAGTGCAGCTCGACATTGCCTGCCAATCTCTAGAACATCTCTGAATCCTTTAGTTGTAATCAATGCTGATTTTGGCAATTCTAATTTAACTTGACCTAGAAAGGCATTTGTTGCTATTGTAGTAGCATGATATAATTGCTTTACATTTGGTTTTTCTTCATTGGTTAATTCTTCATTTAAGCTCTGGATTATTGCTTCTTCTGGATTCTTAGGTGTTGTTGCTACTTTAATCTGTTTGTGAAGGCGACCGGTTTCTTTGTCTTGAATTATTATATCAGTAAAAGTACCACCAATATCTATTCCAATTGATATTTGTTTCACAATGATCCTCTTCTCATAAGATTTGAAGTTTGGAAAGTTCAGTCAATAGAGAGTTATTTAATCGAGTATCAATTAATCCTTTCGATTACTTTTTTGATAACGATTTTATAGTATTTCCTTATAGTTTTTATGTGTTTTTTATATGAGTAACTTTTTTTTATAATTACAGTTCAAATATTATATAGATTATACTAGTATACTAGGTATAGTTTCTGTCTGGTGAAATAAATGAAAAAATCTATACTTAATTTAGCAAAACAAAGAGCAGTTTTCTTAGATGGAGCAATGGGCACAGAATTAATCGAAAAAGGGTTAGTTCTAGGTGATTCTGTTGAAAGGTTTTCAGCTTATTTTTCGGAGATTATTACTGAAATTCACAAAGGTTACTTTAACGTTGGAGTCGATATAATTCATACAAATACCTATGGTGCAACTCGAATTGGATTAGGAAAGAAGTTAGAGGACAAAATTGAACTCATCAACCTTCGTCAAGTTGAAATAGCTAAGAATATCTGTCCAAAGAATGGTTATGTTGCTGGAAATATTGGACCTAACGCAGCTTTGCTTGAAAGAGATGGTGGTGAATATACACTTGGAATGTTCGAAGAAGCTTTCAATGAGCAGATAGCAGCCATGCTAAAAGGCAATGTTGACTTGTTTAGTATTGAAACCATGTATTACTTGGATGAAGCTATTACAGCAATTAAAGCGATTAAATCTGCTTCTTCAGATATACCAATTATAGCAGCAATGACTTTTGCGAAAGTTGAAGAGGGATATAGAACGACCGTTGATAACAAAGAAGTAAAAGAATGCATTGAACAATTGGAAAAAGCTGGAGCTGATGTTGTTGGTTGTGGTTGTACTTTGGATAGTTTCGAAATGATAGGTTTAGCTAAAAAGATTAAAGCAGTAGCCAAAAAACCAGTAATTGTTCAACCTACAGCAGGAGCGCCATTAACCGTCGCTGGGAAGAATCTTTATCCAATAAATCCGGAAAGATTTGCAAAAGACATGTTGGAAATGAAGAAACTCGGAGTAGAGTTTTTAGGTGGCTGTTGTGGAACATCATATAAGCACATTGAAAAAATGATTGCTGTGATTAAAAATTCTAAGTAGATTAAATGTCTGAATTTGTTGGGAGGTTTTAAACAATCTCTGGTTTTCAATTTGTTTCGTTTTCACTAACATCTTTAGAAAGTATAGTGCAAGTTTTTACTGATCGAAACAATCTACGTTAGTCATTATATAATTTAGTAACTTAATAATACGTAAGATATAATAAATTCATCACCATTAGTATATTATCCGAAGACTTGGAGTGCTTTGAAATGGATTATGATAAATCAATAGCTGAAAATATGGAAAAGAATCTTTTTGCAAGATGTATTTGTAAAGAGGATGTTAATGTCTCTACTGTACTAGTTGGCTTTCCAGGCATGGGATTAGCAGGTGCTATAGCAGCACAACACATTAGTGAGATAATGGAATTAAAAACAATAGGATTTGTAGAAGGAATTGTTATTCCTCCAGTCGCAGTTTTTCTTGATGGATATTTAAGACATCCATATAGAATCATGGGCAAAGAAGGTTTTGATATTGCAGTTTTCATTGGTGAAAGTGCAGTTAATGCAGAAGCATCTTTTCATATTGCAAATGCAGTAATGAATTGGGCTGAGAAACATGGTGCAAAGGAAATAATTGCTCTTGATGGATTTGCTTATATGAATAAGAAAGATGAAGCTAAAGTCTATTTAGTTGCAGAACCTGAGATAAAAGAAAAAGTAAGCAAATTAAATATACCACCTTTAAAGAGTGGGTTTATCAAAGGATTTGCTGGTGCCATTTTAAACAAAACAATGATTAGCGATGTAGATGGATTTGCTTTTCTCGTAGGTACTAGACCAGACTTACCAGATCCAGGTGCAGCAGCTTCTCTCATACAAACTCTTAATTCTTACAAAAACACAAACATCAATGTTGAAACCCTGAAAGAACAATCTGAATCTATTAAAAAGAAACTTGCTGAACTAGCTTTTCAAACTCAAGAAATGGTTGCCCCATCAACTGACAGATCTAGGAAGAAAACATTCTATACTTAAGTTGGATTTTTTCCAACATTTTTCTTTTCTTTTAAATTAATTAATGATAGCATATAAATCTATAAATGGTTATCATTTAGTTGTTACATATTTTAGCAATCATGAAATGTTAATAATATGAACACTTTGTGTGAGGTATTAAATTTGAATAATCAAATACTGCTTTTTCTGCAAGAAACAATACGTTTGAAGAGAATGCTTAGAAGTGGGTGGGTTTATTCTGGCGTGTCACTAGCTGATGTTGAAAGCGTAGCAGATCATAGTTACATGATAACTCTTCTAACACTTATTATTGTACTTGATGAAAAAAGCAAAGGTAATGAAATTGATTTAGAGAAAGTTTTGATCATGAGTTTAATCCATGACTTGTCTGAATGTAATTCACAAGATTTAGATAGACGGATAAGAAAGTTCTCTGTTAAAAAATATGATGAATTCAAAAAAGAATTAGATAAAAATGCCATAAAATCTCTTCTCGATAATTTACCTCAAAATTTGGCCAGTAAAATAATGGCCTATTATGAAGAATTCATCAAACATGAATCAATTGAATCAAAAATTGTTGTAGAAGCTGATCGCTTGGAAACTATTTTACAATTAAATGATTACATACAACGTGGTTTCCCTCAGAAGCTTTTCAAAGAATTTTTCGAGAACTTTAATCAAGAAAAAAGTAAATTTCAATTTGATCTTGTTAGAAATTTAGCTTCCACAATTCTGGAGGAATATGATGAGCATGACAAAAATTAATTACAAAAATAGCAGATATTCAAGATTCGTTGCAATTCCATCAATTGGAGCAAAGGGTTTAGAGCAAATTCGAAAAACCAAGGTTACTGTTGTTGGTGTTGGTGGACTAGGTTCAGTAACTGCAACACAATTGGTAGCATTAGGTGTTCGCTTTCTTAGAATAATCGATAAAGACCTCGTAGAATTAACTAACCTACAAAGGCAGACTTTATACCGCAACAAAGATATTGGCAAACCTAAAGTTCATATTGCAAAAGATTTCCTCCATGAATTAAATCCTGATGTTGAGATTGAAGCAATTCAAGATGCAATAACTTTAGAGAATGCTCATATGGCATCAAAAGATGCTGATTTTGTTGTCGACGCTGTTGATAGATTTAAACCAAGATTTGCATTAAATCAGGAGTGTTTGGAAAAAGATATACCATTTATTTTTGGCGCAGTTAGTGGATTAAGTGGAAATACAATGACAGTCAAAAGAGAAAGTGCTTGTATTGATTGTATTTTTAGTCAAGCTGATGATGAAAAATTACCTACATCTGCTGAAGTAGGAATTCATCCTGCAATAATCAACATAATTGGTAGTATCCAAATTTCAGAAGCAACCAGAATAATGATGGGAGAAGAACCGCTACTTCTCAATAAATTACAATTTTGTGATATAGGATCGATGCAATTTGAATCTTTAACTATCAATCCTAGAGTTGATTGTTCTTGCTCTAAGTACTTCTAAAAAACTAATTAGTATAGAAAATAAATAGAAAGATAAGATTTTAAATTAAAGTACAACCCCACTCCAAATCATAAACATGAACACAGACATGCCAAAAAATAGTGAAGTAGCTATGGATCTAGCAACAGAACCTCTAAATGTCCTATCTGGATCAGATTCTTGATATAAGATCAACCATACCAATGCTAATGCACCTAATATCAAGAATATTATTGCAAATGCTAGAAGTCCTTTAGGTCCGAGGAAAACGCTGAAGTCTTTCATGATTGTTTTCACCTTCTTCTGTGAAATTATTTAGATGATATTAAAATCTTTCTAGAACATTAAAAAAAAAAAGAATAAAAAATTATTCGTTGTTTTCTAGATTAACTGGATAGAATTTCATATTTGCAGACTTCTTTAAAGGTCTTTTTCCAAAGAAAAGACCCATCGTTAGAAAGAGAAATGCTAAGAACACTCCTAATTCAATCCACATTATCATATTTGCGGTGATGGTATTGTTTATTCCATCAGCAATTTTAGTGTTTAGTTCAGTAAACAATCCAACGATAAATGGTATTAGACCAAGTATTAAGCCTATTGATGTTGTAAATCTTTGCCAGAAGACGCTAGCAACTACTGAAGGAGTATTGACAGCAAAAATATTCTTGTTCCTATACCAAAGACCAACTCTTCCATTTACTTTACCGCGACCAATTAATGGAGTTATACTAAACTCAGCAGAAACCACATTTTCATCGTCTAAGCTAATAATTTCTTCACTTGGTGTAACATAACAGCCTGGAAATATTGGTTGGACTTTCACTTCAGTAAATTCATTACCATTTGTTGATGGAGGTGGAATTCTAATTATTAGAGGATAAACTTTTTGTGGATGCATTCTCTCATAATATTCCAAGCCAATGCTTCTTTGTTCCAGTTTTTCAGCTACTTTTTCTTCAGCTTTTAAAGCAGTCTTGAGTGTTTCCAATTCTTTCTTTCTTTTAGCTAATCTTTCATCTAATGGTAAATCTTCGTCGATGGCAAATGGTTCAGGCATAGTTTCAACAATTTCTGGCTCTTCAACTAGTAAAGTATCCTCTGTTTCTACTATAGGTTTCTCAATTGTTGGTTCTGTTAAATCAGCTTGAATATCTATATCTTCAATCACTCGTTTCAGTTCATTTATTTTATTTAACATTGGTTCCCCTTTAAACACTGGAGTTTCGTCACTTACTAAAATAGTATCTTGCTCCTCTTCTACTTCTTCCTCTTCAAAAGCAGCAGGTAAATCAAATGATTCTATTTGATCTTCTGGTTCTAGATCTTCTACCAATTGTTCATCATCAATAATATCGATTGATTCAACATCACTTACATCTTCATCTATTGTTAATTCATCTTCAGAATCAAAAACATCTAATGGGCTTTCATGAAGTGTTTTTTCTTGCGCCTCATCAGCCATTATCCCTTTGAAGACCTCTTCAACTATTGATTTTTTATCAACAATTTCTAGTTCTTGTGTGTCAATTAAAGGTTCTTCATCTACAGTAGCAAGTTGTTCCCATGGATATTGAGGGCTAATTTCCTCTTCTACCTTATCAATCAACTCAGAAACTTCTTCATCTAGTTCCGCTGATTCTTTCTGTTTCTCTTGGTCTTCAAATGAGTCTAAATAATGATCTGTTATAGTATCAACTTCTGCTTGTTCACTTTCAGAAACCTCAACTAATTTGCTAGCAATCTCTACAATATCTAACTCTTCCATTTTAGGTGGATAGACCATTGTATCTTCAACATCAACTTGATCATCCTTTTCACTTGTAGAGGGGTCTTTTTCTGCAAGCTCTACCAAAGAATCTCCTAAATCTTTATCGACAATTCGATAGAAATTTCCCCAAGAATTCAATACAAATGCTGTTGGCATACTAAAAACTTCAGCATCCATAACTTGACCATCTTGTCTCTCTATAGCTACATCTCTAATTTTTATAGAGAAGCTTTTACAAGCAGTTCTATAGGTAGCAGCATAAGGGATGGCTTCTGGAACTTCGAGATCGATAACATATTCACCATGATTAAAGGTAACAACACTTGAATCGCCAGCATAAAACTCAGTGCCATGTTTTTGAACCAGAAAATCAATTGTTGAATAATGATTTTCAATTACAACTATTTCACCAACATGATTTATGGTTGCAATAATTCTAGGTTCTATCCTTAATGTTGTTTGCAATTCATCCATAATTTGTATTAGTAAAGTTCCTCTTGGTACCCGAAATGTAAAATCGACAACTTCGGAATCTATCAGAACTTTAAAACCGATTGTGTGTATATAGCCACTCAAGTTATTACCCCATTAATTTAAGCTGTTTTTTAGTTAATTTATTTTGTCCTTATAATGTTAGAATCTTTCGTATAGAATAGTTTTTTTATGTTGTCTATTTTAATTTCTAGTATAAGCATATGGAGTGCTTTTCTATTGAAAGGGAATTCACAGAATGAATTAGAAACAATTTCAGCAATTCCAGAAGCAGCTTCTAATGTCATTGTTAGTAGACAAGCATTCTATAAACAACTCAACTTAGAGCTTTTCAAAAAAATTTTTGGTTCACTCCCTTTAGTTGCAATAATTTTTGCTGCAATTATAATTAGAATTGTTGCAGCTGGGGAGTCACAAGGTTATGTACACCCTGATGAAGTATTTCAATCAATTGAGATGGTTCATTTTCGTATATTTGGGAAATTCGGA
Organism: Candidatus Heimdallarchaeota archaeon; assembly: GCA_019058275.1. Classification (GTDB taxonomy): domain Archaea; phylum Asgardarchaeota; class Heimdallarchaeia; order JABLTI01; family JABLTI01; genus JABLTI01. The sequence goes on from JAHLVW010000012.1 coordinate 30,578, forward strand.
AATGGTCAGACAATTCCATGGGAATATGATTTGGACCACCCTTACGGAGGGGCCCGTTCTTGGTTTTTTGTTTTTATTTTAGTAGCCATTTACAAGTTCTTCATGTTATTTGGAATTACTAATCCTCTAACCTTGATTTTTATTGCAAGATTATTTCTATCATTATCATCAATAATCACTGTATTGGTCTCATATTTTTTTGGGAAAGAAATGTTTAACAAAACTGTTGGTTTGTTGAGTGCTTTTCTGTGTGGTGTTTGGTGGTTTTTCCCCTTTTGGGCAAGCAGAACAATGACTGATTCTCTTTCATCAGACTTCCTTTTCATGAGCATTTTTCTTGCATATAAAGTGTTAAAATCGAAAGATAGCTATAAACGTAAATTCATTCTTTCACTTCTATCAGGATTCTTTGTTGGACTTGCTTTTATGATCAGATTTCCAACTGCACTTATGGGATTTCCTTTGTTAGTTTTTTTCCTGTTTGTAGCTATTAAAGAAATAATTGACAGGAGGAAAAAGAAAATAAGTGATAAACAAATAGTAAGTAAATTTCTACTTTTTACGCCAGCTATAGGGTTTACTCTTGGGTCTTTCTTTATGGTTTTAGTACAGGGAATTTTTGATATGCTTACTTGGGGTAGTTTCTTACATTCACCCATTAACTTCTTTCTTTATAATATTGTTGAGGGATATAGCGCTTTACATGGAACAAGTCCTTGGTATAGTTACTTCACTGGTTTCTATACCAATTTTGCTGAATATTTCTTGCCAATTTTTCTAATGTTCTTTATCATTGGTTTAAGTTACAAAGAAAAAACTAAATCTAAAATAATGATCGGAAGCATTATTGTCTTTTGGTTATTGGTTTTCTCCATACTTGCTCATAAGGAATTTCGTTTTATTATGGTTATACTACCATTATGCTTCCTTTTCATTGCTAATGGCATCTATAAGGTAGTAATAATGTTTCGTAAAAAGAAATATCAGGTTATTAGTTTAGCCAGCATATTGTTGATATTTGTTACTGCTTCCTCAGTAATGGCTTTTATTGAAAAGGATTGGATGTGGAAATTCAATTCTGGTATTTGCAATGCTATGTATTGGGTTGGTCAACAAGATAAGGTTGATACTGTAATTGCTTTTGAAATGGTTTGGTATACAGGAGGATATGTTTATCTCGATAGAAATGTCACATGTTTCTTTTCAAGAATCAACACCTCCCTTCCTCCAGAGTATACATACAATAACACTTATTTCCTTAATTTATATTCGCAGAAAGGTACCTTTGTTATTATTCTTCAATATCATTACCATTTAGTTGAACCAGTAGTAACAGAATATAACATGAGTTTACTTGCCAATGTATATGGAATACCAAACGCTTACGTTTTTGGTCATCTCTAAAAGTACTCAGATAACAGAAAAATGAATTGTTAATAATTCATTACGCAGATCTCAGATGATATTCTTTTCGATATTCAGGAACTCTTGCCCAGATACCCATAGTATTTCGTAAATCAGCTGCAAATGTTAAAGATTGATCTGCTTCACCATGTATAACAAACGTTTTCCAAGGTTTCTTCTTTATTTTAGCAATATGTTTCTTAAGTTCCAGCTTATCTGCGTGAGCACTGAATCCTCTTATCATTTTTACTTTTGATCTTATTATTACATTCTTCTCATAAATCTCTACTTTTTCTGCTCCATCAACAATTTTTCTACCAAGAGTACCTTTTGCTTGGTATCCAACAAACAATATCACAGATTTTCTAGTAGGTAATTCGTTTATTAGATGGCTCAATATTCTACCTCCTGTACACATTCCAGATCCGGCAAAGACAACACAGGTTTCCCATCCTGTAAGAATGTTCCTTGATTCACGATGAGATTTGGAAAATTTCAGTTCGGGGAATCTTAAAGGATTGTCTCCTGATTTCAACAATTTTAGTGTTTCTTTATCAAAACACTCTGGATGTTTTAGATAAATCTTAGTAGCATCAATTGCCATAGGAGAATCAATGTATACTGGTGTCTTATCTACTATCTCTTTTTCATATATTTCATTTAAGAAATAAATTAGTAATTGTGTTCTGCCTATTGTAAATGAAGGTATGATTAATTTTCCACCTTCTTTTGTTACATGTTGTACATATTTATACAAAAGGTTTCGAGCCTTTTCCAGTTGTGGATGTATACGATTCCCATAAGTTGATTCTGTGAGTAAATAATGTGCTTTCTCTATTGGATCAGGATTCTTGATAATTGGGGTATCATTTTGTCCCAGATCCCCAGTAAATGCTATAATTGTTCCATCAAAATCTAAAATCGGTTGAGCTGAACCTAAGATGTGTCCAGCATCGATGAATTTTAAATTAACATGATTCTCAATTGATTCTGTGTTATGGTAAGGTACTGTTACAAAATGCTTGAGAGCATTATATACATCCTCTTCATCATACAATGGTTTTAAACTGACTTTTTTACCAGACTTTTGTTCTTTGCGAGCATCTATTTTTGATATTTTTACTGCATCTAACAATAATATACGCACTAGGTCTTTCGTTGCTGGTGTGCAATAAACTGAGCCTTCAAATCCTCTTTGAAATAATAGTGGAATTCTTCCTGAATGATCAATATGTGCATGAGATAAAACAACAGAATCAATTGTTGTTGGGTCAAATGAAATTCTTTTATTATGGTGATGAGGAATTCCTTGTATCATCCCACAATCCAATAAAATACTTTTTTTTCCGGCTTTAATTAAATGTGCACTACCAGTTGTTCTTGCAACAGCTCCATGGAAACTTATCGATAAATTCAAGTCAGTTTTCTCCTTCATTTATGTAATCTCAAGTATAAAGCAAGCTTTTTTGTAATTTTTGCTTAAATTTGCAATATAAGAGAAATTTATATCTTGAAACATATAGTTCAACATAAGTTTTAATTGAATGATATATTTTAGTATTAAGGCAATAAAGCTAATTAGCTTATCTGCTCTATTACTAGAATAGTTGTTGGAAAGCTTCGTGTGTGGATTCGCAAATGTTTGAGAATATAGAAAAAGCGAGATTGTTGCTAAAACCAGGATCTTATCGAGCTGCAGTTGATGAATTCTTTAAGCTTATCAACGAGCTCAAAAAGAAAGGTAATAATGATGAAGCATCAAGATTGCTAGTTGAGATTACATCCAATATTGAAAAGACAAAAGATAAACGTCTAATTTATCAAACTGCTGAAATGCTCGTCCAGGAAATTGATGGTTTTAAGAAGAAGGAAATAAGGAAATTTTATGATGAAGTTGATCCATTCCTAACTTTAACAAAGGATACCTATAGACAAGAAGATAAGCAATTTGATAAAGCTGGTTCTATAGCAGAAGCTCAGATTGATTTTTACAAACAAATTGGTAAAGATGCCGTACCAGTTATAGTCGAAGCAGCTAATGATTATAGCAAATGGGCAACAAGAAACTTAGGAAAAGTAAGAGCAAGAGAAGAAGAAAAAAAAATAGGCAATGAGTACATCAAAAAAGCAGAAGAGATGTACAAACTTGCTAAACAAGAAGAGAAAATTATTGAAACATACATAAAAATCTTTGAGAAGTATATTGAAGTAAACAACCAAAACGCTGCTGAGAAAATCCTAGATCAAACTGTTGAAATCTTATTAAAATTAAAAGCTGATGAAGTCAAAATCGTTAGTGTAACTGAAAGTTTAATGAGTGCTTTTGTTACTTTTATTGAGTTTCAGATTTCTGACATATTAAATCCAGAAATGCAAATTACTAAATTAGAAGCAGTTCATTTCGATAATAATTCTGCAATTCGTATTATCCAACACGCGAAAGACATATGCATTAATAGAAAGGCACCAGCTGCAATTAGTATTTTAGCTAAAGAGCTTGCATTGATTGGTTTAGCTATTTTTGAAAAGGGTTTATACGATACAGCGATTCCATATTACGATGCTGCAAAAGATTACTATTTAGAAATTGGTAATGATACTGAGACTCTTGCATTTGGAAGAGATTTAATTATTCTTGGTTTACAACTCTATACAGATGAAAGAACACCTGTTGGTAGAGATTTCTTTCATATAGCAGTTGATATCGGACAGAAGATAGACAAAAATTTTGAAGTAACTGTTTATCTTAGTCAAGCAGAATTGTTCCTAAAATACAATAAGTTTCAACTTGCTGTTGAATCATACAAAATGATGATTGATCCATTAAAGGAACTTCCTGAAAATGAATTACGAATGGACAGTCCAAGTAATATCCGTCAAATAGCTAGAGAACGTTTTGAAAAGAATGATTTTCATTATGCAGAATTGTTCTATCGGTTAGTTGCTGATTTCTTTATAGCTTTTGATCAAATTGATCTTGCAGCTGACACCTATGACTCTGTATGGCAAGATATGTTTAGTGTTCGTCAATTACAAACTGGTATTGATTTAGCAAGCAAAGCAGCAGATGCTTATATCAAAGCTGGTAAGGAGGAAGAAGCTTCTGATGTTTACCTTAAGCTAGCTGAGCAATTACTTATGGAAGGACATTATGATATTGCATTAGAAAGATTAATCAAAACTGCAGATACAATTCCTGATGAACTTAAAGAACAAAAATTCAAACCTTTAGTTATGCTAGCTACAAAATATACAGAACAATGCATTAAATCTAGAGACATTATTAATGCTCGAGAGCTTTGGAAAGCTGCTTGTGATTTTAATGAATCACTTGCTCGTTCATTAATTAAACGTGATGTTAATCTTGTAGTAGAAACCATTGAAGATCATATTAACAATGTTCGTAAATTTAGTAATGATGAATTGAACGAAGTAACCATGGATTCTGCAAAGGGAAGTGGACAAGTCCTTTCAGAAGCAGGAGAAAATGAACGTGCTGCAAAAGTTATGGTTAGTTTTGCTACTGATTTCTTAAGAAAAAATATTACGCAATATGCTAATCCACTTTTTGAGGAGGGTGCTAGGGAATTTATAAAAGCAAATCAACCCGAAGAAGCTGCTCGAATTCTTTCTGCTCTAGCGCGATATCACTCAGAGAATGGCAATCATGAAAAGGCAATACAATATTATAAGATGGCTTCAATTGAAAGCGAAATGGAGATGAATCCTAAAATCCTACACAGTATTGCAGAACATTGTTTCGAAACATATTCTTCTAGATTAAATGAAGGGGCAATTGAACTTTCTGAAAGTGGTTATCAAATTGCTGTTTCAATTGAGCTTAGTATCGGAAAAGAATCAGCAGGTAATATGGTAAGTGAAATAGCTAAAAAGTTTTTCGAAATTGAACATTATGATTATTCTATCAAATATTATACAAGTGCTGTAGAATACTTCTTGGATTCATCAATGAGATATGCTATTGTTGTGGGAGCTGAAATAATCGAGCGAGGTAGGGAAGCATTCCAAAAACAATCGTATATAGAGTCAAATAATTTTCAACAATTAGGTATTGATACTCTTGCTAAAGCAAATCAAAAGATGCAAGCAGCTCAAACTGCTAGAATTGAGGGGGAACGTTATCTTGGAAGTGTTGTTCCTCAACTTGGATTAGGTCTTTTAAACAAAGCTATTAATTTTTATCAAGAACTAAAAGATTATGGTTCAGCAGCTGAAATATACGTCACATTAGCTCGTTACTATATCTCATCAAATGAACTGGAAGAAGGTTCCAAACAACTTCTAGAAGCAGGGAAAATCTACATAGATGTAAAACAGAATAACGAAGTCAAAAAACTCGTTAATCAAATAACTGACATAGCTACAGAAATAGTTGCAGGGAAAATTACTTCTAGTAAAGAGAATGAGTCAGATAGAGCACAAACGAGTCAGCTTTTCTTCAATGTAGTAGAGGAATTTTCCTCACAAATAAACGATATGGATCTAAATAGTCAGCTTAAATATAAACAATGGCAGATTTATTCCAGTGAAGGCTTACACGATTCCGCTTATCAAAGCTTAGATCGAACATATGAGAGTTTTATCCAACTTAAAAAACTAAAACTTGTTAGTCAATTGTCCTTAGAAATAACAACCTACTCTTTAAAGTTAATACGAGAAGAGAATTTAATTAATGCTACAAAATACCTGAATTTGACTATTGATAAACTAAGTAAAGTATCAAAATATGAAGAAGCAGCAGTCATATGTATCAAAACTTGTGAAGAATTTCTAAAATTAGAAAATAACGAGGTTGCTGTCTCTTGGGGTATTAGAGGAGCTGAGATTTTAACGGAAGTTAATATCGCAGATGAAGCAATTAAATTCTTAGAAGAATTAGTAAATCAATTGATGGCAAAGAATAGTATTGAAAATGCCATCCTTTGTTATGGAAAGATTGCAAAGATTTTGGAATTGAATGGTCGTATTAAAGAAGTTGAAGAGACTGCTCTCAAGGTTATGGCTTTTGGAACAGCTAATATGAAAAGTAGCAATCCTGAAGCTGGTTTACGTCTTTGGGAAGTAGCTCTAACAATTGGTTCAATTGTTGGAGAAGAATTTACTGGAAGACTTTGCAGCATTGAAGGTCAAACCTTTTACGAAATAAGAAATTATGACAAATCAATTGAGTTATTTAAGGAAAGTTTCAGCCTCTTCAATAGAGCTAAAAAACAAAGCAGACTTATCGATTTGGGAAATACTATTTTTACTATTGCTAGTGATTTACAAAAAGACAAAGATCTTGATACATCCTTCAAATATTTACCGTTAGCATTTGAAGCATTAATATCTGGAAATGAATTACTTCTAGCGACTGAAAAAATGTTTGGAAATGCAAAGAATTACATTGAGCTTGGTAAAGATAAAGAAGGTAATCACATTATTAACACAGCTATTGACACATTAATTTCAAAGGGAGATATGACAGGTGGAGTTGAACGATGTTTCATTGGAGCAGCATTGTTTATCTCTTATGGCAAGAATATTGAAGGTAGCAGATTAATTGACAAAGGAATGGAGAAAATTTCTCAGATCACTGATGAAGCAGCAATCAAGCATCTTGCAACTGTTTGTAGAAATCAAGGTATTATTCTTCGAGATAATGACAGATTAGAAGCTTCACACATTATTCTTGCTTCTGGTATTGGTATTCTTCGAACCATCAATGATTTAGTTGGTATTGGTCTAATTAGTATTGATCTAGGTAAAACGCTAGTTAGAAGATATGAGATGAATGCTGCTGTTGAAGCTTATAAAAATGGTGTCCATTTACTGGCTCAAGGTGGTCAAAGCAAAGAAGCAGCTGATGTTGTGAATGAACTTATTACCGAAGGTAGAATGCAAATCGATAACAAGAACCTTCTTGTTGGTGTTCCCCTTGTAGAACTTTCTGGTGATCTTTTCATTTCACTTGGATTCCCAGAAAGAATTATGGTTATTTCTGAGATTTTTATTAATCTTGGTGGAAAAATGCTTGCCGAGAGGAATTTCGATGTTGCTGCCCTTTACTTCTCTAAAGCAATGGATCTTGCAACTCGTGCAGGACTTACTGATTATCTTCCAAAGGTAGGTAATAGATGTATAGATTTTGGTCTCAAATTGGTAAAAGAAGAAGATCCAATTTTAGGTATTCAATTTATGAATGCTGGATCAGATTTAATTTCTAAATTCGAAAAGAAGACAGAGAAAGCAAGTCGTGCAAATAGTAATTACTTGGAAGCAGTAGCACAGGTACTAAGTCCAGCTTATGAAAAAAGTATCGAAGATGAGGAAGTGAGACTTGAGCTAATTGGTCAATTCGTCGATTCAACTATCAAGTTCTTCTCTCAGATAGATGCTGCAAAAGCACTTGAAGGTCTTGCTAAGATACTAATAGATTATGGAAAGAAGATACTAAAGACAAAAGATCCACGAGTTATTAGACGAATTCTTGAACCGGCATTACGTGCAGCTGAATATGCAAAAAATACTAAACAACAAATCGAAATTGGAAATGCATATCTCGATCATGTTACTTATCTTTCAGAGATAAATAAATTCGAGTATCTTGATACAGTTGTAAATCAAGCTGTAAATATCTATCTAGAAGTTAGAGAGATTAAAGAGATTAGAAAATTCATGGGTATTTTAGCTCATAATGCTCGTGAACTTTGCTTAAAAGATTTATCAAAATCCCATGGAATTAAGATGCTTTCTATGTTGACTGATTTAGCAATTTCATTAACTCAACCAGAATTATATCCTGTCATAATTATTCCATTAAATCATTTAAATCAACAAGCTATAGAATTGAAAGACTATGAATTAGTAATCTATGCAAGACAAAACATCCTAAGACTACTTCAGTCAATTCTATCAGCTAATTTACCTTTATCAATCTTAGGAAATATTAGCTTTGCAAATATGATTAATGAATGGTATCAAGCTTCAGAAGAGTTAGGTGCAGGTACAAATTCATTTGACAAAGCAATAAGGATCATTGACCAAGCATTACAATTAGCTGTTTTAACCCAAGAAGTAAACATTGGTTTAGCAGTAATCGACAAAGTAAATGTGATGATAGATGTATTTACTAAGAAAAAGGTAAAAGGATTAGAGGTACTCTACGAAATCTTAGCAATTGCTTACAATGGTTTAAACCAAAGATCAAAAGTTATAGAAATAGGCACAAAATGCATGAACATCGGAAAGGAAGCTGCAGAGAAGAAAAAGTTACGAGAATCTATCAGTTTCTTAAAAACTGCAGGTAGAGTTTTTGCAGTATTAGAAGATGAAAGGTTAATAGCTGATGTTGCAATAGCCAGTGCTAGCATTGGTGATCTACGATTAAAGGATAAGAACTACAAAGAAGGTTTATACTACTATTCTGCAGCCCTTGAAAATTACGAACTGTCGCAAGATGAAAATAGTATTCAGTTGATCGCTGGAGCAATCCAAAAGATGTTCACTACGGCTCCTGTGGAAGATGGATACATCTCATTTTTGGTTCCTGGCATGGTTTATGCAAATCGAGATAATATCAAGGAAGCTGAAGCATTAGCTGATAAGGCAATCAAACAAGCTGATAAAATGGTCAAAACAGGTAAAAGAGACGCTATAAGTAGCTCTGTTCCTTACCTTTTCGCAGCTATAGACATCTATGAAAGAACAGGAAATTTCATTGAAGAAACCAAGATTTATGACACTTTTATGTTCAAATACATAGAAGCAGTTAACGATCCAAAAATCGTTGATTTATTCACCCGTATTTTAATTGGATCACTAATTAAGAAACTACGTATTTGGGATTTCAATGCTATAACAGATTTAATTGCTCGTATTAAAGATCCAAAAGTTCTGAAGAACAAGAAATACCAAGCAATTAAAGATTCAATTAATTCATTAAAAGATGGTGAAATTATATTAGCATTACAAAAAGCTAGAAATGTCAATGTTTTATATGAACGAAGCATTGAGGAATTTATTGACAACTATAAAGAACAGGTTAAGAATGATATCAATGAAACAGGTAAACTAAGTATTTATGATTATATGGAAAAACAACCTGTTGCACGACTTATCAACTATTTAATTCAAGACCTCTATGCAAGAAAAGAAATCGAAGGAAAATACTTCCAAATTGGTCTTTTTGTCTCAAGTGAACAGCTTACTAAACTTCTAAATCTCTTTGATAATGAGATTGTAGAGAAGGGTAAAGCTCATGTTGCAGAAATTGCTCAAAATACTGCTCTAACTTTTGATGAAACATTAAGTGTTCTCCGTAACGAATATCTCCCACAAAAATTCCAAGCAAGATTCAATGAAGATTATTCAAGCATTTATTCATATCAACAACTTCGAAATGAAGTCAAGGATCTAGCTTTGGGATATCAAGAAATAGGCAATATTGATATCAACAAGATATCACAACAACTCAAATTCCAACCTGAAACCATTCAAAGGGAAATTGAATACTTGATTCTTGAAGGCATGATAAACCCAAGGCTAGTAGGAAGAACTTAATCTTTGGTTTGACATCTTTAGCGATGTGGTGGTTTAATTGATTTATAATTGATATTATTTGGCACCATCATAATCAATCTTACAAATAGTTGCTTTACCACCAGCAGCATTTATTGCTTTAGCAATTTTTTCTTCTTTACCTGGTGCAAGTGCTATCATACATCCTCCTAAACCAGCACCAGTTAATTTCCCACCTAAGGCTCCTACATTTATTGACTCCTTCACAAGCTTATCCAACATAGGAATTGAAACTTCAAGATAATCTCTTAACATATCTTGTTGTTTAGTTAGTAGCTCACCTAACAATTCGATATCTTGACTTTTTTTCGATAGTTCATTTCTAGCTTGTAATGTTATATTCCTAATAGTTATGACACCAAACAATCTTCTGAATTCATCTTCAGTAAGAATTGATTTGAAGTTTTCTAGTTCATCAAATGTTAGAGTCGCTAATTTGAAGTCGCTTTCCTGTTTTATTTTCTCAAATCCTTTATTGATCTGGTTCTTTAGAATAGTCAATGGTTTATTGGCTGATCTTCTTATGCAACTATCACCAATAATTATGCTATCGAAATTTGAAGTAAAGCTCTTTGTGTTATATGGAGGACCGTTACAATCTAGAGAAAATATTCCACCCAGAGAGGAGGAATATTGATCCATTATACCACAATTTACTCCCAATACTTGGTTCTCTGCTTTGAATGCAATATCTGCTATTTCCAACTTAGTTAAATTGAGATTAAGTTGATCATCCAAGGCAGTTAGCCAAGCTACTAAAAGTGCAGCAGAAGATGACAGACCAGAACCAATGGGAATATCACTAGATATTGAAATATCAAATCCAGGTATTTCATTAATTTTTTTTTCTTCGAAAAGAACCTTAATGATAGCTCGAAAATAATCAAAATCATTAAATGCGAGGGGAAGATCTCTCATTACTGTAAATTCATGAGTTTTTTCTAATTCATGCGATTTTATTTTGATTTTATTTGATTGATTTTTTTGAAGAGTGATTGTTGTTCGAAGGTCCACAGCTGCAGGTATAACAACTAGCTTTAGATAATCTTGATGTTCACCGTACAAGCAAACTCTTCCAGGAGCGGAATAAGACTTTTCTTCTGCTGGTTTGGACATTTAATAGAACCACACGAAACTAAATTTCAAACAATAATAAAATGATTACTATAAAAAGTACTATTTGACTTGTTTTGCTTATAGGGAGAGATTTATTAGAGAATAAAAAATAGAACCTAAGTATTCTATTGTTTTAGACGATTGAATAATTTAATTTATGTTTATTGATTACAAGGAGAAAAAAAGTCAATGTTAGAAAATATTGTAATTTTCTCAAAAGAGTCGAAGGATGTTGTTCTTACAGCAATGTATGGTGAACTTGATCCAACAACTGATACCTTTGCTGATTCTTTAGAAAAGATACTTGAAATTGCTGTTAAACTAGATAAGGGTGTCTTTATTCTAGATCTAGATAACAACTTTATAGCGTTAATTTTGGCAATCAAAGACCTTTCTGTTTCACTGGTTTTCAATGAAGAATATGAAAAGAAAAACCAAGAGTCTTGGGAAAAAATTGCTAAAGAAATCATTAATGGATTCGCTAAAGTTTTTGAAATAAAAAGTGAATCTAAGTATCTCGAGTATAAGGAGAAAATCGATGAAATAATAGAATGGCATAAAAAAGAGCTATCTCCTTTAGATAAAATGAAGGATGCACTTTGGTAATATGGAGGTTATGAAAATTTGGCAGAATTACCCAATACTCCTACTATAGCAGCAGTTACAATGATGGGAATAGCTGCAGTAGCAGTTTTTGCAGTTGTCATTCTTATGTTTTATAAATACTCACAAAGAAAAAGAAATGCAGCTTTGATGATAGCTGTTGCGTTTACTTTCTGGGGTCTTGCTGCTTTGGCAACTTTTACTGGTGCATTATTACATTTGATTTATGCTCCAGAAGCTGGAGACATACAATTTTCACGATATGGAATAAATCTAGGATATGCATTCTCTGCTATGAGCAATATATTTATTGTTCTTTTTGTTTCAGAGGTTTTTTCACGATACCCGATTTTTCGTCGAACTAAAAAACTGATTCCTATCTTACATGGTATATTTAATGGTATAACAATTGGTCTTATAGTAAACGTCTTTATTGAGAGCTCAAATGCTGTGGATATAACTGAACAATTCAATCCCGATTATCCTCTTGCTCAAACGGTTTACCATCTAGCTTTAACTGTCATAACACTTGTATTGTTGTTAGTATTTAGTGCTCGGTCTAGAAGTCAAGCAACCCTTCTATGGGAGAAAGCAGGATTCAGCTTTATTATGGCTACAGCAATTACTGGTATGCTCATTTATGTCTCATTTGTAATTGATTTATTAGTTCAAGATATTTGGCCTTCTATTTTTGGCAGTGGTTACACATGGTTCAATAATTTGGGTTGGTTATTTGCTATAGTGATGGTTAACCTTGCGTATATAGGATTCTTTATGCCCAATTGGATTCGAAATAAATACAAAAAAATGGAGGAAGCTAAATAATGGTCGAGCAATCAACACTATTACTTAGAGCAACAATAATGGAAGGTATAGTTCTTACAATTGTAACCTTTGTAGTTACTATGCTATACATTCGTTATTTTAGAAGAAGAAAATCAGCAGCATTGTCATTAGCTGTAGCATTTACATTCTGGGATTTAGCTAATATCAGCTTATTTATTTGTCGTTTATTGGAATATCTTAAGGAAATTGGTGAAATTGTTAGTGAGATAGGATTTTCTGATTTAGGTATTAACTTGGGATATGGATTTTCGGCAATAAGTAACGTTTTCATATTTTTATTTGTTGCAATCGTCTTTTCACAATCACCCATGTTTAGACGCACTGGAATGCTTATGCCACTTATCTTCGGTGCTCTGAATGGTATTACAGTTGGAATGATAATTGGTTCAACAACTAATTCGTGGCCTACTCCTACGTATGATCTTATGCCTACTATATATCACTTGGTCTTAACTTTGATTTCATTTAGTACATTGATCGGTTTCACTATTCGACCACTAAAATTTGCATCATTAAAATGGGAACGCGCTGGTTTTCGATTTATTATAGCTTCAGGAGTTTTTGGCATCCTAATCTACATTTCCTTTGTTATAGATCTCTTATTAGGGACATCTTTCCTCAATGTTTGGGGACATGGTTACACGATGTTCTTCTTCTTTGCATACGTATTAGCTATCTTGATGTGTAGTTCTGCATACCTTGGTTATGTTATGCCTAATTTCGTAAGAAAATGGTATAAAGATGATGTAGAAGAAGAGTCTACTTTCTGAGTTCAACTCAGAAGGTATCAATTCTTTTTCTTTATTTGATTTTACTAAATATCTTCAACTATCGTATTTGGTATGCCCAAAGCTAGTAGTTTCTTTTTAATGTATTTTTTATCTTTGCCTGTTTGTTTTTCTTTAGTATAAAACAATCTAGTGAATTCTTTATACTCCCAAGGATAAACTATCCAGGATGATGTTAATTCAATGTAGAAGTTTGGTTTGAAAATGGAATTAGGTTTGTAATGTAATGCAGCAGTTCTCAATTCACCAATTTCTTTCATTTTCAAATAATTGAAAGCAAATTCCATGCTTTTACCTGTATCAGAGACATCATCTATAAGCAAGATTTTCTGTTTTTTCAATTCAACATCTATATTTTGAGTTAGTCTAGGTTCCTTTGAAGTTTCATTTATACCTTTGTAAAAACCAACACCTATTACTGCTGTATTTGCAATTTCTAATAAGTCACTCAATAATCGTGTAACTACCAAACCACCTCTTGCAATACCAATTAGAATATCTGGTTGGAAGTTGGATTTTTGAATATCTTTTGCTAACTTGAGTGTCATTTGCCAAATAGATTCTAAAGTTAGGACTTGGATGTCAGATGTCATGCATTCCACTCTGTTTTATTCAATGAAAGATTAGTTATTTACTTTTCTTCTTTAGATGAGTGAGATTAGATTTTATTGACTATTGATTCTCCTTGTATTCCAATAATTATTAAAGGTACTTTTATGGTAAACTAATCGAGGATTCTCCTTTATGTATAAAATAAACCACTATTTTGTGTCAACATCACTAGCAACTCTTGCTGAACCAATCTCTAAAGACAATGTAAACCTGATGATTACACAATTGACTGTTGAACATGATAATTTACCAGAGAATGATGTACTTCTTATTATTGATGCAGAAGCAATTGCTGGTTTATTTCATTTATATGCTTGTATCCATTTTACTTTGAAATCCTTTGAACAAAAAAACAATATTGCTAATAATTTTAATGCAGAAATTATGCTTTATTTAGCAGGTAGACGACAGATAAGTAAAGCTATATCTAAGGTAGGAGTTTCTACAACTACTAAGAAAATTGCCATGATTCATCTTATCCATTCAACAAAGAAGAATCCAAACAAAAACCCATTTGATTTTCAAAACTTTTTTGATAAAATAAAGATCAAGCTTAATGACTTTAAATCAGATATTAGTGAGCTTAAAATAACAAATATTGGCAAAATTATGAGAAATCTTGAAATAAGCAATGATATGCTTGAAACTTTCTCTTCAGGAGAAGAACAATCAAAAAACAAAATTATTGAGAAATTAGCTATAGAGAAATCTGCACTATTAAATCTAAATAAATAAACTATTTTTCATCCAATGAAACTATTAGGTTATCTGAAAAAACACCTATACCGAACCATTCACCTAATACTTCTACTTGTATAGTCCAATCAGGGTTCTTTAAATCAACTTTTCCTTTTGGTGCTGAAGGATGACTTGCGATAGCATTGATAATCTCATTTCTTTTTATTCCCGTATGTCTACGATTGATCGCAATTCTCCACTTGGCTGTTTCAGGTATTTTTTTTAGTATCTCTGGGAGAATTTCTTTCAAACTCTCAAGATTACTATCCATCATTCTATCAAGTGGTATAAATTTTCTGCATGCAATAAATTCAAACTTATTCTCTGAAATAACATCTTTTATTTTACTCATTATTTCTTCTAGATCATTTTCAATTGCTATTAGAAACAATCCCTTGATTGGTAATTCAAAAACTTCCAAAGGTGTCTTTTTACAGAATTTCACTAATATATGCCAGAATTCACTCATTCCATCTCGTTCTTTGACTGTTTCACAACCAACAAGAATGAATTTGGTATTCATTGATATTGCTTCTTTAATATCCATCTATTCTCTTCCTTGAGTATAATTATAGATATAACTTAATCTTAAAACCTAATGAAAAGTATTTTATTCTAGTTAAATAATTCCTTCCTTTAATAATTAAATAAAGGTAGACTACACTATGTCTCAAGAAGGAAATAACAAACCGGAAAAAAAGGAGTCTAGTAAGAGAGCAACTATAAAAGATATTATAGAAATAATTATTTTTCTTGGTATAGCAATTTTACTTGTCTTCAGTATGAATTGGATCTTGCAAGCTGCTTTACATACAGATTCACCTTTAGTTGTTGTTATAAGTGAATCTATGGAACCTACTTATTGGGGTTCTAATAGAGCAAACTTTGGTGGAGAAAATGACATTCGCAAGGATATGTTAGTTGTTCGAGGTGTTGATCCTTCTGAGATAAAAATTGGTGATGTTATAGTATTTTATAGGGTTTTAGTAACTAATTCGTCTGCTCTAGATTATGTTAATGAACCAATTGTACATAGAGTAAATAGAATCTATTTCAATAGTACTTCAGGTGAATATTGGTTTACTACTAAAGGAGATAATCCACAAAGAAATAATGTATTTATTGATTATGATATAGCACCAGATGTTGATGAATTGCGAATAAATGAATTCAGATTAATAGGCAAAATTGTTGGAAGGGTCCCATACTTAGGTGGTATAATTAGCTATTTCAAAAGTACAACAGGACGTTATGTTTTGATTGCTATAGTTGCAGTTATTTTAATTGCGACATTCTTTTTTGGTTCATCAGATGATAAGGACGGAGATGTCTTTAATGAAGAAAAGAAAGATACGGAGGAAATAGAAGAAAAGAAGAAATCTGGTTTCTTTGAAAACTTGAAGATATTCTATAGAAGAACCATGAAATACAAACATATTGTTTTTCCATCGGTAATTCTAGTTATCATTGTCTTTATTCCAATAATTGACACCTTTGCTGCAAATTGGGGTTCTCCTTATGGAGTTACAGATGCATCTTTTGATGGTGCTGAAACAATAAATCTAAGAGATGGTTCTTTCATTTTTGCATATGCTGACGTTACTATTAATTGCCCTGGTCATTGGCATCAACAATTCAGATCCTTTACACTTCAAATCATTAACCAAACTACTGGTGTAGTTCTAGGTGAAAGCAATTGGACAATTGTTTACAACTTTGAAGGAGAAAAGTCATTTAGTAACGGAGCATGGTTAGATCCTGCTGAGGTTACTCTTGGGATGCCATATAACCTTACAATCACAGCTTATTTACGAAGTAAATTTGGACGAGAATCAACGAACGTCTTTACAACGAATTTTGTATTAGAGTTGAGATAGTAGATGTTGAGAGCAAAAAGATGAATGAAATTTACAAAAAATTGGAAGAATTAAAAAAACTACTTGAAGAATACTCTCAAGTAGTTATCGCTTTTTCTGGTGGGGTGGATAGTACATTCTTAACAAAAATAGCATTTGACACATTAACCGAGAAAGCGACTGCCATAACTATAGCTTCTCCACAACTTCCTAAGCACGAATTGGATGAAGCTAAGGAAATTGCTAACGAGATTGGCATTAAGCATTTCATAATTGACGGGTCAAATGCAGATATATCTTGGTTTCAGGACAATCCACCAGATAGATGTTATATCTGTAAAAAGGGTACAATTGCAACTATACGGAAATTCTGTGAAGGAAATCAAATTGAAGGTGAATTGCTAGAAGGATCCAATTTTGATGATTTAGATGATTATAGACCAGGTTTCAAAGCTGTTCAGGAAGAGAAAGTTAGAAGTCCATTAATAGAAGCAAAGTTAACTAAAGATGAGATTAGATTCCTCCTAAAAGAGCTAAAGTTCTCTTGTTGGGACAAACCAGCTTCTCCTTGTTTGGCTACACGTTTTTTCTTTGGAGAAAAAATAACAGAAGAGAAATTAATGCATGTTTATAATGCTGAGAATTTTCTGAAAAGCTATGGCATTATTCAGGTTAGAGTGAGAGTTCATGGACAGATTGCTAGAATTGAAACTACTCAAGATTATTTTGATATAATTATGAAAAACTCTCAAGATATCTCTGTCAAATTAAAAGAGATAGGATATCAGTTTGTAACTTTAGATTTAGCAGGTTATAAAAAAGGTTCAATGAATAAACCACGTAGTTAAATAAACTAGTAAAATTATGTAATTAATTGTTTAATGAGGAATTATTATGGATGAAAAACATCTCGAAGGGCTTCTTAAAGATTTCAAAAATGGAAAAAGAACTATGGAAGATATATTGAAATATCTCAAGGAACTTCCATTCCAAGACTTAGGATATGCTAAAGTCGATCATCATCGAGCAATTAGAAAAGGATTTCCTGAAGTTATATATTGTCCTGGAAAAACTATAGAGCAAATTAAGGGGATTTTTCAATCATTAATTGAAAGGAATGAAAATATCTTACTTACTCGAGCAACAGAAGAAATATACAAACAATTAAAGAAAATTGATAAATCTGCAGAATTCAATCCTCAAGCTAGGATTATATTTGTAGAAAGAATGAAAAGAGAGAGAAAAGGTTCATTAGTGATTGTTTGTGGTGGAACTTCTGATATTCCAGTAGCTGAAGAAGCTGCTTTAACTGCAGAATTAATGGGAGCTAATGTTACACGATTATATGATGTCGGTGTTGCTGGAATTCATCGATTATTACATTATAAGGATAAACTTTTCACAGCAAATGTTATTGTTGCTATTGCAGGTATGGAAGGAGCTTTAGCTTCAGTTGTTGCTGGTTTGACTTCATGTCCAGTAATCGCGGTACCTACATCTGTTGGTTATGGAGTTAATTTAAAAGGAATTTCAGCATTATTAACAATGCTCAATAGCTGCTCGCCAAATGTTGCTGTTGTTAACATAGACAATGGTTTTGGTGGTGGTTTAATGGGTGCACTAATCAATAAACATAGAGAAGAGAAGGTATAAAGAAGAAAATTATAGTCGTAGTTTCATTTGAAATTGTTTATATTATATAATAACTAGAATCATAATAGAAATAACTAACATTTAGAAGGTGTAAAAAACAGAATGATTGTCAGGGTCGTATCAGCTATAGGCGGTGGAGTTATAGATTGTGAGGTTAAACCAAACTCAACAATTGCTGAATTAAAAAGAGAAATTTCTCGCCAAAAAAGAATCCCAGCAAGTGCTGTAATAGTAGTTTTTCGTGGTAGACAGTTAGACGACAATGAAACGTTTGAAGAAGTTGGTATTACCGATTATGAAAAGGTTTATCTCATTGCGCGTACTGAAGGTGGATAATTACAACCAAAATACCCTTTATTTTCATTTTAGATTGTTTCTTATCTTTTAACTAATTTTACCTTCTTTGAATGTTTATTAAATCATTCAAATTATAGCCATAAAACAAACCTTTAATTATTTCAGACATTTTCTTTAGCTATAGGTGGAACCCTTTGCTGTTTAAAAAACTCTTAAGATTGTGGAGAAGAAGAAAGGCGATTTCCCCAATTTTAACTTCTATAATTGTTATAATAACAACAATTACTATTTCAGCAATAATCTATTTTGTAGTAATTCCACTTCTTACTAGGGAAGATCTCATTATTATTGATTACACCCTTGAAGATACTAATGATTCAAACTTTGCTGATACTATAACAATTGTTATCAAAAATGATGGTTCTACGAATTACAATATCAGTAAAATTCTCATTGATAAAGATGATATGACAGCTAATTGGACACTTGGCTCTTCAGTTTATTTGATTGCTCAAAATGATAAAACTACAATAACTTGCTCTGCTGATACATCAGCTGATGAGCTTGCTTATAGTCAGAATGTTAAATTTAAGCTAGTTTATGAGAATAAAGTACTAAATTTTTATTTTAAAATTCCTGCTGAGTTCAGCACATTTGAAATAATAGCTGGTGAAGATTTTGAAAATTTCACTTATACTAATTGGACCTATAATTTACTATACATACATAATATTTATGGAAACCATAACATTTCAGATTGGATTGTTGACAACAGAACAGGAAATGACTTCTGGCATTGCACAAACAATGATTGTCAGTATGTTATCAAGAATGATACTTCATGGTTATTTAGCAACAGCAATATTTCTTGTGATTTAAGTACCAATGGAAATGATGCTATGGGTATTATTTTCAGGTATAATGATACAGGTTTATATCCCAACTTCTATATTGCTTGGTATACTCTGGATCATCCAAGTGCTAGAAATGGACCGCATGTTGATGAAGTAGGTATTTTTGATTGGGATAATCCATCAGATCAGATTATTCTTGGTGAAATTACTGTCCATTATGTTGAGGGGGACGCTGATGGATTTAATTGGTTCCGTATTGCTTCTGTTAGATGGGAGAGAGAAACCAATGAATGGTACACTTGGAGAATCAATGCTGATGATAATCAATTTGATTTGTTCATCGATAATGGTGATACTCCTGAGCTTTCATTCTTTGATAGCAGAATTGATGCAGGTTATATTGGTTTGATTAGTTTTGCTAATGAAAATACCCAATATGATAATCTGTATCTCTGGTAAGGTTTCAAAAACTTTATCATTTTTGATGCTTATATTATGCTTTTATGCCGTAAAAAAATCTTTTAATTACCTCTTAGAGGGTTTATTAATACACACCAAAAGATGGTATTGAACATGTTTATTAAACTGAAAACTCTTTGGAGAAGAAGAAGAGCTGTTTCTCCAGTTATTGCTACTATTTTGATTATAGCTCTTACTGTCACTGCTGCAGCAATAGTTTATTTTGTAGTTGTTCCATTGCTACGTGGTGACGGCGAAATAGTCGTCATGGGATATATCCTTGAAAATACTGATGCTACACCTTTCGCAGATACCCTTACAGTTAGTATGAATAACATTGGAACTGCAGCTGTAGATGTTTCTGCTGTATCTGTTACAAAAGATGGTGCAGCAATTACTTGGAATTTGGCAGAGGAATCATATAATATAGGAACAGGAACTAGCCTTGATGTTGTATGTTCAGCTAATGAAGCAACACAAGAATTAGGATACGGGGAAAATGTTGTATTTACATTTACACTTGGAGAAGGAGATACTGTTGTTGTTGAAATAAAAGTTTCAGCTAAATTTAGTCACTTTGTTACAATATATGAAAATGATTTTGAGACTGCAACAGATTTTTCTGAATGGACACACACAACATTGTTTATTCATGGTGGTGGCACTCATACAATTGCTGATTGGCGAATTCTTGCAACAGGTGGCAATCACTTCGCTGAATGCACCAATAATGACTGCCAATTCATCACTTTAGAAGATCCAAACCATGATTTCTATGATGTTAACATTACTTATGATCTTAGAACTAGCGATAATGATGGAAATGGCATAATCTTTCGATATGACAATTCAGGAGCATATCCAAATTTCTATTGTGTCTGGTATACCCGCGATCATCCTAGTGCTACAAATGGACCACATAGTGGTGAAGAAGATATATTTGATTGGAATACTCCATCTGATCAAATTATTGATGGTGAAATTACAATCCATTATGTTGAAGGCGATGCAAATGGGTACAATTGGTACAAACTTGATAGAGCTGCTTGGACTAGATCTAATAATGTCTGGTATTCTTGGAGAATAGTTGCAGATGGTACGAATGGTGCATTATACATTGACAATTCAGATACTGCTACTTTGACATGGACTGATTCTAATCTTTCACATGGATACATAGGATTTATTAGTTTCGCTAATGACAATTCTGATTTTGATAATATTTATGTTTGGCAAACAATCACTCCATAATTTTATTGCCAAACTTTTTTTCTTATTTTTTTTACATTTTCTTTTCTCCCAAAGATTTTTGAGATAATATGCTTGATTGAGTATAGAGGAGTAAAATAAGTTGATCAAAACCAATCTCAGTGGGATTGCTATGAATAATCCATTCATTCTTGCTTCTGGGGTTCTTGGTGTTACTGCTTCTGTGATGGTTCGTGTTGCGAATGTTGGGTGTGGTGCAATAACAACCAAATCAATTGGGCATGAACCTAGAGCTGGTTATGCCAACCCTACGCTTGTCGAACTAGGAAATGGTAATTTGATTAATGCAATGGGGCTGCCCAATCCAGGTTGTAAAGAATTTCTCCCTGAACTTATAGATGCAAAAAAAAGAACTAAAGTACCTATTTTCGCAAGCATATTTGGTAAAGATATAGATGAATTTCTTATTGTAGCAAAGACATTAGCAAAGGGAAAGCCAGATGCTTTTGAGCTTAACGTTTCATGTCCACATGGAGGAAAATACGGAGCTATAGTTGGTCAAGATCCAGAACTTGTTAAGGAAATAACAGAACAGGTGAAAAAATTAACAAAAATTCCAGTTTTTGTAAAAATATCACCTAACTTAACAAATTTACACATTCCAGCTAAAGCAGCTATCGAAGGTGGTGCTGATGGACTAGTTGTGATAAATGCAGTAAGGGCAATGGCAATTGATATTAAATATCGCAAGCCCATTTTAGCAAATAAATTTGGTGGATTATCTGGTCCAGCTATAAAACCAGTTGCTCTTAAGTGTATTTATGATTTATACTCTTCTTTTGGAAAGGATGTTCCAATTATTGGTGTAGGAGGAGTTTCAACATGTGAAGATGTAGTTGAATTTCTACTTGCCGGTGCAACAGCAGTTCAGATAGGTACAGCTTTAGCTTACTGTGAAGATCCAGTGGAAATTTCTCTGTTTAAAGAACTTGCAGGTGGTTTAGAGAGCTACCTCCAATCAGAAGGTTTCAAACAAGCATCTGATCTTATTGGATTAGCACATGACGAATGAAAGAGGGCAAAGAAAATGTCAAGTAATAAATTAGGAATTCTAAAAGTAGCTCCAATACTTAAAATCATGGATGAAACACCAGCAAACTGCTGTATGCCTGTTAAATCCTTTTCTTTAAAAATTCCAGAAATAGCACAAACAGCAGTACCTGGACAATTCGCTATGATGTGGTTATATGGAATTGATGAAAAACCCATGGGAATTGCTAGCTGTGATGCTACAGGAACAATCTCCTTTGCAGTTGCTAAAATTGGTAAAGCTACTTCAGCTTTTCATCAATTAAAAGAAGGAGATTTACTAGGAATTAGAGGTCCTTTTGGTAAAGGATTTACAGTTAAAGGAAAGAAAGTTGCTGTTATTGGTGGTGGCACCGGTATAGCACCAACTAGATTTCTTATAGAAGTAGCATTAAAAAAAGGGATAGATGTAACTTTGTTTCATGGTGCAAGAAGCAAAGAAGAATTAGCTTACCAGGAATACTTTGAGGAATTAGGGAAAAAGAATAACCAATTTCACTACAATCCAAGCACTGATGATGGTACTTATGGTTTCAGTGGATTTTCAACTGAATGTTGTGAAGATAGTATTTCAGAAGGTGAAACTTATGATCAAATGTATACCTGTGGTCCTGAATTAATGATGTATACTGCTTGGAAGCAAGCAAAAAAACTGAATATTCCAATAGAAGCAAGTCTTGCTGATCGTTATTTCAAATGTGCTATCGGTTTATGTGGTCAATGTACTGTTGATCCTGTTGGTTTACGATTATGTATAGATGGACCTGTACTAAATCAAGATCAACTAAAAGAAATAACTGATTTTGGAAAATACGCTCGAGATAAATATGGAAGAAAAGAATCCTTCTAATTGAACAAAATTAGAAGGTTTCATTAATTATTTGAAAAAATCATTCGTCTTCTTCTACTTCATAGTCTACATCGACAACATGCTCTTCTTCTGGTTGAGCTTGTGTTCCAGGAGGTGTGAATGATGGTCCAGCACCTTGAGCAAATTGACTCGGATCAAAACCAGCACCAGGTTGACCGCCAGCTTGTTGGTAAATTCTTGTTGATACTTTTTGGAGCTCTTCCATTAGTTCTTCTTTCTTAGCTTTTATATCATCGAAGTTATCAGTAGTTAATGCTTGTTGTAGAGCTTCTTGTTTTTCTTTGATGACCTTTACTTCATCATCAGTTATCTTATCTTGGAAATCTTTCAAGGTCTTATCAACACTATAAACTAAATGATCTGCTTCGTTCTTTAGTTGAACTTCTTCGAGACGTTTCTGATCTTCTTCTTCGTATTTTTCTGCATCTCTGACCATTCTTTCAACATCAGCTTTATCTACACCACTTGGAGAAGAAACAGTTGTTTTTTGCTCGTTTCCTGTTCCTAAGTCTTTTGCTTTAACTGATACTATACCATTTACATCTAGACTAAATGTTACTTCTATCTGAGGAACACCTCTTGGTGCAGGTGGTAAGCCAATTAATTGGAATTTTCCTAAGGTAACATTGTCTTGCGCGAATTTTCTTTCGCCTTGTAAAACATGAATTTCTACACTTGGTTGGTTATCACTAGCTGTTGAGAAGACTTGGCTTTTATCAGTAGGAATTGTTGTATTTTTATCAACTATTGGAGTGAATACTCCTCCAAGTGTTTCAATACCTAATGTAAGTGGTGTTACATCTAAAAGTAAAACATCTTTTACTTCACCTTTGATAACGCCTGCTTGAATAGCTGCACCTATAGCTACACATTCATCAGGATTAATTCCTTTGTAGATTTTAGATTCACCAAACATTTTTGCTATTTCTTCACGAACAGCAGGCATTCTTGTTGCTCCACCTACTAGGAGTACTTTATCAATATTAGCAGGTTTCTTCTTCCCATCTTTAAGTGCTTGTCGTGTTGGTCCCATTGTTTTTTCGACTAAGTCTTCAGTCATTCTTTGGAATTGTGTTCTTGTAAGTTCATAATTGATATTTTTTGGTTGTCCATCCTTGTCTACTGTGATGTATGGAATGTCAACAAAAGCTCTTTGTTTAGTTGATAGTTCAATTTTAGCATTTTCAGAAGCATCTTTTATTCTTTGCATTGCAGAAGCATTCTTCTTCAAATCTATTCCCTCTTGTTTCTTGAATTGTTCAATAACCCAATTCATGACTCTTTCATCAAAATCATCTCCACCAAGAAGATTATTTCCACTGGTAGCTTTTACTTCAAACATTGCTTCTCCTTCATCATATGAAGTTTCAAGGATTGAAACATCAAATGTTCCACCTCCAAGGTCAAAAACTAGAATTGTTTCATCTTTATCTTTACCAACTCCATAGGCTAAGCTTGCAGAAGTAGGCTCATTAATAATTCTCAAAACATCTAAACCTGCAATTTTACCTGCATCTTTAGTGGCTTGTCTTTGACTATCTGTGAAATAAGCTGGACAAGTAATTACTGCTTGCTTAATTTCCTCTCCTAGAAAATCTTCTGCGTCCTTCTTTAATTTTCGAAGAATCATGGCTGAAATTTCTTGGGGAGTAAAATTCTTGTCATCTATTTTCACGCGATGAGTGGTACCCATTTTCCTTTTAATCGATCGAACTGTTCGTTCTGGTTTTGAAATAGCTTGCCTTTTAGCAATTTCCCCAACAACTTGTTCTCCGTCTTTTGAAATAGTAACAACTGAGGGAGTTATTCTACCACCTTCAGCATTAGGAATTATTGTGGGAGTACCACCTTCCATGTATGCAATTGCTGAATTTGTAGTTCCCAGATCGATTCCAACTACTTTTACCATTTTTTATCACCATTAATTTTTTTAAATTCTTTTTCTTATTCCTTTGCGGTTTCTTGTTCTGTCGAAACCATAATTTTTGCTGCTCGAACTACTCTATCCTTTATTTTGTACCCCTGTTCAAAGAGTTGTACAACTAAACCAGGTTTGTGATTTCCAGAAGGATCTATACTGATTGCTTCATGATAATAGGGATTAAATGTATCTCCTTTTTTTGGATTAATCAAAGTGACTCCCTCATCCTCTAAAACCCTCAGTAATTTTCCATGTATAATTGATATCCCTTCTAAAGGAACAGCTTCGAGGTTACTCTCTTCAGCAAATTTCAATGCTCTATCAATATCTTCGATTGGTTCAAAGATTTTAGAAAGAATTTTCTCTGAGGAATACCTAACATTATTCACTTCTTGCTTTTGTGCTCTTTTCTTATAATTCTCAAAATCAGCTTTGAATCTTTGTAGAATGGATAAATACTCATTTCTTTCTTTATTTGCTTGCTCTACTTCCAACAGCATCTTTTTATTGGCTACTAGAAGTTCTTTTAAGCTAAAATCTTTAATTTTCTTATCGAATTCTTTGATAATCTTCTTTGCATTGGAATCCGTTTCAAGTTTGTCAATCATCGCTTCTATTTCTGAAATTATTTGTGAATCTTTAGTTATCTCAGTTTCTTCAACTATATTGCTATCATTGAGTTCATTTTCATTCTTTTTCTCTTTGTTATCTGTCACTGAGTTGTATCTCCTGAATTACCAATTAGGATTTTTCTTCTTCGAGCATTTTGCGGATATATTACTTATTTTAATTTATCCTCTAGAATTCAATTTTAGATTCCAATATTAATAATTACCGTTTAATAAAATAAACGTTTTAAATATTACTATTTATGTGAGTAATTATCTATTTCGTGAGTAATTATGTTTGATTATCCTTTTATACGTATTTAATTAGTAGCCCTTGGCAACATCAAGACAGATATTTGGTGTTGTCAGCAAATTTTTTTAATACAAGAAGCTTACTTGATGTATTTCATAAATATCTCTGATGTGGTTAGAACATCAAGATGAAAGGCGGAAAAGTTCATGGGAATAAGTTATAGATATGCAAAACATATCTCAAAAAATGGATTGAGAGGTCTTATTGCTTTACTTGTTCTTGATACTTCTTGGTCTCTAATTAGATTCATAATTTATCATGCAGCTTTTGACGGTAATCCATCAAACAATTTTATGACAATTGATAACATAATAACAAATTGCCTTTATACAGCTTTTCTTGGTGCTTTGGCAGTAGGCATGTTTATGCTAGGAATTTATTATTTCAAAATCTCTAAAATTGGTTTAATAGCATCAATATTCTTAATTGGTGAAGTAGGCGTTAAAACTGCTTATATATTCTTTAGATTCACACAACTAATAAGTCAATCATACGATGATCCAATAATCCTTAATTTAATTCAAGTTTTTGAAATGACAACAGGCTTTCTTTTAATAAGCACCTTTGTTGTTTTTGATTTCTTCCAAAGGCAATTAAAGTCTAGAGCAGGAATTGGTTATGGACCAGGATTTCTACCTTATGTTTTTGGCATTCCCGCTTTAATCTATCCAATTACTAACATTCTAAATTTAGCAAATGTAGATTACATTAATACAGTTGCAGCTTTACCGATAATGCATATGCTTTCTTATGTAGCAGCTATTTTA
This sequence comes from Candidatus Heimdallarchaeota archaeon, assembly GCA_019058275.1. Taxonomy (GTDB): domain Archaea; phylum Asgardarchaeota; class Heimdallarchaeia; order JABLTI01; family JABLTI01; genus JABLTI01. Next base: position 57,162 of record JAHLVW010000012.1, read on the forward strand.
GAAATAATTCTCTTCTTTGATTTACTAAGACGGTTTGATTATATGCAACCATTACAGTATGAAAGTGAGGACAGTATAATTTACTTAAAAACTGCTATTCAAGCTAATAAACAGGCAAAAATATTAGATACTTAATTATAAAAAAAATAGAGAAGAGCTCTTATCTTCTCTTTGGTTTTGACCGTTTGCTTTCCAAGCGTTTAAGCTTTTTCAGGTATTTATGAAGTGATTTCAGCGGGACGATGGGAATTCTTTCAACTCTTTTCCATCTTTCGTTAAGAGCAGTTACAATTAACAATTTAGCATTTGTTGTTTTAAGTAGCAGTCTTCTTTCACGTAGTTTCTTGGCTGCAGTAGCAAAAATTTCGTATCTCTTTGTTAAACTATCACGATCGAAATACCATCCCCGCCATAAAGCTAAATCTTTAACTTCAACAATAACAGTTGTTTTATTTCGACGGATAATCAAGTCAATTTCTGTAACTGTATCACCTTCGCTAATAATCTCCACATTTTGATCAACAACTACCCATCCACACAATGCAGAGATTTCCGAAACAATTAGCTCAAGATCATGTGCTTTCTTGCTTCTAGTTGTTTCACTATATGAATTACAAAATCTCGAGAATAGCAGTAAAGAGATTACGGATATTTGTAAGTATTCTTCATCTTTCTTTTTAATTATTCTGGACAGAAAATAAGGAACGTCTTCTTTACCTAGTTGAAATGTCATCATTGTTTCATAAATCAAAATTCTCATTTCTTCTGTAGGATCAAGCTGCTCTCTATTTTCTTGCATTTCTTTTATCTTGGACATTTTTATTTCTTTGAATGGATTCTTGAGATCCTTCAATGCCATTAGAGCACCAAAGTTTTCGAAGAGTATTGAGAGAGTGTCAATTTCTATTTCACTAAGTTGCCTCATTGATGCATAAAATTCTGTAATTCGTCTTAAATAAGCAATCTCGCTATGCCACGCTTTAACCAAATCAACTAGTTCTGTTATTGTTCTATCAGACATTTTCCTTCTCTGATCTCTTATTTCCTTTAGTTTTATACTTGTTCCACTTTTTTGTGCAATTCCTATACTCTTCAATTTCCTTTCAGTTTCAAGGTATAACTCTGTCTCTACGAAATGCATTTCATCGTGCAATTCATATTCTAATTTTATCATTCCATTTGAAAACATGAAAGCTTGATCTCTTAGTCTTGCCCAATCAATAGCAAGCTCCATTAGATGTTTTTTAGCTTCTTTAGAAAATTCCATTTCTCCCTCATCTTCAGCTGAAAGGGAATGGACTTGATTAATTAGAAAATTAATTGCAGATAAATTGATGATATCACTTGTTGTCATTAAGTCTTGTCCTGTTGTTGCTGTTGAAACATTACTAAAATCATTGGCTGATAATCCATCCTTTGTCATTAGGATGGTTGCTAACCGCATAGCTAATTTTTCTCTTTCAGGTATTAAGGCATCTAGGACATGTTTATGATTATAGTTTTTTAGTACATTTGCAATGCAATGATATACATGGTTTCTTTTTTTGATCAATTTTTGATATATATAATCATCTTTGTCGAATTTAATTTGATCTTCATCACTTTCTTCTTCATCGGTAGATTCAACTTCCTCTTCGGATTCTTCAACAAGTTCTTCCTGCTCTTCAGATTCCTGTGATGAATCTTCATCTTGTTCGTTTTTTTGTACAACATTCATTATTTTAGTTTCCTTCAATATTTTTCCAAGGAAAATAAGAAATGCATATTTGAAGGAATCAAAGGTGTAATCAAAATGTGATTAAAGTACCTATCTTTTCACCTAGTAGTGCTTTCTTTAGATTATCAGGATTGCTTCCATTTACAAACTGTAATGCGATTTTTGATCGTTGGATAATTTGCACAGCGGTATTATCAAATAATGGATATTGCCCCGCTTTTGTTTCATGTTTTGATATTAGTTCTAGGAGATCATCTATAGGCATTTCTTCTAGTAATTTTGCATTAGGATTTTTGTCTGGATCCTCTGTATATACACCATCTACATCTGTCAGATTCACTAGTTTTTCAGCTGAGGTTAATTCTGCAATGGATGCAGCTACAGCATTTGTAGATTGACCAGGTTGGAATCCACCACAAACAATTATCTTCTCAGTTAAATTGTATAATTTCTGAAATTCTAGGAAGCTATTTGGGGGATTTGGATAAGCAATTCCATCTAATGCTCCTATCAATAACCTTGCATTTAATTTTGCAGCTTCTATACCCATTATATCATTATATGATTCAGAAGCCCCTAATTTTCTGCTGGAAGTAATATACTTCCTAGCTAGTTTACCGCCACCTACAACTATTGCACATTTCTTCTTAGTTTCATTTACTACATTACGAATTGTTTTAGCATATTTCGAGATTAATTTATCATTGATTTGTTCTTTATCATCAAATAATAATGATCCACCGATTTTTATTACAAACATCTTTTTCTATTTTCCTTGGAATGTTAATTCCATTTTGATTTCGTTTTCGTGAAAGATAAGTTTTATGTGTTAGTTGAAAATTGGTGAATCTCTATAACTAAAATAAAAATCCAATGCTCAGATTATTGCCACCCTGATTAGCTAGACTCTAGTTCTTTAATTTTATCTAAAGCAATTTTTACATTATCTTCTTGATTCAGAATCTTATATAATTCTGCTAGGACTTTCCATGCATCTGCATTGTCATCATCTTGAACGACGCATTTGTAAAGGTATTCTAGAGCCTTCTTGTTATTTTTATTTTCAAATTCAATGACACCTAAACCGAATAATGCTTCGGGATCATATGGATCCAGTTTAATTGCTTCAGAATAGTTCTTTGATGCTTCTTTGAATTTCTCAATTTTTCTGTAAGCATGTCCTTTTCCAGTTAAAGCATCGTTTGATCTTCCCAATTCACTTACCTTTTCAAAGCAGTCCAGAGCTTGTTCCGATTTTTCCAAATCCAAAAGAGTATAACCTTTTGCTAACCAAACAAAACTCAGTTTCTTATCTAAAGCTAAAATTTTATTAAACAAATCAAATGCTTCTTCATTTCTCCCCAAATTGCTCAGGACTGAACCCTTAGCGTATAAAGAATCTATATCATTAGGTTTGAGTGCTAATACTTGATCGAAAAATTTCATAGCTTCTTGTAATTCATCGAATTCATAGTGTGTCATGCCTTTACCATAAATTGCTCTGGTTTCTTCTGGATATTTTTCTAGAATTTTTTCATAACACTCTAGAGCTTTTTCTTTCTTTCCATGTCGAATAAATGATTGGGCATCTGTAGTCATTTCTAAAAGAAATGCTCTTTTTTCGCGTTCATTTTTTTCCACTTTTTCCACCTAATTATTTATCTGATAATATTAATTTCAATATTGCCTTAATATTGACTTGCTACTAAGAAAGCACGAGTGATTCTATAAAGTTCTTTTAGTTGCTTAGTTATAGGATGGTTTTCATTCAATTCAAAGAGTCGATTCCTTTTTGATCTTGTTTCTGTGATAATTCTCATCTTAACTAGAGAGCCTATTAGATCATGGACTCGAGAGTGTGATATCTCCAGCATTCGTGCTATATCTGTTAGCTGATACATTCCTGTATTGTTAACCATAAAAAATTCAACTAATTTAACTTGAACAGAATCTCCGAGAATTGAACCTAAAACCTTGTAGTCCATTTTAATTCCACAACTAGTTTATGCTTTTGTCTAGGTCTTTTCTTCTAATAATAATTATTGTCAAGCTGATGTGTTCAAATAAAATAAAAATGACAAAAAAGTTAGAAAGTGCCCAAAAGGGTAATTCGATTTCATGAAATTATCTTGCACTGAGAGCAATACGTTCAATTTCTTGCATTTTACTGATAGCATTACTTGAAGGTTTGTTATCAGCAGCATCCATTAATTCTCTTGCAAGTATTTCTTCAGCTGTTAGAATATTATTGAATGATTTCTTGTATACACCTTCAACAATATTAGTTAAAGCAATATCAACTCTCCTCATTGGAGCAACATCAACTGATTGTAGTTGTGCCATACCACCATAGGTTATTCTAGTAACCTCTTCTCTTGGAGCAGTATTTTGAATAGCATCAATGAGTACTTGTATTGGATTTTTTCCGGTTTGAAGATTTATGATTTCAAAAGTAACTTTTACAGATTTTATCATTCTTTCCTTCTTGCCAGTTCCTTTTTTGGTTCTCATTAATTTATTTACAAGTCTTTCTACAATAGGCATTTCAGCCTTTTTGAAACGTTGATGTTCATATCTTCCACCAGTATGAGGTGTGATAACTGGTCTTAAACTGATGTAAGCTTTTAACCCTGGATCTACAACAACCAAATCATTATAACTCCATTTATTGAAAAGTTCAATTCCTTCGTAAGATGGAAGGGGTTCTTCTTTTTCCACTTTCTCAGGAACCTTTTCTGAGGTTTTTGGTTTTTCTTTAGCTGGAGTTTTAGCAAGTTCTTTTGTTGGAGTTTTTGTTTCTTTAATTGCAGTAGGTGCTTTTTTTTTCTCAATAGGTTTCTTTTCTTTAGCTACTTTAGGAGTTTTTACTTTAGCTGCAGGTTTCTTTTCTTCTTTCTTTGGAGTTTTTTCTTTAGTTTTAGTTGTAGCA
>JAHLVW010000013.1 GCA_019058275.1 Candidatus Heimdallarchaeota archaeon
GTTTTTTTAACTAATGAATGCATTTATTCTAAAAGCTTTAATATACGCTGAATGAACGGAATATTCTAATCCGCGTTTCAAATTAATATTCAGCAAACATTAAATCATTGTGGAATGTTTTAAAATGTCAAATAATGAAGAAAGATTTGATTTTGCAGCATGGACAAAATTACTACCACCATCAGAAATTAGGATTTTGTTAGAGTATAAAGTTAAGTATAATTTTGGTGGTGGGTTACCTGGTGCTTTACCAATTGATACTTTAACAGACATACTAATCGAAATTGGAGAAGAGAACAAACAAGACTATAAAGACGGTAAATTAGGTAAAGCACTCTCTTTATGGAACTATGGACCAACTGGCGGACAAGAATTCTGCTTAAGAGTTTTAGCGGACAGGTTAAGACGAGTAGATGATATTAATCTCGATAAGGAGACTGGTTGGAAAGATGTTATATTAACTGCAGGATCACAACAAGCAATTTATGCGATTTTAGATACTATAATAGATCCTGGAGATGTTATTTTAACTCCCAGTCCTGCCTATCTTGGATTTCTAGCACCAGCGTTCAAATTAGGTGCAGAAATTGTTACAATACCAACTGATTTGGATGGTATGCTTCCCGAATATGTTGAAAAAGCAATAGACAAGTGTGTGAAAAAGTTTGGTAAGAAACCCTCAATCCTTTATGTTGTTCCTGATTCAGATAATCCAAAAGGAACCACCTTACCATTTAAACGAAGAAAGGCTCTCTTTGATATTACAGAAGAGCATGATATATTACTTATTGAGGACCAAGCATACAAAGAAATACAATTTGGTGAAGAGCTAATAAAACCAATAAAATCACTAGATAAAGACAATAGTCGTGTAGCATACTTGAGAACAACTTCAAAAGAAGCAGCAGTATTACGTATGGGTTATTCTGTTCTTCCAGAGAGTCTCAAGTATCAAGTGCTTAAAGACAAAGGATATTTAGACTTATGTTCCCCCACAATACTTCAGAAAGTTATGGCGATTTATTATGAGAAATATATTGACAAAGTTTTACCTGATTGTTTGAAAACTTACAAGAAACGTTCTGAAGCTATGTTAAAAGGTATAAAAGAGACGTTTCCTGCAGGAGAATATACTAAACCAACTGGTGGCTTCTTTGTTTGGTATGAATCCGAGAAACAATTTAACTCTAAGTCTTTCCTAATGGATAAATGCATTCCAAATGACATTATGTTCGTACCAGGAGCTGCATTCTATCCTATTAAAGGCTGGTCATTTGATGACACTTCAGATGGTTTAATCGAATCCCAAGCAAAAACAAACACAATGCGAATAGGTTATTCTTATAACAAAGCTGACATTATATACGATGGTATCACTAGATTAGGCAAATTACTAACTGAAGAATTGTCATAGATTTTGTTTGATGGTTATTGTTGTTGAGAAATTATCATTTTTTGATAATTTCTTATTTTATCTAATTGAATTGTCATTTAATGTTTACTAATATTATTCAATTGAGCAATGAGGATTTTTAAGATGCAAATGCAAAAGTTTTTATCTAAAAGCAATCGAACATCAAGAGACTTTGCACAGGTGTAAAGAGAGATGAGCTTATTACCTGATAGATTAAAAACAGTAAAAGTTGTTGTTCCACAAGAGAATACTAGAAGTTTGTTTAGATTTCTTTCAACTTGTGATGACCTCGATATTATTGATGTACAAAAAAGACCTTTTGATATTGGATCTTTTGATCATGGCTCAGAAATCAAAGAATTACATGAAAATTTCGATAAAGTCATTGAACACTTCGAAATCAAAGATAAAGTTGGAAGAGTCAAGAAAGTTAAAATTGAAGATCAAAAGATATCTACAGTGTTAAAGAATATCGAGCAAATGTCAAAAGATATTATTGTGAAATTAAATCAAATTGATGAACGAATCATCCTAGCAGAACAAGAACTTATGAAGAATAAATCTGTTATTGAAATTGCACAAAATTTAATTCCGTTTGGCTTTAGCTTTGAAGATTTAGATGATGAACGACCATACTTCAGTGTTATCGTAGGTAGATTGGATACTAAAAGAATTCCAAGATTTAAATGGAATCTAGATGCAATTACTGATAGTAATTATGTACTTAAAGAATCTAAATCTAAAGGTAATTATTCATTTATCGCTATTGGATTTCTAGAACGTTATCAAGAAGATATCAGCCGACTTCTAGTTGCTTATGGTTTTGAAAAAATCTCAATTCCAGAGCGAATATCTGGAAGCCCTGAAAAAGTGGTTCAAAAGAATAAAGTGAAAAATGAACGTTTAGTAGAGAAAATAAAGGAACTCAAAAAAGAAGCGGATTCCATTATCGATAAACATGGCTCGGAAATTCTTGCTTTTAGTGAGCAATTGGCTATAGAAGAGAATTTCTTAAAGATTTCAAACATGTTAAGACATACAAAAAGAAATGCTACTTTTTGGGCATGGATTCCTCAGAAAAAAACCAGTAAATTTGAGAAAGGAATTAAATTAGCTACAGATAAAAGTACTATTGTTGAATTTTCTAAACCTGTATTCGAAGAGTCTGAATTTCCAACTAAAACATCTGTACCTAAATTTGCTCGAATTTATGATTCACTAGTTAGTGCTTATGGCGTTCCAGGATACAACGAGTTTAACACAGCTATCCTAATCCAAATTTTCTTCCCAATTATGTTTGGTATCATGTTCGCAGATGTTGGTCACGGTTTATTGTTTACTCTTCTTGGTGTTTATGGTATGACATTAAGAAACAAAAAATTAGGTACTGATAGCTTCATGGATGAAATCAAAGGTTACTTCAAGAGCGGTTATATGTTAATGATTGTCTCTGGTATTGCTGCTATGATTTTTGGAGTTTTATTTGGATCCTACTTTGGTGCTACTCATCACGTTGCTGACTGGGTGCCACAAGCTATTTGGTTTAGTCCCGAAGATACAGAACACCTTTATAATGGAGCTTCTTCAGTTATCTTAATGCTTGAGCTCTCCCTACTAATTGGTATGATTCATATGACCATTGGTTATGTCTTGCGATTTATTAATAGTAGTAAACACAACCACTACATAGAAGCCTTCACAGTAGCATTGATGTGGGCAAGTTTCCACTGGGCATTATTCATCCTTGTCTTCACTTTTGGAACTAATTTCATGAACTGGTTCAGTGCAGATCTCACAGGAACATTCGATTTAGCATTATTGTCAATTGGTGGTGAACCAATTCAATTCTTCACAATCAATGGTGCATTATGGTTCTTCTTGGGTGCTTTTGCTATACCAATATTAGTTATGACCATTTATCTAACTACACATGGTTCAGATGGTATTGCTGAATTAATTGAATTATTATTGTCCACCCTATCAAATACTATAAGCTATGCTCGGATTTTTGCTATGAATGCTGTGCATGGAGCTTTATCACATATATTCCTCCTCACTGACTTTGTCAAAGGGGAAGGTCTCGGTGTTATCAATTTCATTGGTATGGCTATAGGTGCTTTAGTGATACTAGCTTTAGAAGGATTATTCTCATTCATTCAAACCTTAAGGTTACAATGGGTAGAATTCTTCGGAAAAGTTGGCTATCAAGGCACTGGCTTTAAATTCCAAGCAATGACTATTGAACGAAAATACTCAAGTATTGTTCAAAAATAAAAAAAAGTAGAAAATCTGCTATATGCAGATTTCTTTTTTCCTATTAAATTTGAGATTATGTGAGGTGTAATTAGATACTCCTCATAAGATAAGAAATAGTGTTAAAATGTAAATTCGAATTCTTCTTCTTCAGGTTCTGGTTTTACTCTTCTCATAGCATCAGCAATTATTTCTGGATGCTGATCTCTTACATGTTTTTTCCAATTTTTTACCCATAATCCACAATAACAACACATATATCTTTCTTCTCTCTCTTCCTTCTGTTCAAGGTATTTCATATATTTTGGATGTCTTCTTTTCATATGCTCTTCTTCTTCTTCTATGATACTCTGACAAATTTTGCATATTTTCAGACCATCCTTTCTTCTCACAATGAAGTCATTTATACTTCTAGCCATAATGATAAGCCCCCTGGCTTATTATAAAATGCTTAGCAGGCATTTACTTCGGTATTCACATACTCGCTGATTATTTATTACATGAAAAAATATTATATGAACATTTCTCTTTAAATAGTAGTTTTTTAATGATTTTTTGTCAAAGAAACTAAAATCTCTCATCTTGCTTTAAAAATGTTAGAAAGAGACATAAGGTTTTTAAACAGATTATTCAAGTTTGGACTACTGCCGCGCTGAATTTCTCTAAGCGTGTGCATAATTGGGCTCCGACCTTGCACGAGATGTGCAGAAGGGGAGTCATGCCTCTTGGAGGTTTCAGGAATTTAATCATAGATTCACTGGATTAAAAACTATCATAAGAGTGGGAAAATCCCCATAAATAGTCGTCTTTACGATTACTAAAAAGAAAAATCAAAGATATGAGGAAATGCGTATGCCACAATATGGATACTCGATTTACGGGTTAGATCCGGATCGTACAGCCATTGCCAGTGCACGAGAAATTGACATTAGTCCAAAGGCTGCTAGAGAAATTTGCAACACAATTAAAGGGATGTTTCTTGACAAAGCAAAAGAATATCTTGAAGATGTTATTGTCATGAAAAAAGCTGTTCCATACAAACGACACAAGAAGCACGTTGCCCATCGAAAAGAGCTTACTAAATGGCCTGCTGGTCGATTTCCAATAAAAGCTGCAAAGAGAATCCTTGAAGTTTTAGATAATGCTGAAAATAATGCTGAATTCAAGGGTTTAGATGTAGAAAGAATGAAGATTATTCACGCTTGTACTCATAAGGGGATGATAGTCAAGAGATTTTTCCCTAGAGCCCATGGATCATCTTCCCCTAAATTCAATTATCTTACCCATATTGAAATAGCCATTGAAGAGGTTTGAACTTGTCTGCAGTAAAACATTTCATAAGAAAAGGTGTTCGTCAAGCTGAAATTGATGAGTACTTAGGTAAAGAATTAGCAAGAGCAGGATACGGAGGAGTTGATATTACAAAAACTCCCCTGGGTGAACGAATCACCATCTATGCATCTAGACCTGGTATTGTCATCGGTCGTCGTGGTAAAAACATTAGAATGATCACTGATGAATTGGTTTCTAGATTTGGTTTGGAAAATCCTCAAATTGAAGTCAAAGAAGTTGTAAACCCTGAATTAAATGCTAAAGTTATGGCTTTTTCACTTGTCTCTGCCATTGAACGAGGAGTTCATCGCCGTAGAGCAGCATATTCAGTTCTAAGAAGAGTTCTGAATGCTGGAGCAAGGGGATGCGAAATAATTATTGCTGGCAAGCTTACAAGTAAACGATCTCGTCATGAAGCTTATAGAATGGGTCTTCTTGCTAAAAGTGGAGAAATTGGTTCTCAACTCGTTAGAAGAGCTAATGCAACTGCTGTTTTGAAATTAGGAACAATTGGTGTTACTGTCAATATTATGAGAGGCGATATCCCTCTTCCAGATGATATTAGCATTTTGGCTGTACAATTGGGTGAAGATGCTGTCATTGAAGAAGTGGTTACTCCTGAAATTAAAGTAAAGGAAGTAGAACCTAAAAAAGTGAAAGAAGCACCAAAAGAGAAAGAACCCAAGAAAGATGAGAAGAAAGACAAGCCAGTTACTAAGAAGAAAACTGACTTGGACAAAAAGGTTGAAGAATTATCTGACTTAATTGAAAAGACTCCTAGTGAAGCAAAGAAACCAAAGAAAACAAAAACAAAGAAACCAGCTGTGAAGAAAACACCTGCAGCTGTAAAAACAGAGAAACCAAAAGCTTCAGCTAAAAAGGACGTCAAGAAACCTGAAACAAAGAAACCAAAGACAACTAAGAAAGAAGATGATAAAGCAAAAACAACAACTACAAAGAAAGCAGTTACTACTAAAACTGCTGCTAAAAAAGTAGAAGAAAAACCCAAAGCAAAAACAACAAAGAAAATAACTAAAGCTTCAACTTCTAAAAAAGAGACTAAAACCTCCAAACCTAAAAAAGAGGAGAAGAAAAAATAAGAGTTGAATAAAAATGGCCAACCTAAAAGTGCGTGAAATTCGTTATATGACTGCTGATCAAAGAAAGAGTCAATTAAAACGACTTCAAAAAGAGCTTGCTTATTTACGAGCTAGTGTAGCAACTGGTGGTTCATTAGAAAAACCCAGTCAAGTTAAACAAGTCAAAAAGACTATTGCTAGAATATTAACTATTCAAAAAGAGAATGGTGAGCGTTGAACCCTATAACACCTGAAAATATCCACAGACATGAGTTGATTGGTTTGAATGTTGAAATAGTGAGAGCTTTAGACAAGCAAATGATTGGCATGAAAGGTTTGATCGTTGATGAAACAAAAAACATGCTGGTTATTGATTCATTAAAAAAGCATTCAAACATGGATGAACCTCATCGTGTAAGAATCCCAAAGAAAGATTGCACATTCAGATTCAATCTACCATCAGGGCAACTTGTGGATGTCGAAGGACGCTTACTAAAATTAAAACCAGAAAATCGTTTGAAAAATATTATTCGTAAAAGGTGGTAAAAAAATATGTCCAGATATATTGGCGTTGATGTTCCAGAACCAGAAACAGAATGTAGTGATATAAAATGTCCGTTTCATGGAACACTTCGTGTAAGAGGTAGGATCATCAATGGTACTGTAATTAGTCATAAAATGCAAAACACATGTGTTATTCGTAAGGATTTCCTCTTCTATATAAAGAAGTACAAGAGATACGAACGTCGACATAGTACCATTAGTTCCCACAACCCTCCATGTATTGATGCTAGAGAAGGTGACAATGTAACCATCATGGAATGTAGACCACTAAGTAAAAGTGTCTCATATGTTGTCATTGCTAAAGAATCTCAAGCTGAGGGTGTCAAAGAATAGAATAATTTGAGGAGAATAAAGAAACATGTCAAGAAGAAAAGTAACAGGAATATCTCTCCCAAGACTTAGCAAAGGTGTTAGTGTAGGTACACGACTAAAATGTGCTGATAACACAGGTGCAAAAGTCATACAGATTATTGCAGTAAAAGGATTTAAGGGTCGTCTTAACCGCTATCCCACTGCTTCAGTTGGAGACATGGTTATTGTTTCTGTTAAGAAAGGAACCCCACAAATGAGACGACAAGTTCTCCCAGCTATAGTTATTCGCCAAAGAAAAATGTACCGTAGACCAAGTGGTCTTTGGGTGCAATTTGAAGATAATGCAGCTGTAATAGCAAGTCCCGAAGGAAGTCCTAGAGGGAGTGAAATTCGAGGTCCGGTAGCAAAAGAAGCTGCTGAAAGATGGCCAAGAGTTGCCCATACTGCAAGCACAATTGTCTAATAACTCTAAATAAGGAGATGAAAAAATGAAAAAGAATCCTAATGTCACAAAACAACCTTCAAAGAAGCGAAAACAGCTCTATACCGCTCCATTACATCGCAGAAGAAAATTATTAACTGCTCCACTTACACCAGTACTTGCTGAAAAAGAAGGTATTAGACAATTAGTTATTAGAAAGGGAGATTCTGTCCGAATTCGTAAAGGATCTTTCAGAGGTATCGAAGGTGAAGTTTCTAAAATTGATTACAAAACTATGAGACTTACAATTGAAGGTGTAACCTTTGAAAAATCTGATGGATCAGCTCAACATTTCCCAGTCAGAGCTTGTAATTGTGAAATCATTAACTTGAAAAATATGAAAGATAAACGACGAAAAGCTATCGTTGATCGAAGACTTCCTGAAATTGAAGCTGAGGAAGCTAATGTAAAAAGCTAAGGAATGTGAAAAAAGAATGACAAAAACAGGTGGTTCAAAGCATCAGAAAAGAGTAGCATCCCCAAGAAACTGGGTACTTCCACGTAAGAAACACAAGTTCGCATTCAGAGCAGACCCAGGACCTCATAGCAGAGAAAGATGTATTCCATTAGGAATTCTTCTAAGGGATGTCCTTCATTTAGCTGAAACTGCTAGAGAACTCAGATTTATCTTGAATAAAAAATTGATTAAAGTTGATGGAAGAGTTGTATCAAATCCAAAATTCCCAGTGGGTTTAATGGATGTTGTTGAAATTGAACAACTTAAGAAAGCATATCGTATACTTCCTCATGAATTGCATGTATTGATGCCATTTGAAATGAAGAAAACAGCTCAAAACTCTAAAGCATGTCAAATCATGAATAAAACCACAATCAAGAATGGAATTACTCAACTAAACTTGCATGATGGTAGAAATATTCTCTTACCAAAAGAGGAAGGAATAGAACAGAAGTATAATTCAAAAGATACCATCATAATCGATCTTCCATCCCAGAAAATTGCTAATCACTTTCCATTCAAGGAAGGCATGTATGCAATTATAATAGCAGGTCGAAACGTTGGAAAACATGGTTCAATTAAAGAGTTCCAATGGCGTTTCGGACCGAGAGCATCGACAGTCACTCTGAAATCCCCTGAGGGAACAGAGGTACAAACAACTCCGGAATATATATTCATAATTGGTGAAAAATCACCATGGTGGAGTGCTAAAGGAGCTGATAATTAATGAGCTTGACTAAAGAAGATTATCTCAAAGATTGGGAACAACACAAAATGCGTAAACCAAAAGTAGTTTCACTTATTATTCATTGTTGTGTTGGTGGATCTGGTGAAGCTCTTGAACGAGTAAAGAAGATTATCGAATCCATTGGTGAGATGAAAACTGTCGAAACTCGAGCAAAAAGAACTTTCAGAGAATTCGGTATAAGACAATATGAACCTATTGGTGCAAAAGTAACCATTCGTGATGAGGAGAAAATCAAGAAACTTATACCACGATTATTCGACGTTAAAGATAACAAAATTTCCAAAAGAGCTTTTGATAGCGAAGGAAATTTTGGCTTTGGAATTAAAGAACACATCGATATTCCGGGTACAAAATATGACCCCAATCTCGGTGTTACAGGACTGGACATTAACTTAAGACTTGAACGTCCAGGTTATCGGGTAAAGCGCAGATTTCGATCCCCGAAGAAGATTCCTATGAGACATAGGATATCTCAGGCAGAAGCGATAGTTTTCGCTGAAACCGAATTAGGATTAAATGTAGAATAGGTGAAAGCAATGGCAAAAGGATCTGGTACAAAACCAAAAGAACTGAAATTTGGCAAAGGATCAAGACAATGCACACGATGCGGTGCCCATGAAGGCCTTATTCGAAGACATAGAATAAACCTCTGTAGACGTTGCTTCAGAGAAGTAGCAAAAACAATCGGTTTCAAACGATATGGAGGCCATGGAGGATAACCTTCATAGGTGCAAGAATAAGGAGAAGATGAAAAAATGCCTCTATTAGACACACTAGCAAATGCGATGAATAACATTCAAAACGCTGAAACTCTTGGTAAAAGAGATGTCTTTTTGAAACCCGCATCAAAGTTAATCTCCTCTGTCATCAAAGTTATGATTGCCAAAGGATACATAGGTGAATTTGAATTCATTGATGATGATAGAGCTGGTCTTTTCAAAGTACAATTGCTAGGTAGAATTAACAAATGTGCAGTAATTAAACCACGCTTTCCCGTAAAGCATAAGGAATTCGAATCCTGGGAAGAAAAATTCCTTCCTGCACGAGATTTCGGAATTCTAATTGTCTCCACACCAAAGGGTGTGATGAGTCATGAAGATGCTAAAGCTTTAGGTATAGGAGGAAGACTCCTAGCTTATGTCTACTGATTTAAGGATGGGTTAAACAAATGCCAAAAGCTGTTTATGTTGAAAAAACTGTAGAAACCCCTGAAGGAGTAACAATTGCTCTTAATGGTATGAAAGTAACAGTCACTGGACCCAAAGGTAGCTTGGAAAGAGATTTCATAGGTGAACCTGTTAAATTGGACTTATCAAAGAATACCTTGAAATTGTCTGTAGCTTTTCCAAGGAAAAGAGAACTGGCAATGTTGGGTACCATTGCAGCGCATGTGAAAAATATGATCACAGGTATAACTCAAGGTTATACTTATAAATTGACAATTGTCTATTCTCACTTTCCTATAACAGTAGATGTTAAACCAAATGAAATCATAATCAAGAATCTTTACGGGCAACGAAACCCAAGAAAAGCAAAGATTTTTGGTGATGATGTTAAGGTGAAAGTTGACGGTGATGAGATAATCATCACAGGTATAGACAAAGAACATGTTGGTCAAACATCAGCCAATCTTCAAGAAATCTGCAAACTTCGTGGAAAATTCCACAAAGATCCTCGTAGATTTATGGATGGAATATGGCTATCAGCTCAATATGTTGGTATAGATTAGGAGTTGAAGAATGTTGACTGTAGATAAAAGATTACTTCGTGAAAGAGAAAAAATGAGAAAATCTCGTCCGAAGTTTAGAAGACAAGAAAGTTGGCGTTACAAGAGATTGAAAAAAAATTGGCGAAAACCAATTGGTATTGATAATGCCATGAGACATCATAAACGAGGTATACCAACAATAGTTAGAGTAGGTTATCGTGGACCAAAAGTTGTTAGAGGACTTACCAGAAGTGGTAAAGAAGAAGTTATGGTCCATAATCCTAAAGAACTCGAAATTGTCGATAAAGATACTCAAATTGCTAGAATATCTTCAACTGTTGGTGTGAAGAAGAAAGTAGATATCACTAACAGAGCTGATGAACTAGGCGTCAAAATTATTAATCGACCAGAAGAAGCTTTAACATTTGCAACAATCTCAGAAATTTCTGAGGAATTACTCCTTGAAGAGGAAGCGCTAGCTAAAATTGATGAAGTTAAACCACGAAAGAAAAAGACTTCCCCACGTAAAGGACTAACAGATAGAGAGCTTGCTGAATTGGAGCGAGTAGAATCTGAATTAGCTAAATCA
>JAHLVW010000118.1 GCA_019058275.1 Candidatus Heimdallarchaeota archaeon
GCAAGTTCTTTTGTTGGAGTTTTTGTTTCTTTAATTGCAGTAGGTGCTTTTTTTTTCTCAATAGGTTTCTTTTCTTTAGTTTCTTTAGGAGTTTTTACTTTAGCTGCAGGTTTCTTTTCTTTAGTTACTTTAGGAGTTTTTACTTTAGCTGCAGGTTTCTTTTCTTCTTTCTTTGGAGTTTTTTCTTTAGTTTTAGTTGTAGCAGGTTTTTTCTCTTTTACAGCTTTGGTTGTTTTAGTTTCCATTGTGGCTTTTTTATCAGTGGAAGCTTCTTTTTTAGCTGGTTTTTCCTTTTTAGTATCTTTCTTAGATTCCTTCTTCTTTGCTTCCTTCTCTTTTCTAGATCTAAACATAATTTAACACCTATCTTACTGGCTTCTCTTTTTTGCCATAAACTATACTAGCGAGTGATACACCATTAACTTTTGAAACACGCCACTTTATTCCAGGAAGGTCACCCTTTGCACCACCTTTAGCTCCACCAATACCTTCAACAATTACACGGTCGTGTTCTGCAATGTGGTTTAAACCTCCGTCAAGTGGGACAAAAGCTCCGATTTGTTTACCATTCTTAATTAGTTGTACTCGAACACATTTACGAAGAGCTGAATTGGGTTGCTTGGACTCTACACCATACTTCTCAATAACTATGCCAGAAGCTTGTGGAGCTGCAGCTAAAGGATCGGTTTTTTTGTCTAAACCCAACATTTTTCTCTTGTAGTAAATATCTTTCCAACGGAACTTCTTACGCTTATTCTTTAATTGACGTCCCGCAAACTCGCCTCTAGGGCCTTTACTACCTGGCATTGTTTTTACACCATTAAATATTTATTAATCTAATATGTTTGCGTGAAAGGATTATTTAAAAATCTTTGCGAAGACTATGATTTAGTTTTCTGCTTATTCTGTAAGGTTATAGTATTACTATCTTTACTCATTTTGTTTTTTTCGAATATCTTCGGTCGTCTCCCTTAAAATCGTCCTTTAATAAAGAGAATGGAATTTAATTTAACTAGCGCATATGGGAAAATCTCCCTAAAATGGTGTATTAATTTGCAAAATGATGATGTAGGTCTCTCACATTCAAAGGCAAATTACGATAAAGTCTGTACCATTTGTAATAAAATTATTAGTGAAAAAGACTTGGTTCATGTATTAGATCCAGATGATGCCAGTACAACTGTTCATTTTAGATGCTATATTGAGATACAAGAAAAACTTTGTTCTGAATGTGGGAAGCCATTCAAAGATCAAGAACGATTATTTTATTGTGAAAAACATTATGAGTATTTTCATACAACAGATTTGTGCTTACAAAAACATCTTGAAAAGCATATGAATTTCCAAATAGCCTTTTATGATGCTATAAAAAATAGAATCACCAAAATAGAAAGCAGTGAGAGAGAAACTGTAAGGAAGAAAATTTACTAGGTACATGTAAAAATGAAAACTGTATCGAGTTTTACCTAAATCAATAATATTAAAAAAGAGATTTTCAACATATATTCCAGCATTAACTATAGTTGTTCTATACCTGAGTTAAGGTTGAACACAGACATATAACAATAAATGCTTAAGACTACAAAAAAAACATTATATGGAGAGTCCGAAGAAACTTGAGTAAGAAACACTGTTTTATTTATCAAAGAAATAGAGACGAATTCCAAGAAGTTGATAAATCAGATATGGCAGAGCAATACTTTTCCTATCTAAGCAATGAACCAGACCAAATTGAAACATACACAGGTCAAAATGGATCAGATGCAGTACTACTCTTAGATGCAGATGAACACAAATGGACCTTGGTATACGCAAAGGGATCAGGTATCGTTACTCAACGAACAGCTCGAAGACGTGCTGATTCAGCAAGCCGATCAGGAATACTAATTAAAACTGGTGAAAGAGTAGGCGTTAATGCGCCTTTGAGTGTATTATCAGAATCCAATATTGGAGATCTAAATAAAAGCGTTCAAAACAAATATCTTTCTAATACTGATTTGCGAGGGGTATAATAAACAACTTTCCCCTCATCATTTGTTTTTTCTTATTAACTTAGTTTTTCTAATGCTTGTTTAGCTTGTTGTAGAAAGCTACTTGCACCTAGTTTTTCAGCAGAAACTTTTTTGGGAGCTGTTTCAATTGCAATCTTATAATACTTTTTAGCTTCATCCTTTTTCCCTCTTTTCTCAAAAATTACTGCAAGATAATAATTGATAGCATGATTGTTTTTTGCTAGTTTTTGTGCTTTTAGCATTGTTTCTTCTGCATTATCCAATTTACTAGATTCGAGATAGCTTTTTGCTAAATTATACAAAGCATCATAGCTCTTAGGATCTTGTTTAACTGCAAGGAGTAAATGTTGTATTGCTTTCTTATGTTGACCATTAAGAGCAAAGGAACATC
Source organism: Candidatus Heimdallarchaeota archaeon (assembly GCA_019058275.1). GTDB lineage: Archaea > Asgardarchaeota > Heimdallarchaeia > JABLTI01 > JABLTI01 > JABLTI01. The sequence continues at coordinate 2,404 of JAHLVW010000118.1, forward strand.
CAAGATAAAATTGAGCCCAATAATCATCAGGATAGATCTTAATTGCTTTTTGTCCTAATTTAATACCGAACTTACCCTTATCTTCTGAACCTTTAGTTCGTATTTCATGAATAAGTTCATCAAAGATTTCATCCTGTGATTGTTTACGGCAATAACTGAATTGTTTTTCAAAAAGTGATACTACTTTTTCAACCAATGAATTGTCTTTAGAATCATGCTCAAGAATAAGACCATCTTGTGAACTAATTGTGAATTTTATCCACAAATTTTCAATTCCAAATGATTCATTGGAAACTGTATATAATGAAGGAATGTTCGTATCCTTATCTAAAAGCTTGTAGTATGAATGGTATTTTATTCCTTGTTCTTTCGTACCATACAGCCTAAATTCATCTTTATAGTCATATAATTTATTTTGTTTGTGAATTTCTTTTGCTTTGTTAGGTATTTCAACTTTACAGAATTTTTCTAATACCAATTTTACAAAATCATAAGATTCTGTTGCATAAACATTTCTTGCAATCATAGTATTAATTTCTATTTTTTCTTTCATCGGAAATCCACAACTATAGTATTTACTAGATACTATTTCAATTTAATCTGTCTTCTTAATAATATTTTATCAATTTTATCTAAAAATGTAATCTAATTAATTTTAAAAGTAAAAATGAAGATTTAGCTTAGAGCTAAAACTTCTTTCAATGCTGAAATAGCTGTTTCTGTATCTTGTTCCGTATTAAACAATTGAGCTGAAAATCTTAGACCACCATATCGAGCTGAAATTGTAATTTTATATTTTTCCTCAAGGGTTGCTACAATCTTCATCAAATCCTTATTTTCTCCAATTCGTACGTTTATCAAAGCACCTCTTCGCTCCTTATCATGAGGTGTTATAATTTTTAGACCAAGATCTTCAAAACCTTCATTCAATTGTTGAGTGATTGAATGGTTATGGTTCGATACTGTTTTTATCCCAACACTATTAATCAGTTTTAATGCAGCATTCAAACCTGCAACACAATATGTTGGTAAAGTTCCATTTTGGAATCTTTTCGCACCTTCAAGATAAACAACATTTCTTTTCATCCATTGTTGATCTGTAAAATCATAATTACTAGTTCCTTGTAATGGTGGATCCATTGTTTCTACTATACGTTTGTTAATATAGCAAAGGCCAATTCCCAAAGGTGCCATAAGAAACTTTGGACCACCAGCAGATACAAAATCAACATCCATTTTCGAAGGATAAACTTCTATTCCCCCACATGCTTGTATAGCATCAAGAGCTACAAGTGCTCCGTGTTCATGAGCTGCTTTTATTATTTCTTCAGTTTTAACTCTTTGACCATTGTTAAACTGTACTAGAGATAAAGAAACCAATTTTGTTTTATCATCAATGAGCTCAATTATTTCTTCTTCGCTGATTTGATGATTTTCATTGATTTTTGCAGCTCTGAATTTTACTCCCTTCCTTTTGCTAATGTACTTCCATGGTAAATAATTAGTAGGAAATTCTAATTCACTTGTTACTAGATTATCTCCTTTCTCCCAATCCAGACCATGTAATGGGAAGTTTAAACCATGAGCAGTATTGTTAATCAATGAAATTTCTTTAGCAGAACAATCCAATAATTTTGCAGCTCCCTCATAAACTTCCTTATTGAGATTTTCAAACATCTCAATAACATCTTCACCACTTGATGGGATATGAAAGATGTTTATGAACTGATTCATAGCTTCTACAACTGATGTAGCATGTGGTGTATAAGCAGCACTGTTTAACCAAATTCGTTCCATCAATTGTGGGAATTCTTTTTTTCTGATTTCTTCTTGACCTTCATACATCATATCACGACACAAGATGTCTTGAAAACTAAATTCTGTTCTGACAAAGCTATTCTAATGAAAAATAAAAAGATTAGGGAAACGTAGAGAATAATTCAGAAAAACAGCTATTGAACTAAAGTTTTCTATTCTAAAGTAAGTTGGAGAATAAAAGTTTAAGATTAGCTTATTATCCTTATTAGTTATTATTAATTAAATTAAGAGAAATTTAGCTAAAAATCCTCATAAATAAGAAGATAAGGAGGAAAAAAGTACGAAAAATTATCTTGAAGATGTTAAAAAACGGATTCGCTCCATTGAACTTTTACGCATGCTCAAGAAGTATAACTCATATGAAGAGCTCAGTGAGCTAATGAGTTATTCTAAAGTTGTACTTAACAGATATATTAGAGGACATGTTTTACCAGCTTCGGATAGAGCTGATGAGATAATTGAAATCGCTAAGGAAAATCTTGATGTCGAAAGACTTGTGAAAGATCAACTGGTTTTCTTTAGAGGATATTTTGATACTACTATGCTTTTAGGAAATACTTCTCTACTAAAATTGGTTGCTCAATATGTTGCTGATAATTTTAAGGATGCAGGAATAACCAAAATTTGTGCTGTAGCTCCTGAAGGTCTACCTATGGCTGTTCATCTAGCTACTGAATTAGGAGTAGAAATTGCTATTGCTAAACGAACTCGAGATCTTGGTGTTCGAGAATTCGTGAAAGTACATTTTCCACAAGAATCAACAGGTGAGCTTTTGTCACTTAATTTACCAAAAGGCTTGCTCACTTTAGATGATAGGGTATTAATCATTGAAGATAGTTGTAGGACAGGAACAACATTAGAAATGATGGTTGAGCTAGTTGAGAAATCAATGGCTCGAATTGGTGGGGTATTTGTTCTAGCAGGTATGGGTGATAAGTGGAAACCTGCAATAGGAAAACTCAAAAAGAGATTTGGTGAAAAGAGTATCTATATTTTTGTAGAATTGGTACTTGAATATGATTAAGGTCTTTAAGGTTTTAAAATTGAAGGTAAAAGTAGGCCAGGAAACAAAAGAGTACAAATCGATTTGGTGGGATAAAGAGGGAGTGGTAAATGCTATTGATCAACGCAAATTACCGTTTTCATTTGAAATCTTTAAAGCTAGAAATCTAGATGATATTTGTTTTACAATCAAGAACATGGTTGTAAGAGGTGCTCCATTAATAGGTGTGACAGCTGCATATGGATTAGTTTTAACTTCACAAACATTAGAAAAGAAAAAAGATGAGGAATTTATCAATGGACTAGTAATTGCTGGAAACAAATTATCGAAAACGAGACCGACTGCTGCTGATCTTGACAATGCAATTAGCGAAATTATGTCTATTGTTTATACCAATAATACACCCAAAGAAAATATTGATAACATAAAATGTGAATCAGATATATTAACACAAACCGTTATTGATGAATGTCTAGCAATTGGAAAAATTGGCAATCAATTGATAACTCAGGATATCAGTAATATTATGACAATTTGTAATGCTGGAGCACTGGCAACAGTAGATATTGGCACTGCATTAGCACCAATAAGAAAAGCAAAGGAAAGTGGAAAAGAGCTAAATATCTATGTGAATGAAACGCGACCAAGAATGCAAGGTGCTCGATTAACTGCTTGGGAATTGTATAATGAAGATATTAGCCATCAAATAATAACTGATAATTCAGCAGGCTATTTTTTCAAGAAAGGGATGATTGATATGGTGTTAGTTGGTGCTGATCGAATTGTTAGAAATGGCGATACAGCTAATAAAATTGGAACATACATATTGAGTCTTCTATGTAAAGAACATAGTATTCCCTTTTACGTTGCAGCACCTTTGAGCACATTTGATTTGAAAACTAAAACAGGAAACGATATCATTATTGAAGAAAGAGATGGTTTAGAAGTTCGTTCTGCTATGTCAGTAAATGATGAGCAAGATAAGATAGCAAAAAGAAGAATAATTCATCATCCTCATTCACCTAATTTAAATCCAGCTTTTGACATTACTCCTGCTGAAAATATCACAGGAATAATAACTCCAAAGGGTTTATTGAAGAATCCTTTTGAAAAGGAAATTTTTCAAATGCTAAAAACTTAGCTTTATGTTAAATCACAAAGATTTTTTTAGACCAAATCATAGATTTCTATAGTTGATTATCATGGGCAAAGTAAAACCTGGCATGAGTGCTGTTGAAATTGCTACTCTTCATTATGAGCTCATTATGGAAAATAATTACGATGAGTGGCTAAAGACTTTTAGAAAATTCCATCAAGAAAGAGCGGATCGTTACGGATCTTCACCTCAGCTTTATTGGAAAACTGGTCGCAAATACATTGATAAACTTGAATATTCCTACAAATTCAAATTGGTTGAGGAAAAATATAGTACTGATGATCATAAGAAAATTTTCTTTCACAGACTTAATAAGGAAGGAAAGAAACAAGGTAGCGGTCAAGTACCCATTCACATTGTCATAGATGAAGATGGTGAATGGCGAGTTGATGTTGCTAGTTGGTAAGTATTATTAGCTGGGATTTTAACCATCTTTCTACTTTTTTTTCAAATTAACCTTAAGAGGCATAATTCTTAGTAAAAATTAAAATTAACATTAGAGATGGATTTAAAAAAGGAAGATTGTTTACAATTCATTGTAAAGAAAAACACGTAAGGCGATAACTATGGGCATTAATCCTAGAGATTTGCAAAAAATGATGAAGAAAATGAAAATGGAAGAATTGAAAGGTGTTGAAGAAGTTATAATTAGATTTGCTGATTATGAACTTGTTCTTCCAAATGCAGAAGTTACCAAGATGTTCATGGGAGGAGAAGTTTACCAGATTTCAGGGAATTCTACTAGACGAGATAGGTCTGATGTAGAAATTATTGAAATTGAAATCTCTGATGAAGATATACAATTAGTAGCAACACAAACAGGAGTTTCTGAACAGGAAGCAGAAGATGCTCTTCTAGAAAGTGATGGTGACATTGCAAAAGCTATCATGTTTTTGAAATCAAAATAGAATAACTACGAGTTATTTTCTTATGAAAATAGCTCTTCTATTTCTCTGTGTCCGAATTTTATAACTGGACATCGATTGTGACATTCTTCACATTGATTACATTTGGTGATATCAATCTCTACTTGCTTAATCTCTTGCTGTATTGCAATCGCATTGTTAATACAGTGTGATAAGCATGTTTCACATCCTGTACATTCTTCTGATCTAAATACTTCTAGAACTAGTTTTTTTAGAACCTTCTTTACTGATTTGCCTTTTGCTGTTAATATCCCATCTGCAGATAATGCAACTACATTATTGCTTTCAGTTATTACAGTTAATATTCCCAAATCTTCATCATAATCAACCTCTCCAAAAATAGACCAGAACTGTTCAAGTCTTTGTAAATCTAATGCTAAATTAAAGAGGCCTTCAAGATTAATATCTCCTGATTTACAAGTTGCATATCCTTCTGCAAGTGTGAATTTTAGCTGCCAATCACCCAGCTTTTTCTCTTCTCTTTTTGTATAGTCAAGATTTACACCAGATTCAGCTGCTAAATCGATAATCTTTTTTGGTAGCTTTTTCCAGCGCCAGAGACCCCATGTAATCCATTCTTCTGGGAGGTTATTCTTCTCCTTCCACCTTTGTAAGAATCCCATCCATTTTTCCCAGAGGTCTTTGTTAAAATCTTTAACAATGTGAAATGTTGCTTGGTTACTAGCAGGACACAACCAGCAACCAATTCGAGAAAGTCCTTGTTCATATAGTGAATTGTAATGTAATTTCTCTTTGAAAATGTAGAGCCACACATGTAGTGCTGTCCACTTTTGGATTGGCGTAAAATTAATTTGATTAGGTATCCATGGATTCGACCATAGAGTTTTACTTTTAGAACGAGCTAGGCTTTCATATGCTCTTTGACCAATTATACTTAGAGTTTTTTCACCTATAAATTCCTCAATTAATTCATTTATTGGACCTATTTTTTGCAGCTTACAACAATAACGATAATCTTTACCAGGGGGACCAAAGTTCTCCACACTTGTCCAGAATTTCTCTTTTGGTACATCCTTTCTGCAAAAGTTATTTTTCAAGTCTAGTTCTTCTATAATTTCTTCAATATAAGAAACAGTTTCATCAAATTCCAATCCAGTATTAGCAAATAATACTTTGTATTCGGTGTTTGGGATCTTACTAACTAAATTGAGACAAACTAGAGAATCCTTACCACCACTAAATGAGACAGATAATGGTAAATGGGATAGTTTTTCTCGTGTCTTAATTATTGCATTTAACGCCCTCTTCTCATATTGCTCAATTGTCAACTTATTTGCTTCTACTGCTTCTTCCCAAGATTTGGATTCTGTATTTAATTCTGTATTTATGTTTAAATCAAAGTCGCTCAAATGATGTTTTGCTTTTAGTACTACTCCTTTTTTCATTTTCTTAAATTCTTGTGTACTAACTCTCATAATCCCAATTGATAGAACTCTTCCATCAGGTGCTAATGCTACTGCAGATTCACCTTTTCGCAAGTTTTCATCTATGTCGGTTATACCTGGTGCAAGTACATTGTAACCATTTTCGATATAATTAACAGCTCCATCATCAACTACAACGAATTTCTTTTTAGATTCTTTTGATTCAAATATTCTTTTTGCACCAATAAACTTTGGAATGAAATCCCAATCTTCTAAAAATAAATTATACCTAATCGATCCAACAATGTTTCCATCTATTATTATTTCTTCCATTAGATCATCGTAACTTACTTCATTAAGTAAAACGAGTTTATACTTTACCAAACCTAATGCTTCTGAACTCCCTTTACCATATATTTCATCAATAATTGCGGATAATCTGACAATATCACTTTCAAAAGCAGGTCTTACATCTCCAGGTGGAGAAATTGGAACTTTATGAGCTTTACCCCCGCATAGACCACAAGTAGTTTTATCAAGAATTGGCAGGTTACAATTGTCACACCAATTTAATTTAATCGCTCCTAGGAAAGGAGCAGTTCTTGCTCTTCTCATATTTGTTCGTTCCAATTATTAATTATGTAGTACTCAATGCTAAAGTTGCGAAAAAATAGGAGAGAGAATTAAAAAGGTTTCAGAGATCTGTTGATTGAGGTTCTTGTCCTTTTTCAGCAGAGATATCAACACCAATTGCTCTTTTAATCAGATCTGTGAGTGGATCAATTCCTTCCGCTGCTTCTTTTCTTTCTCTAGTTTGAATTTCGACTATTATTGGGAAAGTCTTTTTACTAGCTCTTATATCATCAATTAATTTGTGATGCATTCGAGCAATATCATCATCTACAATTAAAATTCCACTATCTGTATCAGCTGTAAGCTCTAATAATATCTCAGCAGCATCCTTTGGATCTTCGACTATATGGCTTTCTTTTAGCCCACCTAGTCGTAATCCCATTGCAGTTTCTGCATTTGTTAAACTTACAATCTTCATTTCATTCAATCCTTTTTAGAGCTTTCATTTCAGCATTATTCAACAGTAGTTATTGAATCAATAATAACTTTGACAGCTTGTTTTTGGTTTTTCTTACTTGAATCTTCAGTTTCCTTTATTGTTTCTTCTACTTCAGCTTGAGATTTCTTCCTTTCCTTTTCTACTGTTTTCTTGGATTTTACTTCTAATGCTTTTAGCTCATCCTTAGCATCTTCTTTTGCTTTAGCTACTAACTCACTGGAATCTTTCTGTGCTTTTCTAATAGATTCTTGTACTTTCTGTTTGGAGTCTGTAATAATCTTTTCAGCTGTCTTTTCTGCATTTCTGATTTTATCAATGCTCATTTTTTAACCTCAAACAATTCTTTGCTTTTACTGCTTCTATGCAAACACAGTCGCTTTTTATTTTTTCTGTTTACGTGAATAAAAACCTTTCAAGAGTTCCTTTTAAATGCTACTTGTTCTTCTTTCTAAGGTATAAATATCTTACAGAAATTTAGTAGTATAAATACAAAATAAATTAAGAAGTATTATTGGATAGCAATTGGCCCTTTCCTTTTATCATATTAGAAAGACTAAAAATGTTAGTCATAAGACATATATCTGTTATCCAAAACAACAATTAGGAAAATAAAACCAATGGTAGATGAAACTAGTATTCCATCAGAAACCAATTCAAAGGAAATAGGATTGGCAATTATCTTGATGGAAGATATGGGTCCTCAAACAGAGATTAATCTTTCATCTCTTGATGAAATCTCTTCAATGTATTTAGCTGTTAAAGGATTTACAGCTTTTATGTCAGGATTTGAGCGAGATAGTTTTGGTCCAGGGAAAATAAGAGGAATTTTACAAATACCTGAGTCAGAACTCTATGCTGTTGCTTTGGATTTAAACATGAGAGGAACAGGTTTTGAAGATGATCCTAGACTACAAAAGGGTCGAATGGGTGTTGTTTGCTTAATTGCAGATGAAGAGCAATTAAAACTGATTAGAAAATACTACACTGAAACAGAAACATTCCTAATTGAGCATTTGAAAATAATAATATCTGTAAATCATTTAAATGACTCATTCTGTAAAAAACTTCTAGATGATTATAATACTTTTATAGCTAAACTAGATGCTAAAGATAAAGATAGTGGAAAGAAAGAATCAGCAAGTCTTTTTGAAATTGATGTTTTGCTATCGCTACCAAAAGAAGAGAATTTAACAGCTCGAATCATAATGGAATCTATGAGTACTTCTAAACAGGGACTAACACTTGAGGAAATCAGCAAAAACTCTGATAGAAAACAAAAGAAAGAACAACAAATTATTGACAGTTTATTGGAAAAAGGATTAATAATTGCTATCCCATCTCCTCAAAGAAAAGATGATTTGCGTTACACTGCTAAATAATTAAAATTGGAGTTAATTAATGAAATGAAAGTAATAGTCTTCCACAGTTATAAGGGGGGAACTGGAAAAACCACTTTAGCATTAAACATAGCAATAAGCTTTGCACGACAAGGCTATAAAACACTAGCAATTGATGCTGATCTTAATGCACCTACATTTGAGAGCATTTTTGTGGGATTAAATCCAAAGTATAAATTCAATGATTTATTCGAATTTGAATTAAGGAAAAAAGCTTTGAATGACGATGATGGTAAAGAAAAATCACCACCACAACCCAAGGATTTACCAATTAACTCCTTAATAGAAGAAAATCTTGATTTAGTATTTGCTGAATCCAAACCAAAGTTTGGTTTTGGATTACTAAGTATGGATAAGAATTTTCATGTTGGAGCATTAAAAAAACTGATGGAAACAAAAAATGAATTTGAGAAGTTAGGTTATGATTACTTAATTATGGATACTTCTCCTTCACTTAATTTAGCTTCCATTAATGCTATTATTATTGCAGATGCAACATTGATTGTTTTAAGACCAAATAAATATGGAATTGCTGGAACTACTTTTCTTATTAAGGAGCTATATTCCATGCTTGGAACAGTAAAAAGGAAGGACTACATTGTCTTCAACCAAGTGGTTTCCAAAACTCCTACTAAATTAGTAAATCAATGGCAGAAGCACTTTAAGAAAAGGTTAGATGTTGAAACAATTGGTATTGTGCATTGCGATTGTGGAGTAGCCTTGAATATGCTATTTGGGAATCTAATTGTTGAACATGAAGAAAACAAGGAATTTTCTAAGGTTATTAACAAAATAGTCGAAAAATTAAATCATGACTTGCTATAGAAAGTTCCAAAATTAAGTAATACAACAACAATAATGGAAACATTTTTTTTTCAAAATAAACAAATTTAGCTTGAGTAGTGCGAAGTGCAGCATCTTTTGTCTAAAATAATTGGTATTGATATTCTAGCTGGAACCTCGAGTCAAAAGAAATCATCTTCTAGAGTTAATCGTTTTGCTGCAGTAGTTATGGAAAAGGGAAATATCATCGAAACTCATAACTCCATTTCTATAAGAAATCTCATTCGATTGTGCAGACAGCACGAACCAATATTCTTAGGTATAGATAATATATTTGAATTGGAAATAAATTCCGCTAGGATCATAAGATTCTGTGGGCAGCTACCAATTGATACAAAGATAATACAAGTAACTGGAGCGCCTCCTGATGGTTTTGAGTCACTGAACCGTTTAGCTAGAAGATACAATATCCCCTACCCTTCTCACCATGCAAATCCTACTCAAACAGCTGAAATTATCTGTAAACTAGCTGAGAAAAATATTGGTTACATCCTAATGCCATATGAAGATGAAACTGAAATTAAAATATCTCGAGCAAAAGCAATAGGTCCAGGTGGTTGGTCTCAACAAAGATACTCGAGAAAAATGCGAGGTGAGATTTTAACAATAACGCGAGAAATTGAGAAACAGCTACAAGATCACAATATAGATTTCGATTTAGAAGTTCGCAAAACTGAGTATGGTTATGATAATGCAGTGTTTAGAGCATATTCTTCTTTATCTGCCATAAGAAAAGTAGTGAAGCCTTTCAGAGGGGAATTATCTCGAGTATCAGTTTCACCTATTAGAAAAAAGAGATTGGAATTTATTCCCGCTTCCGGCAGTAGAGGAAAATTCTCTTCAGGAATTAGAAGAAAATCTGAAAGAGGTTTAATTGTTGGAATAGATCCTGGACCAAACACAGGTGTTGCTGTTCTTAATTTCGCTGGAAAAATATTGTTGGTTGATTCCTTACGAAGTGTAGCAAGAGGTGATATAATCAGAAAGATAACCATGCTTGGTGATCCAGCATTAATCGCAGCAGATGTTACTCCCCCGCCAGATTTCGTAGTGAAAATTTCTAAAATGCTGAATACTTCATTATTTTTCCCGGAGAAACTCTATAGCTCAGATGAAAAAAACCGAACAGTTAATGATTTTACAGAGATTAACAGGACTAGAGTAAAAGGATCTCATAAAAGAGATGCTTTATTTGCTGCCATAAAAGGTTATAACAAATACATGGGATTATTTGATCGGATTGACAATGAGCTTTCAAAATCAAAGGATATTGGATTACGCAATAAAGTAAAACAAGTTGTTATCAAAGAAGAAATGAATATTCAAGAAGCTATTGAAGAGGTTCGTAATCGTGAGAAGGTTTTCGAAAGACCCGAAATCAAACTTAAAAAGGAAGAAGAACTAACTGAAAGTGAAAAATCGTTAATAGAAAAGATTGATGCTCTCAAAGAACTTATTGATCGTCAAACAACTCATATTGAAAACCTTGAAGATTTAAATGAACAGATATTTGATGATATTGAAAGTCTTCGTAAAGAAAACAAAAATCTGAAACAAAGAATCAAGAAAGTTACTAATAAGCAATCACAGGAGCTAAAAAGAGAAAAAGCAATAAAGACGAGAGATGACGATCTGAGATTTCTGAGAAGTAGAGTAAAGGAACTTGAAAGTGAACTCTCTAAGGTAACTAGAATTATTTCTGATCTTAAAAGAATGATAGTAATGGGTTCAAATCGAGTTGTTGTTCCTATGAAAGTTGTTTTTGAATTCTCTCGAGAGGGCATTGAAAAAACCATTTCTAGAATGAACATTGAACCATTTGATGTTATTTTACTAGTAGATCCTTCAGGTGGTGGAAAGAGAACTGCAGAGATGCTTATAGAAAGAGAAGTCAAAGCAGTTGTTTGTGCAAAAAACAATATTTCCAATTTAGCCATGGAAGCTTTCATTAGTGCTAACATTCCAGTATTGTTTCATATGGAAATAAGGCAGATAGATGATATAGCTGTTACCTATTATGATGAACTGGAACAAGCCATTAATGGCTGGGAGGAACAAAGACAGGAATTTTTAGGGGAAAGAACAGAAGATAAACTTGGAACACTAATTGCAGAATATCAAAGCAAACGTAAAAAAGAACTAGAACAGATTTACAAAGATGAAAGAAAAGGTAGAAGTAAAACCGGCACTCCTAAAAAACCCATAAAAATCATTAAATCAAAGGATATTGAAGAAGAATAATCTATTGCAATAAATCTAGATTCAATTAGCTTGTTGATTTGCGATAATTAAAAACTAAAGAACAAATCTATTTTGGAAGCTATTCTGGTTTTTGATCAATTTGTACCCAAAGAATGTTATTGCCACGTATGAAAATTTTACCAAAGGATGCAACTTTTTCTCCTCTAAAGTATTCAAGTGCATTTTGTAGAACCATATTCATGTGTTGGTCTTGAGCATCTAAATATCCTCGAAATTCTCGACCGTCTTTTAGTCTTATGATTATGAAATTGCTGTAAGCTTTTCGTAAACGATTAATTGGATGGGAATTGAATGTTGACATATATATTTATCATCCTAATAGATTCTATAATTATTGAAGATTCATACTTTAAAAAGCTAATGAATGCTAACAACAATTTTTGATGTGGAATTTTTCCACTCGTTTCATTGATTTTTCTAAGAATAAAAGGTTTTCTAAAAAATTGAATGTAAAAAAAGAAAGGAAAGAGGTCGTTTACGCTATGTAAAACGCCTCAGATGTAAGGCCATCATATTCTTCTGGTTCGTCTCCTCCGCCATAAGGATATGCTGCATGTGCATAAGCAAAAACATCTTCCATTGAAACTGATGCACTACCACCAAAATGGTTTTGCCAAGAGTAATCCAAGAAGTAGTATGTCCACAGACCATTATTATTTGCTGGTGAGTCATAACCATATCCGTTATCAGTACAAGTCATTGCTACATAAACATTGTTGCTATTTGGCATGTTCATCAAATCGGGACCAAATCCTCCTGAATAACAATGATCAATGAAAACAAAAATACTGTCAGCGACAGCATCATCAAGAATAGCTTTTAGTTCTGTGTCGTAGAAGTCACCATCTTCACCGTTTTCTCCTGCAGCACAATCCCATTGACATAGATAAGAAGAGCCAACGCCATTACCAGAACCGTGTCCAGAAGTTATGAAAGCGATTATATCATCTGAATCCGCTAGGTTTACCATGTTAATTAATGCTTGTTTAACATTATACTCAGTTGCATAACCATCCCATTGTGGATAGTTAGTAGTATGGCCATCACCGTAAACCCAAATGTAATCATAATCCATTTGTGCACTTGTTAGATGATAATACCAATCAGTAGCATCTTCGTCACAGTAATTCAAATCACTGATTGCTTTGTAGTATGAAATACCTACAATTACTGCATATTTTATAACCTGAACAGCAGTAGTATCAACAGTAAAGGTGACTGAATCAGTGGCGTCATTACCTGCAAAATCCCATGCTCGGAGATCTACAGTATGAGAAGCATCTGTTAATCCAGTGAATGTATGGCTTGTGCTTGTACCTTTATTTATCCAAGAACCACCATTGAGTCGAATCTCATAATAGTCAATACCACTTCCAACATCAGAACCAGACCATATGATATTTACATCAGTTGATGCAACAATAGAACCATCACTTGGTGAAGTTATTGTAACGATTGGAGGAGTTGTATCAAGACCACTTAGAGTAACAGTAATTGTATAAGTTCCTGATACACTATATGCATAACACCCAACTTTCCATGTTCCAGAAGTAGCAGCAGGTTCAACAGTTATCCATTCAGGATTAACAGAATAACCAGAATAGGCACTGTTAGGAATGGTTATTTTTACTGAGTGATCAGTATATGTCCAACCACCAGTTCGAAGATTTTGATCATCCCACATACTAAGATCGAAATCATAACTACTACTAAATGCTAATTCAACTTCTACTTTAGCAGTAGCAACTGGAACAGAAAATTCGTGTTGTTTACTATCTGAACCTTGACTTACTGAACCTGTAAAGGTATATACAATAGGTTCTGTTCCACCAGAAGTATCAACAGTAAAGGTAACTGAATCGAGATTGCTGTTTCCAGCAACATCCCATGCCTGAACATCTACTGTATGACTACTATCTGCTAATCCAATGAAAGTATGACTAGTGGTAGTTCCTTTATTTATCCAAGAACCAAAATCAATTCGAACCTCATAATAGTCAATACCGCTATCAGCATCTGAACCAGTCCAAAAAGTTGCAACATCTGAACTAGTTAATAATGCTCCATTAGATGGGGAAGTTATAGTTATATCCGGAGGAGTTGTATCAGGAAGATCAATTGTAAAACTAATGCTATCTAAATTATTATTACCAGCATTATCCCAAGCATGAACATCTACAGTATGTCCACTTTCAGCTAAACTTGTGAATGTATGGCTTGTAACTGTACCTTTATTTATCCATGAACCTAAATCTATTCGTATTTCATAGTAGTTAATGCCACTATCAGCATCTGAGCCAGTCCAAGTAACTGTAACATCATCGGTAGTAAGAGTTGCACCATTAGAAGGTGAAGTAATTGAAATAGTTGGTGGGGTAGTATCAGAAACATCTGATGTAACAATGACAGTTATTGTGTATGATCCTGAACCACGATAGGAATAACACCCAATTTTCCATATTCCGGATGTTGTTGGAGGTTCAACAGTTATCCATTCAGGATTTGCTGAATAGCCAGAATAAGCACTGTTTGGAATGTTATACTTAGTAGAACGATCAGAAGCAGTCCATCCACCAGTTCGACGATTTAGATCATCCCATAAGCTAAGATCAAAATCATAACTGCTACTGAAGGATAATTCAACTTCAATCAAAATTATATCAGAAGGAACTGAAAAGGTATGCAAAGTACCATCAGAACCTTGACTGACAGAACCAGTAAATGTATGTACTACTGGAGCCTTAATATTAGTGGTATAAACCTTTTGATTTTCTGCTAAAGAATGATCAAGAGGTATTACTGAAATAGTTACAAAAAACAATAATAGAATAAACAAACTAACAAAAATTTTACTTTTTTTCATAAGAATCCCACACTTCCAATAAAATAATATTGGGAGATCGTTTGTGTTAGTAATGGATAATTTTCTGATATTTATAAGGATTTTTAAAAAAAATCCACTTTGAGAATCACTATAGGAATTTATATACTGAAAGAAAAAATGCTAAAAAGAGAATTCTTAACAATCGAAAGATTTTATAAGGAAAAAACTACCAACAAAGAACTAGGTGTCGCAAAAAGCTCTACTTAAGCACTAGGGTTGTCGCGGTAGCTTAGCCCGGAAGATCTTGAGGTTTGATCTGGGTACGAGAGCGCAGGACTGAAGATCCTGTTGTCGGGTGTTCAAATCACCCCCGCGACACCAACTAATTATTACTTTTTCTTAGATAACTCTTTTATAATTGCTAATGTGATTTCTCCTTCCAATTCAACGCAGTTCTTATAGTCTGGTTTTTCCCAAGATATCCTCCAACCTTCTAATGGATTATAATAACTATAAAAAATCGAACCGAATCCAACATTTTTTTGCTGACAGATAGTTGCAAGTACATTCAATTCTCCATTTTCCATAGATATACAGTCAAGCTTTTGTAATTGTACTATCTCGTTCTTTGTAAGTCTATATATTGCTTCCTTAGAATGATTCTTGCCTACATGGTAATTCTCCGTTCTTTTCGTTGTTTGATTTATTATTAAATCAACAATTTCTTCATCAATTTGAGTTTCTTCATCTGTATTTCTACCATAGTAGATTGAAGTTCCATCCGGTCCTAATGCGTGTGTAGGTATTAGAAAATCTAGTAACTTAACATTCTTCCCTATTCCCCATGCACCACAAACAAGAAGTATAATTTTTGCTCCACAATAGATTAAATCTTCAGCAACAGATGCTAAAGTAGATGATCCCATTGATGGTTTTATAGCTGTTATTGGAATTTTATTATAAGATCCTCTATAAAAATCACCTGATGCATAAGGATGATAAGGTTTTAACCAATCATAATGAACCATTTTCATTTCTTCTTTAAGATATTCTAGTAGAAAATCAGAGAAGAAAATAATAACAAAAGGATCAACATTGAAATTTGATTTCTCTTTATTTGATGATTTGATTGCAGCTTCAAGAACATCTTCAGAAGTTAATAGTAATTTTTCATTCACAATCATACCTCAAATAACTAAGGAGAATTTAATATTTATTGATTTTCATTTTGTTTGGTTATAAATCACCTCCGCGACACCACTTATTTATTTCCTACTTCATCAATGGTTACTTTTATTTAGTTATGTTCATATTGTAACTCCATTATGGAACGAAAATGGAAAATAACTCTTGGTATTTTTACATCAATAATTGTTTTAATTGGAAGTACTGTGGGAATAATAAAACTAGTTGATTTTCTTCAAAATAGTAATCCTTCAGTAATAAATAATGAACCACCCGTTTTGGAATTTCCAGTTGAGAATATTGAGGTACTAATTACACTAGATGCTTTCATTTGGAATGAAACAGCACAGATCCACAATGGTATTGATTTTGGGATAAATGATACAGCAACTATTATTGCCCCTTGCAATATGACCGTCAATGATAAGAATTTGTTTTATAATGAAATTGGAGATCATTGGCAAGCTGGACTATCTTTCGATATTAATGATGATTATGAATTGTTTATTGCCTTCGAATCCTTTGCTGAGAATGAAACTTTTGGTAATCTGCAACTAGATGCAATGATTGTTGAAATTGGACAAGTTGTAACCCAAGGTGAATTACTTGGGCACTTGCTATTTCATCGTATGGGTGCTCATATTCATTTTATGCTACATAAAAATTATAAACCTGTTTGTCCCTATCTCTATTTTAGTTCAGAAGCGAAAACCATTTTTGATACTCTCTGGACTCAAATTGGTACAAGTAGTAATCCTTGTAATGGGACTATAAGTTGAAGATTTCAATTATTTATCATTCATCAGAAAAAAGAGAATAAAGAAATATGTTAAGAAACAATCATTAATCTGAGGAGAATGCCCAATGATAGATCCTAGTGCATTTATTTTGTTTTTAGAAAGTAACTTTCAGTTCATTTCAGGCGTACCTTGCTCTTATTTTAAGCAATTTCTAATTCACCTTAATTCACTTAAAAATAAAACAAAACTGAAACATGTTTTAGCAACTAGAGAAGATGAAGCAATAGGTATAGCCTCAGGGGTTGCTTTTTCAGGAAAACAAGTCCTTGTTTACTTGCAGAATAGTGGTTTAGGTAATATCGGAGATGCTTTATCTTCACTCGCTCAATTATACAAATTACCCATGTTGATACTAGTTAGTTACAGAGGTCTGGAATCTGATAGAGATTTTCCTGAACATTCGATAATGGGAGAAATCACAGAACCTGTTTTGAAAGCCATGAAGGTTCCCTATTTTAATCTAACAGAAGACAAATGGGAAGCAGATTTGAATAACGCTTTGAAAGTGATGGAAGAAACCTCTTCTCCAGTAGCTTTGCTAATAAAAGATGGAGTGTTAAGCTAATGAAAGGTTTTGAAGTTATTACAGCACTGAAGAATTTTATTTCCGAGAGCGACGTTATCGTGAGCTCAAATGGTAATATCAGTAGAGAAGCTTATCACATTCTTCCTAAACCTCAAGTTTACCTCAGGGGGTCAATGGGTCTACCAGTTTCTGTTGGACTTGGATTAGCATTAGCTAATCCTGATAAGAGAATCATTGTAATAACCGGAGATGGTAATTTTCTGATGGGGTTAGGCTCAGCAATTACTACTGCCTTTTACCAACTTACCAATCTGAAAATTCTCATACTGGACAATCTGAAGTATTTTACAACTGGCGGTCAACAAACAGTTTCTTCAGCACTTAATTATTCTAAATTTCTAGATTCATTAAGCATTGGATATAAAGCATCGAAAGAAGCATCTATGGATCGTATAGATGAAGATTTATCTGTATTTCTTAATTCAGAATCTTTTAGTATTTTACATTTAGCTATCAAAGCTTCGAAAGAGAATTTAGAGAACATTCCATGGCATCCAGAAGAGATTACTGAGAAGATAACTAAGAGATTAACTAAATCAAAATAAAGTAAAGAAAGAAAAAAAGGCTCTACTCCTTAGCTGCGGGGTATGTTTCATTAATGATTTTTTTAAGTTGATCTGTTTTTTCCTTTTGATCTGTAACCTCGTAAATAAACAGAAGTTCTTCTAATGAAGATTTCTTGACATGTATATCTTCAGGATTTTCTTTTAGTAATCGTTTAATTTTTTCTATTGAAATATCATCTTTGATCCATAGATTGGCTGGTGTTATAAGTTGATTAGCTTCAAACACTACATTTTGTCCATCAGCAGTAAAGAAAATGCCAAGTTTGTCTTCTGTTAATCGATATACTTTGTTTCCAATGTTAGTTACCAAATGAATGTATCCATTTTTTATTGCTGTTGTTGAGTACAAACAGATATTGTTGTAATGAAATTTGTAAAGGGATGAATATTCATTCCACTGTTCTTTGTTTGGTCCAAATACATCCATTGGTCCACTATCATAATCTAAAATTGCTATTCGACCATTTGACTGAACTAATTTGATCGTTTTTGGTCTGCTGCTTTCATCTAAATCAAATTCCACTAAAGGGATTTTCTCTGATGAGAATTGTCTTTTGGAATGTGGTATTAGTTTGTATTCTTCACCTTGCATGTTAAAAGTTAATTGACCTTCTTGTAATTTAATCTCTATATTCAACATTCTTGAATTATACTTACCTTCTAATCGCTTCAATTTCCCTATTTCTAATTCTACTTTGGTTGGTAGCTTGATATCATCTGTAACAGTAATTGGATCAGGTATTCTTCCAAGTTTATGTTTTACCAAAGCTGGGCCTATTTTCTCAGCAAGTTTAAATAAAAAGTGAACTAAATTATATGTTTGATTTGCCTGCAACAACCAACCAATACCAAGATTTGGAAAGAAATGATGTAAATTGAAGTATCCAGGTCCATCACCAAAGAATCTTAACACTAACTCACCACCATATTGATTCTTTGATATACCAATTCCCAAACCTATTTTTGTGAGTTCATACTTATCTGCAAATGGAATTGTGTACATTTCCTCTAACAATTTTCTCTCCAAATATCTTTCACCATTTACTATTCCCTCGTTGAAATGCATCATTAAAAAATTCGCCATATCATTTACAGATGAGAATTGTGCACCTGCTCCAAGCCAGGGAATGATTATCTGTTCATCTGGTGTTTGAGTTTTACCTCTAAAACCTTGAGCACAATTATTCGTTTTTAATGCTTCAGTAGGCTCAACGATGCTGTTTTTCATTCCTAGAGGAATATAGACTTCGTCTCTCATAAATTCTGAATAGCTTTTTCCTGAAATCTTTTGCAATACATAAGCAGCTAAATCAACACCTGCATTTGAATAGGACACTCGACTTCCAACTGGGTATTTTTGCCAGCTATCACTTATTTTCTCTATGTATTCATCAAAAGAATAGAATCTATCCTCTCCAGGTGGTTTCATATCAGTAAAATGCTGAAATCCTGCATAATGAGTTAGCAAATGTCTGAAAGTTATTTTATCTGCTTCATCGTCTCCAAAACGAGTTTTCCATTTGAATTCTGGATAGTGTTTTCTTAAAGGATCATCTAAATCTATCAGTCCTTTCTGCATTGCTCGCAAAAAAGCAGTAACATTGTATGCCTTTGAAAGTGAACCTATCATAAACAATGTATCTGGTGTTACTTTCCTGTTTTTTGTTTCATCTGTAAATCCAAAACCTTCTGCCCAGAGGATTTTCTCCTTATCTACAATTGCAATAGATATTCCAGGAATGTTTAATTCCCTCATTCCTTCTTCAATAGTTTTTTTCACATCAGTAAATAATTGTGTCAGTTCATTTTCTACCATTTTCATTTCCTCATTTTATTCACATTAATTAATTATAAAATCAATTGCTACTCGATTATGTCCTTTCCTTTAAAAAGCAGATTCACAATACGAGGTCACAAATTGTGTGTTCATTTGTTTTAATGTATCAAGAATAATCCTCTTATTATAACCAACTAATTTTTATTCTAAGAATGATATTCATGTTTGAAAGTTCTTAATTGTGATTTCCATGTCTGAAATGACCATACAACCAAAAGAACGCTTCAAGTTTCTCAAGGAATTCATTGGTGCTTTTAGATTAATGCATTTTCTTCCAGTTATGACCGTAACGACTATAGGTACATGTATAGCAATTCTTACACTTAAGGGAACTAGCACTTTCAGTGAGTTGTTCCAAGATTTCTCATCTGGTACAATTCAAATTGCTGCTTTAATTTTCTTTATTCTAACAATTTTCTTTCAAGAAGCATTTTGTGGCATCCAAAACGATTACATAGATCGTGACATTGATTTGAAATATAATAAAAGCAAGGCTATTCCAGATGGTTGGGTTAGTGCTACTTTTGCTTTTTGGTTTAGTATAATTTGTTTTGTTTTATTCACTGGTTTCTCAATTGGTGTTGGTTTCTGGTCAGAGACAAATTTCTGGGGGATATTATTTATTCAAGGAGCTAATCTACTTGGAGTTTTTTACAATCTCTATGCTAAACATCGTCCTATTAGCATTATTCCTTATATGCTTGGTTTTCCATTAATCCCGACTTATGTATGGATTACTTTCGGTGGTTTTGAGCTTATGTATTTATGGATGCTCCCAGTTTTGTTCATTGTTAGTTTTCCTGCTCATATAGCAAATGAATTACCTGATTATGATTTAGATCTTGAATATGGCAATCGAAATTTCGCTGTTTTCTTGGGCAAAAAATTTTCAACAATCCTTTACTGGCTTGGAGTAGTTCTCATTGAGGTTATTGTTGTAATTGTCTACATTATCTACAACTTCAATACTTGGGCATTTATAGGTACGATAGTATTATCATTACTCTTTGGTATTGCTGCTTTCATTATGCTTTGGAAAAAGAAATGGGAAACGGACCTATTGGTATTTAATCTTGTAACAGCATGTATTGGTGTAGAAGTGATTGGATTCTTCGTCATGTTTGGATTGTAAGATTATTAGCTTTAAGTGAAAGGATAGCGAAATAAAAGACAAAGTACATGACTTGTTGTATCGAATAAACAACACAGAGGAATTAAAATAGTAACACAATTAACTTTATGAACAAAATTAGCTCAAGTAATTATATGTCTCGTAAACGCCAAATAATCCTCATTGTGCTTATTACTGTTCTAATTATCGGTGCTGGAGTTGGTGGTTTTGCTCTTTGGAGTTTTTGGCCTGCAGATTGGTCACGTGATGCACCAACACTAGAATTCCCAGTTGAGAACACTAATGTCATACATATTTTAGGGGGTTATGGTAATACTCCTTATGGATTTTGGCACAATGGAATTGATTTTGGGTGCAATGATTCTGTAAATATTTTAGCTCCTTGTAATCTACGACTTATTGGGATTAAAACCTGGATGTATGCTACTGATCCTGATCGATGGCAAACCTCAGTCCGATTTACAATTAACTGGGCTTACTCCTTGGAAATCGCTTTTGAATCTTGGGCTCTTAATGAAACCTTTGCTGATATTCAACGTGAGGCAATAACTCTCAAAGTAAATCAAATAGTCGCTCAAGGAGAAATGCTTGGTGAGCTTCTTTATCATGGCGATGGTACTCATATCCATTTCATGATTAGGTATAAAGGAGATGCTGTTTGCCCATATAATTTCTTTAGTGAAAGTGCAAAAAACCTATTCGATAGTCTATGGGTTACTTGTGGTGTTGGTGGCATCCCTTGCAATGAAACAATAACTTAACTGCTGATTATTGAAATTATATCTTAGGGATT
Organism: Candidatus Heimdallarchaeota archaeon; assembly: GCA_019058275.1. Lineage (GTDB taxonomy): Archaea > Asgardarchaeota > Heimdallarchaeia > JABLTI01 > JABLTI01 > JABLTI01. The sequence goes on from JAHLVW010000118.1 coordinate 23,989, forward strand.
AGTTACTATCGATCAAATAATATGCATTATACTTTTCAGGTTGAGAGAAACCAAGTTTTAATGCTAATTTTGCTGAGGGTTCATTATCAGCATCCCAGTGAGGGATAATATCATTCTGTAAGCTATATTCTATGAGTTTAGCACATATAATAAGTGCTAATCCCCTTCTTTGATATTCTGGATCTGTTTCAATATGTATCTCAAAATGATTGTTGTAAATGGGTGTTGCAGCTAATGCTAAAGAAGCAATTTTCTCTCCTTCAAATATACCAAAACCAAAATTCCTTTCAATAAAGGTATCAATTGATGGAAAAATAATATTGACAACACTTTTAGCTTGATCTGAAATGTATGTTATTGATTTACTTGTTATTTTTCTGATTTCTAATCCATCTGGTAATTTTTTCTGGATTTCTTGCATGTAGTTTATATCAAGGGTTTCGGATGAGAATTTCGTTCGTGGATAAGCTTTCAGCCTTTCTCCCCAATGACCTTTAAGTTTTTGAACCCATTTTTCATCTGGTACAAAGATCAAACTTTTCTGAGGTATTAAATCTAATAATTCAGATACTGAAGGATCTTCAACCTTTCCAGCAACAAAGCAGATTATATCTTTACGTCCGATAATTGCTACTGTTGGATTTTCAATTGTATTTACATATGCAAACCCTATTTTTTCACGAAGCAATCCATCAATAATATGTGAAGATGAGTGTTTTTCTCAAATAAAGAAAGTAATTCTATTCTTTTTTCTAATGGATATTCTTCCACCAATTTTATTCCTCTTTTATTATAACATCATCTGGTAAATGTATAGCGAATTTACAAAGCAGAACACCATCACTAAGAACTGTTTCGACTGGTTCTACTTTTACTGGTTGCTCGAATAATTTATCCCAATACAGCTTAAACCAACCTGCACTGCATTGGCAAAAGTTTTTTGAAATCTCTTTTTCAGTTCCATTTTTTATTGCTCCTCGTAGCCATGGACAATAGCAGCAATAGAATCTTTTCATTCGCTCATCATTTGTTTCGAGATACTTCTTCGTTTGATAAGGAACCTTTGTTACATATATGATGTTTCCTTCTCTTATTCCCGCAGACGCATTAGGTACGCTTTTAACATAATCCACTACTTGATCATCAACTGGTTGTGCAAATGCATATGTTCCCTTATCTCTGTGCTTCTCAAAAGCCTTAATGCGTTTCTGATATTTCTTCTTTAGAAAACCATCTATACCAAGTTCTTGGTAGTCTTTCCTATCTTCCTCAAAATTGTCATATGGTCTACCATGCAAACAAGGTTCTAGTAGCTCTATGGTTTTCTTTTCACCAAATTTCTCTTCAACTCGTTTCATTATAACCTTTGTAAATTCTGGTTTCTTTTCGGTATGAACACCTAAAGATGGAATGGTCAAATCACTAAAAATTTCATTTCTTATTTCTTCACCATACACTTCTGCTATTCTTGAGTCTAATGTATCCATTGCATTGGATGCTTCAGATATATCAATGACACTTGAAATAAATTCTAACCTCTTTGAAAAATTAGCATAATTCAATATTGCTCTTATAAAAACTAAAACCGAATCACTATCCTTAGAAACCAATTGCTCTGTGTATTCTACCAATTTTTGAGGATCTACTGTTTCCAAAGTTAATTTTTCTTTCATAAGAAATTCTTGATAATCTTCTAATTCTGATAGGTATTGGTCAATTTGCTTGTCTACAATTTCATTTTTACTTAAAAATTCTTTAAACTTAGCTTTATCCAATTAACTCACCAAGTAGTACATGCTTCCCTATTTTTAAAAATAAAAAAAGCAATTTCAAACTTGTTATAGCTCTAGATTATTTCTATTGTCTTCGACATGAATGATTTTAAGCGATATTGCATCATCATCATCAACGGTTATTGGAATTCGTTCTTCTTTCTGCTTCAAAATTTCTGGTTCATAAGCAAGTTCGCTAATAATGATAGAACGAGTAATATTTCTATTATCACTTATACAGCGAACTTTATTTCGCTCAGGTAAGTTGATGTATTTGGAATTACAATAATTGCAAGTTATTTTTCTCGATGGGAAAAAAGGTTCTTCAGATGATCGAAAAGCTTTGATCTCTTGAGAACAAAAAAGGCAACTATGCCTGAATTCATCTTGGATCACTCCTTGTTTATTTGATAGAACCTTTATGCTCTCTCTTGTGAAAGAGCCAAAATCAGAATAATCTAAAGTAAAGTCTTTGCTTTCAGTAGCTTCTTGATATCCACCACAAGCTCTAGTAGTTTTAGCCAAAGGATTAGTCGCTCTCTTGAGTTGCTCAAGAGTAAGAGAGCTGTAAGCTTTCTCAAACAATATGCGATTTGTTTTACACTGCCTTGTTTTATGATCGTACGAAACACAAGTAGCACAAGTTTTAGTAAGATGAAGTGTTGCTTTGATGTTTTCCACGGTACCATAGATCACCTCGTCTCGGTGAACACCTTTTGTTGTTAATTTTACAACAGCACCCATTCGTACTAGTTTTTCCAGGATTTTTCTTACATGGTAAGCTCCGATGCCTTTTCCTGCTGCTAGTTCCCTGACAATGATGTTCTCATTGGAGATAATGTCTAGAAGATACTTTTCAAGAAATTCCTCTGAATAAATTTTGGTTGTTTTACCTCTTCCAACAAACACATCGTCTACTTCTAATTCTCCCTCCTCTTTGTCCTCCTCGTTCTGCTTGTATGGTTCTTTGTTTGGGAAGGTGTTTTGGTGTTTTTTCTGACTTTTTAGTGTCTTTTTTTGTGCGGCAAGGTTTTTCTTTGCATCCTCTGCTAATAGTCCAAAGTCCTCATCCAAACCTTCGAAAATATCATGAGTAGACCGAAAGGAATAGCTATTGTTTTGAGCTTTTCTAGCTTCAAGATTACTTGAATGGTCATCTAGATAAAAGACATCCCAAATAACATCTAGGCTGGTAAAGTCATTCATTAGATCCTCTAAATCTTTGGCAGAGAGCTGCCCTTTCTCAAGCTTTTTTGATAGTGCATGGAGAATATAAATAATGAAACCGATAGACCATCACTGAAACAAAAACGATGGAAAAATTGTCGTCCTTTATCAGTCATTTTGTAACAATAATTTTCCTTAAGCTCAAGTAATTTCACTCGACAGGTAGTTGTTAAGTATCGCAAAATTAACCTTAATTGGTCTATACTATAAGCAATTTTTTCCTCAAGATTTTCAGGAAATGCTTGTTCGAACGTAAGCCAAAGTTTGTAGCAAATACTGTTTTTGATTACTGCTTTAAGCTCCTTGAGGTTTTTTCGAGCGCTGAGAGTAGCTGTAAGAATGAGCTTGAGAAGACATGATACTCCTGGTGTACTAGGATAGGCATTCTTTTTTAATGCTGCTGAAACAAGATTCCGGTCCTCAAATAGGTCCAATCGAAAATCTTTCAAAAGATCTCGTCGAGTATATTCTTCTCTTTTATAGGTTATTGCTGTACCTGCAAACAACCATTCCAGATCTTCTTTTCGAAAACTTAATTCCTCTCCATGGATGAAGGTGTAAACAGCCTTTTTAGGAAGTAGATTAAGGATTTGGTCTAGAAAAATGCTCTCTGAATAGTAGTCTGATCTCGATAAAGGGGTAAGAAAAACAAGTCCTGAGACATTTATTCGTTTGTTCTTGGATAACTCTTGTGAAAGTACTTGTATTAGCTTGTGATATGAGCAAATGATAAAATCAGGGGTACCATATTGAGTATAATTTCCTTTTCTCCTTATTTGTGAGAACAGATTTGCTATTCGAGCATTAGTAAATTGCTTATCTAGTACTGAAAGGACTTCTCGTGCTTTGTATTCGGATTTGGCTACTAACACCACAGGAGCTGTGCTCTTCTTTCGCAATCCTAGAGCTCGAAGAACCATAATATCAACTGCGCGTTCATTGCTTGAACATCTTATTGAACACAGAGCGGGATCTTCTATTATTGTTCGGATCTCTTTTTTCGAGTAATCAGAAGTGAGTGTGTTAAAGATTTGAAACGATTCACCATCATCAGAAATAGATAATTCTGTAAAATGCTCAAATAATAATTCCGGTAAAGTGAGAGAGCTTTTTTGTGACGTGACCATTTACTTGTTTCCCATCCTGTTTGTTAATCAAAAATCTTTTTTCCTTTGGTTGTGGAATCATCTTCTATCTTGTTAGTTGAAGCGATTACCTCTTCAGTAACAACCCTTCTTTACCAAGGTGAAAAATGGTTTCTCCAGCAGGAAGATAAGAGCTATCCAAGACTTTGATCTTCTTTCTTTGTCCATCCAAGGACACAATTAGAAAGCGATTCTCAGTAGTATGAGCAAAAGCGAACCCGCCTAGAGGAAAGTACTTTTGTTTGGTTTCTTTCTCAGCATCAGTTAGGTCTCCTCTCACTTGATTAGTGATGATTACAGCACAATTAAATTCTCGGCTAACATTCTTCAAGAAACCAAGAATCTCACGTAATGCTTGAGCTCGAGCAGGATAATCCTTCTGGTAATGCCTATTAAAAGGTGCAATGAGTGAATCAATGATGATCAAACGAAGATTACACTCACTCTGACAGAACTCCAGCATCTTTAGGAATGCTTGAAGTAGCTCCAGAAAAGTGTGAACCTTGGCATATTTAAAGAGGTGCTTAGCATTTTGCTGTTGGTTCTTGACAACATTGCTTATTTTCTTTGGCAAGAGAGAATGCTCAGTGTCAATCCAGAGGACAGAATTGCCTGGTAAAGAGTCGTTTATTTGACTGAAACAAGATAAAACACTTGCATAACAGAGCTGTGTCTTCCCTGAAGCAGCAGGTCCAGCAAACTCAAAAAGATGCCCAGTTTCAATACCTCCTTGTAATAATAGGTCTACATTCTTGGTGCCTGTGGAAAAAAACGTAGGGGGTTCGGGTTCTAATTCTTCTAGTGATTTCATAACTACAGGAGAAAATTGAAGGTATATCTCACCTAGAAACCCTAAATGCTCTTCTTTTAAATCAAGGAATTTAACAAGCTGTGAACCAAAAAGGCACTTTAGTGCTCTGGTATCTTTAAGCCAGGAGAAACTCAGAAGATGATCTTGTACCTCCTCGGGAATTTTATATCCGTGTTGTTCTGCCCAGAGCAAAAAATCTTTGATAGGTAAATAATTATTTTCTTCTTGGTTTGATAGTTTATGTGCTTGAGTCATGATCACCTACTCAATGATTGCCTTGTTTTCTACTCTTTCGAATTCGTGTAACGAAACCACTTCTCTTCGCCACCTCTCAAGAATGCATTGTAAAGTTAATATGTTCAATAACACTGGTTGTTTTTTTGATTTCACAAACATTTCAAGTATCGATTGTAATTGTCTTACAAAATAATTCGTATATTCATTGGTAATTCTTGCTTGTTTTTCTCCTTGGAGAAGATAGCTCGTACCAGAATATGTTTTAGAATAAGCAATTTCAGTTATTTTGCTAATTATTACACCTGAATTTTTTGCTGGTGGTAGAGTAAACAGTTCATGCTGTTCTCTCATAAAGGTCATAATTTTTTCTACTAATATTTTTGCTTGTTTGCACGAACTGCTAATAGCTTTTGCTAGGTGGTCGTTATCTTTTGGTAACAATTTTAGCTTAAGATATTCTTCATTTTGTTTGTATTGTGCTGCTTTTGGGTGTTGTTCTCCATTCTCGAACAGTGTCAATTTGTCTGCAGAAAGATATTTGCCATCCCATTGTAATGTTTGGATGAAGAGTAACGAGTGCTGCTCTTTCAGAAGATAACGTTCTGTGAATTCTTGTGCCGAACAATAATGTGCTGCTTCTTCGAAAAGGCAAAGGCTAAGTGTTTTTCCATGAATGTCTTGCAGTTGCAGTTTCAAGTAGCGTTTGCTGTTCCTTGCAACAGCTTCTTCTATTGATTCAACTACTCCTAAGAAATCAAATCGCAATCCTTTACTTATTACTGATTGTTTCTTGTGTTCATGTAATGTGTCAAAAGTTATTAAAAACCCTAGATATTCTTCACACAAACTAAACGATTCATCTGCTACATCATGAAACTCTAACTTGGATTCCAAGTTAGATGCTTTTATTAAGAGCGATTCGAATTCTGTTTCTTGCTTGTCTTCGGTCATTACTTTTGTCATCTCGTCAGTTTCTTTTTTTTTCCTTTTCTCCTCTAACCTTCTCTCTGATTTTTTTCTTTAAAATGTTCTAAAATAATCCTCCTTTGTGGTCTTTTAAGCAAGCAGATTATTGTCTTGATATTTTTTTTCGTTTATTTCGAGCTGATCTTTGCTCATAGAGCCTTGCACAAAAAGAAGTGAGAATATCGATCATGTCTTGTACAAGGTCATCTTTGCAATCAGAGTGATTCACAACAATAATCTCTCGCTTAGCGGAAAGTAAAGCTGATTGCAAGTATTCAAAACCGAACCTTGTGAGTCTGTCTTTATGTTCTACGATAATGAAATCTATCGCCAAATCTTTTAACAGTCTCTTAAGCTTTGCTCTTCGACCATTCATTCCAGAAGCGATTTCACTTACCTCTTTAGTGATCAATAAATTGTTTTCATTCGCATAATCTCGTAGCCTTTGCAATTGTCTTTGTAGGTCCTCTTTCTGATCATGTGAAGATACTCTTGCGTATATTGCTCCCTTTTTTTGTTTCGATGCTTGTTCTTCTTCCCTTAGGATCAGGTATGTTCCTGTTGGTAATTGTTCTATTTTTTCTGGAAAAATTCCTCCTCGCACCATTCTCCAAGCTGTCTTGTAAGATATTTCCTTCTCTCGTACCCATTCAGATAGTTTCATAATAATCATTATTTCTCTTGCTAGTATTTATTCCTTTAATCTCGAATTAAGTCTCCTTCTGCTCAAATTTTCAAAACAACCCTTGTCCTATTTGTCCATAAGGAGAAGCAACTGTTCAACCCAACCAGGATGACCTTCTAATTCTAGAACATTGAAATCACCTGCAGATGTTCCAGGAACTACAGGTCCCCAAGCTTTTAGTAGTTCTTTTGCTTTTATGTCCAGATCCTCTTCTAAATCCTTTACTATAACACAAGTGCCAAGCTCAAAAACAACCCAGCTTTTTCTTTCGTCATCAACTATGAACCGCCAGGTATCAACTAATGAATTAAGTTTATTTTGTTTGTTCATTTTAATGCACTTAAGAAGTTAAAAGATGATTCTTGTCAATTTACTCAAATTAGGTAACCAACAATTTCATAGAAATGCAAAACCGAACCCATCTTTGGAGATCTAATATGAAGATAGTTGTCACCTTTTATTGGTTCAATCTCTAACTTAATTGTCTGAAGCCCTTCTATTAGGTCTTCTTTAATTTTCTGTATACCAAAAAAGATCTGAACAACTTGTTTTTCTGGAGTGTTTACTTTTATTGCTAATTTTATCAGTTTATCATTTGGTATTTTTATTCCCTTTAGTTGAATCCTGATTACTGCATTTTCCCAAAAATTCCCTAATGAATCACTTATTTCAAAATTCTTGTTTTGTTTAATCGTTATTCTATCTTGTAGATATTGTGTCGATAATCTGAACTCCCCTTCTGAGCTAGTATATCCTCCAAAAGTGTAAAGATGACCTTTTGCTTTCTTTCCCTTAAATTCTGGGCGCATTGGTGTTAATTTGAAGATTTCTTCTTCAGACATTCTAACTACCTTTTTTCTCTAAATAATCGACAATAATCTAAAAATTAGACTACTACTCCCTTAAACATAAAACTATTGTTCTGTACTTGGGAGGATTCCTTTCAAGTTATATTTTAAGGTAATATTATGGATTGATCAAATTGGTTGAAAGTGTAAAACCAGTTACCGCAGTTTTAGTTGGTTTAGGAACTCGAGGTAGAGATACTTATGGTTCTTATGCAATCAAATATCCTAAGAGATTGAAATTTATTGCAATAGCAGATTTAGATGAAAAGAAACGTAAGTTTTTCCAAGAATTACACAATATTCCCAATGAAATGGTTTTTTCATCTTGGGAAGATTTATTGAATAAAAAGGTTGGCAAAATTGCTCAAGTAGCTTTCATCTGTACGCCTGATCGTATGCATTATAAACCTGTAATGAAAGCATTAGAATTAGATTATGATTTATTCTTGGAAAAACCAATTGCACCATCGTTGAATGAGTGTAAAGAAATTGCAACACTAGCGAAGAAGAAGAAAAAAATTGTACAGGTTGCTCATATACTGCGATTTACTGGTTATTGGAAAACCCTCAAGGAATTCATCTCCTCACAACGTTTTGGTAGAATCATTCATTATGAGCATTCAGAAAACGTTTCCTTTTGGCATTTTGGTCATTCTTTTGTTCGTGGAGCTTACAAAAATAAGGATACTTCTACACCAATTATCTTAGCTAAAACCTGCCATGATCTTGATTTAATGCACTGGATAATGGATGAAAATGCATTAGACGTTTATTCCCATGGGGAATTATCACATTACAAACCTGAAAATGCTCCTGAAAGATGTACTGATGGTTGTCCAATTGAAAAGGAATGTCCTTGGTATGCACCTAGGTTGTATATTGAATTAGAACCTATTATTCGTATTGCTCTGTATTCTGACTCGAGAATAATTAGATGGATAATTAAGGGAGTTCTAAAATCAAAATCATTTAGGAAATTCGTTTTACTTTTCAGTAAAGATGTTAGACGAATAGAACATTGGGATCAATTTCCTGTTATACATATTACAGATGATTATAGTTACAAAGGTAGAATGAAAGCTCTAAAGGAGGGACCTTATGGGGTATGTATTTACAAAACAGGAAATGATGTTCCTGATCATCAAATATCAAGTTTTAACTACCCTAGTGGTGCAACAGCAACCTTAACGATGCATGGTTTATCAGAGCATGAAGGTAGAGAATTTAGGATTTTTGGTACAAAAGGTGTATTACGAGGTGTTTTCAGGAATAGCTTAGAATTAATCGAATTTACAGATTTCAGATTTGGTAAAACAGAAACTATATACAAGGAAGGATTGAGTATCCAAGCTCACGGTGGTGGTGATGTAGGAATTATGCATGCTTTTACATCCGTAATGCTCGGTGAAAAAACAAAAGAAGAAGGTAACTTATCTGATTTTTTTAGTGCAATGGAATCCCATTTCATGGGTTTTGCTGCAGAAAAATCCAGAATATCTGGTAAGAAACAGAAAATGAAAACTTTAGATGAATCTTTCCAGACAATCAGTATCTTTACACTCTAAACTGCTGAATTTTTTTATTCACAGAAAAATAATACATTATAGAAAAAATAACAAATGTGAACATTATGACTCATGTTGTTATTCGTTATTTTTGGGCTTTGCTCATTGGTTGGTGGACAGCTATCTTTTGGTTCTTAATCGGTTATTTTCTTATAGCTATTGTTGTTACTCGAGAATCCGGTTATTGGGTATGGAATAAACTTGCATTTGTCTATTCATTAAACAATGAATTTGAGCCAAGAAATCGTACTTTTTACAACAAAATTGTTACTTATATTTGGTTTTACCTATTTGGCTGGTGGATTGGACCAATAGTAATTTTTCTCGTAATTTTTATTGGAATATTTATAATACCATTTAGATTAAGTGAGAAAATGGTTCATGAAATTGATATTGTAATTATTTCCAGTTAGTTATTCACAATTTTTATTTATTTTTTTACTTTGAGAAATCATCTAATAATGCTTGTGTACTAGCATGTCCTCGAGCCTTAGCAATTTGACTTAAAGCCCATTCAGCTGATGTACGTACTCTTTCACTCTCATCATTATCTTTAGCAAAAATTAGTGCTGGTATTACAGCATCATGTGTACCAAACAAGGCTAATGTTTCAGCTATCACAGAACGAACTGCCTCATCTTGATCTTTTTTGAATGCACTTACTAAACTGGGTAATGCTTCCGCTGCACCCATTTCACCAAGATTCATTGCTGCTTTTGATCTTGTTTCGGGATTTAAATCGCGCAATTCTCTTGTTAACCTGTTGATACTACTACTCATAATGATACATTCCTAATAATGATAATAAACTATGCTCTTCTTAATTATTAGAGTAACTACTATTTAAGACCTAATAAAGTGTTATTCCCAATTATCATTTCAGAATGTTATTTACTTCTTGCATTGTTGGAACCAGATGATTTTTCAAATCTCCACCGCAGCACCAAATACACAATTAATAGATTCTTCCAGGCCATTCCTTCCAAGGAGTATTAGTAAATTCCACACATTGGATAATTGTCTTACCAATAAAATCCTCATCACCACATTCAAAGGTATACATTACAAAACCATCATAAGATAAGAAATGAATTCTTTCAACACGATAGATTATTTGAGGATCAGCTATTTTTACTAATTTTAGAAATTCCTCTCGAGTATATTTTACTCTATAGTCGCTTGCTTGCTGTTGTTCACCTGACACTTTCTTCACCCAATAATTCCTTGAACATTATTAGTTAAGCAATAAGAATTAAATAATTCTTTATCAATGTTATTAGTGGGAACAAAAATGGGACATAATGCTATGACTAGTTGGTTTTATCGAGATTCTCCACCACCAAATGATGAAGCAATTTTTGAAAACCTTACTCGAGTTATTTTCCAAGGGGGATTAAGTTGGGAATTGATACAGAAAAAGTGGCCAAATTTCCAGAAAGCCTTTAATAATTTTTCAATTACCGAAGTTGCTAAATTCATTGAGGATGATTTTATTCGTTTAGTTGAAGATGCAGGGATTATTCGAAATTCAAAGAAAATTGAAGCTACAATCTTTAATGCTCAAGAATTCGTCAAAATTCAAGAAGAATATGGTTCATTTAGTAAATACTTGCCAACACTAGATAAAGCTAATAATTATGAACAAGCAAGAAAGGAATTGAGTAAGAGATTCAAGCGACTCGGACCTAAATCATGTTATATCTTCCTATATAGCATTGGTGAAAACATCAAACATTATGATGAAGAATAATAGAAAACTAGAATTAATTTATTTATCCTTTTCTTCCATAAGATTGCCTTTTTTGTCACCAATTTGCAGAGAAAGTTATGTTTTTTAAGATAATCTCAAAGAATATAGTATGAAGCGATTTAAGATTATCCCAATGGCATTTCTGTTAACATTATTTGCCTTTTCATTGCTTAATATTAACCTAACTTTAGCTGGTTATGAAACTGATCCAGCTGGTGATGCTGGTGGTATCGGATCTAGTGATATTACTCGAGTTGATGTTTCTGTTTCTTACCATTCAGTTCCAGAAGACGATGAAATAATTCTAAAGATTACTTTGGCAGAAGAGATTACCATTAATGAAAGTGCTTCTTTCAACTGGTTTGACTATAACTTTTACGTTGATACAAGTTTAACTACTAACACCAATACTTCAGAACTTACTACTGATGATTATGAGTACCAAGCACATTTAGGACGAAAATTATCTGGTAGCACATGGACAAATACCTCGTCTTTATTTTGTACACGTTATTACTACACTGGTGACGGTCAAGGAAAAACTTTAGGTGCTTTTTATTGGAATTCTAATACCGAAACATGGCAAAGTTCAGATCCAGAGCTTGAAGTTGGCGAAGTTATCGGTAACACGATTGTATGGGATGTAACTGGAGCCATTTACAGAGAACAACCAATAGGCACTGGCTATGTTGTTCAAGGAGTAGCAACTACAGCATACAACCTAAATGTTAAAGATCAGGCCACAGAAAGTGGTTGGGTAGATGAGTTCGATAATGTATGCGTTCCTCCAACATCAAGTACACCAACTACACCCTCATTACCAAGCATAGGTTTTCTATATAGCATTGTTTTCATAGGCTTAGTAGCATCAAGTATTACCATAATCAGAAAACGAAAATGAATAAGATGATGTTAAGATCGCAGTTAATGCTGCGACTAACAATCTCTTTATACTTGAGCTCGTAATTTTTTTCTGTTTTTATTAATTTCAAATACTTTAATAACTAAATTTAAATTCTTGATTTTTTCTCAAAATTCTTAATGAAAATTAAAAAAGAAGAATTAAGAAATCCAGAACAAGTCTGAACTTCAAGTTTAGGATTTATTCTTTATTTCCTACGTTTTTTCACAAGAACAATCGGAATTGCAAGTGATGCCAGTGCACCGATAGCAATTAGATACTCGAATCCTGGGAATGGCCATGTTGGAAGAGAATACAATTCAAAAATAGGCATATCATAACCTGCCTTTTCTGTTAGATAATTGTAATTCATTTCAAAAATCGTTCCATTTACAAATCCAGTAACTTCACCGACCATACGCATTCCAAGCATTACACCTGTAGCTATTGTATAGGCAAATTGGTATCTATGTTCAATTGTAAGATTAACTTGTGTTAGAGAACCTGAGTTATTTACTAAATCAGCTATTTCTCCACTTAAGTGAGTTTCAAAGATGAAATCTGTTGATGTGTTATCATACGTTGCATCCCAAACTAAAGATGTTGTAATGTTTTCCATAGCTGTTGTACCATTTGCATGAATAGAATCAGCCATATCAGCCCAGATGCTCCATGGTTCCCAAGATGAGTTATCAACATCTAAAAATGGAACCAGTAATAGTCCTGCATGGGTATCTTCAGTTGCATTTTGATCCCACTCAGTTGTAGCTATTCCCAAAGATACAAACAATGGAAATATTGTGAGAAGAGCCATACCCAAAGAATCCCAAACACTTGATGATTTCTCTTCAGTAAAGGCTCCTGCAGTAAGATTATAATCCACACCAAGGGAATCAAGAGCTGTAACATTGAGCTCTACTGTTGTTCCTGCAGCAAAAGTGGTATTTGCAATTTCAAATCCAGTTCCAGATGCAGTGTTTACACCGAATGTTACAGACATATTTGAATCAATAACATCGTAGTTAAAGATAGAACCTACAGTAACTAAATAGTCACCGTTGACAGTTTGACTAGAGAAAACAATACCTATCATTAGAACAGGTAAAATTACTCTAAGTGCTTTTTTCATAATTTTTTCAACCTCAAAATAATATATGAATTAGAATTGACAGCTTTGTATTAAAAGGATAGCTATTTGGGAATTTTTGTTTGGAAGCTGAATTATATCTTGAACTTTTTCTACAAAAATTCTTGCTTTGTATTCAAACATTAACAGTTAAACCAAAAGCTTTTTTTCATAAGGCATTCGCTTTTGAAATTATAACGAAACTTTGAGTGGAAAATATGACTTTTGCAACACTTGAAACAGAAAAAGGAATAATTGAGATAGAATTATTCGATGAAGAAACACCTAACACTGTCAAGAGCTTTGTTAGTTTAATTGAAAAGAGATTTTACGATGGCATAAAATTCCACAGAGTGATTCCTAAATTTGTGATCCAAGGTGGAGATCCTACAGGCACTGGTTCTGGTGGTCCGGGTTATAGAATTCCTTGTGAAGTAGATGCCCCAAAGCAAGAGCACAAGCTCGGAGCTTTAAGCATGGCTCATGCAGGCAGAAATACTGGCGGTTCACAATTCTTTGTCGTCACAGATGAACAGAATACAAAACATCTTAATCGCAATCACACTGTTTTCGGTCAAACAATTAAAGGCATAGAAGTTGTTAACAGCATTATACAAGGCGATAAAATCCTAAAGGCAACTGTCAGAGACGTTAGTGAAAAGATTAAGAATTGGCAATTAAAAAAGATGTGAATAAAAAAATTAATTAGAGGATGTAAAATCCTCAAACACTTTTTCTTGGTGTTCTTTTAAATTCAGTTATTTCTGCATCCCAATCTAGGTTTTTTCTACATACTGGACATGCGCCTGTAACTTTTACTGCTTCTTTCATATGACTTAGATGTCCCTTAATTCCGCAGTAAATACAAACTCCTAATTCATCGTCGAAATCTATTGTTAATTTACAGACCGGGCATCTTGCTAGTTCTTCATTACAAGCTGGGCAAGTAGTCATTGATTCATTTATTGGTTCACCACAGAAGAAGCAAGTTCGAGCATAATCCACGCTAGTTTCAGGTAAGCTTTCTTCTCGAGAGAAATCACCTTTCTCATGTTGAACTGTGAAGATACCAGTAAAAGTATTGAATGTACCAATGATTTTGTTTTCTTCAAGAAGTACAATAATTACATCTTCAACTGTCGTTTTGCTACAATTATACCTACTTTGGACATCAGCTAGCTTTAATTCCTCATTTTCGTTCATCAAGGAGATAAGCTCAGGTAATTCTTGAGCTATTTTCATTCTAAGTTCTTCACTGTCAGTAACTTGTACTTTTTCTTCTTGTAGTTCAACTATTCTTCCTATTGATTTGTCCCACAGATTAGAAACAATACGTTTGACATTATCAATGTCTAATGCTTTCTTTGCTCGAGCCAAAAAACTAGTATCAGCTTCTGCCAGAATATCATCAACATTCCAAACTTTTACCTTACCGTCAGCAGCCAATGAGACGAGCAATGACCCATCTGGACTAAATGCCACTTTTGTGATTGTTTTCTTATGTTTCTCGATTGCTTTAATTTCATTAGCATTCTTAATATCCCAGAGTCTTACTATATTGTCAGATGAGCCACTTGCAATCACTTTCTTTGTTGGGTGAAAAGCAATTGAAGTAAATACAGTATTTACAGCAGCGATTCTTCTGATTTCTTTTAGCTTCTCAATGTCCCAAAGTTTAATTGAACCATCACTCGACCCAGTTACCAATGCTTTTCCATCTGGGCTGTAAACTAAATCTGTTACTGAACTAAAATGACCTTTTAGCTCACCGATCTTTTTTCCGTTGGCAACCTTCCAAAGCATTACCATATGATCTAGTGATGATGATGCTAAGATATTTGCACTTGGTGAAAATTCTATTTTAGTAATAGTATCTGAGTGTTGCTTTAGTTCTTGGGTCTTCTTCCATTTTCTCTTTAAATCCCATAATCGAATACGATTATCAGCTGTTGCTGAAGCCAATATTTTATCATCTTTTTTGAAAGCTAAACTATTTACTGATCCCCAGTACCCCTTAATTATTTTGAGAATATGTCCTTGAAAAGCATCCCAGATGATTATTCTTCTATCTGAAGATCCTGAAGCGAATATTTTTCCATCATTTGAGAAAACAATGGAAGTAATTTTGTCTTTATGTCCCTTTAACACTAACATCTCTTTATCTGAATTAATATTCCAAAGTCTGATTGTTCCTGAATCATAACCAGTAGCTATAACTGTGCTGTCTGGTGTAAACGAAAATGTTGTGCATTGTTCTACTTTTTGTACTGTTTCATCTTTCTTTTTACTTTCATCACTCATTGTTTCTCACCATATCGATCTATTGATTATCAAATCAAGCTCTGATTTTATGAGGTATCATTTATTGAATAAAGGTTTCCAAATTAATAATTTAAATCCTATTACTCATTTTAGAGGTATTTTTATAGCTCCCTCTAAACTACTTTTTGGATGATTAGTTTCAGTTGCGTATCGAATATAATCACTTCCTCAAGGATTAGAATTATCCATTAGAGGGTCAAAAATGATACCGAAAATAAGCTCTCGCAAACCTCCTTCTCCTAGTGAAGAGTTTCAATATCGTGATTTTGAGTTTGATGAATTATTGACTTCGTTTCGACGAGTTCTCACTAATCCTGGTGAAGCTATTGCTCGAGTAATTCTAATTGGTCCTTCTGGGTCTGGTAAATCATTTGTTTTAGATAATTTTCAAGCTAGGATTCAGAACAGACGTATTGTTAATCGTGAAACAGATGTTCAACTGAACTGCATAAGCATTGATTGTGCTAAGCACAACACTTCAAAAACTGTTGTTTTAGAAATAATTCAGAAAATAGATCCTTTCTTTTATGCTAATGCAGATGAATGTCAAACAGCAGAGCTACAATACATTTTGGCTGACATTCTTTACGCACGAAAAGTACACTTGATAATAATTTTCGATAATATTGATTCATTAGTAGAAAAGGAACCAGTTGAAGTTAATTCTCTCATCTATGGTTTTCAGAGATTTTCAGAAGGAAAATCAAAGGACGAACCTAATCTGTTCTCCCAAATCTTAGTTGCTCAGGATATTGAATTTCTTGCGGAATTAGACAGAAGTGTCTTTAGAAAGATCGTAACCGATGTTATTCCTTTCGAGCCTTATTCAGCTCAGCAAACTTTCAATCTAGTTAATGAATACATTAAGAAGAATATCAAGAAGAAAATTGTTGAAGAAACTATTTGGTTTATAGCTATGATATCTCGAGGCAACATGCATTTATCATTAGAATTAGTAGATAAAGCTGATACACTTGCTCAGAAAAATCATTCCATTACAATAATCCCAGAACATTTACGAGCTGTAAATAAATCTCTGACAGATTTCTGTATAACAAATCAAAAACTAGAGGAATTCACAATAGGGCACAAACTTTTGTTATTAACAATTGCCCGAAGATTCAAGAGTAGCACGAAAGCATTCCTTAATTTCCTTGATTTACCAAGTTTTTACATAAGCATCTGTGAAGAATACAATCAAATGCAATTAGCAAAAATGTTTTCAGATATTCTAAGTGATTTAGAGAAAAACGCAATGATAGCTTTACATAATCTCGAGAGAGAAATACTATTATCACTCTCAGATATATCAGCAACGGAGTTAGCAAATCAACTGGAAGAGACCCTAAAAGCAAAACGAAGAGATAAACCGTACTTCCTATAGAAATTATTTGCAAAGTGCAATTATTTCACTTTTTTCTAAAATGATTCGAATCTTTCTTCTTAGAAATGAGAGCAAATTGTTTTAAACTAATTACATAATTCAATTATTAGATAAAAATGCAAGAGTACGATATAATTACTATAGGTGGGGGACCAGCAGGTCTAACAGTTGGGTTGTATGGAGGGCGTTATGGGTTAAAAACACTAATTTTGGAAAAGCAATTAGTTGGGGGAGCAATGGCAATTTCGCCATTAATTGAAAATTATCCTGGAATGGAACCAATAAAAGGAACTGATCTTACTGCAAGATACAAACAGCAAAGTACCTTCTTTGGTGCGGAAATAAAAGAATTAATTAGTATTACAGCACTTGATCCAGATGAGAAAATAATTACTTTGAATACTGAAGAGCAATTCAAAACCAAAACAATTGTTTTTACGACAGGTAGTAGTCATAGAAAATTAGGTGTACCAGGTGAAGAGAAATATACTGGAAGAGGTATTTCTTGGTGTGCAACTTGCGATGGGAGCTTTTTCAGAAATCGAAAGGTTGTAGTTGTTGGCGGTGGTAATTCTGCAGCAATTGAAGCTTTGCATCTTGCTAAACTAACACCTGAGCTTCATATGATTCACCGCAGAGATAAATTGCGAGCTGAACAAGCTTATATCAAACAGATTGAAAAAGCAGGCATCCAATTCTATTGGAACTCTATTATTAAGGAAATTCTTGGTGATGGGAAAAAGGTCACAGGCCTTAAATTAGCAAATGTAAAAACAGATGAAGTAACAGAGGTTCCAGTCAGTGGTGTTTTCATTTCTATAGGCTATGATCCTAATAATAAACTTGCAACTGAAATTGGTATTGAACTCGATGAAAATGGCTACATTATTGTTGACAAGAAGATGCAAACCAACATTGAAGGTATTTACGCTGCAGGAGATATCACAGGTGGACAAAAGCAACTTACCGTTTCTACAGGTCAAGCAACAACAGCAACTATGAACGCCTTCTTGTTTATGAATGGCGGTAGTTGGTATAAATAATAGAGAATTGTTTAAGTTCTCACTTTATTTTTCTTTTATTACCTAGATAGTTTTTATTGACCTTAGCGAAGAATTTTTTATTTAGCATTATTACTAAAGATTAACATCGTTAGGACGGTTTAGGAATCTTGCATTTACTTGTTTCCCCTCAAACACTATCAGAAGCTTTGGAATGTGTTAGAGGAAACGCAGACATCATCGATGTCAAGAACCCTGCTGAAGGTTCCTTAGGTGCTAATTTCCCTTGGGTAATCAAAGAAATCCGTACTAATGTTCCTAGTCACATACCTATTAGCGCCACAATTGGTGATGTTCCTTTCAAACCTGGTACCGTTGCTCTTGCTGCTCTTGGTGCAGCTAATGCTGGAGCTTCTTTTGTCAAAGTGGGTTTATTCGGTGTCAAGAATACAAATGAAGCAGTAGAAATCATGTGTGCTGTTACTAGAACTCGAGATAAACTTACCCTTCCAATTGCTGTTGTTGCTGCTGGTTATGCTGAAGGTAAGAGTATTGGTTCTATTGATCCACTATCCATTCCTAAAGTTGCTCTTGAATCTTCTAGTGATTATGTTATGATTGATACTTACAATAAAATGAATGGTAAATCGCTTTTTGACCTTCTAGAATTTAGTGATTTGAAAAAATTCATATCTTCTGCTAGAAAGAAGAAACTAGGTGTTGCTTTAGGTGGGTCGATTGGTTTAAAGCATATCCCTATTCTAAAAGATTTGAAACCAGATATTGTTGGTATTCGTGGTGCTGTTTGTGAAAATGGTGATAGAATAAAAGGAACTATCAAAGCAAAATTGATTACCGAATTTCTTGAGAAACTGAAAGATTAAATAAAAACTTCAATTTTTATTTTCTATAGATTTGTTATTTCTTACTGACATATTGTCTCTCGAGTAATCCTCTTGTTTGTCCTAGTTCTTTGTCAGACAATTCCGGTCTTTTACCAACATCATCTTTAGTGAATTCTTTTGAGTCAATGAACATCCCTTCGGATAAGACCCCATGAATTATTTGAGGAGGTAATTTAGCAATAGGTAAAATGTCACCTTTCTTTAAACCTACAATATTTGTTGCTACATTATATCTAGCTACTCCATCTGCAACTAAGTATCTCCAATTTTTGGTATCTATTTGATCTACAGATAATATCTCTCCACATAGAATGTCAATTGTATCAGCATAATCATCAGATAGTCCTTTCGTTAATCTTTCTCTCATTGTGTAGAAGAAGTTCCTTATGAATAGCAAATTGGCTACTGATAATTTTCCTTCCATTCCTCTTGATGAAAGTATTTCTTCCCAGGTTTCAGGAAATGAATCGAATATATCCTTAGCAAAAATCTCAATATCTCTCAATTCTTTTGAATGTAGAATTTGCTCAAGAGGCTTATAGCTCCACTTTAACGCCATTAGATTACTTTTTATCTCAGATAGTCTCGAGAGTATTTTTTGACGATTAAGTGTAAGCGGTATTCGTTTATTTTGAACTAGATCAGTAAATTCGTTTGTAATTCCTTCAGCAATTACTAGCCTAGCATCTGAATCGATTCCAGCCAAATTTCTCACCTTATTTCATTTTCATATCATAAATTCTTTTTTCAGTACTATTTTAAACTTCTTTCTCTAAATGATTTTTCCTCTTATTTCAAAGGAAAACTCCTTTCTTCACAGGAAATACTTTCGGTCAACCCTCACAGAAGCGCTTTTAATACTAAGTGCATTTAGCTTAACTTAGAAATATTTCAGAAACCTAAAGCGAAACTCAAACACAAGCAAAGTAAAGGATTTATATTAAATGATGACTCTTTCTATCTCCTAAGAAGCGAAAGAATCATATTGATTTAGGTCTTTGAGTTATTTCAGGAGAAAAAAGAATGTCGAAAAAGAAAGAGGAAAAGGATGCTCCTAAGAAAAAGATATCCACTAAGAAAAAGGAAGAGAAACAAACTCCCCTAGATGAATTGGTAGAAGACGCTTATCAAAGTGTTTTAGAAGAAGACGATAAAACAAAGAAGACTCCCAAAGCAAAAGCTGATGATGAAGAAGAGAAACCAAAGAAAGGTACGAAAACTACAAAGAAGAAAAAAGATGAAGAGGAAGAAAAAGCAAAAAAAACTCCTACATTGACAACATTCGAGGGGGGCTATTTCGATGCTATTTCTAGAGACGATGGAAAAGAAATTCCTGTTCAAGATCTTCCGGGAGTTGGACCTGCTACTGCACACAAGCTAAAGGAAGCGGGGTTAGTATCAATTAGATCGATTGCTCTTTCTAGTATAAAAGAATTAGTTGATAATGCTGATTTGGGTGAAAAAACAGCTGCTAAGCTCATTAAAATGTGTCAAGAACAAGTTGGGTTGACATTTAGTACAGCAGATACTCTCTATACTGAACGACTTGGTCTCGAGAGGCTAACCACTGGTTCTGATAATCTTGATGAGCTTTTTGGCGGTGGAATTGAAACTGGTAACATTACTGAGCTCTTTGGTGAGTATCGTACAGGTAAAACACAAATTGCGCATCAATTATGTGTTACTGTTCAGCTTCCAAGAGAACAAGGTGGATTAGAAGCAAAAGCAGCGTATATTGATACCGAAGGAACATTCAGACCAGAAAGAATCGTGGAAATGGCAGAACGATTTGGGCTTGATCCACAGCAAACACTTCAAAATATCACTGTTGGTAGGGCATATACTTCTGATCATCAAGTAAATTTGGCTCGAGATGTTAGTGTAATTGCTCGAGAAAAAAATATTAGACTGGTTGTGGTCGATTCACTCACTTCACACTTTAGGGCAGAATATATCGGTAGAGGAACTTTAGCTTCTCGTCAACAGCATTTGAACCAACATATTCACTTCTTGTTGAAATTAGGTGAAATGCATCATGTAGCAATAGTAGTAACAAACCAAGTTATGGCTCGTCCTGACTTCTTTTTCGGAGATCCAACCGCACCAATAGGCGGTCACATTGTTGCTCATTCGTGTACAACTAGGGTTTATCTTCGCAAATCTAAACAAACAAAACGTGTTGCTCGAATTGTCGACTCACCAAATCTTCCAGAAGTTGAGACCATTTTTGAAATCTTAAGTGATGGAATACATGATGGATAGTGAAGTAAACTATTCAAATAATTAGAGAAGGAATTTCCCTTCAATATTCTATTTTTATCCAAGCTCTATAAACAAATAGTTACAAACTTATTCAATGATATCACAATTGAGGTAGAATTTGTATTTATAATCAAGAAAAAGAAATAAAGTAGGTATAAACGCTTTGCTATCGTTTATACCCTCCAGACTAAAGTTTAATCTCCCATAGTGAAATTACTTCTATGTAATTTACTCAGAAGATTCCAGTATCGTCATCCATAGCTCCTTGAACGCTTGTTGGTTCGCCAATGACTTTTTCAACGGCAATTCCTCCAATGAGGAGGGTGAGAAGTATTGTAACTGCGGCTACTACTTTTGGATTAACCTTTTTCATTTTCATTTTTCAACTCGTACAATATTTATTAAATATATGCAGCATATAAGAGCAAAATGCCCTTAGCTTAAATAAATAACTTATATGAGTTTTTAATTCTTTCGCGAAAAATCTATATAAAAACAAATGTTTTTATTTTTGTCGATAGTCATTTACCTATTTAGTTTTATAATGAATTTAAACCTCTAGTAGTTAGAGGAGATAGAATTTGAGTGAGAAAAACAATTTTCTCTCACTCAAATTACATCTTCAAGATATAGCCTATATCATCTTCCCAAATAATGAATCCGTTCCTATCCGATATCATAGAAAAAATATCTTCAACTCGGTATGAGATAGAATCAAAATTCAAACCAACAAATTCAGGATTATGTGGTTCAATAAAACGATTGATTTCAGATAGAATATCATCTATTTTCACTGGTTTAGCACGAAATCTGATCCGCCATTTCATTGCATCTTCTTTATTTACACTAGGATCACCAGATATCATTAGAATTTTTGATGATGGATTTCTTGTAAGAAGTTTTTGTGTAAGAATTAACCCATTTAATTTTGGCATTTTATAATCTACAATTATAATTTCTGGTTTTTCATCTAAGCTATCATATAAATGAATAGCTTTCTCACCATCTTCTGCATCAATTATATCATACCCTTTACTTATCAGTATCTCCTTGTAGAGCTTTCTAATGTGTTGATTGTCTTCAACAATCATAATTCTACACATTTTTCAATCATTTCCTTATTTTTCGATGGGGTTATAGAGGAATGCTGCTGTCCCCTCATAATTATCAATATTGAAAGTGCCTTTTTTCTATTACGACAAAAATTTGTAAGTAATTAGAAACTCAAAAAGAGCATTCTCAGCGTTCTAAATGCAATTTTCTACTTTCTTATAGAGTTTAATCCTCTGCTTAATTTTATCCCTCAGAAATCTACATTAAAAATGAAGTTATTCTTTCATATTATCTGGAGAATATCACCACAACCTCAAAAATTATATGCATCAACTAGTTTCCATAAGCTATGCTTGCATCATTGAAGAGAGAATTAATGACTGATATGCGTAAAATTATACGTCTTAATTCAGTTGATACAAGAAACTTAGTTGATTCCTTCAATAGTACATTTCATAAAATAACAAAGATAATTTTTGCTCATTTTAAAGAAGAAATAAAACCCATAAAAACAACCATTAGTTTAGGTTCAGTTGATCCAGCATTTAGCGTATCGTATGGTGTTAATCGAAATAAAAATGAAATCATTATTGCTGATTGGATTTTTGAATTGCCAAAGATGATAAAAGGTTATATCCTCTATTTTATTATAGTTAAAGAAAGTATTTTGTATTATCTAAATCCTGAATTCCTATATGAATTACGAGAAACAGAGGAAGCAATTGTTAACATTATAACAATTTTGTTATTAGCTGAGGTTTTTGAAAGCAGCTCATTAGATAGTCCTCTAATTGCTTCAATTACAGCTAGGATTCATTCAACTGAAATCAGTGGTAGGAACGCTCATTATTGGGTTAACTTATTGCATTTATTAATTGCTAAAAAGATATCTTTTAGTGAAGTAATTAATGCAATCAAGGGTGTATTTGATAAACCATTTGAAAAGCAACCAGAAGCTGAGCTTGTAAAAGGTTTTAGTAGTTGGATTTTTGAGAATGCAGTTAGAGAGGAGGATGTAATCTCTCCGATTTATTTATCAAACAGGTTAATTGATACAGTTGATAATCTATTGGAATTTGGTTATGTTATTGGTACTGCTCCTAATATTGCTGATAAAATGAATCTTCATGAGAATACAGTTCGTAATCAAATACAGTTTCTTTCAGAGAATTATGCTACGTTTTGGAGACCTGAAATTAACCTAGAGAAAATTAATTTGCATAATTATTTCTTAAAAATAAAAATAAAAGATTCAAAATCATTCGATAAAATAAATCAAATTATCACAGAAATCCCTTACATTAAAACATTATTTCATGGAAAATATTCTGATGAGCAAATCATCTATACACCCACATTAATATGTCCTCATATTGTAGCTAATGGTTTAGATGCTAGATTAACTGATTTCAAAAATAAAAAGCTAATAGAAGATTATACATTGCAAATTACTAGAGAAAAGAAACATTTTGCTACCATAACAAGCTATCCTTTAAAACCAGACAAAAAAACATTTCAACAGTTAATCGATGGAAAATATGAACCATATTTACGTAACTACCTATTTACTCATAGTAAGAAAGAATTTTCAATGGTAATTGAAGATGATGTACCTATTGATTATAATTTATTGTTCTTTTTAGCTATTTTACGAATGAAATATATGTTAAGATCTCGTGTTGGTGTTTGGGTCAATGAATTACCAAAGCTATATCAATTAAATGATATTAGTAGTGCTGATGTTGCTAAGCAAACTGATTTTCTTAACCAAATAGAAATTCGAGCAAGAAAGAGAGGATTTTTGGCATATTGCTTTTTCATTCGTTCATTAACAAGAAGAGGTAGTGATATTTTAGTCACTGAAATTCAAGATATTGATGATTATCCTGAAAAATTCATAAAGGAGACTATAGAAAAACTACGAATTTTCTCCTTTTTGGGCCAAATCACTCTTTATGATCGCATTATTCTTACCATGCCAGGTGTTTCTTATCATCACTATATTAAAGACATTATGGCAACAACACTTGATCAAGTCGGAATTAAATCGACATTTTACACTATTGGATTGCAACAATCTAAATTCATACCATTTCATGATTTATTTGATTTTGACGAACAAAAATGGAAAGCATAAAGCTCTTTTTTGTGCAAAAAGCAGTATTTTGACGTGTTTTTGACATTTATTCTTGAATTTTTGTCGTTTTATGAATTATTTGGTTAAACGATCAGTTGATTAAAATGTGGATTTCTGAGGGGGCAGTTTCCAGTGGAAAAGCGATTTCTGTGAGAGGAGAAAAAATCCAATTTAGAACGCTAAGAATCGATTTTTTTGATTTTTAACATATGATGAGGATATTCCCGCAATATAAAAAAATACTTTTGGTTAATATTAACTTGAGTGCACATCAGCGCTTATAGACCGGAGAATAAAGCAAAGTAAATCCCATCAGCAATTATAGGAGTTGATTAAAAAGATGTGTAAAATAATGATTGCCGAGGATGATCCACAAATTAGAAATCTCTTCAGAAAGATACTCATAAGTAAGGGATATGAGACTGTAGAGGCAACTGATGGGGAGCAAGCAATAAGAATCTATGATAAACTAGAAAATAAGCCGGATATAATTATTGTAGATTTTCGTATGCCAAAGGTAAATGGGTTAGAAGTTACTAGAGAGATTCTTAAAAGAGATCCCTCAAGCAATATTCTGATGATTACTGGTGACCCACGTGTCAACCGTAATAAAATGGTAAATAGTGGAATTCGATTTAAATCCAAGCCTGTTAGAATGGACGAATTTCTCAATGAAATTCGAAGCTTTGCTCAAACCTGATTTATTAGTGAGGAACTAAGAATCAGGTTGAGTATAAGCTTAGAACACGTTCAGGAAAAAAAGAAACGTCCAGGAAAGAAATAGGAAAAAAGTCCAGGAATAGGATTAAAAATGCAGATCCCAAAACTAGTCCATAGAAAAAACTCGAAAAAATTAACAGTAGAACTCATACCTACTACTGTTCGTTCCAAATCTCTTTTCCAAATTTATACTAAAAACAGATGTTTAGATGTATGGACCGAAATTAAAGATGAACTATTAGAAAGAGAAGGTAAAAAGTGTTGGATATGCGGGAAGAAGAGCATGCACTTATTTGTGCATGAATTTTGGGAATACGATGATGACAAATCACTCATGAAACTGCAAGAGATTCATCATTTGTGCAATAAATGCCATAAGATTAAACGCACTGATTTCTGGTTTTTCACAGATTATGGTAAAGAACAACTTAAAAAATTAGACATCAGTCCTGAGGATTTAATTAAACACTACTGTAAAGTAAACAAATGTGATTTGAAAGATTTTGGTCAGAATTGGCGTGAAGCTGTCGATCTTTGGAAAACAAGAAGCGAACAAGAATGGATTCAAGATTATGGTGAGTTTTTACAATAGTAATAAATGAGAAATAACACTCTCTTTATTCACTTGTTAGTGTACTCACCGTTCAGTGTTTTTTTGATAGCATTTACTTGTAAACTTATTAACAAATCAGTATGTATGTTTTTGTTATTAGAATAGTAAAAATCCTTACAATAAACGATATTGTGGTGATTGTGGTTCATGATTGAATTAATCTAAGGTAAATTGATTAGTTTATTATGATTTAGTACAATTGCTTAACAGCTAGTTCACTTTACAATTCAACCCAGTCACACAGCTTTTGTTTCATGAAAATACCTGCTCTCAAAAAAACATAAAACTATTAAATTTGCAAAAGAAGATTTCTATGTGTGAAAAAAATATGATTGAAATACGTGATTTGACTGAAAAAAACGTAGATGATATTGCTACCTTTTGTTCCCTAGGAGAAGTTAAAAATGATTTTTATTTACAAGGAGAAAAGAGAAAGAAAAAGTTCTTGCTTGAGAAATTAAAAAAAGGCGGACGAGCAAAGATTGCCTATAAAGAGAACGAGTCGGTAGTCTTCATAGAATATTACCTGATAGAAGACGCTCCTATGAACATTACTGGAAAAGATATTATGATTATTCCTTGTATGAATGTTAAAGTCACTGAAAGGAAAAAAAGGATAGGTGAAAAACTTCTTCGAGCAAGTATAGAAGCTACTAAAAAAATGGGAAAAAAAGCAATAACTGTAATTGCAACTGAGTGGGAAGATTTCATGCCTAAAGCTTTCTTTGAGAAGAATGGTTTTGAAAATGTGACAAATCGCAGTCCAATTAATATCTTTATGAAAAAATTAGATGAGGTTGAAAACCCTCAATGGTTAAAATTGCTATATAAACAAAAACCAGTCAAAGGAAAGCTAGTAATTGACATTTTCCATACTGATCAATGCCCATTTGATTGGCAAAATACACAAAGAGTTAAAAAAGTAGCACGGGAATTCGGAGACAGTGTTGTAGTAACTGATTTTGATACTAACAAACGAGAGAACATTTTAAAGTATGGGACCCAGGGAGCAATCATTGTAAATAAGGAATATTTAGGTACTGGACCACCACTAAGCGAAGAAGAGATCAGAAAAGTTTTCAAAGAAAGACTAAAGGCAACAAAATAGGAGAGGACTTGTACTCAACAATCCGGCAAGAATGCTTATCAATAGGATCAACCGTTCCTTTTTTTCTGGACAGATATT
Source organism: Candidatus Heimdallarchaeota archaeon (assembly GCA_019058275.1). Classification (GTDB taxonomy): domain Archaea; phylum Asgardarchaeota; class Heimdallarchaeia; order JABLTI01; family JABLTI01; genus JABLTI01. Next base: position 50,605 of record JAHLVW010000118.1, read on the forward strand.
CCAATGGTGATTGAAATTGTTTATCCCTAGCCAGTCACCGCAACGAGCCTGTTGGTGTGGGTCATCTCTGGTCCTCCGCTAGGAACAGTTGAGCGGAGGGTTCCCATCTCCTTATAGGGGATGAGGCTGTTGGTAGCATGAAAAATTCTTTTGGTTTTATTATTCATGCTTTTCTCTTTGAAAATAAATGGAATCACTAGTTATCAATACTTTTTCTTCAGTGATTCCTGAAAGTATTCCTTCTAATCCTTCGTTCCTTTTCAAGCGTTCTCTTAAAACAAACCCCAATGTCCTAATTGTCTATAAAAAGTGACAACTGTTGATACTCTATCAATTTTTCCACGCATAGTTTTAGTCCTAAGATACAGTTCGTAAGCTAACGGAAGCCAGTTTTCAGGATCGATTTCGAAGCGATGGCGTTCTTGCTCCCAGAATAAGCGAAGAAAAGGTTTAGAAAGGACAATAGCTGGAGGTGCTTTTCCAAGCATGAGATCCTTTCCATGGTCTTGTAGGAATTCAGTTAACTGGTGACGCTTTTCTGTGCCATCCCAAAGTTGCGGTTTGTAACTACTGTATCTTTTTCTCCCCCAAGGTCCTTCTTCTGTGTATAGATTTTGTTACTTCATCAAGTAGAATTTGATCGGACAATCCAAGTAAGCAGCAAATTCTGTTTTACTGAGGTTAAAGAGATGGTTCAAAGCATAATCCCTAATTCATATCTGAGAAATTTATCTTTAAGTAAAGCTAAATCCTAAACAGTGACAAAGAATTTCTCAAATAGTTAGAATCTCTGATGAGGGAAAAATGCTCACCAGAGACCATAACGTACTCACATCAAAAAAAACTAGTAGACAGGTTTGAGTTTCATAAGGTCTTTCTTTAGTTGTTCAAACCATTTTTCTACGAATTCTTGATCTCCTTCAATTTCGAATTCTTTTTCACCGATCTTATATTTTATCCTATGAGTGACCATGTTCATCCCTCCTAAGTACCTCCCTCTTTCATCACTAAAAAATGCTGTGAAGAAATAAGCTGCTGATGACCATTAAATAAACTACTTTTCAATCCTCTTTAATGAGGTTTTACTTTTGTAACAGTTATATGATAACAATCCTTATTCATATAACATCAATATTTTGAATTAGAAAAGAATCTTTTTTGAGATAAACCACTTTCCCTTTTTTGTCATGATAATAGGCATTAAAAGTAACTTCACCCTTATGCCAACTCTCTGCTTTCCTAGTACATACAAAAGAAACATGCCTATAATCAGGAGATCCTGGAGTAATAGGATGTCTTTCTTTTAGGTTTTTTGTACCAGTCAATTTTTTCACATCAATATCAAAGACAATTATTTCAGGTTCATCCATTAGATATTCGCGTGTGTCTCCAACATTTCGAACAAATCTTTCAATTGTAATTGTATAATTAGCACCACTAGTTGCTAAACTATTATTGATATGGTTTAAACCATAAATTTCCATTTTACACCTTTGGTTTTGGTACGATACCAAAAATAAATAAAAGTAAAAATCAATGCAGAAATAGCAATATAATCACTATTGGATAATCCCATTTTCCATCAAAAAACAATAATTGTTCCTGCATATAAAAATTCCTTGAAAAGCAGTTCCTGGATACCCTTTCTGATCCAGGATGAAATTGATTGAGGTTTGTGCAGCAATCACCTAAATTGCCTTTTAGAGAAAGGGCAAGAGAAATTATAACCGTGTTATAAAATAAGAAAATACTCGAGACTTCACTGAAACCATTTTCTTTTATTGCTGCAGCAATGATTTCTCTTTGGCATCTGCTGCAGCTTTTGAGAAATCTAATCCAATAAGGAATAGGAGAAAAAATAAAGTATAACAGGGGTACTAAACAATTCACTATTTATGAAGAATAAACATTTTATCCCTCTTTCTTTTTCATTGTAATTTTTTCATTTTCATGAAAATTAATCGATAAAAAAATTAGCAAATCTTGTAATTAGTATACTCAGGATTAATAGATTATCAAAATTACTTCTGATAATCCTCAATCTAATGTCTAAAGAGCTGATGCTTACTCTGTCCTTCTTTTGAATAGGTATCGTAAACAGGGCAACGTTTCTCTTTGGTTTCATATAACTGGCAATGAGTGGCTGGTTTATTATCTTGTTTGTTTTTAGATGATTGATAATGAGGGCATAAATCATTGATGAGAGGGCAGAGAAAGCTTTGATCATCTGTTTTGTCTAGCATCTATTTTCTTTTCCTGCTGTAAAAGCAACTAACTGTGAACTACTAAGCATATAATTATTTTTTCAGGATAAATTGCTGAGTATTATTAATAAATTGATTGAAAGATGAAAAGGATAGTTGAAATAAAAATAAGCATCTTTTCAATATAAGATTCAGTGGAACTCCTATTCAACAACTAATTCTCTAGACTTATTTATAGAGAAGTTCAAGAGATGTGGATGTATGAAAGAAAAAAACTCTCTTTAGATTGTAAAGCTCAAGATTAATAACAAACAAAAGACTAGAAGAATATACACCTGGGTGCTCCCTTCGGAATAAAATCCCGTTGCGGTTTAATAGGGGATGAAGATTATGGGAGCATCTCCAGGTTAAAATTTGAGTTTCCTTTAGATA
>JAHLVW010000014.1 GCA_019058275.1 Candidatus Heimdallarchaeota archaeon
CTTTTACCATTTATTGGTGCATTACTTTTATTGTTAGTTTTTAAATGTAAAGCAGACAGCACAGGTTTTGCCATGTGGGTAGTAATTGTAATTTTTGCTATTGTCTATTTCAAAACTGATGTAGGAGTAGTTTTTCTTGCTTCTATTGCAGGATTCATAAAATCCTATCCTATTGCTTTAATGGTATGTACTAGCATCTTTATGATTACGTATATGCAGAAAACAGGTGCATTACAACGTATAACTGTTGCATTCAAAACGTTGGGTGGAGAGGGTAAGGAACCATTTCAAATTATGTTCATCAACATTGGTCTTGGTTGTTTTTTAGTCAGTATTGGTGCAACTCCTGTAACTATGTTACCACCTATAATGATTGCTTTGGGTTATTCTTCTTTAGCAGCTGTTGCTTTACCAGCAATAGGTTATGATCCACTAACAACTTTTGCTTTACTAGCTATACCAGCAGTTATATTCCAAGATGTGATATCTGGACTATTTGGTTTCACACCTATTTTTCCAACATTAGCAGAAAGTGGGTTTGTTTTTTCATTGTTTATGCCAGTTGTTACAACTGGTATATCATTTGGTATGATGTTCATTGCAGGTGGAAGAAAAATGATGTTCAGAAAAGATTCAATACTATTTGCTGCTGTTGGAGGAATAACTGCAGGTGGAACATCTATACTTGTCAATGGTTTAGCTAAGCTTTTGGAAATGGATGGTTTAGTTCCCTTAACTGGACTTTTTGCTGGTTTGTTTACTTGTGGTGCTATGCTTTTATTAGCAAAAATTATGAAGTTAAAGATATTTGATCGTGGAAATCTAACTAAAGAGGATATTAAAATTGAGCAATCAATGCCTTTATGGAAAGCATTTATGCCTTGGATAATTCTTGTAGTTTTATGTGCTATAACGAATTTTGTACCTCAAATTTTTGATTTCTTATTTACAAAATTAGCTATGAATATACAAATAGCTGGTTCTAAACCAATCGCTTTACGAGTTTTTTGGAATGCTTGGTTCTGGGTGATTATTGCTACTTTATTATCTATGCCCTTTTTAGGTGTCAAAAATAAGTTGAAAGATACCTTTTCTACATGGGCAAAACGCTCAATTAGACCTGTTTTCGCTGCAGCAATTTTCTTCTCTGTTGCATCCGTTATGAATTGGTCTGGTGCTACCGGTGAAATTGGTTCTGATGGTTTTTGGGTAATTACTATTGAAAACAACATGATTAGTGTTCTATCAGATGCGAGTGCAACTATTTTTGGGAAATACTATCCTATTATTGTACCCTTTATTGGTTTAGTTGGTGGTTTTGTTAGTGGTAGTGAAACTTCAGCGATAGCCATGTTTACAAAATATCAGTTTGATACTGGGACTACACTAGGCTTATCTAATAATGCAATAGTTGTTTTAGGAGCATCAAATGGCATTGGTGGCGGGCTTGCAAGTGTATTAAGTCCTGCTAAAATCCAAAACGCAACTGCAGTTATTGACAAACAAGGCATAGAAGGTGAGGTAATAAAGAAAACTGCACCAATTGCATTACTAATGGTAATTTCAGTTTCAGTTATTACTTTGTGTTGGGCAAATGAGTATTCAGTTGGGTTATGGATAGCAGTAATAGCTATAGCAATTGGTTCGGTTGCAACATTGATTCTAGCCTACATGGGTATTATGTGGCTTGTTAGAAAAAGAAAATCCAAAATAAAAAAATTGGAGGAAATAGATAATGATCGCAATTGAAATCCTTGCATATATTTCTGTAGGAATAATAACACTTAGTTGGTTATTTTCAATCATTTATGAGTTAGCAAAGAAAACCCATTCAAACTATGAAACAAATGATCAACAAACAGAGTGATAAGGTGATAAAGATTTGACGCTAACTACAGATGAAATATTAACAATAGTAGGATTATCAATTATCTTAGTTGTATGTATTACATTATTGATTTTTCTTTTATTGAGCTATATTAGTGATTTTAAAAAGATGGACATTAAAATGGGTTCTAGTATTACAGGCTATTTTAAAGAAAAAGATAAAGAACTAGATTAAGAAAAATGAAAAGTAGGTTGATAAATTACCATTTCTCGGTAATTTCCTTCAACCAAATATCTGAACCCTTCTCTGCTGCAGCTATGAAATCATTTTCTCTTCCTTTTAAACCAGCATCAATGGCTTTGAATATTTCTTGCATTATTGAAAAGATTGTTTTTAGAACTTGATCCATTTGTTTTGGTATCTCTTCACTTGTCAATAGAACTTCTAACTTCTCTAATGTTGAGGTGTTGAAATTATTTGCTATATCAAATTGTCTTTCCAATAAAGCTGATAATGCAGATTGAGTGTTTTGTATGATTCTTCCGAATACTAGTTGCTTATCTTTTGGACACAAATTGATTAGCTTTTCAATAGATTTTATTTCTTCAATTTGAGGTATCGTTTCTTCTTCAATTATAAATTCTTTAGGTTCTGTGGTTGGTTCATATGTTGGTTCTACTGTTTCTTCTTGTGGAGCAAGATATTCTGCTGCACGTTCATAGTCATATGAATCTGTAGTTGGTTGAGTTTGAAATGAATATGATGAAAATTCTACATCTTCATATTCATCCTCACATTCATCTATAAGTTCCATGCTATCAGACAAACCAAAGTGAATCTGAACTAGGATGTTTGCTCCTTTAAATGTCTCTGGAGTGATAATCAAATCATCTTGCTTTAGCAAGTATTCATAATCATGTTCGAATGCTTTTGTAAATTCAATGATCTTATCCCTATAAATTGGTTTTATTTTGTTCACCATTAATACTGAATCTCCATAGTTACCTGGACAGATTAACACTTTCTTTTGACCGATTTCTACGCTTTGGATTTTAAGTTTTGATTTTTCGCCAGTAATTTCTTCTAATACCCCTCTTATACCAGTCATCGCTCCTCCAAAAAGCAAATCACCTTTAACACTTTCAGGTTCATTGATTATGTAAACACAAGGAAGACCATTCATAATGTAAGCAACAGTCACTATTTCGTTCTTCCAGCCCATATTTGCTATTTGTTTTCGCAAAACAGTACTGAATAATATTGTTAATAAAACAAAAAGAGCTGCGCCAACAGATACGTAAATCAGGTTATTACCTTGTAAAATCCATGGAGTAACTGTTGTTTGTATTAAATTAATATTATATGTTTGGCTTATTTCATTACCTGCAAAATCATTTACAGTTATTTCTAAAGCATATTGACCGAATGGTAGATCAGTTAAGTTTAAAGTTAGAATGTAGACACCTAATTGCTCTGTACTATCATTTGTAGGAGTTAATACAAACAATTGGTTATAATCATCACCTGTAATTAAGAGAGTAACATTTCTTATTCTAAGGTTGTCTGTAGCAATAATCTCTATTGTTATATTAGTAGCATCTAAAGCAACTTCAACATCTAAAACACCAGATGAACTATCTGTAATAGATTGATCATTAATTGTAACTCCTAAGAATCCAGGATCTTCATTGTCAATATAGAACACAAGATTTGTTGCATTTTCTCTATCATAAGAATCTATCACAACAATAGTTAAACTATGCAAGCCTACAGAAGTTGTATAATCTAGCTCAGTAACAGAGATAGGTAATATGAATGGGTTCATTTGTATGTCTAATAAGTAGCTATAAGTGAACGCTTCATCACCATCAATATAAACACTGACGTGTTTAACACCAGATCTTGCGTTAGAAACTGTAATATCAAAGTCAAAGGTTCCATTTACAATATAAAATGGACTAGCTAGATTAACAGAATATTCTGGTAAAATAAGATAGACTTGAAGGAATATTGTATCGTTGGCATAGTTATTTGCCATATCAACTACATCAACTGTTATTGTGATATAACCATGCGTTTGATTAAGTAGAATATATTGCGAGTTCTTCAAGTATGTCCAAGTATTAATAATTATATCATTTATTTTCACAATGTATTTCTTGATTCCTGTACCTTCTTCTGTGCTATCCCATTCAAGATGAATTATGTTATCTGTAATAACTGAATCATTTGCTGGGAATTTGATGCTAATTATAGGTTCATATTGATCAACTGTTACCCATCTCATATCTGTATAATTAACTCCTGCAGCAATTGCTAAAATTGTTATATTGAATAGTGGAAATTCATCAATAGGTATTGTACTTAAATTAAACTCATAACTTTTTATAGCTAAACCTAGAGTGTCATTTAATGTTTCATTCAAATAGATCTCAAATCCAGAAAGACCTACTACATTCGCAATAATCCAATTGAAATTAATGATTGGTGATGAGCTGTATAAGTGTGGTGGAATTGGATTAGTAATTACGATTTCTGCAGTTGATGAATCATGGTTAATCTTTACTGAATCTTCAAATAAATGATCAAGATAATCGATTGCTCGAATAGTAATAGTAGATGTTTGATCTGCTGGAATAGAGACTATTGCATAATTGATATCTGAATTATTTATCATCTCATATA